>NZ_CP151273.1:3043978-3652774 GCF_038237375.1 Alcaligenes sp. SDU_A2 | reverse complement strand
GCTCCCCGGCAGTGCCGGCGTTCCAATAGCGGCCCATGCGCTATCAGGCAATATAGTCCGCAATAGCGCCCCATGTGCTGGTCGGGTCATCCAATAAGCAGTACAGCCGGCAATACGTTGGCCCTTGTAGCACTACCCATGATGAGCACTCGGCCTATCTTCTGCCGGCTGTGATTGACATGCGTCAAGCCGGGACCCTTGCCGACTGATCGCGACGCGCCGGAATATGGCAGTCTGTCCAACGTCTGGATTTGATTTTGGAGTTGGCCATGATGGAGTCAGGAAAGGACGATCAGCAGGCTGCATCGCGAACGCCTGGTTCGGGGTTTGTCGTTCTGGAAGAGTCCAGGCGGCTTGCCCGCATACAGGCCCATCTTGCACATTTGCCACTGTTCAAGGAACTGCCCCGTAGCGAACTGGAGCCTATTGCACAAGGCACACGGGAAGTACATGCCTTGCGCGGAGACACCTTGTTTCGTTGCGGCGATCCATGCATGGGTTTTCATGTGGTGGTGTATGGCCGCGTCAAACTGGTGTTCGTGTCCTCGTCTGGTCTGGAGCGGGTGGTGCGGCTGGTGGGACCGGGCGAAGGGTTTGGCGAGGCTTTGATGTTTATGGAGCGCGACTATATTGTGACCGCCCAGGCGCTGGTCGATACATTGCTGCTGCATGTGGGTCGTGAAACGGTTTTCGAGCGGCTGGACCAAAGCCCGGGCATGGCCCGGCGAATGCTGGCCGGACTTAGCCAGCGCTTGCATCGCCTGATGGGCGAGCTGGAGTCCTATACGTTGCAAAACGGAGCGCAGCGTCTGGTGGCGTATTTATTGCAGGAATGGCCGGGCGAAGAAGGCCAGCCGTTCCGTATCGATGTTGGCAAATCTGTCATTGCTTCCCGGTTGAATCTGACGCCCGAACATCTATCGCGGACCTTGCGCGACTTGATGAACCGGGGCTTGATTCGTGTGCAACGTCGCAATTTTACGATTCTGGACAGCGAGGCTTTACGCCAATATCGGGGATAAAAGCGTTTCAGATGTAAGACAGGCACATGGATGCCACCCCGTTGGCTGTGGTACGTGTTTAGCCCGCAGAGTGCGTGTGTTCTATCAACGCTTGGCGGCATAGCCGATAGCGCTGCCAGGCTGTCCATAGATTCCAGGTAAGCACCATAAAAGCCGTCAGGAGCAAAGGGGCCGCTATCCAGGCTGCCGTCTCTATGCCCAACGCGGCCAGAGCGCACGCCATGATAGCTGCGCTATGCAATGCCCAGTGCAAACGAGCCGTGGCGGCCGGGATATAGTGTCCGGTTTTGGGAATCAGGCGTAGTAACCCACGGGTTCGTTCGGGATGCGCTAGGTCTACAGGCACGGCTTGTTGTGCTTCGCGCCATAGCAGAAAGGGCACAATGGTATAGAGCATGCCTGTTACCAGGGACCCGAGTGTGCCGACGATGATCAGTATTCCGATGCCCAGACTTGTGTCATGGCTTGCAGGCGAACGCGACCAGAGCAGTAAAGGGACGCAGACGATCAGGCTTGCCAACGCGCTGTACCAGAACAGGGTGACCGTATCGGCATTGGGGCGTTTGCGCCGCCACAATCTTGCCCAGCTGACGATGGCCCATAGGGCGAAGGCCAGAATGATTAAATACAGCAGCAGTTCGCGCAGTGGTAGCCACGGGCCGGGCAGGCTTTGCAGGGCGGCGCTGGCGACCAGCAAGCCTGTCAGCGTCCAGGGCAGCCAGCGTACCAGGCTGCGTGGATACAGCTCGGTTACCTGAAAAATAGGCAGCAGCTGAAAAGACATGGCTATGACCAGCAGTCCTGTCCAGCCCGCCAGTCCGAACAGCATATGGCTGTCGAGCAGATTGGGCGCGGGCTTGCCCAAGCCCAGAGCGGTCAGCATGGAGATGCCCGATAACAGAGTCAACGTCAGAAACAACAGTGCCAGGCGTATGGGGGCCAGGATTTCGCGCGCGCCTGCAAAGACGCGACGCCGCTGCGCCCAAAGCGCGTTGGCCATGCAAGCCAGGTAGCCGGTCAGGGCCGTGCCTAATAAGAGAGCCGCCAGCAGCCAGGCCCATGGCAGCCAGGCCATGAAGCCTATCATCAAGAGCAAGGTGCCCCCGGTCAGCAGCGCCCACAGTGTTCCGCCCGACAGGCGCGATAAGGTGGCGCGTATATTGCCGGCGACGGCCAGAATGTGCATCAGTGCGCCCAGCATGGCGCTGCCCAGTATGCCTAGCGTCCAGGCATGGGTCAGGGCCAGGGTGGCGGGATGCCAGCGGGAATCAAACAAATCGGGGCCGGCCCAGATGGCCAGAGCGCAGGACAGCAGGCCGAACAGCGGCACATTCAGGAAAAACGGCAGGGTCAGGGCCAGCGGTGGCGATTGATCGATGGACAGGGCGCGTTGCATGATTCAAGCCTTGTTGATGACGAGCTGGAAATGAGTGCCGCAGTCGGTGCAGCGGTGCCGGAAACCGTGCCGATCCAGAATGGCGTAGAGCGGAAACGGCTCGCGGTCGATCAGCATGGTCAGGCTTTGCTCGCGCTCCAGTCCAGCCAGCGCCTCCAGGCAGTGCTCCAGGGGTTCGGGAGCGGGCAGGCCGCGGACATCCAGTATGACTTCGGGGTGTGTCATGGCAAAGACTCGGACAATAGCGTGGGACCAAAGTGGGTATTGTTCACTACTCGGGCGGCGTGGTGGGGATTTTGCGCCGTGCAGAGCTTGTTGGCGATCAGCAGATGCGTAGAAATTGATATGTGTTAAGGAGAGGCCGGGCCGGACGGGGCATAGTGGTGGGCGTTGCACAGCCGGGACGAGTCTTGGCTGGATCTTTGTTCGGGAGTGTCATGAATACTATGCCTCGAAGTCCTGCCCAGGCTTGTCTGGAGCTGGTTTGCCCGGCCGGCAGCTTGCCGGCCCTGAAAGCGGCCATCGATCATGGCGCAGACAGTGTGTATCTGGGTTTCCGCGACGCCACCAACGCGCGCAATTTTGCCGGGCTCAATTTTGATGCACAGGCCATCGAGCAAGGCATACGCTATGCCCACGAGAGTGGGCGCAAGGTTTTGCTGGCGCTCAATACCTATCCGCAGCCGCAGGCTTGGCCATTGTGGCGGGATGCCGTTGACCGGGCGGCGGACTCGGGTGTGGATGCCGTCATTCTGGCCGATCCGGGGCTGATGGCCTATGCCAGCCAGCGTCATCCCGACCTGCGGCTGCACTTGTCTGTGCAAGGTTCGGCCACCAACCCGCAGGCGATTTCCTACTACCACGACCACTTCGGGATTCAGCGTGTGGTGTTGCCGCGCGTGCTTTCCATGTCGCAGGTCGAACAAGTATGCGAACAGGTCCCTGTCCAGGTGGAAGTGTTTGGATTCGGCAGCCTGTGCGTCATGGTGGAGGGGCGTTGCGCGTTGTCTTCGTATGCGACAGGCGAGTCGCCCAACACGCATGGCGTCTGTTCGCCGGCCCGACATGTGCGTTGGGAACAGACCGGCCAGGGCCTGGAGTCGCGTTTGAACGGTGTGCTGATCGATCGTTACCAGGATGGCGAAAATGCGGGTTATCCCACGCTGTGCAAGGGCCGCTTTGATGTGGCCGGCGAGAACTACTACGCATTGGAAGAGCCCACCAGCCTGAATACCCTGGAGCTGTTGCCGCAGTTGCTGGCGGCCGGGGTTTCTGCCATCAAGATCGAAGGACGCCAGCGCAGCCCGGCCTATGTGGCGCAAGTCACGAAAGTCTGGCGACAGGCTATCGATCTGGCCCATTCTCGCACGACACGTTACTCGGTTCATCCGGCCTGGATGGGCACTCTGGACAAGTTGGCCGAGGGCCAGCAGCACACATTGGGCGCGTATTCGCGTCCCTGGAAGTAAGCCAGCCACGGAGATAGGGACATGAAATTTTCTTTGGGACCCTTGCAATATTATTGGTCGCGTCTGGCGGTGATGCAGTTTTACGAGTCGGCCTGCGAATGGCCGGTCGATGCGGTTTATCTGGGGGAAACCGTTTGCTCCCGGCGGCACGAGTTGCGCCTGGAGGATTGGCTGGAGATTGCGCACATGTTGGCGCAGGCGGGCAAGACTCCAGTCTTGTCCACCCAGGTCTTGCTGGAGTCCGGACGCGACATGACGGTCTTGCGCAAAGTGTGCGAACACGATCGCTATCTGGTCGAGGCCAACGATATGGGTGCCGTGCGCCATATGCAGGGTCGGGACTTTGTGGCCGGTCCGTTTCTGAATCTGTACAACAGGCCTGCGCTGGAGTTGATTGCGTCGCAAGGCGCGGTGCGCTGGGTGATGCCACTGGAGATGGGACGTACAGGCTTGGCGCAGCTACAGCAGGACAGGCCGCAGGGACTACAGACCGAAGTGTTTGCCTTTGGTCGCATGCCGCTCGCTTTTTCGGCCCGCTGTTTTACGGCCCGCAATCGTAATCTGCCCAAAGACAACTGCCAATACGTATGCATGGACTACCCCGACGGTCTGCTGCTGGAAACCCGCGAAGGCCAAGGCTTTTTGACGATCAATGGCATACAGACGCAGTCGGCCTGGGTGTATACCTTGCTGCATCAGGTTCAGGATCTGCGCAGTTTGGGTGTGGATGTTTTGCGCTTTAGCCCGCAGTCCGCACATATGGGTGAGGTTTTGCGGCTGTTTGACGATGCCCTGCACGAACGCATGCCGATTCAGGCGGCTTATGAGCAGTTGCAGCAGTACTTGCCGGCCAAGGCCTGCAATGGTTTCTGGCATGGGCGGGCAGGGTTGGAGATGGTGATGCCGGCCGCGACGGCTGCCTGACTGCGATGTTGCATGTGGCTGTGGCCTGTGCCTGATCACGCCGTCTTGGCCTAGGTGTGCCGTGCGTATATTTTTGATGCCGATTTCTGGAGATCCGACGATGACTGCTTCAACTCCGCGCCTGCCTTTGCCCTTGGCCAGTGTGCTAGAACACTTACCGCGCTGGCCAGGGTCGCGTGTGCTGGCCAGTGCCCTGAATGTGGTCATGGCCCCTCATTTACCCGACGATGTCGGGCAGTGCCTGCAGGAGCGGCGCTTGCGTTTGCAGGTGATCGATGCGCGCTTGGAGTTTGACTACTCTTGGCGCAATGGAGCCTTTTATCCTTTGCGCAGTGGTGGACCGGCCCCGGATTTGACCCTGCGTGCCAATGCCTGGGATTTTTATCAGCTTTTGCAGCGCAAGGAAGACCCGGACACACTGTTCTTTAATCGGCGTTTGTTGATCGAGGGCGATACCGAGTTGGGCCTGATGGTCAAGAACACCTTGGACTCTCTGGACCCAAGCGTGTTGCAGGCGCGTATTGTGATTCCGCAGCTTTGGCAGGCCGTGCGACGCAGCTTGCTTGGGCAGCGCCCGGTGAACGCTGCTCGTCTGTAAATGGGTTTGTTCAGTCGCGGCGCAGTTCAAAGCGGGGGAACAGTTCCGCCAGTGCCTGGGTGACGTGTTCGCCGGGGTAGGCGTGCAGCGCCTGCCCGCTTTGATTCAGGACGCTATCCCGGCATCCCTGGGTACGAAACACTTGCAAGGCATACTGTCGCACGCCCTGGCGGTGCAGATAGTGCCCCAGTCGCAGTATGTCCTGGGGGCTGTGCAGTTGCGGGTGTATGGTGCTGCGGCATTCCAGCGAAACACCGGCATCCAGCAGGGCCTGCAAGCTGTCTTTGGCTGCGTTGCCGCTGTTGTGTACACGAGTGATTTTGTCGTAGTTCTGGAAGTCGGTCTTGATGTCCAGCCCTACCCAGTCCACCCAGGGCAAGATGTCGCGTAAACGGCGCGGGTGTGTTCCGCCTGTATGTAGTCCGATCTTGAATCCTAATTCGCGTACGGCGTGTATGGCCGCTTCCAAGGCTGGGTCCATCGTGGGTTCGCCGCCGCTAAATACCACGCTGTCCAGCATGCCGTCTCGTCGGCGCAGAAAATCCAGAATGGTCTGCCAGTCCAGCGGGCTGTGGGGGGGGCGTTCCTGTAGATGCGGGTTGTGGCAGTAGCCGCAGCGCCAGGGACAGCCTTGCACAAAAATGACGGCGGCCAGATGGCCTGGGTAGTCCGTGGCTGTGAAGGGAACCAGGCCGCCTATTTTTAGCGGTGCGCGTGCTGTGGCCTGTCTGTGTGAGCGGGTGTGCGTCATGCCAATCTTTCCGGCGGTGTGGCTGCGTAGCGTGGCCACGGGGAAGGCAGTCATCGCAGCGCGGGCCTGATTGGCCCATGCTGCGTCAGGTGAAAGAAAAGAGGGGTGATTCAGGCTGTCGGTATCGGGGCAGGCAGGTCCGCATTCGACTCCGTAAAATAGCGGCGTTCGTGAAATTCGCCCTGTTTGCCGATATTGAACGAGGACATAGGACGGTGATAGCCCATGACCCGCGTCCAGATTTCGCAAGGTTGGCGTTCGGCATCCGTCAGGACGAGGCTTGGGTCTGTCATAGAAAGCTCCAGTAAAAATCCGGATGACCGGAAAAAAAGAAAACGATCGGGGTTGCGTGTGTTGGTGGGATGCGTGGATGCACAGACGCGGGTTGCGGGCACAGCGGAACGGGTGCCTAGTGCCCGTGTTGGCAAGCGGCTTGCCTGCGTGCCAGGAGGTCTGCGTCGCAATGCGGGCAGAATGTGTGCTTGCCGGGCAGATAGCCGTGCTTGGGGCAGATGGAGAATGTGGGCGTGACGGTGATGTACGGTAGGGAAAAGCGGCTCAGGGCGCGCTGCACCAGGGTGCGGCAGGCGTTGGCGCTGGACAGCGGTTCGGTCATGTATAGATGCAGCACAGTGCCGCCGGTGTATCTTCGTTGTAGTTCGTCTTGGCGTTCCAGGGCCTCGAAGGGGTCGTCGGTAAAGCCCACTGGCAATTGCGAGGAGTTGGTGTAGTAGGGCATGTCCGGCGTTCCGGCTTGCAAAATGTCTGGCCAGCGGGCGCGGTCCTCCTTGGCAAAGCGGTAGGTGGTGCCTTCGGCGGGCGTGGCTTCCAGGTTGTACATATGGCCCGTGCTTTCCTGGAACTGCACCATCCGGGCGCGTACATGATCGAGCAATTGCAGTGCAAAATCGTGGCCCCAGGGGGTGGTCAGATCGTGCGCATTGTCTGTGAAGTTGCGGATCATCTCGTTGATGCCGTTCACACCCAGCGTAGAGAAGTGATTGCGTAAAGTGCCCAGGTAGCGCCGGGTGTAGGGAAACAAGCCCTGGTCCATGTGTTCCTGGATGACGCGGCGCTTGATTTCTAGGCTGTCGCGCCCCAGCTCCAGCAAGTGGTCCAGCCGCGCGAACAGCCCTGGCGCATCGCCGCGATGCAGATAGCCCAGCCGCGCGCAGTTGATGGTGACCACGCCCAGCGAACCGGTCTGCTCGGCTGAGCCGAACAGGCCGTTGCCGCGTTTGAGCAGTTCGCGCAGATCCAGTTGCAGGCGACAGCACATGGAACGGATCATATTGGGCTTGAGTTCGGAATTGATGAAGTTCTGGAAATAAGGCAGGCCGTATTTGGCCGTCATCTCGAACAGGCGCTGCGCGTTGGGGCTGTGCCAGTCGAAGTCGGCCGTGATGTTGTAGGTGGGAATGGGGAAGGTAAAAGCCCGCCCGCGCGCATCGCCCTGCGTCATGACTTCGATGTAGGCGCGGTTGATCATGTCCATTTCGCTTTGCAGATCGCCATAGCAAAAAGGCATTTCCTGGCCGCCGATCAGCGGCACTTGTGCGCGGAGATCCTCGGGGCAGATCCAGTCGAAGGTCAGATTGGTGAAGGGTGTTTGCGTGCCCCACCGTGATGGCACATTCAGGTTGTAGATCAGTTCCTGCATGCATTGCAGCACCTGGGTGTAGTTCATGGCATCTTTGCGCACAAAAGGAGCCATATAGGTGTCAAAAGAGCTGAAGGCCTGGGCCCCGGCCCATTCGTTTTGCAGGGTGCCCAGGAAGTTGACGATCTGACCCACGGCGCTGGACATATGGCGCGGCGGGGCGGACTCGATCTTTCCGGGCACGCCATTCAGGCCTTCGGTGAGCAGCATGCGCAGCGACCAGCCGGCACAGTAGCCCGAAAGCATATCCAGGTCGTGAATGTGCAGGTCGGCCTGGCGATGGGCCTGGCCTATGGTTTCGGGGTAGACGTGGCTGAGCCAGTAATTGGCGATCATCTTGCCCGATGTGTTCAAGATCAGACCGCCCAGCGAATAGCCCTGGTTGGCATTGGCATTGACGCGCCAGTCCTGGCGTTCCAGGTATTCGGTGACCGAGCGGATGATATCGATCTGCGGCACTGGTCTTTGCAGTGCATCGGGGGCTGCCCTGGTGTTCATGAATTTCTCTACATATAGTGGTTTATGTAATGCTAGGCACTATATGTAGTGTATTCAAGCAGGGTGCGGGACTTTCTTTGTTAGATTTGATCCAGATTAATTTTGCATGGCCGTCAGCCCCTGGCGTTTGGGCAGGGGCTGATCAGGGCTATGTAGATGGGCCGGGGCATCTGGCACGCAGCGCACTTGGCTCAGGCATGCGCCGGCGCGACGCTGGGCTTTTTATTTGCTAGCTACTGGCAGACGGATGGCTATCGACCAGGCGCGCTTGAAGCACCGATTGCAGGTCTTGGTGATAGGCTGGTAAGCGTGCCAGCAGAGTCTTGTGTTGCCCGGACCATGCCAGATTTTGTTCTGGCGTGCGCGTCGGTGCAGGCGACCAGGCGGAGTCCGGGAAAAATGGATCGTCGCGCCAGCGCGGAATCAGGTGCCAGTGCAGATGCGGCACTTGGTTGCCGAATTGGGCCAGATTGACTTTGATGGGCTGCAGATGCGCGCGCAGGGCCTCTTCGACAATATAGACGGCATCCATCAGATGCTGGCGCTGCGTGGGGGATAGGTCCGTCATTTCGGCACTATGTTCGTGCCAGATGACACGCGTATAGCCTGGAAACGGGCTGTCGGCGACATTAAGTACGTGCAGCCCTGCGCCCGACCATAGCAACTGGTCGGGCTCTAACGCGCAAAGGGGGCATGCGGCCTGCTTCATGCAGGCTGGCCGAAGAACAGATTTTGCAAGGCCACGCCGGGGTCGGGTTCGCGCATGAAGGCCTCGCCCACCAGAAAGGCCTGCACATCGTGTTCACGCATCACGGCAACATCCTCGATGGTGTGGATGCCGCTTTCGGTGACCACGCGTTTACCGGCAGGAATGAACGGCAGCAGATCCAGCGTGGTGCGCGTGCTGGTCTCGAAGCTGCGCAGATTGCGGTTATTGATGCCCAGCAGGCCGGTCTGCAATTCCAGTGCCGTATCCAGTTCGGCCCTATCGTGTACTTCGACCAGCACATCCATGCCCAGTTCGTGGGCGATGGTCTCGTATTCTTTGAGCTGCTGGGGGCTGAGGGCCGCCACGATCAATAAGATGCAGTCTGCGCCCAACGCTCGCGCATGGATGATCTGGTAAGGATCAATAATGAAGTCCTTGCGCAGTACCGGCAAGGCGCAGGCGGCGCGCGCCTGGCGCAGGTGGTCGTAGGCCCCCTGAAAGTATTTGACGTCCGTGAGCACGGACAGGCAGGCGGCACCGTGCGCGGCGTAGCTGGATGCGATCTCGGTCGGGTTAAAGTCGCTGCGGATCACCCCTTTGGATGGCGAGGCCTTTTTGACCTCCGCGATGATGGCGGGCTTGCCCTGGGCGATCTTGTCTTCGATGGCGCTGGCAAAGCCGCGCAGGTCGTTCCGGTTCTTCGCTTCGCGCAGCAGATCCGATTCGCTGCGCAACTGGCGGGCGGTGGCGACTTCTGATTTCTTGGTGTCCAGAATTTTGGCCAGAATGTCGTTCATGCGTTTAACTTCCTTGTATAGGCGCAGAATTGTTCGAGTTTTTCTCGGGCTGCGCCGCTGGCGATGGTCTCGAAGGCCATTTTCAGGCCGCTTTCGATGGAGTCTGCCCGGTTGGCCGCGTAAATGGCCAGTCCGGCGTTCAGGGCAACGATATCACGAGCCGTTCCCTCTTGGTTATTCAGGGCTTCCATGATGAGAGCGGCCGATTCTTCCCGGCTGTTCACGCGGATGCTGCGGTTCGAGGTCATGGACATGCCGAAATCTTCGGGGTGAATTTCGTATTCCCGTACCTGGCCGTCTTTGAGCTCGCCGACCAGCGTGGCGGCACCTAGCGAGGCCTCGTCCATGCCGTCTTTGCCGTGCACGATCAGGACATGCTTGGCTCCCAGTCGCTGCATGACGCGCACCTGGATGCCCACCAGGTCGGCGTGAAACACGCCCATTAACTGGTTGCCGGCACTGGCCGGATTGGTCAATGGCCCCAGAATGTTAAAGATGGTGCGCACGCCCAGCTCTTTGCGCACGGCGGCCACGTTTTTCATGGCACCGTGGTGGGCGGGGGCGAACATGAAGCCGATATTGGTTTCTTCGATGCTGGCGGCCACTTGCTCGGGCGAAAAAACCAGGCTGGCTCCCAGGGCTTCGAGCACATCGGCGCTGCCTGACGAGGACGAGGCGCTGCGGTTGCCGTGCTTGGCCACTTTGATGCCGGCGGCGGCGGCCACAAACATGGCGGCGGTCGATATATTGAAGGTGTTGGAGCCGTCGCCGCCGGTACCGCACATGTCCAGCAATTCGCTGGGGTCTGGTGTGATGACGGGGGTGGCGAATTCGCGCATGACTTGGGCGGCCGCGGTAATTTCCCCCACGCTTTCTTTCTTGACCCGCAGGCCCATCAGCAAGGCGGCGGCGATCTGTGGCGACATTTCCCCGCGCATCAGCAGACGCATCAGGTGCAGCATTTCGTCGTGGAAGATTTCGCGGTGTTCGATGCAGCGTACCAGTGCTTCGGTAGGAGTGATGGTATTCATGGTGGTCAAAGATCCAGAAAGTTCTTGAGCAGGGCATGGCCGTGCTCGCTCAGCACGGATTCGGGATGGAACTGCACGCCGTAGATGGGCAGTTCGCGGTGGCGTACCCCCATGATTTCGCCATCCTCGGTGTGTGCGGTCACTTCCAGGCAGTCGGGCAGGCTGGCCCGCTCGATCGCCAGTGAATGGTAGCGCGTGACGTTAAAGGGCGAGGGCAGGCCCTGGAACAAATCGGTGCCTTGGTGGCTGATGGCCGAGACTTTGCCGTGCATGATTTCCTGGGCGCGGACAATGCGCCCGCCAAACGCATGGCCGATGGCCTGATGCCCAAGGCAGACGCCAAAAATCGGCTTCTTGCCGGCAAAGTGCTGGATCAGCGCCACGGACAAACCAGCCTCGGCGGGCGATTTAGGGCCGGGCGAGATGCAGATGCGTGCCGGGTTCAGGGCATCGATTTCGTCCAGGGTGACCTGATCGTTGCGCCGCACCACGACTTCCTGGCCCAACTCGCCAAAATATTGAACCAGGTTGTAGGTGAATGAATCGTAGTTGTCGAGCATGAACAGCATGAGAGGGTACTCCGACAGAAAAGGGTTGCGATCAGGGCTTAGATGGGCTCGTCCAGGCCGAACTGCACCTGTTCGGCGGCGCGCAGAACGGCGCGTGCCTTGGCTTCGGTTTCCTGCCATTCTTTTTCGGGGTCGGAGTCGGCCACGATGCCGGCCGCCGCTTGCACATACAGCATGCCGTCTTTGATGACGCCGGTGCGGATGGCAATGGCCAGGTCCATCTGCCCCGAGTAGCTCAGGTAGCCGGCGGCACCGCCGTAGATACCGCGCCGCACCGGTTCAAGTTCGTCGATCAGTTCCATGGCGCGCACCTTGGGCGCGCCCGTCAGGGTGCCGGCCGGGAAGGAGGCGCGCAGCACGTCCATCTGGCTCATGCCGTCCTGCAGTTCGCCGCAGACATTCGAGACCAGGTGCTGCACATGCGAATAGCGTTCGATGGTCATGGTGTCGGTGACCTGCACGGTGCCGGTCTTGGCGATGCGGCCTATGTCGTTGCGGGCCAGATCGATCAGCATGACGTGCTCGGCGCGTTCTTTGGGGTCGGCCTGCAGTTCGGCGGCCAGGGCTGCATCGGCTTCGGGGGTGGCACCGCGCTTGCGGGTGCCGGCCAGGGGGCGAATAGTGACACGTTCGCTGTGGCGGCCATGTTCTATGTGTTCTTCCTGACGCACCAGGATTTCGGGGGACGCGCCCACGACCTGGAAGTCGTCAAAATTCCAGAAGTACATGTAGGGGGAGGGGTTGAGCGAACGCAGGGCGCGGTACAGCGAGAGCGGCGAGTCGCGGAAAGGCTTGGTGATGACCTGGCCGATCTGCACTTGCATCACGTCGCCGGCGGCGATGTATTCCTTGGCACGGTTTACGGCTTCCAGGTAGTCTTTTTTGTCGAAGTCGCGCTCGCATTCGGTCTGCATGCTGGCGTAGGCGTAGGGAATGACTACCGGTGTGCGCAGTTTTTCGCGCAGATCTTTCAGGCGGCGTTTGGCCTGTACGTAGGCTTCGGGCTGAGTGGGGTCGGCGTAGACCAGCAGGTAGGTGCGGCCGGCCAGATTGTCCACGATGACCAGTTCGTCGACCTGCAGCAGCATGATGTCGGGCACGCCGTTTTCCTGGCCTGCCGGGAAAGGCTTGGGGCTGTCGCCCAGCGACGGTTCCATATGGCGCACGGTGTCGTAGCCGAAGTAGCCGGCCAGCCCGCCGGCAAAGCGTGGCAGGCCCGGACGCAGGGCGACTTTGAAGCGTGCCTGGAACTGTTCGATAAATTGCAGCGGATCGCCGTCTGCCTTTTCGACGATCTTGCCGTTCTTCAGCACTTCGGTATGGCGGCCGTGGCTGCGGATGACGGTCTTGGCGGGCAGGCCGATGAAGGAGTAACGGCCGAATTTTTCGCCGCCCACCACTGACTCCATCAGGCAGCTGTAGCGTCCACCTTCCGGCGAATTGTGCGCCAGCTTCAGGTAGATCGAGAGGGGGGTGTCCAGGTCAGCATAGGTTTCCGCGATCAGCGGGATGCGGTTGAAGCCTTCGGCGGCCAGGGCATTGAATTCTATTTCTGTCATGGGGGTCTCGATAGGTCAGTGGGTACGGCAGACCGGACAGAAACAAAAAAAGCCCGGTCGTTATGATTACCGGGCTTTTTTTCCTGGAGGGGGTCCGCTGGTACTACTGTATTGTTGCGGCCGCCAGACTTCAGGGTGCATGTCTACCCGATACACGAACGCCACCAGCGCCAATAAGCGCCGTAGGTAGTGTGAACGTTCAGGGAAGTAGACATGAGCAATATTACGTTGTTGCAGTATTGTTATTGGCTTGGCGCACCCAGCGGGCCGCGCAAGCGATGGAATCAACTATACCATCGGATTCCAGGCTTTGCACGTCCTGCCCTTCGTTGTAGCCGTAAGGCACCAGCAGAACCGGGATGCGCGCCGCGCGTGCCGCCTGTGCGTCGTTCAGGGAATCGCCCACCACCAGGGTTTGCGATGGGTCCGTGCCCAGTTGTTCGCAGGCGTGCAAGAAAGGCAGGGGGTCTGGTTTTTTGCGCGCGCAGGTATCGCCGCCTACCAGCAGTTCGAAATAGGCGTCCAGGCCGGTATGCTCCAGCAGGGGGCGGGCAAAGCGTTCGGGCTTGTTGGTGACGACGGCCAACCGCAGGCCCTGTTGCTGGAAGTCTTGCAGACCTTCGAGCACGCCGGGGTACAGGCGGCTGTGTTGACCATTGCACAGACTGTAGTGATGGTGGAACAAATCCAGTGCCTGGGCTATATCTGCTGCGGTTTTGGATGTGTCGGACAGGGCGCGGCGAACCAGATTTTCCGTTCCTTTTCCGACCAGCGTAGTAACGTGTTCCTGGGGCAGGGCGGACAGACCCAGATCGGCACGCATGGCGTTGCAGGCCAGGGCCAGATCGGGAATGGTGTCCAGCAAGGTGCCGTCCAGGTCAAAAAGCACAGAGAAAAATTTCATCATTTTGTAGCGAGCTTGTGACAAAATATTGTCATACCCTTGCTAATGTCTAAGTTTAAATATTTTTCAGGACTTTAGGATTTGATTCAGATTAACTGATTTCGATATGAATGCTAGGTTTGCCTGAGTTTATCCGTTAAAGTGAGTGCGCCGCATTTGGTTACATATTTGGCTTTCGGTTGTTCGTTTAGAAACACCGTTGGAGCGGAAGTATGATGCTCGACACATTTCACCAGATTCTCAAAGAAAAACAAGTCACCCCCGTATTTCAGCCTCTTGTCGACCTGCGGTCGGGTTTCATCCTGGGCTACGAGGGCTTGATCCGGGGACCGGAGCAAACCAGTTTCTATTCGCCCCTGGCCTTGTTCGATGCCGCCCGTCAGTGCGGACGCGTTTGGGATCTGGAGGAGTTATGTTGCCACGAGTTGATTGCCAGCTTCAGGCGGCAGGGTCTGGCCGGTAAGTTGTTCCTGAACTCCAGCCCGGACATGATGATGCGTATGCTGGGGTTGGCGCGGCGCGATTGCCGGGCAGGGTTGCCGCAACTGGCCGGCATGGACTGGAGCCGTTTGGTGGTGGAGCTGACCGAGTCCGAACGTACCGACAGCTACTACCATCTGCACCAGGCGACCGAAATGTATCGTCAGGAAGGCCTGCAGTTTGCCATTGATGATCTGGGCGAGGGCTATGCGTCTTTACGTTTGTGGTCAGAGCTGCGCCCCGAGTATGTCAAGATCGACAAGTACTTTGTGCGCGATATCGATACGGACATGCTCAAGCAGCAATTAGTGCGTTCGATCTGCGATATTGCCAATCATGCCCAGTCCACGGTGATTGCCGAAGGCATAGAGACCGAGGCGGAGCTGCGTACCTTGCGTTACCTGGGTGTGGCTTGTGGGCAAGGTTATTTATTGTCCCGCCCGCAGCCCGTGCCGCCTGCGCGGCTGGAGCCGGGCTTGGCCGTTTTGTTCGGGCCATCTGCAGGTCATTCACGCCCCCTGTCTCAGGAGCGCCATGCCATGAGCGTGCGCCGCTTGCTGCGCAGCGCACCGGCCGTGGCGGACAATACTCCGACCAACCGGGTCTACGACTTGTTCCAGAGTCATCCGGATCTGAGTGCCATTGCACTGTTGTGCGATGGTCGTCCGACCGGAATTTTGCGTCGCAGTCAGTTGTATGATCAGTTGGCCCGTCCGTATCACCGCGAACTGTACGGCAACAAGCCTTGCTCCATGTTTATCGAGACATCCCCCTTGATTGTGGACAGCGACACCAGTTTGTTGGAGCTGGGCGCTTTGATGTCGCAGGGGGCGGACGATACGCTTAGCGATGGTTTTATTATTACTTCCGAAGGGGAGTACATGGGCTTGGGTTCCAGCGTGGAGCTGATGCGCGAAATTACCCAGATCCAGATTACGACGGCGCGGTATGCCAATCCCCTGACGCAGCTACCTGGCAATGTGCCGATCAACGAGCATATCGACGCCTTGCTGCGTAATCGTACGAGCTTTGCCGTTTGCTATGCCGACCTGGATCATTTCAAGCCGTACAACGATTTGTACGGCTATCGCAAGGGCGACGATCTGTTGCGCGCCATGGCCGAATTGTTTACGCGCCATGCTGTACGCGATGCGGATTTTGTCGGGCATGTGGGCGGGGATGATTTTATCTTGGTCTTTACGAGCCCCGACTGGGCACGGCGTTGCCAGATGATTCTGGACGAGCTGGCCTGCGAGCTTGAGCCGCTTTACCTGAGCGAGCACTTGCAGGCCGGCGGGTATTTGGCCGAAAACCGACAGGGCGTGCCGGTTTTTCAT
Source organism: Alcaligenes sp. SDU_A2 (assembly GCF_038237375.1). Classification (NCBI taxonomy): domain Bacteria; kingdom Pseudomonadati; phylum Pseudomonadota; class Betaproteobacteria; order Burkholderiales; family Alcaligenaceae; genus Alcaligenes; species Alcaligenes sp. SDU_A2. Next base: position 3,637,070 of record NZ_CP151273.1, on the reverse strand, counting down.
CCACTGGTCAGCCTGTCGCTGGGGGTGGTGCTGGTCGACAGGCCCGAACAGTATTCCGGCTCTTTGATTGCGGAGTTGGCGACATCGGCCAAGGCGCAGGCCAAAAAAATACAGGGCAATGCGCTGTTTGTGGAGCGGCGTCATCCGGAGACGCCGGTGCGTCAGGCCCAGTTCGGTCGTGAAATTGTGTTGCAGTAGCCGTTGCCCCGCTGGGTTGGCGGGGCCGACGTTATTTAGGCTTGTTCGGCCAGGGCGATCTGGGCGCGCAACTCGCCGATGACCTGGGCGTAGTCGGGCTTACCAAAAATAGCCGAACCGGCCACGAAGGTGTCGGCACCGGCCGCGCGGATTTCCCGGATATTGTCTACTTTTACCCCGCCGTCGATCTCCAGCAAAATGGGCTGGCCGCCTTGCGCCGTCCAGGCATCGATGCGCGCGCGCGCCTGACGCAGCTTGTTCAGCGTGGCGGGAATGAAGCTCTGGCCGCCGAAACCAGGGTTGACGGACATCAGCAGCACGATGTCCAGCTTGTCCATGACGTAGTCCATCCATTGCAGCGAGGTGGCCGGATTAAAGACCAGGCCGGCCTTACAGCCGTGGTCGCGGATCAGCGACAGCGTGCGATCCACGTGATGCGATGCTTCCGGGTGGAAGGTGATGACGTCGGCCCCGGCTTTGGCAAAGGCGGGGATCAGGGCGTCCACAGGCTCGACCATCAGGTGTACGTCGATGGGGGCGCTGGTGTGTGGCCGCAGCGCTTCGCAGATCATGGGGCCGAAGGTCAGGTTAGGGACGAAATGGTTGTCCATGACATCGAAGTGAACCCAGTCGGCACCGGCGGCGACGACATTGCGCACTTCTTCGCCCAAGCGGGCGAAATCGGCAGACAGGATGCTGGGGGCGATACGTGTGGAGCTGGCTTGGGACATAATAGAAGTGGTAAAGATTAGACAACACGTAAACCGTGTGCGTATGTCATTATTGCAGTTTCAAGCGGGATCGTCTGTAGCGGTCCGCATCTGTACAGTCGTAAATTGGAAACCATCATGAAGCCTGACGATATTGAGGTGCGCGTGACGCCCCAGTACCTGCCTGAGCAATCCGAACCGGACAGCAAACAATATGTGTTTGCGTACACCGTGCGGATCACCAACCACGGGCAGCAGTCGGCGCAGATCATCAGTCGTCACTGGATCATTACGGATGACAATCAGCAGGTCCAGGAAGTGCGTGGACTGGGCGTGGTGGGGCAGCAGCCTGTTCTGGCCCCGGGCGAGTCGTTTGAATACACCAGCGGTTGTCCTTTGACGACACCGGTCGGCACCATGCGCGGCAGCTATCAGTGCGTGGGCGAGAATGGCGTGCCTTTCGAAGTACCCATCCAGGAATTTGTGCTGGCCTCTCCCCGTACCCTGCATTAAGGTTTGAGTTCATCCATGAAGCTTATTTATTGCTTGCCGCTCGTCTTGCTGGCTCTGAGCGCCTGTTCGACTGCGCCTGTCGATCAGACCGGCACCTCTTCCGAGCCGCCGGCCGATGCCGGCGACATTGCCCTGCAGCCGTTGCGCGTGCCCGCCCTGACAGCGTTGCCGGAAACTCCGGCGCGCGCCTTGGCCGGCAAATATCAGGCGGTTAACTGGGGGGCTCTGCCGGGCTGGCAGGCCGACTCGCTGGACCATGTGTGGAAGGGGTTCATCAATAATTGCAAAGGTCTGATGCGGCCAGTCAGCGGTTCGCTGGCCATGCCGGCGCGGGCCAACCCGCGCGCCTGGCAGCCGGTCTGCCAGGCGGCGGCCTCTGCCGGGCTGGACGCCGATAGTCGCGATACGGCCGCCATCCGTCAGTTTCTGCAGGAACAATTGCAGCCTTGGCGCTTGCTGACCGGCGATGGGCAGATTGCGCAAAATACCGTCACGGGCTATTACGAACCACTGCTGCAAGCGTCGCGCTCGCGCAGCGGCCAGTATCAGTGGCCGCTATTTGCTGCACCGCAAGACCTGCTGACCATAGACTTGGGCAGCCTGTATCCCGAATTGGCCGGCAAACGGATACGCGGCAAGCAGGTGGGCAAGCGCGTGGTGCCCTACGATACTCGCGAACAAATCGTCGCCAATGCAGACCGCCAGCCGCCTGTGATTGTCTATGCGCAGGACCCTGTAGAGGGCTTCTTTTTGCAGATCCAGGGCTCAGGGCGCGCCGTTCTTCCCGATGGCAGCGCCGTGCGTCTGGCCTATGCGGATCATAATGGCAGGCCCTATGCGTCGGTGGGGCAGTGGCTGGCCAAGCAGGGCGAGATGCCGCTGGCGCAGACCTCCATGCAGAACATCAAGGCCTGGGCGCAGCGTAATCCGCATCGCGTCCAGGAAATGATGAATGTAAACACGGCCATGGTGTTTTTCAGGGAAGAGCGCATCGTGGACCCGGAGCTTGGGCCTAAGGGGGCCTATGGCATCCCCCTGATCGGTGAACGCGCGGTAGCCATCGATCCCACTTACGTGCCGTTGGGCACGCCGGTATTTTTGTCCACCACGTATCCGGGTTCGGGCCAGCCATTGCGGCGTTTGGTATTTGCGCAGGATACCGGCGCGGCCATCAAGGGCGCTGCCCGTACTGACTTTTACTGGGGTACGGGCGATCAGGCCGGCGCGCAGGCTGGGCGCATGAAGCAAAAGGGCGAGATGTGGCTGCTGTGGCCACGCAATGCAGGAGTGCCGAGCGCGCGATGAAGAACGAACGAATTGTAGTGTGCGGTGGGGGGCTGGCCGGTATGGCGGCGGCGTTGGGCTTGCGCAAAGCCGGCCTGGAGGTCAGCATCCTGGCACCGGCCTATACGGCTATGGCCTTGCAGCCCGGGCAGTACCATCCGCGTGTCTATGCTTTGTCCGGTGCCAGTCAGCGCTTTTTGGCTCATCTAGGTGTCTGGAATCTGATGCAGGCCGAACGCATTACACCGGTCCAGGCCATGGAGGTTCATGGTGATGGCGGTGGCTGCGTTACCTTGAATGCCTGGCAGGACGCCCAGGATTGCCTGGCCTGGATTCTGGAGTCCGGGCAGATGGAGCAGGCGTTGCGCCAGGCCTTGCAGGTGTTTGGCGTGCCCTGGATCGAGGATCGCTTCGAGCGGCTGGAGCCCGGTCTTGTCATCACGGCCGGGCAGCAGCGCTTGCAGGCCGACCTGATTGTGGGTGCGGATGGCGCGCGCTCTGCCTTGCGCGCCGCTGCCGGCATCGAGCATCAGGGCCGCGAATATGGCGATCTGGGATTGGTGGCGCACCTGAATGCCGAGCGGGCGCATCAGCATACGGCTTTGCAGTGGTTTACCGGCGACTCCATTCTGGCGCTGTTGCCCATGCCGGATGTGGATGGCAAGCCGCAGGTGTCTATGGTCTGGTCGCTCGGCCAGGCCCAGGCCGAGCGTGTGCTGGCCTTGCAGGGACAGGCGCAGGCGCATTACCTGCAGTCCAGTCTGCGCGCCTTGACGGGCGGGCGCTTGGGCGATGTGTCGCTGCGTAGCGCAGTACACGGTTTTCCGCTGACCTTCGAGCGCAGCGGCATGGTCGCGCCGGGTGTGGCGCTTGTGGGCGATGCCGCGCATCGCGTTCATCCGCTGGCCGGGCAGGGACTGAATCTGGGCCTGGGCGATATCGAAGAGCTGGTCAAGACCGTGTCCTTGCGTGGGCCGCATTGCTCGGTGGGGGACATCCGTATGCTTAATCGCTACAAGCGCGCACGTGCCGAGCCAATTGCCGCGATGCGTGCAGCCACCGATGGCCTGTATCGCTTGTTTGCGGCGTCTGGGGCACCCGCCTCGCTGGTGCGCAATGCGGGCATGCAGCTGGTAGATCGCCTGCCGTGGGTGAAGCGGCGTATCATTGCGCATGCGGCGGGGGTTGCGCCTGGCTCCCTGTTGTTTTGATTACGTTGGGTGCCGGGCGGTTACGCAAAGGAAGTTGTTCCATGTTTAAGCAAGTTCGAACTGTATTGGCCGCTGTGCTGGTTTCGGCCGCAGGCCTGGTCCAGGCAGCCGATGCGCCGGGGGCATTTGATGCAACCCGTAAGGCGTTCGAGGCCGCTTTCCCAGGCGTACAGGTGGATGCCATTCGTGCTACGCCCTATCCCAATCTGCTGGAAGTGCAAGTCAGCGGCACCTTGCTTTACACCGACGCGCAGGCCAGCTTTGTGTTGCAGGGCGCATTGCTGGACAGCAAGACCCGCGTTGACCTGACCGAGCAGCGCATGCAGGAACTGAACAAGATTTCGCTCGACTCCTTGCCGCTGGACAAGGCCATTAAACTGGTCAAGGGCGATGGCAGCCGCAGCCTGGTCGTGTTTGAGGACCCGAACTGTGGTTATTGCAAGCGTTTGCACACCACCCTTAAAGAGATCGACAACGTCACGGTATACAGCATGATGTTCCCCATTCTGGGGCCGGACAGCCGCCGTAAGGCGGAAGATATCTGGTGCGCCAAAGATCCCGCCCAGACCTTGACCGCCTGGATGGGCAAGGGGGAGCGTCCGCAGAAAGCCTCCTGCGATCATCCGCTGGATCAATTGTTGGCCGTAGGCCAGCAGTTGCGCATTCAGGGCACGCCCGCCATTTATTTTGCCGATGGCACGCGCGCCGATGGTTGGTTGCCTGCGGCCCAGTTGCAGGCCCGCCTGGAGGCCGCCGCCGCAAAGTAAATATTCTTTACGAACGCTCCATTTGTGGCAACCCGCCGTTCGGCGGGTTTTTTTGTGCTTAAATGCTATGAAAACTATAAGTGTTTTTATAGGGCTATTGTTAAAATAATCGCGTTTGAATCAAGCTGTCTCTGTGCTGCTATTTTTGTCTAGTTAAATGATTTAAAAGAAAAATAATTTCAAAAGACACAGTTTGACGATTTTTGACTTTTTGCTTCGGTTTGTTGAAGTGATAATCGGAACTGTCTGTATAAAAACAGTGGCCCGTCACGGTCTGTGACGAGCGCGACGTATTCTGTATTTGGAATAGTAGGTGCCTATGGAACATGCACACTGTGTGCTGGTTGTCTTGGAAGACGGTGAAAGTCTGCAATTTTGGCAGGAGCAGCTGGCGGTCTTCGGTGCCAAGACAACCGTGCTAAGGTCGCTGGACCACGTGGCGCAGGTTTGCCACGGTGCGCAGGCGGACCTTCTCCTTTTTCCGGTCGATGTAGGCTATGTCCCGCTGATGGTTGCCAAATTGCGCAACGATTTCGCCCATCTGGGCATTGTGGCCTTGCATCGCGACTTAAATCCCAGCCTGCGCGTGCAGCTCTTGCTGACGGGGGCGGATGCGTGCATGCCGGTTGATATTGATGTGCCTGAATTGATGGCCTGGTGCCATGCGGTGCGGCGTCGTTTCCTGCATGCCGATGGCACGCCAATTGCGCAGCAAAGCGACGAGCAAGGGCTGTCCGAGCAGGATGAGTGGATTTTGCGCGACAAAGGATGGACTCTGGTGTCGCCTGACGATGTCAGTTTGGAGCTGACGCACAGCGAACGCCAATTAATGGATGCGTTTGTGCGCCACGCCGACGCCCGCTTCAGCCGCGAAGACTTGATGCGCGATAAGGGCATTGCCGCGGGTGATAGCCGCGCCGTGGACTCCCTGATCAGTCGCCTGCGCCGCAAGGCGGCTCAGGCCGGGGTAACCCTGCCTATCAAGTCTGTGCATGGATGGGGTTATACCTTTACAGGACGGCTGGTCGCGCAATTAGAGCCGCACGAACACGATGTAATGGACTTTCAGCCTTTTCGCGAAGAGCCGGTTCTGGAGCAGGCGATGTCGGCCGAGTTGCTGCGGGCCGTGCAATCGCTGGATGTACAGGACCCGCGCACGGTGCAGTCGCTCTCGTTCAATTATCAGCTGCGGGTTGCGGCAGGTTCCGGACAGTACAGCGGGGTGGACGCCCAGGTGTTCTGGACTGCGCCGGGTGGTCAGCGCCTGGGGGCGGATCGCGTCTTGCAGCACATGAGTGATCCAGACCGCCGGCGGGCTTTGTGCGAATGGATGACCCAGACGCTGATGAGCGACGTGCGTCGCTGGTGGCAGGAGTATTCATTGCGGGCCAGTCACATCGGCATCAAGCTGCCTGTGGAAATGCTGGAGTATTGCTACAAACATTTGCCCGAGCAGTTGCGTCGCCTGGAACTGGACCCGGCCAGTATCGAACTGGATGTGTTCAGCGACAATTTGCTGGATGATTTTCCCTACCTTGTGCAGCGTCTGGAGTATCTGCGCGTCAATGGGGTACAGGTCTGGCTGAGCAGTGTCGATATAGAAAATCATCACTTGAGCCGCTTGCGGGAATGGCCGATTCGCGGCATCAAACTCGAAGCCCAGGTCATCAAGCGGGCCTGCGCGGAGCCTACGTTCCGGGCCTTGCTGGAGACGGCCTGCCACTTGATCAATGAGCTGGGTCTGGAAGTGGTGGTCAAAGGTGTGGACACGCTGGAGCAGCGTGATCTGGCCCTTAATCTGGAATTGAATCATTACCAGGGGCAATTGACTTCCGAGCTGATGTCCGAGGATGGCTTCCTGTTGACCTTGGCCAGTAGCGAGCCGGTCTTTAGCCAAAATTATGATACCCAGCGACGCCTTTCCGAGGCCCGGCGCTGACGATTGTTCGCCCCCTGATTTTTGCCACTTGTAACAGCATTTAAATATTCGCATTTCACGCCGTTATCCAGTCAGTTTGTTGAGTCCTAGTCACAGGCCGGCCGTGTTTTCACGGTCGGCCTGTGTGTGCATAGGGCGGTTGATCTTTCGCATTTTCCTGTGCGGCCGGCTGCTAAGTCCTGGCGGGGCGCAACGGTGCATGCGGGGAACGATGCAGCCCGGGGCTTGGCTTTTTTCGCGCGGCGATGGGGTGTGTGATGCGTTTGAGCTTGAAACAGAAGTTGTGGTTGCCGCTGGCCTTGAGCCTGCTGGCGTTGCTGTCGGTCTTTGCGTTCGATAATTACCAGCTCTACCAGGCGCAATTGCAGGAGCGCAAGGATAGCTTGCAGCAGATTGTGACGATTGCGCGGCAGATTACCGGCGACTACGAAAAACTGGAGCGCGAAGGTGTGTTGAGCAAAGAGGCCGCTCAGCGTCAGGCTTTGCAGCGTGTCGCCAGCATCCGCTTTGGCACGGAGGGCTATATTTCCGTTCTGACCACCCAGGGCGTGTCCATCATGAATCCGACCCGTCCTGACCTGGAAGGCAAAGACATGAGTGATCTGGCCGATGTCAATGGCGTCAAGTCCTTCAAGGAGCTGGCGCGTATCGGAACCAATGGCGGCTCGGGTTTTCTGGAGTATGTCTGGCCCAAGTTAAGCGACCAGACGGTCGCGGCCAAGCTGGCCTATGGCGTGGGCATGCCCGAATGGGACTGGGTGCTGACCTCCGGCGTGTATATCGACGATATCCAGTCTGAATTTACCGACAATCTGTTGCTGTCAGTCGGGGTATTGGCCTTGCTTGTCATTGTGTTGAGCGTGGTGGCTGGCATTTTGGCGCGTCAGATTTACCAGGAGCTGGGGGCCGAGCCTGTGTTGCTGCGCGATGCCTCGCATGCGATTGCCGATGGCGATCTGCGCGTGTCGCACGATGTGCGGCATATTGTGCCCGGCAGCGTCATGGCGTCGATTGAACAAATGCGTACCCGTCTTGCAGAGGCATTGCGCACTATTCAACACAGCAGCGAAGTGATTGCTGACGATGCCGTGCAGTTAACCACCGGCAATCTGGAGCTATCCAGCCGCACGACCCAGCAGGCTGCGGCCTTGCAGGAGACGGCGTCGGCCATGGAAGAAATGACGGGCACCGTGCGCATGAGCGAAGACAATGCGCAGCGGGCGCAGGAGGTGTCTACCAAGGTGCAGCAGACGGCCCAGCACGGGGGGCAGATGGTTGGCGAACTGGTGGATCGCATGGGGGCGATCCGCGATACCAGCCAAAAAGTGGCCGACATTACCAATGTGATCGATTCCATCGCCTTCCAGACCAATATTCTGGCTTTGAATGCAGCGGTCGAAGCGGCGCGTGCCGGCGAACAAGGGCGGGGTTTTGCGGTCGTGGCGGGCGAAGTGCGCGCTTTGGCGCAGCGCACGACGTCGTCGGCGCGCGAAATCGCTCTGTTGGTCGAGGCCTCGTCCACCAGCACGCGCGAAGGCGTGGAGCTGATGGAGCAGGTGGGCCAGGTGATCGAGGAAATGGTGACGGGCAGCTCGCAGGTCATGACCATTGTTCACGAAATCGCCGCATCCACGCGCGAACAGACCATAGGCATCGAGCAGATCAATGTGGCCGTCAGCCAACTGGATTCGGCCACGCAGCAAAATGCGGATATGGTCGATCAGGTGGCCGGTACGTCCGGTGAGTTGCAAGAGCAGGTGCAGGAGTTGAACCGCTTGATCCAGACCTTCCGTTTGGCGTGAGCCGGCAAGGCTTAATTGATAGTGGTTCTCATTATGTTTGATCGTATACTGGCTGCTGGTTCATTGTTTTACCCAGGGTGTGTTGCCATTGCCTGTTGTCCCGGCCTTGCAGGTCGTGTTACGTAGCAGTGTGTCGATCCGCCCTGCCCGGGAGCTTGTATGTGGCGTATGCGTGCGGTGGTGGTGGGGTGGGCAGTATCGATGACGGGGATGGCCTGGGCGGCGGCGCTGCCTTCGGCCCAGGGGCAGATTCATCCACAGGAGCACCACGAACGCATACTGAGCTTGCAACAGGACGATTTTGTGCAGGGTCGCTGGCAACACAGCGGGCAGGCCGTTCTGGAGCTGTTGGGGCCGGACGGCCGGCATATTCGCCGGCTGTCCCAGGATACGGACGAGGCCGCACCATTCGGATTTATAGCTCGATCGGCCGGGGACTATCGGTTGCGGGTCGCGGGCCAGGGCAGCTATCAGTGGCAGTTGACCGCAATTAATGCGCCTGCCGCACCCGAGCAGGCCGAACCTTTGCAGGGCGATGTGATCCGGCAATGGGCCATGCGCCTGCGGGCCGGGGAGTCGTCAGCCGGATTTTGGGAGTATGTGTCGCGGGTGGGGTCGCCCTTGGTGGAACGCTACAGCGCAACCCACGACCGCGTGACCTTCGTGTGGAAGGGCGCGCAGGACAATGTGCGCATCCACGGCGGCCCGGCTTCGTATGACGACCGCATGCAGCGCCTGGGCGATTCGGATATCTGGTACATCACGTACGATTTGCCGCGCGATGCGCGCTTCAGCTATCGGATAGCGGCCGATGTGCCGCATGTAGCGCCGGCGGACCGGCGAGCCGCCTTGCGCGCGGCTTTGCAGCGCGACCCGTATAACCCGCAACTGCTGCCCGAGAACAGCCGGGACCTATTTCAAGGCGGATCGGTGCTGCGCTTGTCTCAGGCTCCGGTGCCGCTGGCGCAGGTCAGCTCCACCGACCAGCCGCAGGGAACGTGGCGGCAAGGGCGACTGCGCAGTCAGGCGCTGGGTAATGAGCGCGACATTCATATTTATCAGCCGCCGGGAGCCGAGCAGGCGCGTCATCTGTTGGTCTTGTTGGATGGTCGCGAATACCGTGAGCAGGCCAATGCCCCGGCCTTGATCGATACCTTGGTCCGGGAAGGACGGATTCCCCCTTTACGGGTGGTGTTGATCGACAACCCGGGCGCGGCGAGCCGCTCGCGCGAATTGCCGCCTAATCCAGCCTATACGCGTTTCTTGCAGTCTGAATTGATGCCTTGGCTGGCTGCGCAGGGCCTTGTCGCCGACGCCGCCAATACCGTTATCGCCGGTTCCAGCTACGGCGGTTTGGCGGCCTTGCATGCGGGCTGGCGTCTGCCGCACCATTTTGGCAATGTGTTGAGCCTGTCAGGTTCGTTCTGGTGGGGCCCGACGGGCGAACACGGCCAGTGGCTGACCCGACACCTGGCCGATGCGCCGGCGGCGGCGGTGAATATTTATATGACGGCGGGCATTTTCGAGACTTCTGGCTCCGGCCAAGGTGTCAGTCTGGTACAGGCCAACCGGCATTTGTACGATGTGTTGCGCGCCCGCGGCTATACGGTCCGTTATGACGAAGCAGCCACCGGCCACGATTACGTGGCCTGGCGCGATGCCTTGGCGGTGGGTCTGGTGCATCTGCTTGGTCCTGTGGCATCGGACCAGGCAGTGTCGAGCGGCCAGGCCGATCGTCTGTAACCGTTAGCCTTGATCCAGGGTTGCGCCGCCGTCTACCCGCAGATCGGACAGGGTGATGTGGCTGGCGCGGTCCGACAGCAAGAACAGCACGGCTTGAGCCACTTCGTCGGGAGTGGCGATTTTTTGCAGCGGAATGCCCAGGCGGTAGTGTTCACCCGAGCCGGCGATGACGGTTTCGCGCGAACTGCCTTGTTTCCACATGGCTTGTTGCATGGCCGTGTCCGTAGAGCCGGGCGAGACGATGTTCACCCGTATGCCGTATTCGGCCAGCTCCAGTCCCAGGCAGCGGCTAAGCTGGGTAACGGCCGCTTTGGAGGCGGCGTACGCACCCATGGCGATGCGCGGCGTGGCGGCAGAATTCGAGCTGACCGTGACAATCGCCCCTTGGCGGCGCTCCATCATTCCTTGGGCGACATGGCGGCACACATTGAATACTCCGGTGGTATTGACTGCAAAGACACGGTCCCATTGCTCGTTGCTTAATTCGGCAATGCGGCCCATTTGCAGCATGCCGGCTACACAGGCCAGGCGCTGGATGGCACCCAGCTTGGCCTGGCCTTGGTCCAGCGCCAGGTTGACGGCCTGCGCATTGCTGACGTCCACAAGGTGACAGGACAGGCGCTCTTGCGAGTCGGCGTCGCCCAGGCGCGTCAGACCTTCGGCATCCAGGTCCAGGGCGATGACGCGTGCGCCCTGCGCCAGCAGTTGGCGGGTGACGGCGGCCCCTATGCCACTGGCTGCGCCGGTAACGGCAATGCATTCGCCGGAAAATTCCAATTTGGTCTGGTTCATGGCTATGTCTTCTTTTTCAGGCCTGCAGGCTGTCCTGGATCTGGGCGCAGGTCAGGCTGACGCCGCAACGCTGCGCAACATGGCGCACGGCCATCTGGTGTTCCTGCAGCGAAAAATCGGCCACCCCGTCTATGGCCAGAAAGGGCTGTATGTCCTGCATGAAGGCTTCCAGCGCAGTGCTCATGCAGCCGATATGCGCGTAGACGCCGGTAATGATGAGCTGATCGCGGCCCAGGTCGGCCAGTTGCTGGCGCAGATCCGAGCGTTGAAACGCGCTGTAGCGCCATTTGGTCAGCATGAGGTCGTCCTGGCCGGGGGCCAGTTCGGGGATAACGGCTTGTTGTTCGTGCATGCTTGGATCGGTCAGCCCCGGGCCCCAGAAGTCGTTCAGCAGCGCACGGTCCCGAGCGGATTGTTCGACAGGCTGGGCGGTATAGAACACCGGAATGCCCAGTTTCTTGCACACGGCGCGCAGCGCGGCGATGCGTTCGATCAGTTGGGGGATGGGGGCCTGCGCCATATCGTACTTGCGCAGGAAATAGGCCTGCATGTCGTGGATCAGCAAGGCGGCGCGCGCGGCCTGGGGACGCCAGTTCACCTTGTTGTTTACGGGGGTGTCGGGCAGGTCGTAGCTGGGCAGGGCATGGATGGTCATGGCCAAGTCTCCGTCAAAGCGTGATGTCCTGGGCCAGCCCCAGGGAGTGAATCAGGGTCAGCAGTTTGTTGCCGGTTTCCTGGCGTTCGAGTTCGGGACGCGAACCTTCTACGATGCCTGCCCCTGCGGACAGGGTCAGGCGTTGTTGTGCATAGTGGGCGCAGCGTATGGCCACGGCCCATTCGCCGTTGCCCCGGCTATCGCTCCAGCCTATGGCACCGGCAAAGTAGCCGCGATCAAAGCATTCGGTGGCCTCGATGGCCTGCATGGCGGCGGCGGTCGGCTGGCCGCATACGGCCGGGGTGGGGTGCATGGCCAGGGCCAGCTCCAGTGAACTGATGTCGGGGTTGCGCAGGCGCGCGCGTACGCGGGTGGACAGGTGCCACAGATTCGCTGTGCTGGTCAGGCTGGGGCCGGGCGGCACGTCCAGTTCTTCGCAAAAATGCGACAGGATGCGGACCACATCGTCGATCACATAGGCGTGCTCGCGTCGGTCTTTGGCCGATGCCATGAGTGCTTCTGCGCTGGCCTGATCCAGACGCGGGTCGGCATGGCGCGGCGCAGTGCCGGCCAGCGGGTTGACCGTGACCCATTCGCCCTGGCGGCGTACCAGCAGCTCGGGGCTGGCTCCGAAGAAGGTCGACGGATCGTGTACGCTGCCTTCCGGCAGCGGCATGGCGTAGGTATAGCCGGCAGGGTTGCTGTGCAACATATTGCGCAATACCGTCAGACGGTCCAGAGGCTGATTCAGCGTGATGGACACGGTGCGCGCCATGACGGTTTTGTGGATGTTGCGCTCGCGCATGGTTGTCAGAATGCGGGCGACGCTGTCTTCGTAGCCTGGACCATCGGGCAGCAGGCTCTGCGCAAGCACCGTATTGGCAGAGCGGGCCAGAGGCGGACGCTGGACCGGACGGCGCAGGACCGGGTCGCGGCGGTAGCTGACCGGCACGCGCAGGTAGGCCGGGCGGGCCGGGTTAAACGGAATGACGCCCAGCAGCAAGGGTGCCTCCATGCCATTTTGTCTGGCCTGTTCGAGCAGGCGCTGTGCATGCGTCTGCAGTTGCCCTTGGGCGTTATCGGCGCGCAGCTCCAGTGCCGAGCCCTGCGCCAGCAGGCTCACGGTGGGCGAGGCGAACACAGTGCTGCCCGCTTCGTAGTGCTGCAGCCATTGTTCGATGGTGGCGGCGCGGACGTCGTTCTGGGTGCCGGTGGTCATGGGCGCTCCTTGCGGATCAAAGGGCAGGGCGGTTGGCCCCCGCAGGGGCCGTCGGGGTTTTACTTCAGGCTGATGCGGGTGATGCGGTCGGCGCTCGGGTCGTCCTTGCCCTTGGCCTTGTTCACCAGATAGGCATTGCCCTGACCATCCAGCGAAATGTGGTTGGGGAAGCTGCCGCCGTCCAGGTTGGCGACGATTTCACCCTTGCCGTTGACGGCGGTGACGGTACCTGCGCCGCGCGCGGCCACGTAGGCCAGTTCGGTCTTGGGGTCATACGTTACGTTCAGCGCGCCGGCACCAATCTGAACTTGGTGCAGCACTTTGCCGTCCTTGGCGTTGACGATCAGCAGGTTGTCGCTGCTTTGCGAGGCCACGTATACCCGCTCGTTCTTGCTGTCCACGGCGACGCCCGATGCGTTGCGCGCGCCCGGCAGGGCATAGATTGTTTGCGCATTGCCGTTTTTCAGATCGATGATGAGCAGCTCGTTGGTGCTGGCGCTGACGGTGTACAGGCGGCCCTGCTCAGCGTCCAGAGCCAGACTCATGGGGCTTAGGTAGTCGCGGGTATTGGTTTTGAGCTTGATGGGTTCCAGTGCCGTCAGTTTTTTGGTGTCGAATACCGACAGTTGCTCGGAACCGGGCGAGGACACGTAGGCACGCTGGGCTTTTTCGTCGATGACGACATCGCGTGCATGGCTGGCGGCACCGTCTTCAAACTGTTTCACCAGCTTCAGGTCTTTCTGGCTGTAGACAGCAATGGTGTCGCTGCGGGTATTGGTGACCCACACATTGCCCTGGGCATCGTCCACCCCCACGCCGTAGACGGCCTGAACCTGGCCGTCGTTACGGCTTTTCTGGGCGGCGGGCGTTACGCGGGCTTCGATGGCCAGAGTCTGGGGATTGACCTTGAGCAGTTGGGATTCTTTGACCGGCGGGCGGCCCACGGCGGAGGTGACGAACAGCGTTTTGTTCTTGGGGCTGTAGGCGCTTTGGTACAGACCGGGCACCAGTTTTTGGGACTGGAGCTCGAACTGATCCTGACCGCTCAGGGCGACCTTGGGGGATACTTTCAGCTCGAATACGGTGGCGGCAGACGGTTTGCTGACTTGCACGACCACCGGGTGCAGGCCGATGGCAGCCTGGGCGGGAATGGCGACTTTGGTGTTGATTTGTCCGTCTTTGTCGGCCACCAGGGCTTGGGCAGTCAGGGGGTTGCCGTTTTGCAGCAGGGTGACTTCTTGGCCGGGCGTAAAGCCACGGCCGGACAGCTCGGCTTCAGAACCGGCGTAGATGACGCCGGATGCATTGATACGGCCACCGAAATTGGGGTCGGGCTGATCGAACGAAGGCGCGGCAAATGCATTGGCCAGCGACAGCGACAGGATGGCGGCGCTCAGGCCGGCTTTGCGTAGCAGACTGGCAGGGGTGGTACGAATGCAATTGACATTGATTTGCATCATTTATCCTAGTGAAAATTTCGGATGACGTCTCGTTGTGGAGCGAGACGCCTGGCTACAGGCATAAAGCAGGAAACAGCGAAAAATCAGCGTGACATCAGGCATGCGGCGTCTCGTTGCGCGAGACCGCCGACCGCAGGCCCCGGTTCAGGATTCCGAAGCCTGTTGCCACGGCGGCGCAGGCCAGCCCCCCTACGGCTACGGCCAGTGCCGGATGCAGCAGGCGCGACAGATAGCCCATCTGTACATTACCGAGGGCCTGACCTAGCGAATATTGGGTCATCCATAGGCTGGAGACCCGACCCAGCAGGTAATCGGGCGTGTGCTTCTGGACCAGCGTCATGCGCAGGATTTTGGAGATGGTGTCGGCTGCGCCCATGATGGCCAGGCAGGCCAGGGCCCAGATCAAGGAGGCATGCAGGGCAAGGGCGGCCACGGCCAGCCCCCATACCACGACGGCCGCGACGATGGCTGCGCCCGGCCGGGCTAGTTGGCGGCACCAGCCGCTGGACAGGGCCGCCAACGTGGCCCCCACGGCGGGGGCGGCGTACAGGTAGCCGGTGGCTTGCGCCCCCATGCCCAGTATGGTGTCGCCCCATTCGGGCATCAGGGCCAGCGGGGTAGCCAGGATCAAGGCGGCCAGATCAATCAGCAGCAAGGCGCGCAGCAGCGGGTTGCCGGCCACGAACTGCAGGCCATCTTGCAGCGATTGCAGCATTTTCTGCGCTGGGCGATGGTTATTCTGAGGCGGCAGGCTGGGCAAGGCGCGCAGCAGCAAAGGGGTGATGATGACGCCGCACAGCACGATCACATAGCAAAAGATCAGCCCGGGGCCGGAGATCAGCAGTCCGGCCAGCGCCGGGCCTATGATGCCGCCTAATTGCATGGCCAGTCCCGATAGGGCGGCGGCGGCGGCCAGCTTGTCGCGGCCCACCAGCGCGGGTGTGGCAGCCATCATGGCCGGCACGCTGATGCCGCCCGCCGCTCCGCCTATGGCGGCAGCCAGGTAGATCAGCCAGACGCTGGGGTGGGGCAGCAGCGTGTTAAGCAGAAACAGCACCACGCTGACGATATACACGCTGCGCGACCAGACCATCAGGCTGCGCCGGTCCATGCGATCCGACAGCACGCCGCCGACAATCAGTGCCAGGACCATGGGCGTGGCCATGGAGACAGTCAAAAAGGCGACGGCAACGCTGGATTCGGTCAGTTCGTAAAGCTGGATGCTGGCCGCCACCATCAGCATGCCGGTAACCAGCACCGTCGCGGCACGCGCGAAATAGGCGTAGCGAAAGGCCCGGCTCTCGCGCAAAGGGGAAATATCCAGGAGCAGGCGGCTTAAAGACATAGATCAGACATCGAGTGCGGTTTGGAGCACGGCCTGTTCGGCCTGGCTCATGGCCGATTCCATCAGCGGGGCCATGACGGCCACGGCATCGGGACCGGTCAGATGAGCGTGCAGGGCGGCAAGGTCGTGGCTGCGCAACTGCGCGACATAGGGTTGCCACAGGTTCGGGTGCAGGTTCGTGCCAGCATGGTCCAGGGCGGCGCGAAAGTACAGTACCGGGCCGTCGTAGGTTTGATGGCGGTGATGGCGCACCAGCCGGTTATTGTTTTCCACAACTTGGAATACCCGGTCCAGGCGCGCGTCGGGCAGCGCTGCCAGCGGGTGACCACTGCGCTGCAGAAAACCGATGACGCCTTCGCGGGTCAGCGCGACATCGGGCAGGCTGTCCGGGTCGTGTCCGGCAATGTGCAGCAAGGCTTTGTAGATGGCGTTGGGTTCGGGTTCGGGCTGGTCGCGCCAGGCGTCGCTGGGGTAGGCGTCCAGCAGAGCCAGCATGCCCACATCGCGGTCGCGGCGGCGCAGTTCCACGGCCATGGCCTGGGCGATGATGCCACCTACTGACCAGCCCGCCAGGTGATACGGGCCGTGCGGCTGGGCTTGTTCCAGTCGGTCCACATAGGCGCGAGCCATCTCGTCCAGGCGGCTGTCCAGTTCCATGTCCGGAGTCGACAGCACGGTGGCTTGCAGGCCGTGGATGGCGCGTCCCGGCGGCAGGCGGCGTGCCAGCGCGCCGTAGCACCAGGAAAGACCGCCGGCCGGATGCACCACGAACAAGGCGGGCTGCTCGTGCTGCGCGGGGCGCAGGGTGATCAGCGGGCCGAAGCCGTCGCCGGCGACGGTGCCGGCCTGTTCCAGATGGCGTGCCAGGCGGGCGATGGTCGGAAATTCAAAGATCGTGCCCAGGGACAAGTCCTGACCGCGCTGTTCACGCAGGATCAGGGCCAGACGGGCGGCCAACAGCGAATGTCCGCCCAAGGCGAAGAAGTCGTCGTCTGCATAGAAAGGTCCGCTGCGCTCCAGCACCTGCCCGAAGGCGGCGGCGATCTGCTGCTCGGCCGCTCCGGTCAATGTTCTGCCGGCAGGCCGCAGATCCCGTGTAGGAGCGGGCAAGGCTTTGCGGTCCAGTTTGCCGTTGGCCGTGACGGGCAGCGTCGGCAGCGCGACCCAGGCAGCAGGCACCATGTACGAGGGCAGGTGTTCGCCGACGTATGTGGATAGGGCGGTCTGATCGCCGGCGCTGCCCTCTTGGGGCACCCAGTAAGCCACGATGCGCATCTGGCCGGGCGTGTCCTCGCGGGCAATGACTGCCGCGTGGGCCACATCCGGGTGGCGGGCCAGCACGGCTTCGATTTCGCCTAGTTCTATGCGTTGGCCGCGCAGTTTGATCTGGTGATCCGAACGGCCCAGAAAGACCACGGCACCGTCCTCGCGCCAGCGGGCTACGTCGCCGGTAGCGTACATGCGCGCGCCGTGCAAGGCATAGGGGTCGCGCACAAAGCGCTCGGCGGTCAGATCGGGGCGGCCCCAGTAACCTTGCGCCAGTTGGCGTCCGGCCAGATACAGGTGACCGGCCACGCCGGGCGGCACGGGGCGTAATTGTTCGTCCAGGATGTACAGCGCGGTATTCCAGACCGGAAAGCCGATGGGTACGGGCTGTGAGCGGTCCTGGCGCGATGCGGGCCACCAGGAGACGTCCACGGCGGCTTCGGTGGGGCCGTACAGATTGTGTAGTTCGGCCTGCAAGGTCGCGTGAAAGCGGTCGCGGGTGGTGGCCGGCAGTTCTTCGCCGCTGCAGAACACCAGCCGTGGCGTGAGCCCGCGGGCGGCCGGTTCGTCCAGGAAGGAAGCCAGCATGGAAGGCACGAAGTGCAGCACGCTGATGGCTGATTCGCGTACGAGGCGGGCGATGCGCGCGGGGTCTTTGTGCGCGTCCGGCGGCGCGACCACCAGCGTAGCACCGCTGATGAAGGGCAAAAAGAACTCCCAGACCGACACGTCGAAGGTTGCCGGGGTTTTTTGCAGAATGCGGTCGTCTGGACCGATGCGGTAGTGCGCTTGCATCCACAGCAAGCGGTTGACGATAGCATCGTGGTTGATCAACACCCCTTTGGGCGCGCCGGTCGAACCCGAGGTGTAGATGATGTAGGCCGGGTCGTGCGGACCGGCAGGCGTCCAGGCCGCTGTCGCGGTCGGGTCTTGCGGGCGAGGCACCAGAACCGGGGCTTGCAAGGTGCAGCCCGCCTGGGCCAGCAGCAGACGCGGTTGGGCGGCCTGCAAGATGGCGTTCAGACGCTCCTGCGGCTGTTGTGGGTCCAGGGGCAGATAGCCGGCACCGGCCCGGTGTATGGCCAGCAGCGACAGCACCAGATCCAGCGAACGCGGCAGGGCCACGGCTACGATATCCCCGGTTTGCACGCCTGCCTGACGCAGTTGGGCGGCCAGATTGGCGGTTTGTCGGTCGATCTGGGCGTAGCTGAGGGTCTGGCCCTCGAACTCCAGGCCGGGCTGTTCGGGCCGACTGCGCAGCTGTGTTTCGATCAGCGCCCAGAGCGTGGTTTCGGGTACGGGATGAGCGGTCTGGTTGACGGTTTCTATCCAGTGGCGGTGCTCGGCCTCGGTCAGGGTGGGCACGGCGCAAAGCGTGTCGGCCTGCAAGGCGCGAATCAGGAACTGTTCCAGGCGTTGCAGGTGGGCCTGGATCTGCTCCTGGCTGTACAGGCGTGGATTGGCCTCGACTTCCAGGCGCATGCCGCCGGCGTCCGGCTGGGCGCGAAAGGTGAAGTTCAAGTCTTCGACCGGGCCGGCGCACAGTACGGTCTGGCTGGCGTTCAGGCCGGCCTGCGCGTAGGGCGCATCAAAGGGCAGCACATTGATGATGGGGCCATGCAGGCGGCGCATGCCACCCAGCAGGCCCAGGTCGCGGCGCAGTTGTTCGCTGCGGTAGCGGCCGTGGCGGCGAGTCTGGCGCAAGGCCTTGGCGGTGTCGATCAAAAACCGGTCCAGCGGCTGGGACTCGTCGATCTGCAGGCGCAGCGGCGTCACATTCATGACGGTGGCCACGACGCGCGCGCTGACATTGCCCAAGCGGCCCATCCAGGGCACCCCCACGATACAGTCGTCCTGGCGTGTATGGCGGCGCACATAGGCGGCCGTCAGTGCAGTCAGGACGTCGGGCCAACTGATGTCTATACGTTGCGACAGTGCTTGCAGCTTTTCTGTCAGCACGGGGGCGACGGGCGCGCGCGCTATTAAGAAGCGATGATCGCTGAGGGCCTGGGATTCGGCTAGGCTCTGGGCCGGTTCGGCGCTGGCCAGCGCATCTTGCCAGAACTGACGGTCCTTGGCGCGGCGTTCGGATTGCCTGTAGGCCAGATCGTCCTGCTGCCATTGCGCAAAGGGCAGCAGCGCCTCGCCCCGATCGGTGCTTTGCTGCAGCAGGGCCTGATATAGCTTGACCACGCGGGCTTCGATCAGGGCCATGCCGTAACCGTCGGCCGCCAGGTGGTGTATGCGTTGATACCACAAGTAGTGATCCGGACCGAGGATAAACAATATGTGGCGGGCCAGAGGTGCTTGCGTGGGGTCCAGCGGGGTGTGCAAGTCGGCCTGCACCATACGCTGGGCCTGTTCGCCGGCACCCTGTGTGTCCGACAGGTCCTGTATTTCCAGTGTGATGCGCGATGCCGCGCAGAGATACTGGCGTGGCCCATCGGGCGTGTCCACCATGCGCAGCGCCAGGGCGTCGGCCTCGGCCAGCGTGGTGTTGACGGCATGGGTAAACAGGGCCAGGTCCAGCGGTGAGCGGATCTGCGTGCAGTGGCCGGTATTGAATACGGGGTTGAGCGGGTCCAGGCGCTGGGCGTACCACAGTCCTTCCTGGGCTTCAGTCAGCGGGCGCAGAGGGAGATCGGCAATCGGGACAGGCATCGCGGGATGTGTGCAACGGATGAATCAGCGGGCGTTCTGCTGGGCGCGTTCGATCAGCGCCCACCATTGGCCCAGGGTGACGACCGAGGCCATCTCCGAGAATTCGATGGGTGCGCCGGCCTGGCGCCAACGGGTGGCCAACGTCATGACGCGCATCGAGTCCAGGCCCAGGTCCATCAAGTTGTCGTCGTCCAGCACGTCTTGGGGATCTTCGTGCAGCATGGCTGCAATGTCCTGTCGCATGCGCTCCAGGGTAATCGAGTGGTTCATGGTCATTCTTGTACTGTGTTTTCCAGTTGCTGGCGCAGTGCGGCGCGCAGCTCTTTGCGGCTGATCTTCAGGGCGGCGGTTTCCATGAACTTGTCCACGAAAACGATCTGGTCAGGCACTTTGAAGTCGGCCAGACCGCGGCTGCGTATCCATTTTTTCAGTTCGACCGCGCGCGGCTTTTCGTGTTTGGGAATGATGAAGGCACAACTGCGTTCGCCCAGGAACTCGTCGGGCACCGACACCACAGCGGCGTCGAATACGTTCGGGTGAGCCAGCAGGTGATCTTCGATTTCTTCGGCAGAGATCTTTTCGCCGGCGCGGTTGATGTGGTCGCCGGCGCGCCCCTGCACCACCAGATAGCCTTCGGGCGTCATGCGAACCATATCGCCCGTACGGTAAAAGCCGTCCTCGGTAAAAGAGCGCGCATTGGCTGCCGGGTTGTTGTGGTAAGCACGGATCGTGTAGGGGCCGCGCGTCAGCAGGTAGCCGGTCTGGCCGGGCGCTACGGGCTGGCCGCGGTCGTCCACGATCAGGATTTCGTCGTCCGGGCTGATGGGACGGCCCTGTGTATGAATGATAGTGTCTTCTGGGTCGTCCAGGCGTGTGTAGTTGACCAGCCCTTCGGCCATGCCGAACACCTGCTGCAAGGTGACGCCCAAGGTGGGGCGAACGCGCTTGGCGACCTCGGCGTTCAGTTTGGCACCGCCCACCTGTATGACCTTCAAGCTGTCCAGGCGAGCCGCGCTTTTGCCCGCCGCATCCAGCCACAACAGCAGCAGTGGCGGCACCAGACTGGTATCGGTAACGCCTTCGCGTTCGATCAGTCCGAAGCAGGCGTCGGGACTGGGCGCGGGGCTCAGTACTACCTTGCCGCCCGCATACAGCGCGCCCAGGAAGCCGGGCGAGCTCATGGGGAAATTGTGCGCAATCGGTAGCGCGCCCAGGAACACGCTGGATTCGTTCAGGCCGGCGATCCGGGCGCTTTCGCGCAAGGTGTAAATATAGTCGTCGTGCGTGCGCGCAATGAGTTTGGATAGCCCCGTGCTGCCGCCCGAAATCTGCAAAAAGGCGACATCCGAAGGTTGGGCAGCCGACACCGGCACATCAGCATCGGACGCACTGGCTTGCAACTGTGCCAGCGACGTAAATTCCTGTGCCTGGCCCACGATGTAGACCTGTTCTACTTGTGGGCAGCGGTCGCGCAGTTCGCGCACCAGCGGCAAATAATCGAAGCCTGCATGCTGATCCACGCCGATGTAGGCGCGCACCGGTGCGCTGTTGGCAAAATGCGCTATTTCGGTGATGCGGTGTGCGGGAAGGGCGTAAACCGGCAGCAGGCCGGCGCGAAAAAGGCCGAACACCACGCTGACGAATTCGGGGATATTGGGCAGATGCACCAGAACCCGGTCGCCTTTGCGCAATCCCGCCTGCAGCAACCCGGCCGCAATCTGGCTGGCATAGTGATCCAGCGCCCCATACGTCCAGCGTTGTTGGCCGCCGATAATGGCTTCGCGTTCGGGGTGGCGTTGGGCACGCGTGCGCAACAAGGCACCGAAGGTTTCGCCTTGCCAGTGGCCGGCCTCGCGATAGCGTTGGGCAAAGTTATCGGGCCAGACTTGTTCAACAGGAATAGATGTCATCATTATAATGAGAACTATTACATAAAAAGAAAGACTTGTGAAGAACTCCGGCCTTGTCCTCGGCTTGGCGGGAAGGCGGGCAAAAGGTGTTTGCAGCGGCCGATTTCATCCGGCTTGTGTGCGGTCGTCGGCGTAACGGCCACTATGCAATCAGGTGCCGTACTCATTAAGCGTTGGAACCTAACCGACTGTCGGGCAGTTGTTCCGGTTCCAGGCGCTCGATACACCAGACTGGCAAAGTCTGCTGCAGGCAAAGTGCGGCCGCGTACCCTGGTTCAGGCGTGCGGCTGCACACATGCAGGCCGTTTAACACCGAGTGGGGCGATTGTACGGAGCACCCCAGGTTTGGGTGTCTGTCCAACATCAACTCCTTTGGGCCTATGCTCAAGCCGGTCCCCGCTTGTTTCAGGGCGGCTTCCTTGGCGCACCATAGGGCATAGAAGTCTAGGTCGCTATGTAGCCAGTGCAGTTCGGCGGGCAGGCTGCACAGTGCGGGCAGGGCGGCGTCTACGGGCACATGGGTGGCTTCGATGTCCACGCCCAACGGCTGGCCCGCTATGCCCAGCAGCACGCGCTGACCGCTGTGCGACAGGCTAAAGTGCAGTTCGGGCCGGGCCATGTCCAGAACAGGCTTGCCGTGCGGCAGGCTGCGCATGGGGATGTCGCGGGCGGCGCAGCCCAGCAGTGGTGCCAGCAGGTGGCGCAGGGCGGCATGGGCCAGCAGGCTCAGGTGCTGGTCGGCGGTACGACGCAGCCGGGCGATGCGGGCCAGGGTGCTGTCGGGCACCTGGGCTTGCATCCAGGGCAGCAGACTGGACGGCAGCGGTACCGGCAGCATGAACAGGCGCGGCGACATGGTGCGCTTAGATGCCCAGGTGGCGGTGCAACAGGTCACTGTTCTGGCGCAGTTGTTCGGCGCAGCCGTCGTAGACCAGTTGCCCATGTCCTAACAGCAGAGCGCGGTCGGCCAACCGCAGGGCCAGGCTTAGATTCTGTTCGGCCAGCAGTACGGTAATGCCTTCGCGGCGCAGCTGCTGCAATTGTGGCAGCAGGGTGTCCTCGATGGTCATGGGGGCCAGCCCTTCGCTGGGCTCGTCCAGAAGCAGGATGGACGATTGGGTCAGCAGGGCGCGGGCCAGCGCCAGCAACTGCCGTTCGCCGCCGCTCAGAGCCGCGCAAGACGATTGGCGGCGCTCGAACAGGCGCGGCATGGTGGTGTAGATGCGCTCCAGCGTCCAGGCATCGTCTGCGCGCATGCGGCGCGCCAGGCCGGACAGACGCAGGCTTTCGGCAACCGTTAGCGTCGGGAAGCGTCCCCGGCCTTGCGGCACCAACGCCATGCCCAGCCGGGCAATACGGTGCGTGGGCCAGTTTGCAACTTCCTGTCCTTTGATGCGGATCTGGCCGCGCCATTGCGGCCCCATATTGAACAGGCTGTGTAGCAGGCTGGTTTTGCCGGCACCGTTGCGCCCCAACAGGGCCACGGATTGGCCGGCTGGGATGTCCAGCGAGATGTCTTGCAGAACGTCGGCATTGTCGTAGCGGGCCGACATGGCCGTCAGGCTCAGGTCCGGATTCATGCTGTCTCCAGGGCCAGTTCGCCCAGGTAAGCCTGGCGTGCACCGGGGTCGCGGCGCACATCGTGGGGTGTGCCGGCTGTCAGCAAGACGCCCGAGGACAACACGGCGATGCGGTCGCACTCCCGGAATACGATATCGATATCGTGGCTGATCAGCAGCACGGCGCATTGGCCGCGCATGGCATGCACCAACGCCATGACTGCCTGCGCCTCGGATTCGGACAGGCCGGCGGTCGGCTCGTCCAGCAACAGCACGCGTGGTTGTTGGGCCAGGGCGATCAGCAGGTCCAGAATGCGTTGTTCGCCGTAGGACAGGTTGCGGGCCAGGGTATGGCCGCGGCCAGCCAGGGTGCTGTGTTCCAGCAAGGTGTGGGCGGCGGCATCGCTGTTGCGGCGCGCGGCGTTGCCACCCCACCAGCGGTAGGCTCCGCCCTGGCGGGTACGAATGGCCAGGGCCAGGTTCTGCAACAGATTTAGTTCGGGAAAAATGCGGCTGGTCTGGAAACTGCGCACCAGACCTTGCTGCGCGCGTTCAATGGGGCTGCGTGTCCGTAGGTCCACGCCATCGAACAGCACCTGTCCGCTCGTTGCGTGCGCCATACCGTTGATGATATTGAACAAGGTGGTCTTGCCCGCGCCGTTCGGACCGATCAGGCCCAGTGTCTCGCCGGCGTGCAGCTCCAGGCTGACCTCGTTCAGGATATCCAGCCCGCCCACGCGCAGGCAGACACTATGCAGGCTTAATAAAGCGTTCATGAGAGCTTCCGGCGGCGTTCGGCCAGGCCGTTGGGCATGAAAAGCACCGTAGCCACGAAAATCAGGCCCACCAGCAATTGCCAGCGGTCGGTATATGAACTGAGGTAGGTCTGCGCGAATAGGTAGACCGTCGCGCCGATGAAGGCCCCGCGCCAGGTGCGTATGCCGCCGATTACGCCCATGATGATGAGCGTGGCCGAGAAACTCCAGTGAACTTGCTGGGGGCTGACGTATTGGTTGACGAAGGGATAGAGGCTGCCGGCCGCGCCGGTGGCGGCTCCGGCGGCCAGAAAAGCGGCCAGGCGGATGCGCCAGGCCTGATAGCCCAGGGCGGCCATGCGCAGCGGCTGGTCGCGCAGGCCCACAAGTGCCAGTCCAATCGGGGCGCGACTGAAGGAGCGCAACAGCAGCCAGCACGACAAGGCCAGGATCAAGGCCAGAACCATCAGGGTGTAGGGGGCGCTTAAAGGCAGATCGCCCAGGCTCAGGCGCGGAAAGCCGCGCAGGCCGTCCGCTCCGCCAGTTACGGCGCGCCAGCGAAAGGCGATTTCCCAGACCATCTGTCCGGCAACCAGGGTAGCGACCAGAAAAAACAGCTCCGAGGTGCGCATGCTGACCAGCGCCATCAAGGCCGAGAGCAGCAGCCCGGCCAGAACGCCGATCAACAGCACCACAGGCAGGCCTGCACCCAGCCATTGACTGGCAATGGCGGCAGCATAGCCTGCAAAGCCAAAAACGGCACCGTGGCCCAGCGTGACCAGACCGCCGTAGCCGATCAGCAGATTGATGCTGAGCACGGCGCAGCCGATCAGCAAGGTTTCGGTGGCGAAACGCCACAGAAAAGGGTCGCCCCAGGCGGCGCTGCTGAGTAGCGCAAGACAGGCCAGGACGGGCCAGAGCCAGGACGGCAGCGGAAAAGAGGGTCGGGAATTCATTCAGACTTGGCGCGCGACAGGGCCACCCAGGCCACGCGGCCAGATGAGCAGCATGCCCAGCATGGCCGCCAGCGTGGCGGCATTGGCAAAAGATGGCACCCACATGCGGGCGAAGGTGCTGACAAAGCCCAGGATCAGGGCGCACAACAGGGTGCCGCGCACGGAGTTGAGGCCGCCTACCACCACGACCAGCAGAGCCAGCAGCAAAATTTCTTCGTCCAGGCCGGGGTAGACAGACAGCATGCCGGCACCCAGCGCCCCGCCCAGTCCGGCCAGCCCGGTGGACAAGGCCATGCCGATGGCAAACAGACGGCGTGAATCCAGGCCCAGGGTTTCGACGATCTGGGCATCCTGCACGCAGGCGCGTATGGCCGCGCCCCATAGCGTGCGGTCCAGCAGCAGCCAGAACAGCAGGGCCAGGGCCAGTCCGGCCACGATCAGGAACAGGCGGTAGGTCGGAAAAGGCAGGCCCAGAATCCATACGCCGCCGCGCAGCGCCTGGGGGAGCACAGGCGAGAGGGTGTCGGCGCTAAAGCCCCAGCGCATCAGATCGGCAAAGATGACGGACAGGCCGTAGGTCAGCAGCACCTGCATCAGGTGGGGGCGCTGGTAAAACTGGCGAAACGGAAACTGGTTCAACAGCCAGCCGGTCAGGGCGCACAGCACGAAGGCCGCTGGAAAGGCCAGCCACCAGGGGGCTCCCGAGGCCAGCCACTGCACGCCGATATAGCCGCCCAGCAGGAAAAATGAACCGTGGGTCAGGTTGATGAAGTTCATCATGCTGAGCACCAGGGACAGCCCCAGCCCTGCCAACATCAGCAGAGCCGAGAAGGACAGGGCGTTAAGAACTTGAAGCAGAAAGTAAGACAAGGCGATGCTCAGCTGCGCGGGCCGGGGTCCTGGATGCGGGAGTAGGTGTGTACGACCGTATTGAAGGGGCGGCCCTGCGCATCCTGGCGCACTTCGTTCACATAGATGTCCAGGATGGATTGATTGTTGCGCGGATCGAATTGCAGCGGCCCGAAGGCGGTGTCTATGGGTTGGTCCAGCAGAGCCTGTTTAAAGGCAAGCTTGTTGGATAGCTCCCCCTTGACGGCATCCAGGCCGGCCTTGATGACCTGGCCGGTGACATAGCCCGAGGTGCTGGCCTCGCCGGGCAGGCGACCACGGGCGGCCTGGTAGGCAGCCACAAAGTCCTGCGCACCCGCTGCGCCGGGCGATTGGTGAAATGTGCTGACCCCGCCCAGGGCGGCTTGGCCTACGGCAGTGACGACATCTTCCTGGTCGTAAAGCGCGCCGGGGCCGATGATCTGGATTTTGCCGTGCAGTTGATAATCCTGCATTTGCTGGTGAAAACGCACGGCGTCCGAACCGGCCAGAAAGGTGTAGACGAATTTGGGGTTGCGGGCCGCCAGATTCATGATGATGGGCGCAAAATCCGGCGTGCCCAGCGGCGTCCAGATGCGTTCGCCCAGTGCGCCACCCTGTTCCTGGTAGGTGTGGGCGAAGTCTTCGATGTATTCGCGGCCCGCGGTGTAGTCCGAAGCCAGGGTGAGGCCGCCGGATTTTTCGATGTGTTCGTAAGTCCAGAGCCCGCCGGTGTGGCCCAGCATCCAACTGGTCTTGGTGGGCCGGAACACATAGGGGCTGGCTGCTTCACGCGCCAGTGCGTTGGCGGCGGCGTTGGAAATAAAGGTCGGCAGTTGCGCATCGTGCACGATGTCCCGGATTGCCAAGGCGATATTGGCGCTGATGACACCGCCCAGAATGTCGATCTGGTCCCGTGCGATCAGTTTGCGCACTTTGCGTATGGCTTCGTCGGGCTTGCCGTGGTCGTCCTCGACCAGTAACTGCACTTTGCGCCCGCCCATTTCGTAGTTGCACTGTTGCAGCATCAGCTCCAGGCCGGCGCGCATGCTCTCGCCCAGCGCGGCAAACGGGCCAGACAGGGAGGTCAGCAAAGCTATCTTCAGGGGGGCATCCTGGGCGCGCAGCAGGCGCGGCACGCCAAACAGCAGGGGGCTGGCTGCTGCAGCCAACAAGAGCTGGCGACGGCCAGCACTAAGCGAGGAGGAGGTCACGAATTTTTATTCCGCAAGACAGGCGACCGCGTTTCTGATTACCGCTTCAGAGTGTGCGGATGCTCGACTAAATGTTAATCATTATCATTTTAGGAGCTTTTGCCATGTAAATAAAGCCTAGGTATGGCATCGGAGTTGAGTAGCGGATTTTGTCGGGGCGGATGTGCCTTCAGATAAAAGCGTGATGCTTAAGAGTTTTGTGTCTTGAAAGGGTTTTTTGGGGCAGGCATGGAGAACGTCCAGTTTTCTTGAGATGGGCCTGGGCGGGCCGGCTTGGCTGGGTACTTCGCCCGTGCTGCGCACGGGTGCCCTTGTCGGGACGCTGGCGCGGGCGGTGCGTGAACTCGGAGCGCGGCTCGTCCCCCGGACGAACCGCAAGCGTGCTCCTCGAACAGCACGCCCCTTGCACCCCGCTTCAACGTCCTGACAAGGCGAAGTCCCTGACTCGCCCGCCGGCCCGCCCAGGCCCATCTCAAGAAAACAGCATCGCTTCACTTGGTTTAAATGGTGCTGTCCCGCAATCGCCAAGGTATCCAGTGCGGCAAGCCATTCCTTGCTGGCACATGTCAATCGGTCGAGCAGGTGGCTGTTGCGAGCCGTTCAGGACGGGTCAGTCCCCGTCCTGAACGGCTTTATAACGACTGGCTCGGCCATCGGCCCGATGAAGGGATGATGGTTTGAGGCCCCGATCAGGTCGTTTCCCCGTTGATGTTGGCGCGGATGCGGCTCAGGAACTGGCGTAACTGTGTTAGTTCCTGGGGCGAAAAGCCCTGGATGGCGCGTCGGTGTATGTCCAGCGCGGCCGGCAGCACGTGCAGGAAATGTTCCCGCCCTTGCTGTTGGATGTGGACCAGTACCATGCGCTGATCCTGTTTACAGGGTCGGCGGGAAATGTAGCCGGCATTTTCCATGACCACCAGGGCGCGCGACAGCGTGGTCTGGTCTACGTCGGTGTACTGGGCCAGGGTGCTGACGCCCAGGCCGTCGGTCTCGTTCAGAAAAGCCAGCACGCGCCAGTGCAGCAAGGTCAGGTCGTGGCTGCGCAGCAGAATCTGGAAGTCGGCATTCAGCGCCGAGGTCGTGCGGTTCAGCAGATAAGGGATAAACGTATCGTGCCCGGTATAGGCGTCGGTGGGAGCGCCAGCCAGGGAAGGGGTCGTCATGAGTTCAAATTCCACGCAATGGTAAAAAAGCAGGCCTGCTCCCCGGTGCTGGCGGAGCGGGCCTGCAAAGTCCCGGCTACGTCTGTGGTCGCAGCCGGGCGAGTGGCTGTGTCAGCCTGTATGATCCACCTTGCGCTGCAAGGCGGCAATCGTCAGATTCAATGCAAAGCCCAGCAGGCAGATCCAGACCAGTGGCACAAACATGTCGGTGATGCGGTAGCTGCGAGCGGCGGCCGTCAGCATATGGCCCAGGCCGTCGGTGGAGGCGATCATTTCGGCCAGAAATACCACTACGCAGGCAATGACCCCGGCCACGCGCACGCCGGCCAATACCGTCGGGCAGATGGCGGGTAGCACGACTTTCCACAGACAGGCGGCGCGCGAGGTGCCAGCGGCGCGTGCAGACCAGATCAGCTTGCGGTCCACGGTCTGAGCGGCTACCCAACTGGCCATCAGCACAGGGAAGATTGCATCCGACACCACCAGGGAAATCTTGGATGCGCTCTCGAAACCCAAAATCAGGATCAGTGCCGGATACAGCGCGATCTTGGGAATGGGGGCCAGCAGTCGGATCAGCGCATCGAGCAGCAGCGCGCTCCAGCGCGATAGCTGCGCGGCCAGGGCCAGCACCACGCCCAGCACTGACGCGATCAACAGGCCGCAAAGCAGGCGATAGACGGTGAGGCCCAGATTGCGCCAGAAGTCCGCTTCGGTGGCCAGCTCCAGCAGGCGCAGCACGATGGCCGAGGGCGCGGGGAGTAATTGCGGGCTGACCCAGCCCAGGCGCGTCGCCAGCTCCCAGACGATCAGCAGTAGCGCCGGGCTGATGCACAGCGACAGGCCAGACAGATTCCAGCGCCGCGTGGGCATGGAAGCGGCTGCGGGGCGTGGTTCCAGACGGGTGCAAGGTAAGGTTTTGCTAGTCATGTGTTTATCCCTTGTCGATCAGGGCCTGTGCCGAGTCGTACCAGCGCGTGCAACGCTTGCGTACCTGCTCGAACAGCGCATCGCAGACAATGCCCAGCGCGGCCAGCAGCACGATGACGGCGTAGACGGTGGGGTACTGCGCCATATCCATAGAGGTAAAGAGCAAATTGCCTATGCCTTCCTGGCGGGCAATCATCTCCGAGGACACCATCACGATCAGCGCCATGACCACGCCGACCCGGCAGCCGATCATGACCTCCGGCAGCGCCGCCGGCAGCACGACTTTGCCCAGGCGGGCCAGCGGCCCCATGCCCATGGACTGGGCTACCCAGACCAGCTTGGGCTCGATGCGGCAAGCCCCGTGGTAGCTGTGATAGAGCAGCGGCAGGGACACGCCCATGGCAATCACCAGGATCTTGGAGAAATCGCCCAGGCCGAACCATAGCATCAGGATGGGCATCAGCGCCGCCTTGGGCATGGGGTAGGCCAGCGCCACCAATGGGTAGAACAGCGTATAGATCAGACGGCTGCGGCCCATCGCCAGACCCAGCGGTATGGCCACGATCAGCGCCAGGCCGTAGCCGGCGAACATACGGCCTACCGATTGCAGGATGGCTGACCAGGCGGTGGGATCGGTGATCAGGGCCGGTAATTCGCGCAGGGCCGGGCCGGGGCCGGGAAAGGAGTCCAGCCCGACCCAGCGGGCCAGTCCGGCCCAGGCCAGCAGCACCAGGGCGGCGGCCAGGAGCAGGGTGATCCAGCGGTTTTCGTACCAGCGCTGCGCGTTCATGGATGGGCCTCTGCCATCAGCGATTGCTCCAAGCGGATGATGGTGTCCTGGTAGATCGGGTTGCGCAGCAATTCTGAACGTATCCGTGGCCGTGGCAAGTCTATGTCTACCACTTCCTTGATCCGGCCGGGCGAACCGGTCATGACCACGACCGTGTCGGACAGGAACACGGCCTCGTCCACCCCGTGCGTGACGAACACTACGGTATTGCGCAACTGTTCCCACAGGGTCAGCAGTTCTGTCTGCAGATTGACGCGGGTGTGCGCATCCAGGGCTCCGAAAGGCTCGTCCATCAGCAGGATGCCTGGTTCATAGGCCAGGGTGCGGGCAATGGCGGCGCGCTGGCGCATGCCGCCGGACAGTTCGCGCGGGTAAAAAGAGGCATAGGGCCCCAGCTTGACCTTGTCCAGC
Source organism: Alcaligenes sp. SDU_A2 (assembly GCF_038237375.1). Classification (NCBI taxonomy): domain Bacteria; kingdom Pseudomonadati; phylum Pseudomonadota; class Betaproteobacteria; order Burkholderiales; family Alcaligenaceae; genus Alcaligenes; species Alcaligenes sp. SDU_A2. Next base: position 3,606,953 of record NZ_CP151273.1, on the reverse strand, counting down.
CATTGGCGGGCGCGCTCTTCGGCCTGACGGCGCGGCACGCCCTGTTCTTGCATGCCGTAGGCGACGTTGCCCAGTACGGTTTTCCAGGGGAACAGGGCGTATTCCTGAAAGACCGGCCCGCGATCCGGGCCGGGGCCATTGACCGGCTTGCCCTTGACGCGGATCTGGCCGCTGCTGCAGGACTCAAAGCCGCCCAGCATGTACAGCAGGGTGCTTTTGCCGCAGCCGCTGGGCCCCAGAATGGACACAAAGCGTCCAGCCGGAATGTCCAGGGTAATGTCGCGTAGCGCCGTGTGCGAACTGCCACGGCGCGTGCTGAAGGTCTTGCCCACACCGTCCAGTTCAATCATGGCGTGTCCTCGCGCAGATCGGCCCGGTAGAAGTCCTGCACATTCAGCGCTTGCTTCAGGAAGCCGGCCTGGTGATAGCGATCGTAGGTTTTCTGGATGGACTCCAGATTTGGCTGCATATCGGGTACGCGGGCAAAGTCCTTGTCGGTAAACAGGTACTTGGACAGCAGCTCCTTAGGGGCGCGCGTCACTTGCGAGGTCACCTCCACAGCCAGCGATGGGTCTTTGTTCATCAGGTCCATGGCGTGTTTCATGTCCTGGACATAGGCACGCACGACCTGCGGGTGGGCGTCGCTGTATTGCTGGCTGCATCCCTCGAAAATCTGTACGGAAGGGCTGGCGACTTCGGACAGCGAAAACAGCTTGCGCAGCCCGCCTTTTTCTTCGTTCAGCAGCGCAAAGGGTTGCGCCATCGGACCGGCGGCGATACGTCCGCTGCGAATCGCGTCGGCAGCCGGAGGGAAGCCTGTTTCCACGATTTTGACGTCTTTGTCCGGGTCTATCCCGTGTTGGCGCAGCCACAGCAGCATGTCGAAGTACACCCCCGCGCCGTAGGCATTGGTACCGATGACCTTGCCCTTCAGGTCGGCGGCGCTGTTGATGGGGCTGTCGTCTTTCACGGCCCAGTAGACCGAGAAGTGGCCTTCGTCGGAATGGACATGCTGGGCCACGATATACGCCTTCAGACCGCTTTCGATCGCGCCGTTAGCCAGCGACATGGGGGCCATCGTGGCACAGTCCAGCACATTGGCCCGCATGGCCTGCACCATGGGCGAGGTGCCCTGGAACTGGGTCCACTGGATCTGGTAGGTTTTGCCCAGATTGGGAAACAGCTCGGGACGCTTGGCCATCAGGTATTTGGCTTCTTCGCCGGGGATGGTCCAGCCCACGCGCAAGGTGGGTATATCCTGGGCCTGCGCCAGATTCTGGCAGGCAATAAGGGTAAACAGCAGTGCAGCGTGTTTTTTCATTCCTGTGTCTCCTTGGCGGTATGGTCGGCACCGGACGGTGCCAGCCCGACATGGCGCAGCATGCCCAGAACGCGTGCCAGCACATCGCGGCGGTACGCCTGTTGCTGCTCAGCCGGGTAATCGTGAAAACCCTGCCCGCTGCGCAGGCCGTTGCGCCCACTTTCCATGTGGCGGGCGATGATCTCGGGCACGGCGTAGCGGTGTGGGTCCAGGTTGCGGGCCAGGTAATTGCCCGCGTGGTACAGAATGTCGTTGCCGCCGTAGTCGATAAACTCCAGCACGCCTATGCTGGCAAAGCGGAAACCCAGTCCATAACGCGTAGCCTTGTCGATATCGGCAGCGCTGGCCACGCCTTCGTCCACCATGCGCGCGGCTTCGTTCATGATCAGAGTCTGCAGGCGGGGCACAATGAAGCCGGGGTGGCAGCCGCAGACCACCGGTACTTTGCCTATGGACTCCAGATTGGCGCGCAGCCGCTCCAGCGTCTCCTGGCTGGTACCGGGGTGGGCGCTGATTTCCACCAGCGGAATCAGAAAGGCTGGATTGAGCCAGTGCGCATTCAAAAAACGCTCGGGGTGGCTGACCATAGGAGCCAGGTCCGAGGCCAGCATTGTCGAGGTGGTGGAGGCGATCAGGGTCTGGGGGCGCACGTGCCGGCTAATACGACCCAGCGCATCGCGCTTGGCATCCAAGGTCTCGGGTACGCCTTCGTAGACCAGATCGGCGCTGGCTAATACATGGGGGGCCTGCTCCAGGCGAGCTACCGAGACGCGAGCCAGATGGTCCGGTGTCTCGTGGTCGGGAAACAGTCCCAGCTGGGCCAGTTGTTCCAACGTGGCGCGCAGTTCCTGTTGTATGTCGGCTTCCAGCCGGGCGCTGTCAGCTGGATTGCGCTGTTTGAAGTCCAGTAAGGTGACGGCATGGCCGCGCAGTGCGTAGGCCAGGGCAATGCCCCGGCCCATGCGACCCGCGCCCACCGCCACAATTGTCGTGATGGGGGCGGGGGCATTCATCAGGCGCGCCCTTCGGTCAGCAGTTCCTGCATCTGTGTGCGGGACAGGCCATTCAGGCCCAAGGCTCCCAGAGTGCGTTCACCCTGACGCAAGTCCTGTCCGACCACGGCACCGGCCACGGCCAGCAGTCCGCAAGTGACAGGGGCATCCACCTGGGCCCATTCGGCGACCGATGCCAGGAAAGCCAGTCCCAGCATGGTGTCCTCACGCATATAGCGGTGTTCCTGCAAATCGATTTTTTCGCGCCAGTCGCCGCTCTTGACCAGTTTGGCGTGCGAGGAGCGGTCGCCGTACATCCACTGGTCATTCTCGTAGTGGTCGGACAGCGGGAAGTGCGGCGCGCCATAGCCCAGGGCTTCGCGTACGCGCATGCGCTCGTTGTCCAACGCCGTCGTGACCGCGCGCACCGATGGCTGCGTGCCTTCGTTGTGGATGTCCCATGCCGGGAAGTGTTCCAGAGGGCCGGCGTTCATCAGGATCAGCGGTGGGTGGATAATGGGGCCGGCATTCATCAGTGCACCGGACAGGGCGTCCTCGCAGCGTTCTACCGATGGGAAGGCCTGGGCAATGACAGTCAGCGCATGGTCGGTGTTGCGGGCCGGATAGACGCCGGTAGGCAGGCGCGTAGCGCGGGTGGTGATGTTGATGACGGTGTCGCCGTGTTTGCGTGCCAGCCAGGGCAGTGTGCCGGTTTCGGCCCAGCTGACGTCTGCCGTATTGCCGTGTTCGCGCACGATCTCGCTCATCAGGAAGGAGCCGAAGGTGCCAGGCGGCAGGAACACGACCTGACCGTCGCTCAGGTGCGGGGCCATCAGGCGGGCAATGTCGCGCTGAGCGATGGCGGGTGAAGGAATCAGCACCAGATCGGCACCGGCAATGGCCTGGCCGATATCGGCGCAGACCTGGGCGATGGCGATTTCGCGTTCGCCGCGTTCGTCCTTCAGGGTAATGACAGGCTTGTCCAGCAAGGGCTGGAGCTGGGCCGTGTCGCGGCGCCACAGGCGCACGTGGTGGCCTTGTTCACTCAGGTCGGCTGCCGCCGCGTAACAACCGTGTCCGCCACCTAATACCGCTACCTTCATGTTTGTCTCCAGTCTTTGAATGTCTATTTCTATGCACTTGCATATAAACACAGACTAAGAGATGTTTAAGCCTAAAACAAGAGAAGGTGTGGGGGGAATTACCCTAGGAGGCAGGGTTTTGGGCACAAGACGGTACGTGCTTGCTGGCTAATGCCGAATCGTCCAGACAAAAAAAACCGACCTTCCGCTGATGCGATAGGTCGGCTTGAAAAAACAGTGGATCACTTTCTTTGTGTCTGGCCGCTTTCAGGACACGGTGTGCGGATGGCGGCCGTCGGCATGCTTAGGCTTCTGCGTGCTTGGCTGCTTCGATAGCGGCATGCGGGTCTTCTTTGGCACCGTTAAAGAACAGGTTCAGCAGAACGGCGGCCATCGAGGTCAGCAAGATGCCCGACTCGATCAGCGGGTGGATGGCGTGCGGCATCCACTGCATGTAATTGGGGGCCACCAGCGGAATCATGCCTACGCCAATCGAAATCGCCACGATCATGGAGTTGTTGCGGTTAGTCTTGTAGTCCACGCCCGACAGGATGCGGATGCCGGTAGCGGTCACCATGCCGAACATGACGATGCCTGCGCCGCCGAGCACCACCGTGGGCAGGGACTCGACCAGGGCGGCCATTTTGGGCAACAGGCCCAGCACCACCAGGATGATGCCCCCGGCTACGCACACAAAGCGGCTGCGCACGCCGGTGACGGCGACCAGACCTACGTTTTGCGAAAAACTGGAGTAGGGGAAGGTGTTGAAGATGCCGCCCAACAGCGTACCCAGGCCATCGGTGCGCAGACCGCGCGCCAGGTCCTTTTGGTCCACTTTTTTGCCTGTCATGTCGCTCAGCGCCAGGAACATGCCGGTCGATTCGATCAGCACCACAATCATGACCAGCGTCATGGTGGCAATGTGCAGAATCTCGAACTTGGGCATGCCGAAGTGAAAGGGCAACACCAGATCCACCCAGTCGGCCTTGGCCACTTTTTCGAAGGTCATGATGCCCATGAAGGAGGCGACCACGGCACCGATGACAATGCCCAGCAGCACGGCGACATTGGCTAGGAAACCCTTGCAGAACTTGGCGATCAGCAAGATGGACACCAGCACGATAGTGGCCACGCCCAGTCCGGTCAGATCTGCATAGCGTGGGTTGGGCACTGTTGCACGCAGGGACAGGCCATCGGGCGGCGGCGGCACGGCCGAGCCGGGCATGGCGGCGGCCGATTGGGCGTGTTGCAACCAGGCCAGATGGTCAGGATTGACGACGGCCGGTGCCGTTGGGCCTACGGGGTTGCCAAAAATCCAGTTGATGCCCACCCGCATCAGCGTAATGCCGATCATGGCGATAATCGTGCCGGTTACCACGGGTGGGAAAAAGCGCAGCATCTTGCTGACTGCCGGCGCGATGATCATCGTAATGATCCCTGCGCCTATCACTGTACCAAACAGCATCTGCGCCCCTTCGTGCCCTGGGTTGGCTTGCGCCATGGACACCATAGGCCCCACCGCAGCGAAGGTCACGCCCATCATGACGGGCAATTTGATACCGAAATACTGGGTAAAACCCAGCGACTGGATAATGGACACCAGACCGCATACGAACAGGTCGGCGGCAATCAGGATGGATACCTCTTCGGACGAGAGGTTCAGTGCGCGGCCCACAATCAGCGGAACCGCTACCGCTCCGGCGTACATCACCAGAACGTGCTGCAGGCCGAGGACGGCAAGTTTCCCGTTTGGTAACCGTTCGTCAACGGGTGCGCTGGTAGAGCTCGTACCCATGGAATGTCTCCGTATATTGGATGAGTTGTTGTATGGAACAACACCAATGTAAAGGAGTGCAGGCGGCAGCCCATACTTGAATCCATATACAGGACCCAAGAAACTGCCTATAAGCCAGGGAAAACCCGTGAAAAATAAGAGCCTATTGACGGGTTTTGGCAGACGTTAAGGGAAAACCCCGTAAACAGGGAAATTCTTGCCGCGGGTTCTGCTGGTCTGGTGCTAGCGCCGGTTCCTAGGGCTATGCGCTCTGGAGTCAGTCCCCGGCAGACAAGGTGTGCGAGGTTTGTGTTTTAGTTTTTGAACGTACGAATCCAGTGGGTGGTCGATGCGTCGTGGCTGTCTTGAATGGGTTTTGCACCGGCCAGCTCGTCCATGATGCCGCCGGCCAGTACTTTTCCGTATTCCACGCCCCATTGGTCAAAGGGGTTGATGCCCCAGATCAGACCTTGCACGAAGATCTTGTGTTCGTACAGCGCCAGCAGTGCGCCCAGGGCAAACGGTGTCAGGCGCGGCAGCACGATCAAGGTATTGGGGCGTCCGCCTGAATGCACGCGGTGGCGAGCCAGTTGTTCGGCCTCTTCGCCGGCACCGCTCTGACGGCATTCTTCCAGCGCCTGCTCGTAGGTCTTGCCGCGCATCAAGGCTTCGCGCTGGGCCAGGCAGTTGGCCATGAGCAGTCGATGGTGTTCTTTATTGTCGTGATCGGCCTGTTGGCAGATGATGAAATCCACGGGTGCGCCGTCGCTGCCCTGGTGCAGCCACTGGTAGAAGGTGTGTTGGGCGTCGGTGCCGGCCAGTCCCCAGACGGCGGGGCCGGTGGGTACGCCGACCGGTTCACCGTCCAAGGTGATGGACTTGCCCAAGGATTCCATGTCCAGTTGTTGGATGTAAGGCACCAGATTGCCCAGACGGAAGTCGTAAGGAGAAATGTTCAGCGAGCCATAGCCCAGCACGCTGCGGTTGACGATGCCTGCCAGAGCCATTTGCACGGGTACATTCAGCGCAATAGGCGCTTCCTGGAAATGCTGGTCCATGGCGGCGGCACCGGCCAGCATGCCGGCCACTACGTCGGCGCTGACGGCTAGCGCCGTGGTCAGACTGACGGCCGACCATAGGGAAAAGCGCCCGCCTACCCAGTCCCAGAATCGGAAAATATGACGTTGCGGTATGCCCCATGCCGCCGCGGTGTCTGGGCGGGCCGTGACAGCGACGATTTGTTCGTAAGGGTGGGGAACGCCTGCGGCTTGCAGCCATTCCAATGCGCGTTGGCCATTTTGCAGGGTTTCGGTCGTGGTAAAGGATTTGGACGCGATGACGATCAGTGTATCGTGCGGGTCCAGGCCCGACAGGGCGTGCTCCAGGGCATGGCCGTCGATATTGGCCAGAAAGCGCACCTGGCGCCAACTGCGGCGATAGCCGAAGGCGGCCAGGGACAGCCGCACGCCCCAGTCGCTGCCGCCTATGCCTATATGGACGATATTGCGCCAGCGACGCTCCGAGTCGGCGACGCGTACAAATTCGTTCATGCGCTCCCGTTCTTTAGCCACGCCTACGATAGGGGCAGGTGTGCGCAGGGCGCTGTGCCAGGCTGCTCGTTGTTCCGTCGTATTGACCAAACCGCCATCCAGCAGGCCGGCGCGGGCATTGTCGAACTCGCGCGCGTGCAGCAAGGCTTGGCCGGCATGGCTTAACTGCGCCGAATGGCGCTGGCCGCTCAGGTCCACCTGTATGCCGGCAGCCTTCAGGCAGCGCAGATCAAAGGTGTACTGGTCGGCAGTATGTGCGGCTTGGCAAAAAGCCTGCCACTCGGGCAGTTCGGGCAAAGGACGCATGGCATGCAGGAAAGAAAGCGCTTGGGTGGGAGCGTTCATAAAGAGTCGAAAAGATCGTTTGTTTCAATGCATTGTATCGTTTGCCGTCCGATGCGGACGTGTAAATGCATGTTGCCAGGGCATGTGCCGGGCGTGTTTTTTTCATGTGCAGGAAAACGGACTTAGTCCTGCACGATCCGGTTGCGCGCGCCGCGCAGCGTAATGACGGGGTCGGCGGCTCCGGCAGTGCCTTGCCAGCGCACGGTGTTGTCGGCCCCTTCCAGGGTAATGTCGGCTGGCGAAGTAAGTCGCACGGAAATGTGATTGTTTGCGCCTTTCAGGTGTGCTTTGGCTGGCCCGGTGGACCGGCCTAAAGCCAGTTCCAGTGTATTGGCATTGCCTGACAGGTCCAATGTCTGGGTGGTGCCGCCACGAATACGTTGGCGCGGCCCTTTGACCGTCAGACGGTCGGCATGCTCGAAACTCAGGTTGTTGTCCGCCCCTTCTACCCGTATTTCGGCACAATGCCCTTGGACGGCGGCAGTATTGCGTTCGCCGGCGATCAGCAGTGTGTCGCCCTGGCACGTGATGGTCTGTGTCTGGTCCGAACCTTGGATCTGGATGCTGGAGGCCTGCGCGGTGGCTGGCGTGGTGTAGAGCAACATCAAGCTGACGAGGAACAAAGGGGTGTGGCGCATGTTCGGCTCCCGATGAGTGGGGGCTAGGCCCGAGTACGGATATTGTGGTGCTAGGAGTTGCTGGCGTCCATCGCATTTTGTGTGGTCTCGGCCTCGGGCTGTTCTTGGGCCGCTGTCGTGTGCAGCGTCTGTATCAAGGCCTGCGCATTGCGGTTAGGCAGGCTGTTTTTCAGTGTAACGATGGTCAGGGTACCCAGCAGTTGTCCCAATTCGACTGGCAGGATGCGCAGCAGTCCCTGATTCTGCAAGGACAGGGCGGTCGTGCGGGGCAGGATGGCCAGGCAGGGCATCTCTTGCAGCAGTACCTGATTGAACGAGAGCGAGACCGAGTCTATGACCCGGCGCGGCGTTTGCCGGATGTGCCGAATGAACAGGCTGTCGATGACATGCCGAAGAGGCGTTGATCGGGAGGGCAAAATCCACTGCTCATCGACCAGAGCGCGGGTGTCGATCTGCGTCTGTCCGGCCAGCGGGTGGCGGCGGTTGGCCACCACCACAAAAGGCTCGGTGCTGATGATGTCCATATTCAGGTCGTGGTGGGATGAGCCTGTGTTGAGCCGGCCTACCAGCAGGTCCAGCTTGCCGGCCCGCAGTGCATCGACCAGCATGTGCGATTCGCCCTCTTGAACTGAAATGTGCAGATCCGGATGTTGCAGCAGCAAGCGGGCGACGCTGCGCGGCAGGATCTGGCTGGCGGACGATTGCACCGAGCCGACCAGGATGCTGCCGCGCAGACCTTGTCCCAGTTGGCCGATTTCGGATTGGGCGGTCAGCAGTTCGTGAATCATGCGGCGCGCATAGCGGATCATCAGCTCGCCTTCGGGTTTGGGATGCAGCCCGTGCCTGCTGCGCTCGAACAGTGGCTGGCCAAGCAGCTCTTCGATGTGCTTGAGCATGCGGCTGGCTGCCGGTTGGGTCATGTGTGTATGTTCTGCGGCCAGGCGCAGATTCTGCAGTTCGCCGATGGCGTCCAGCAGGATCAGGTGGCGCAGCTTGAAGCGGGCGACCTGGTGCCAGCGTTCGCGGGCCAGTTGCAGCGTTAGATCGGTAGGCTCAGACATATCATTTCCGGTATGGCATAGGGTTGAAATGTAAATAGTCAGGCAACAAATCAAATTCTAGACTGATCCTGGATATTTCAATAACGATGATTAAGGAGACAGCCATGATGAACTATCGGGATCAGTATTTCCCTAACACGGAAGAGCTGGGCAAGGACGAGATGCGGATTACTGCGCTCGGGACAGGACGCCCTTTCTTGCGTCCGTCGCAGGCCAATGCCGGCTGGCTGGTGGAGCTGGGCAACGGCGACAAGTTTCAGTTCGACTTCGGCTACGGCACGCAGACCAATTTCGGCGCGCTGGAAATCCCATATCAGAAAATGACGGCGTACTTTGCCACCCATCTGCACACGGACCATGTTGGCGATTTTGCCCAGATCTGGATCGGTAGCTGGGCAGGCGGGCGTACCCGTGCGCTGGAGGTTTATGGACCGTCCGGGCCAGAAGAAAAATACGGCATGAAGCATTTCGTGACCAAGCAGATGGAGTCGTATGCCTGGGATACGGACACGCGTGTCGGCTTGCTGCCGGCGGTGGGCGCGCAGGTCAATGTACACGAGTTCGACTATTCCAAAGTACATGTGGTGTATGAGCACAATGGCGTCAAAGTCACCAGTTTTCCGGCCGTGCATATTTACGATGGGGCAGTCAGCTTGCGTCTGGATTGGAACGGCTTGTCGTTTGTGTATTCGGGCGACACGACCCCCAGCTACTTTTTTGTGGAAAATGCCCGCAATGCGGATGTGGTGGTGCACGAAACCTTCAATACACGCCAGCAACTGATGGAGCGTTCCGGCTATGACGAGCGCACCGCCATCGGCATAGGCAGCATGGCGCATTCGGACCCGGTCGAGGCGGGCAAGGTGTTTGCGCTGTGCGAGCCGCGTCTGGCGGTGGCCTATCATTTTTTCAACGATTTCGATACGGCACCCGAGATGGAACAGGCCATACGCACGCATTATTCGGGTCCGCTGGCGCTGGCCAAGGACATGATGGTGTTTAACGTGACCCGCGAACGGCTGTTGACGCGCATGGCCGTGACCAGTGCCGATGTCTGGCCTAATAAAGAGCACCATGACGACTTCAAGAAAGCACCGCGCAAAGAGCGCATGAAGATGTCGAGTTGGCTGTCCGAAAAACAGATTTTCCCTAAATTCTAGGAATCCCATCATGACCACTACCCCCGTAGCGCCGCGCCGTGTGGGTTTCCGGCGTGGTGTGTTATCCCGTCTTGCCTTGGCGGGCGCATTGGCCTTGCCCTGCATGGCCGCTCAGGCCGCTCAGGACGAACCGGCTTACCCGAGCCGGCCCGTTAATATCGTGGTGCCTTATGGCGGCGGCAGCATAGCCGATCTGGTGCCGCGCTTGCTGGGCAATCAGTTGCAGAGCGATCTGGGTTTGCCGTTTATTATCGAGTTCAAGCCCGGAGCGGGCGGGCTGATCGGTGCAGACTATGTGCTGCGCCAGCCTGCCGACGGCTATTCCATTCTGTCGGCGGCAACCAATAACCTGGTCATTAACCAGTTTCTTTTTTCCAAGCAAAAGCTTGACCCTCTGGCGACGTTTGTGCCGGTGGCGAAAGTGGTGTCCGTGCCCTTGCTGGTGGTGGTCAATGCCAAGCTGCCCATACGATCCGTGGACGAGTTGGTAGCGTATCTGAATGTGCAGAAAGGCAATGCCAACTATGCGTCGCCCAGCGCAGGTACTTTGCCGCATCTGGCGGCAGCCTTGTTCTTGCAGGCCAGCGGCACGAAAGCGGTGCATGTGCCGTATCGTGGTGGCAGTGCCATGGCCACAGCACTGGGAGCCGGCGAAGTGCAGTTTGCCCTGGTAGGCTATTCCACGGTCCAGTCCATGCTGCAGTCGGGACGGGTGCGGGCCTTGGCGGTGATCGCGCCCCAGCGACTGGCCATGTTGCCCACAGTGCCCACGGTGCAGGAAGCCGGCTGGGGCAAGCTGGCTGAGGCTATCCCGGATAATTGGTGGATGTTGGTGGCGCGCAAGGAAACGCCGCCCGAGCGGGTCCAGGCCTTGTCGGCGGCTATCGAGTCGGCCTTGAAAAAACCGGCCTTGATCAAGCTGTACGAAGATGCCGGCCTGCAAGTCAGCGCCCAGACGGGGCCGCAGCTGCAAAAGGAGCTGCAGGACGAGGCGCAGGCCTGGCAGAAAAGGCTGAAAGGGCTGGATCTGAAGATGTAGCAGCCTGCGAATCGGGAGTCAGGCTTGCAGGGATGTGTCCTGCAAGCACTGTACTCCTGTTACCGCGATGACATTGTAGATGTCCTGCACCGAGCAGCCGCGCGACAGGTCGTTGGCCGGCTTGCTAAGGCCTTGCAGTAAGGGACCGATGGCGATGGCCCCGCCCAGGCGTTCGGCCATTTTGTAGCCAATATTGCCCGCTTCCAGGTTGGGGAAAATCAGCACATTGGCTTTGCCGGCCACGGCCGAGCCGGGCAGTTTGCGGGCGGCCACTTCCTCGATCAACGCGGCGTCCAGTTGCACGTCCTCGTCGATGGCCAGGTCGGGGCGGCGCTCTTTGATTTTGCGGGCCGCCTGCACCACTTTGGTGACTTTATCGTGCTGGGCGCTGCCGGCGGTGGAAAAACTGAGCATGGCAATGCGCGGGGCTTCGTTCAGCAGCAATTGCGCGCTGTCGGCCGCCGCCAGAGCGATGTCGCATAGCTGATCGGCATCGGGGTCGATGACCAGCCCGCAGTCGCTGAAAATCAGCCCGCCCTTGCGCGGGTGGTCTTGCTTGCACAGCATCATGATGAAAAAGCTGGATACCAGACTGGCCTTGGGAGCCTTGCCGATCAGTTGCAAGGCGGTGCGCACGACGTCTGCCGTGCTGTGTACGGCACCGGCCACCGAGCCGTCGGCCAGACCCGCGTGCACCATCATGTTGGCGTAGCACAAGGGATTGTCCAGCCAGTGCTGCGCCTGCTCCGGGGTCAATCCTTTGTTTTTGCGCCGCGCGAGCAAGGCTTCGAGCAAGGCCGGGCGGTTTGCGCTGAATATCGGGTCTTCGATCTGCAGTGCGCCGCGTGCCAGGCCCAGGTCGCGCAGGCGCGCGGCCGTCTGCGCCGAGTCGCCGACCAGGGTAATGTGGGCGATTCCGTCCTGGCTGGCCTGACAAGCGGCCTGCAGCACGCGTTCGTCCTCGGTTTCGCACAGCACGATGCGGCGTGGCCGGGCCTGGGCGGCGACGATCAGATGTTCGATGAGCTTCATGCCATGTCTCCGTGGTAATCTTTATTATGGAACTTTTTGTTTTGTTTTTCGAGATATATGGCAAAATCTAGCGGGAAATACCCAGGCAGTCAATGATTGGTTCCATTTACTGGTATAGAATTTCGTAGAAACTGCCAGATAGCGAGAGCTTTTTTATGTCCGAGATCCAAACCGACGTCGCAGAAGGCGTCCGCCTGAGCGGCGATACGCCCACCATGCGGCTGTTTGCCCTGCTCGAAGTCATGGCGGGCCAGGACCGGCGTTATACCTTGCAGGATCTGGTCGAATTGACCGGCCTGCCCAAACCCACTGTGCATCGCATGCTGCAACAGCTGGAAGGCAGCGGCCTGCTGCTGCGCGAGAGCGATGGGCGCCATTACGGCGTGGGTTCGCGCCTGCGCCGCCTGGCCGAAAATCTGTTGCTGCACGATGCCAAGCATGGCGCACGCCATGCCGTGCTGCGTCATCTGGTGGACGAACTGGGCGAAACCTGCAATCTGACGGCGCTGTCGGGCACCGATGTGCTGTATCTGGATCGCGTGGAAACTGCCGCACCTTTGCGGTTCTATCTGTATCCTGGTTCGCGTGTGCCGGTGCATTGTTCGGCCAGCGGCAAGGTCTTGCTGGCGCAACTCAGCGCTGCGCAGCGCAGGCGCTTGTTGTCGCATACGCCTATGGAGCGTTATACGCCCAATACCTTGACCACGGTGCAGGACTACGAAAAAGACATTGCCCAGGTCAAGCTGAACGGCTATGCCTTTGATAACGAAGAGTTTCTGTCTGGGCTGTTCTGCGTGGCCGTGTTGGTGCCGCGCGCGGACGGCAAGTCCAATATGGCGGTGGCGACCCAGGCCCCCATTATGCGCATGACACCCGAAAAAGCCTTGCAGTGCCTGCCGGCTCTGCAACGGGCCGCCGCTGCGTTGGCGCGCATCGAAGAAGATTTCTAGGGCTGGTATCTGCCGATCGATAAGGCGGGCAGGCGGCATGGCCGCCACCCACTATCGGCCTACCGACCGTGGCGGGCACGCCCCGGCGCCAGGCTGGCAATGAAGTCGTCCAGAAACTGCTGGTCCAGCCCTTTTTCCATATGGGCCACCAGCGTGTGCCGGTACAGCGCGCCCAGATCCAGCCCCAGTCCTATGCCGGTGATTTCCACACCTTGGCGCTCGTAGACGCGCAAGACCTGTAGCAGGTGCTGATCCAGGTAGTCCGGGCCATTGGCCAGAGCGGTGGCGCTGTCCATTGGACTGGCGTCCGAGATGACATAGACCAGATGCCGTTTTGCCGTCAGCGCCAGACTGCGCTGGCATGCCCAGGCCAAGGCTTCGCCATCCACACCTTCGCGATATAGATCCTGCTTGAGCAGGGCGGCAATGGCCGGGCGCGCCTGACGCCAGGTGCTGGAAGCCGCCTTGAAGATGCGGTGGCTGGTTTCGTTCAAGCGGCCGGGCTGGGCGGGCTTGCCACGTGCCAGCCAGCGGCGGTAGGGGCGTCCGCCGTTCCAGGTCTGGGTGGAAAATCCCAGTACTTCGGTCTGCGCGCCGCTGCGCTCCAGGGCGCGGGCCAGGACATCGACCATGACGGCCAGGGTCTGGGCCTGGTCCTTCATCGATCCCGAGCAGTCCAGCAAGAAGGTGACGGCGCATTGGTTGCGCAACGGTTCGTCCACTTGTTTGAACAGGCGTCGTTCTTGCGGCGAACAAATCAGTTGGGCCAGCCGGCGGCCATCCACCAAGCCGTCTGTCTGGCCGTATTGCCATTGCTCGCGCACGGGTTGACGCAACATCTTGCGCATGCGGGCAACCAGGCGCGGCAGGGGCAGGCCATAGGCGGCAATGTTCTGATCCAGTTGTTCGCGCAGTTGGCGCAGCAAAGGGGCGCGCACCAGATCGGCCATCTGTTCTTCTTTGTCGCCGCTGCGATCAAAGATGCGATAAGGGCTGTGCTGGGCGTCTTGTGCTGTGCGCTCCTGGCCGTGCCGCAGGCCGCCGTCACTGGGATCGTTGCTGTCGGGCAGCAGCAGGGCAAAGTCCTGCAGTTCCGGCGTTTCGGCATTGCTGGGGCGGCTCGTGGCGGGGCGCAGTTCTTTAATCGTCAGGCCGATGCGTTCGGCCAGCTCCAGTGCGGCCAGTCCGTAGCGATCCTGGTCGGCCACGCTGCGCTTGAGCGTTTGCAGCAGCCCGCCCATCAGGGGAGCGATGCCGGCGCGCGTGGATTCGATCAGGTCTTCGGTTTCTTCCAGCACTGGCCAGCCGTTCAGGCGGCTCCACACCATCTGCGCCACGGTATAGACCAGCAGGCCCAGTTCGCTGCGGGTATGGCCGTGGTGGTGATAGCCGGCAGACCAGCGCTCGAAACGCGTGCGCAGATTCTGGCGCACCCCAGGCCACTGGCTGCCAGCCAGGGTTTCGGTGCGCAGCAGCTCCAGCCAGTCAAAGAACAGCCGGGCGACGGGCTCTTCGGGTAGACGATTGGCGTGCAGCGCGCGTCGGGTGTGCAGCCTGCGCAGCGCCAGGCTGTCGGCGACGCCGCGCAGGCTGTGGGCCTGGTCGTGTGCGTCGGGGCGGATATGCGGGGCCAGGCTGGCCAGGCGCTGCTCGCCGCGATACAGCGTCTGTTGCCGATGATGGATGCTTGGGTCGTCCGTCAGGGCGCGGGCGACGGCTGCGCCCAGCTCGTGGGCGCGGTGCAGACGACGCAAGGGCGTGGCCGTGGTCATGCGGTTTGCCCGGCGGCCAGCGGCTCCAGGGTCAGCTCGGTACCGAAGCAACGTTGATAGTATTCCGCGATCAGAGGGTGTTCGGACAGGTCGCACTTGTTCAGAAAACTGAGCCGGAAAGCCAGCTCCAGATCATGGAAAATCGCATGATTCTGCGCCCAGGTAATGACGGTGCGCGGCGACATCAGCGTGGACAGATCGCCGCAGGCAAAACCGTGGCGTGTCAGTGCCGCCAGCGCCACCATTGCCTGGACCTGTTCGCGACCGGTCGGTGTGTTTTTGTCGGGGACGCGGGCCAGCACGATTTCCATTTCCTGCTCGGCAAGTAGGTAGTCCAGTCGCGCTACCACATTCCAGCGGTCCAACTGGGCGTGGTTAAGCAACTGCGTGCCGTGGTACAGGCCACTGGTATCGCCCAGGCCCAGGGTGTTGGCCGTGGCGAAAATGCGAAATTGCGGGTGGGGGCGGATGACGCGGTTCTGGTCCATCAAGGTCAGGCCGCCGTCCGGTTCCAGCAATTGCTGCACCACGAACAAAATATCCGGCCGTCCCGCATCGTATTCGTCCAGGATCAGCGCCATAGGGCGCTGCATGGCCCAGGGGATCAGGCCTTCCTGAAAGCCGGTGACTTGCAGACCGTCCTGAATCTGAATGGTGTCTTTGCCCACCAGATCCAGGCGGCTCAGGTGCCCATCCAAGTTGACGCGCAGACAGGGCCAGTTCAGGCGAGCGGCCACTTGCTCGATATGGGTGGACTTGCCGGTTCCGTGCCGGCCCTGCACCAGCACGCGGCGATTATGGGTAAAGCCGGCCAGGATTGCCTGGGTAACTTCCGGGTTGAAGCGGTAGGCCGGATCGGCGGCAGGCACCTGTGTGGCCCCCGCTTGCAAGGCCAGCGCCTGTCCGTCCAGGGACAGGCCGAACGTATCGCGGATGCTGAGCAGATGCTCGGGCAGTGTGGTGATGGTCATGGAACCCCCTGATGGGTGCGGGCAGCGTGCGGCGTGTTGTGCTGCTGCGTGGTCAAAGTGCTTATAAGATCAAAAATCGGTACATTTAATATCGATAATTGAGATTCTATGTTGACATGGCCTGTTTGTCTCGATAAAGTTTATAAAAAATCTCGAAAAACAAGATTTTTAATTTTTTGACAGGGCCACCCCCGGCCCGTCGCGTAATGGAGACAGAGACATGAGCCAGGGCAATACGGATAATCGCAGCGTGGTCAGCGGACCGACCAAGATGACGCCTTCGGAGGCGTTTGTGGAAACCATGGTGTCCTACGGGGTCACCGATATGTTCGGTATCATGGGTTCGGCCTTTATGGATGCGATGGATATCTTCGCTCCCGCCGGCATCCGCCTGATTCCGGTGGTTCACGAACAGGGCGCTGCCCACATGGCTGACGGCTACGCCCGTGTTTCGGGTCGCCACGGCATGGTGATCGGCCAGAACGGCCCCGGCATCAGCAACTGCGTTACGGGCATTGCCGCCGCTTACTGGGCGCACAGCCCCGTGGTCATCGTGACCCCCGAAACCGGCACCAACACCCAGGGCCTGGGCGGTTTCCAGGAGTGCAACCAGTTGCCCATGTTCCAGGAATTCACCAAGTATCAGGGTCACGTCACCAACCCTAATCGCATGGCCGAATTTACGGCCCGTTGTTTTGACCGTGCCGTCAGCGAAATGGGCCCGACCCAGCTGAACATTCCGCGCGATTACTTCTATGGCGAAGTCACATGCGAAATCCCCAAGCCAGCCCGTGTGGATCGTGGCCCCGGTGGCGTGCGCAGCCTGGACGAGGCGGCCGATCTGCTGGCCAAGGCCAAGTTCCCGGTCATTATCTCGGGTGGCGGCGTGATCATGTCCGACGCGGTGGAGCAGTGCAAGGCGCTGGCCGAGCGTCTGGGCGCGCCGGTGGTCAACAGCTACCAGCACAACGACTCTTTCCCCGCCAGCCATCCGCTGTGGTGCGGTCCGCTGGGCTATCAGGGTTCCAAAGCCGGCATGAAGCTGATTGCCCAGGCCGATGTGGTATTGGCACTGGGTACGCGTCTGGGGCCATTCGGCACGCTGCCTCAGCACGGTATTGATTACTGGCCTAAGAACGCCAAGATCATCCAGGTCGATGCCGACCAGAAGATGCTGGGCCTGGTCAAGAAGATCGCCGTGGGCATTTGCGGAGATGCCAAAGCGGTTGCCCAGGAGCTGGCCCTGCGCCTGGACGGCCGCACGCTGGATTGCGATTCGACCAAAGCCGAGCGCGCCGACAAGATTGCGGCGGAGAAGGCGGCCTGGGAAAAGGAGCTGGACGAATGGACCCACGAAAAAGATCCCTACAGCCTGGACATGATCGCCGAAAACGCCAAGGAAAAACCGTTCAGCGGCGGCCAGTACCTGCATCCACGCCAAGTGCTGCGTGAGCTGGAAAAAGCCATGCCTAAGGATGTGATGGTGTCCACGGATATCGGCAACATCAACTCGGTGGCGCACAGCTATCTGCGCTTTGAGCGCCCACGCAGCTTTTTCGCACCCATGAGCTTTGGCAACTGCGGCTATGCGCTGCCGACCATTATCGGTGCCAAGACGGCTGCGCCCGAGCGTCCGGCCATTGCTTACGCCGGTGACGGTGCTTGGGCCATGAGCATGATGGAGATCCTGACCGCCGTGCGCCACGACATTCCGGTGACGGCCGTGGTGTTCCACAACCGCCAGTGGGGTGCCGAGAAAAAGAACCAGGTCGAGTTCTATAACCGTCGTTTTGTGGCCGGCGAGCTGGACAGCCCTTCGTTTGCGGGCATTGCCCAGTCCATGGGTGCCGAAGGCATTGTGGTGGACAAGTTGGAGGATGTGGGTCCGGCCTTGCAGCGTGCCATCGACATGCAGATGAACGAGGGCAAGACGTGTGTGATCGAGATCATGTGTACCCGCGAACTGGGCGATCCGTTCCGCCGCGATGCGTTGGCCAAGCCCGTGCGCTTGTTGGACAAGTACAAAGACTACGTCTGATTGTGTCGTACGCCCGCCCCCGGCTTCTGCAAGCCGGGGGTTCCGCAGCGGCGGGCCCGGCCCGCCGCAATGCATCTGTAGGAGCAGGGCCATGAATGACCCATTGATTATTGCCGGACAGTCGTACCAGTCGCGCTTGCTGGTGGGCACGGGCAAATATAAGGATTTTGAGCAGACCCGCGAGGCCATCGAGGTCAGCGGCGCAGAAATCGTGACGGTGGCCATCCGCCGCACCAATATCGGCCAGGACCCGGGCGAACCCAGCCTGCTCGACTATGTCAGCCCGCAGCGCTATACCTATCTGCCCAATACCGCCGGTTGCTTTACCGCCGAAGACGCCGTGCGCACGCTGCGCCTGGCGCGTGAATTGCTCGATGGTCACCCTTTGGCCAAGCTGGAGATTTTCGGCGACGCGAATAATCTGTATCCCAATATGCCTGAAACCCTGAAGGCCGCCCGTACGCTGGTTCAGGAAGGTTTTCAGGTGATGGTGTATTGTTCGGACGATCCCATCCAGGCCCGTATGCTGGAGGATATGGGTTGCGTGGCCATTATGCCGCTGGCATCGATCATCGGCTCGGGCATGGGCATCTTAAATCCCTGGAATACGCGCCTGATCATAGACAGTATTTCTGTCCCCGTTCTGTTGGATGCAGGCGTGGGTACGGCATCGGATGCGGCCATTGCGATGGAGCTGGGCTGCGATGCGGTATTGATGAATTCCGCTATCTCCTATGCCCAGGACCCGGTGCGCATGGCGCGCGCCATGAGGCGCGCCGTTCAGGCCGGGCGCGATGCGTATCTGGCTGGCCGCATGCCGCGCAAGGTCTATCAGGCTCAGGCCTCTTCGCCCATGACCGATCTGATTTCGCCGTCGATGATCTAGCCGCGTGCGGGGCAGGGCGTCGCGCGTTGCCGGTGCCAGGTCCGGCTGCACCATACCGGACGGCCTATTTCCCTAGAGCAGAGGAAATAGGATAGTGTGTCGGACTCACAAAAAATACATTCGCACAGAGTGAGGAAGAGGCATGAATTCACGATCCAGCGGCATTATGTGGCGTCAGTTGTTCTTGCGCGGGGTCGATTCGGGTCTGAGCCTGCAAGGCCAGATCCGGCAGATGATGGTTTCCCTGGTATTGGATGGCCAGTTGCCCGAGGATCTGCCCATTCCGTCCAGCCGCGACATGGCGATGATTCTGGGCGTGGCGCGCAACACGGTGGTCATTGCCTACCAGAACCTGGTGGACGAGGGCTATCTGGTGTCGCGCGAGCGCCGGGGTTACTTCGTCAATCCCATGATGCTGTCGGGCCATGTGCCGGTTCCGCCGCCGCCTGCTGCCCTGTCGCAGGGTGATGCGCCGGATTGGGAGCGGCGTTTCCGTTTTACGCCCTCGCGGCAGCGCAATATACGCAAGCGCGCCAACTGGCGCAGTTATCCCTACCCGTTTATTTACGGGCAGTTCGATGCCGATCTGTTCCCTATTGCCGCCTGGCGCGATTGCTGTCTGCGCACGCTAAGCGCGCTGGAGGTCGGCGAATGGGCGCAGGACATGATTCTGCGTGATGATGAATCCCTGATCAAACAGCTGCGCAGCCGCGTGCTGCCGCGCCGTGGCGTTTGGGCGGGCGAGGACGAAGTGGTGTTGACGGTAGGAGCGCAGCAGGCGCTGTACCTGATTGCCGATTTGCTGGTGGGGCCGGATACGCCGGTGGGGATCGAAGATCCCGGGTATCCGGATGCACGCAATATTTTCGCCAGCCGCAGCGACAATCTGGTGCTCTTGCCGGTGGACGAGGACGGCCTGATTCCGGATCAGGCGCTGCATGGCTGCGATTATGTGTATGTCACCCCCAGCTATCAATGCCCGACAACGGTCAGCATGTCGCTGGAGCGGCGTCGGGAACTATTGCGCATGGCCGACGAGTTCGACTTTGTCATCATCGAGGACGATTACGAAAGTGAATACCGCCTGGATGGCGAGCCGCTGCCTTCGCTCAAAAGCATGGACACCAGCGGCCGGGTTATTTACATCGGTAGTTTTTCCAAGCAACTGGCCCCAGGCGTGCGCCTGGGCTATGTGGTGGGTGGTGCCGCTCTGATCGAGCAATTGCGTGCCGTGCGCCGCCTGAGCATACGCCACCCCACGGCCTATATGCAGCGGGTTTTTGCCTTGTTCATGTCTTTGGGCCATCTGGATGCGTTGCTGCGCCGGCGGGCCGCAGTCCAGCAGGAACGAGCCGTCATTTTGATGAGTGCTTTGGATCGGTATTTACCCGGCCTGCGCTATGCGCCCATCCGGGGCGGGGCATCCTGCTGGGTAGAGGGGCCGGCCTGGCTGGACGCGGCCGAACTGGCTGCGCATGCCGAGCGCCTAGGCGTGCTGATCGAGCTTGGAGAGGTGTTTTTCGCCGACGATAAGGCCAATAAGCGGTTTTTTCGCCTGGGCTTTGCATCGATTCCCATGTCGCATATCGAACCTGGAATCGTCCGTCTGGCGCAGGCGTTGCACGACATTGCGCCGGTGCAGCAGCGGGTCTTGGCACGGCCTGTTTTTCTGGACCAATAGATAGCATCCAGCTGGTGCTATGGGGCCGTTTGCGAATTGCGTATCTTGATTGAAACGTCGCTTTAAGTCGAAAAGCTTGAACGATAAACGAGATACTTAATGGAGGAAGACAATGTCCCAACAAGAACAGCATCTGCAACTGCTGCAGGATTTCGGCCAGGCCTGGAACGACCATGATCTGGAAGCGTTGATGAGCATGGTCACCGAGGACTGCGAGTTTCATACCGTGGCCGGCCCCGACGTGCTCGGCACCAGCCACAAAGGCACCCAACAACTGCGCGTGGCATTCGAGCAGGCCTGGATTGCTTTCCCTGACGCGGCCTGGTTGGACGGCGACAGCTTTGTGATCGGGGATCGCGGCGTGTTGGAATCTACTTTCCAGGGCACAGCGGCCGACGGTTCGCGCGTTCAGGCTCGCATGGTGGATATCTTTACCTTTCGCGATGGCAAAATTGCCGTCAAGAATGCCTTTCGCAAGCAGCGTCCCGTACTGCCCGCCGGGAAATGAGTCATGGACCTTGCCGACAAAGAAGTGGGCCGGACCTTGAATGCTGCGACGGCACCCCGGGCGGATTATGATCCTGCCTACGATCCTTTGCTGGACTCCACGCCCGGCCAGGGACGCGACTATGCGCCCAGCTACTGGATAGGCACGGCAGGCGAGCCGCCCGGCGACGATGGCCCGGTGACGCAGGACATGGATGCCGATGTGGTCATTATCGGTTCCGGATTTACCGGCCTGACCACGGCGATTTTCCTGGCGCAGGAATACGGCATCAAGGCGACGGTACTGGAAGCCAACCGCACGGCGTGGGGTTGCAGCACCCGCAACGGCGGCCAGGCCCAGTGTGCCTCCGGACGCTTGAAGCGTTCGCAGTGGATCAGCCGCTGGGGGCTGGACACGGCCCTGAAGATGCACCGCGAGTGTGTCGAGGGCATGGAAAATTTCAAGGAGCTGATCAAAGATATCGACTGCGATCCGCAGCCGGGCGGCCACCTGTATGTAGCGCATCGCGCCAAGGTCATGCCGGCACTGGAAAAAGAAGCCGCGTTGCTGCGCGAGACTTTTGGCTATAACGCTCGCATCCTGGATGCGCAGACGGTGCGCAACGAATGGGTGGGCGACCACGAGGCGCATGGTGCCATGCACGAACCGGAGGGTATCGGCATCCATGCGGCCAAGCTGGCTTTCGGCTATCTGAAGAAAGCCCGTGCCCTGGGTGTAAAGGTGCATCCGGCCAGCCCTGTGCAGGGTTGGGAAACGCGCAACGGCCAACACTATCTGCGCACGCCGGGCGGCGTGGTGCGGGCCCGTGCCGTGGGCGTGGCTACGGGCGGCTATACCGCCAATGCGCTGAACCCGGAGTTTCGCAACCGACTGTTCCCTATTCTGTCGAACTCCATGGTGACGCGGCCGTTGACGGCGGCCGAGATCGAGGCCTGCAATATCCGCACGCATCAAGTCCTGACCGATACCCGCGTGCTGCGCAACTACTACCGCCTGCTGCCCGACAATCGCCTGCAGATCGGCAGCCGCAGCGCCATTTCCGGCCGCGATGCGCCCCAGGAACAATACCGCAGGAGCCTGGAAGATGGGTTGGCCCGCAAGTTTCCGGCTCTCAAGGGCATACAGATTGATTACTCCTGGTGGGGGTGGGTCGATGTCAGTCACGACATGATGCCGCGCATTGTCCAGCCCAATAAAAACGAGACCCTTTATTACGCCATGGGCTATGGCGGCAATGGGGTGATGTATTCGGCTCAGGCTGGGCGTCGTCTGGCGCAGTTGATCGCGGGCAAGGGCGGGGAGCTGGATCTGCCTATTTTTCAATCTCGCCTGCCGTTTCCCAATGTGCGCGAAATGGTGACTTCGGAGGCGTTCGCCCCATTCCGTCGTTTTGGTCAGCGTTTTCTGTATCGCTGGTATTACTTGAAGGATGAAGTTTTGTAAGTTCTCGTGTGCTTTTGCATTGCGCCTCATACCATCAATAAATAAACCTCCCTTGAGGAGGACGGAGACAAGTATGAAATTTGTGCGAAAAATGATTCTGCCCGCGCTGCTTGCGGTGGGTGCCACCCTGGCGGTTCCTGCTGCCCAGGCCGCAGCCTTTAAATTGGCGACAGGCGATGCCGCTGGCGGCACCCAGTTCGAGCTGGCCAAGGTCTTTGCAGAAAACCTCAAGGCCAAGACCAACGGCCAGGCGACGGCGGACTTGTTCCCCAACAGCCAGTTGGGCGACGAACAGGACACCGTGAACAACGCGGCGATGGGCCTGTTGGATTTTTCGGTAGTGGCCATCAATAACATCACGCCGTTTTCCCCGTCCGTCGCTGTGCTGACCTTGCCGTATGTGATTCAGAGTCCGGAGGATGCCCGTCAGCTGACCCAAGGCGACGTCGGCAAGCAACTGACCGAAAACACCATCCGCGATGCACAAGTGCGGATTATTGGCTGGTCGTATTCGGGCTTTCGTGTCCTGACCAACTCCAAACGTGCGGTGGCCAAGCCCGAAGACCTGAAAGGCCTGGTGATCCGCGTTCCCAAGAACGAGCTGATGATCGCCACCTACAAAGCCTGGGGTATCAACCCCAGTCCTTTGGCTTGGTCGGAAACGTTTACTGCCTTACAGCAGGGCGTGGTTGATGGGCAGGACAATCCCTACATCACGGTATCGGCCATGAAGTTCAACGAAGTGCAAAAGTACATCACACCGATCCGCTACCTGTTTTCGCTCGAACCATTGATTGTTAGCGAGCAGGTGTTCCAGTCGCAAAGCCCGGAAATTCAGAAGGCAATCCTGGAAGCCGGCCAGGAAGCGACCGAGCATAGCTTCAAGTATCTGCACGATACCGAAGACCGCATCAAGAAAGAGCTGGTGGCCGCCGGGATGGAAATCACCGAGCCGGCAGACGGCGAGAAAGCCTGGATCGAGGCGGCCCAAACCCAGGTTTGGCCACAGTTCTACGATGCCGTGGGCGGCAAAGAGAAACTGGACGCCGTGCTGGCCTCGCTAAAGCGTTAAGACTGGCAGCCTCGACCCGCTGCGGCGGGTCGGGGGCCCGAGTCCCCCTTCACTGAAAAAAGTTGCAGGAGGTCACCATGAGTCTTAAGCGCGTCTTGATTCATCTGATCAACCACATTGAAGAATACGTTTGCGGCCTGTTGCTGGCTGTTTTCGTGACCTTGTTGTTCGTGCAGATTCTGGTGCGCCAGTTTTTTGCCTATTCCATTCCCTGGGGCGAAGAGGTCGCCACCTATATGTTTGTCTGGTTTGCCTACTTGGGTGCTGTCGTGGCAGCCAAGATGCAGGCCCACAACCGGGTGACTTTTCAGTTCATGTTTTTTCCGCCCATCGTCAAAAAAGTATCCGAGGCCCTGGCCGACCTGATCTGGGTGGCCTTTAACCTGTACTTTGCCTGGCTGGCGTACGACTTCGTGTTCAACCGCATGAATTTGTTCTGGAAGTCCCAGACCACGGGTATTCCCATGAAGTATTTCTTTATGATTTTGCCGATCGCCTTTGTGCTGATGTCGGTGCGTATTCTGTGGAATAACTACCTGACTCTGTTCAGGTCGGTGCAGATTCTGGACCCTGAAAAGGCCGAGATCGAGGCGATCAAGCGCTCGGTCCAGCAGCCCGCTGCCGGTCTGCAAGGAGGCCAGTGATGGATCAGTCCGTTGTCGGTATTTTGTTCGGCAGCTTTGTCGTGCTGCTCTTGATCGGCGCGCCTATTACGGTGTCGCTGGCCGGGGCGGCGATGGCTGCGTTCCTGATTCTGGGCAAGAATCCTATTTCCTTTGTGCAGATTGCCTTTACCTCGGTGGGCAGCTTTCCGCTGATGGCCCTGCCGGCCTTTGTGCTGGCAGGAGCGCTGATGGAGGCGGCCGGCATATCCAGGCGGCTGGTCGATATTGCCGAAAGCCTGGCCGGCCCTATTACCGGCGGCCTGGGTGTGGCGACGGTACTGGCCTGCCTGTTTTTCGGCGCGATCTCCGGGTCCGGTCCGGCTACCACGGCGGCCGTGGGCATGCTGATGATTCCGGCCATGACGCATCGTAAGTATGATCTGCGCTATGCCTCTGCCGTGACTGCATCGGCAGGTGGATTGGGCATCATCATTCCGCCTTCCATTCCTATGGTCATCTTTGGCATTTCCGCCCTGGGCATGGCACCGCCGCCCGAGGCCGTGGCCAAGTATGGCCCGTTTGCATCGGTATCCATTTCCAAGTTGTTTATTGCCGGTGTCATGCCGGGCCTGCTGATGGCCACCAGTTTGCTGGTGCTTAACTACATTATTTCCCGCAAGCAGGGTTACAAGGGCTTGAGCGAGGGTTGGAGCCTGGGCGAAGTCGGGTCGGCACTGCGCCGGGGGATCTGGTCCATTTTGGCCCCGGTCTTTATCTTGGGCGGTATTTACGCCGGGATTTTCACCCCGACTGAATCGGCGGTCGTGGCGATTTTCTACACCTTGTTCGTAGGCTTGTTTATCCACCGTGAACTGACGTTTAAGAATTTGTTCAATTCTCTGCGCACCACGACCTGGATCACGGGGCGCGTACTGCTGATCTTGTTTGCCGCTACGGTGTTCGGGCGCTTGCTGGTCGAGCAGCGCATTCCCGCCACCATTGCCGATTCTTTATTGAGCTGGACCGACAATCTGTACTTGATCTGGGTAATTCTGATCGTATTTCTGCTGTTTGTTGGGATGTTCATGGAGACGCTGGCCGCCATCATGATTCTGGTGCCGGTGCTGTTGCCGGTCACGTATATGTTGGGTGTGGACCCCACGCAGGTGGGCATTGTGGTGATTTGCGCGCTGTCAGTGGGCTTTATCACGCCGCCGTTGGGAGAGAACCTGTTCGTGGCCTCGGGCATAGGCGGGGCATCGGTCGAGTCCATCGTCGGCAAGGCTTTGCCTTTCATCCTCGCGTTGACTGCTGCGATTTTCATCATTGCCTTTGTGCCCGGCATTTCTCTGTGGCTGCCGTCGAAAATGGGGTACTGACATCATGAGCACGGATTTTCGTAAAACCTGGCTGGCCGGTGCCGCCTTGTCCGCAGGGCTGGGCTTGGGGGGCGCGGCCTGGGGCCAGACTGCACCGGCTCCAGAGAACACGCAGGGCGCGCCGGCCGGCATCGAGCAGCGCGTGCAGGACCTGTTGGCCCGTGCCGTTGAGCATGTGCGCCGGAACGGCCCGGTGGCGGTGAATGACTTTAATCGGGATGCCCGCTTCACAGACAAGGATCTGTATGTGTATGCCTTGAGCCGTGACGGCATGATGCTGGCCAGTGGAGGCTGGTCGGCAACGCTGGTGGGCCAGTCCGTGCTGGGAGAGACCGATGCGCGTAACCGGCCCTTTTTCAAGGAAATGCTGGAGCAGGCGCAGCGTCAACCCGCCGGTTCCCTGGAGTATTACTGGTTCAACCCCGCCGAGGGCCAGCCCGAGCTCAAGGTGGCGTATTACCAAGAGGTGGATGGTGTTGTGGTGGCAACGGGTTATTTCCCGGCGCGCGCCACCGAGAACCAGGCCAAGGAGCTGTTGGACGAGGCGGTCAGCCGTTACTTCCAGGACCCGGAGCTGGCCCTGCGGCAGTTCGCCAATCGCCAGGGGGCGTTTACGCGGCGGGATTTATATGTCTTTGTGCTGGATATACCCAGCCGTACTGTTGTGTTGAATGGTGCCAACCGCAGTTTCGACGGTAAACCGGTGACGGACTTCAAGGATCTGCACGGCAAGATGTTTCTGGTGGATATGCTGGCCGATGTGGATCGCAATGTAATCCATGCCATCGATTACGACTGGATGAATCCCGAGACGCGCCGTGTCGAGCGCAAGCGCGCTTTCTACCAGCGCGTGGGCGATGCTTTGATCGGAGTGGGCAGCTATCATCCGGCACAGGCTTCGCCTAAGCCTTGAGCGTTGTTTGAAAACGCGGTTCAACGGGTCGGCAAGCCGTCCGTCTGGTCTTGCCGCCCGTTGAACGGCTTTCAACCGTTATGGCATCGATGATGCCGTGTGCCCCCCAATGGGCAGCCTGCCCGTTCAGGCGTTCCGGCGCAGATAGTCCACGACGGCGTCTGCGTCGCCTTGAAACAGCACACGACCGGCTTTTTGCTGACGTTGGTAGATGTACATGGGGTCGTAGTACTGGATCAGCAGGCCGCTGATCCAGTCGCGATGACCGTCTACCATGCCGCTGCGGCCTTGTTCGGCCAGGGCGGCGTCCATAATGGCCGCCAAGTGATCGTGGCGCTGGTGGCCCAGGCGCTTGGTGATGCGATCCAGGCTCTGGCGCAAGCGCTGGGCATACAGATCGAAGCCGAGCTGTTCGCCGTGAAGGGCGGAAAATTCGGCCCGCAGATTGACCACATAGTCGCGCAAGATGCGTTCGATGCGGTTTTCCAGGCTGTCCTCCAGCCAGACAATGGGCCATTGCTGCATACCGCGATACAGGCCCAGCGGCAGACTGCAACTGCCGATGATCTGGCCTTCGTCCTCCAGCACAAAGCGCTGATGTCCTTGGGCGCGTTTTTTCAGCAGGTCGATGGACAGCCGGTGTTCAAAGTCGATCTGCGCAGGTTGCGGGGTGGCGTGTTTGCCAAAGCTCGATCCCCTGTGGTGCGCGTGGCTTTCCAGATCCAGACTGTGCGCCAACTGTTGGAGCACATCGGTCTTGCCGGTGCCTGTCATGCCGCCCAGGACGGTAAAGCGGGCACTGGCCAGGCTTTGTTCGATATTGTCCAGCAGAAACGTGCGCATGGCTTTATAGCCGCCGATCACGCGTGGGTAGGCCACGCCGGCTTCGGCCTGCAGCCAGGACTGCGTGATCTGCGAACGCAAGCCGCCGCGAAAGCAATACAGGTAGCCCTGCGGGTGGGCCTGGGCAAATTGCGCCCAGGCGTGCAGACGTTCTTGTTTAAGCGGACCGCTGACCAGTCGGTGGCCCAGTTCCATCGCCGCTTGTTGGCCTTGCTGCTTGTAGCACAGCCCGACCCGGCGGCGCTGTTCGTCGTCCATCAGGGGAAGGTTGATGGCACATGGGAATGCGCCTTTGGCAAATTCCACCGGCGCGCGAGCGTCCATCAGCGGCACATCGTTCAGGAAAAGTTCGCGGTACTGCTGGGTATCTGGGCGCATTGGCGGGTGGCGCTGGCGTGCAAAGTCAGCGCCAGGAAAGGTCAGGTCAATCTGAAATGATACTTAATTTATGCCTCTTTGAAACGCTCGCCGTTGTGTATCAGGTGGCCCGTGACGGATTGAGGCCGGTTCAACAGTTGCAGCACCGGGCAGGCTTGCCGGACGGCGGCGTATAACTGCTCGATTTTTTCGGGCGAGGCCGCAGACTCCAGTTCTACCGTGTATTGGATGTCATATGGGTGAATGGGCGTGCTCTCATGGCCGGGCTGGCCTGCGCGTGGGTCTTGCAGTCCCTGGACTTCGACTTCCAGGCGGTCCAGCGGAATCTGAAGATCCGAGGCCTGAATCAGGAAGATATGGGTCAGGCAGCTGGACAGCGAACCCAGCAGCAGCTCGGGCGAAGCGGGGCCCAGATCGTAACCGGCAAAGTCCGATGGGCTGTCGCTGATGACTTGATGATGGCGGATGCGGATGCGGCGCACCCCGCTGCGCCCTTCGGCGCTGGCCCGTGCTTTCAGCACCAGCGGTTCGACCTGAAGCGGGTCGCGGCTGCGCAGTGTATACAGGGCGGCCCGCTTATGGTGTAGATATTCCTGGAGAGTGCTCATGGTCAAGATGCCTTGTAAGGTGGATAGAGAGCCGCATGGGCCCGGTGACAGAACTCAGGATGGCGCGGGGCGATACAGCGGCGGCTCCACGGTCAGCATATCGATGCGTCGCAACAGGGTCTCGGTGCTCGCATCGTTGGCCTGGGCAGGGGCTTGTCCGGGCAGGCACATGCTGTCGGGGCGGGACCAGCCGGAAGCGGCATCGGGCGCAGCCAGGCTGCGCAACCAGCCCTGGCGGTCGACCAGAAACTGGGTGCCGGCCAATTGGTCGGCATGGCGTCCGGCGATCAGGGCGTAGGCATGCCAGGCGGCGGAGGATTGCGCTACGCAGTCCGCCCCGCTGGGGCGGGATGAGACGGACATCGGACTGCGGGACAGGGCGATGGTGAACAGCAGCGGGTCGGGATACAACGGTGGCCCCTGTGTGTCGTAGGCCACGATGCGAAGAATACGGCCGCGCAAACTGTGCAAAGAATCAGCAGCGGCCCGATGGGCGCAGGAAAGAGGCAAATCGGGCGCTTGCAGCGCGTGTTGCCAGCCGCTGTCCTGCCGCGCTTCCGTACCGGCGGCACTAAGCCGCAGATAGTCCAGTATCTGCCAGATAGCCTGATCCGACAGCTCCGCGCCCGCAGCGTGCCAGGGGGCAACGGGGTTTTGGCTCGGGTCGCCGTGGCGCACATGCCAGAGCAGATCGCCCGCAGGGCGGTTGCTAAATAAGCTGGGGCCCAGCAGGGCGGGCCAGCGACCGTCGGGTTGGCGTGTGGGGTTTTGCCCCCCGACGCCGTGGCAATGTAGGCAGGTTTGTTCGTATAGGCCCTGGCCGACGGTGATCTGGTCTACATGCAGAGGATGGAGCGGCTGTCGGAAACTGTCTGGCGTTGCCTGGACCAAGAGCAGCTCGGGGCGTGGCTGTAACCATAGCGTGCCTGCCCCGGTGGCCAGGGCCAGAAGCAAGGCGGCGTTCAGACGATTCTGTATCAGGGTGGCCAGCACAGCGCTCAATCCTACAACTAGCACCAGTATGGATTGCCGGATCTGAGACAGGGCGTGGTAGCTGACGGGAATGTCCGGGTCGGGCCGCCAGGCCAGCGGCCAGGGCGGTTGCAGTGCGGTCAGGCTGGATAAAGGCGGGAACCAGGCGGCTGCCGTGTGCATGCCCAGGCTGGCTAACACTTCCCAGTGACGGGTCGGCGCAAAGACGGCCAGTGCGTAGAGTACGGGCCAACCGGCTGCGGCGAGTGTTGCCAGGAGCAGGCCGGTAGCGGCCATGCGTCTCGGCCGCAGCGGGACGGATCGTTGGCTCAGCCAGGTCAAACCGACAGCCAGCAGCATCGCAATGCCCAGCCAATGCAGCAGGCGCAGAAGCAGTGCGCCCCAGGCCAGAACGATGGAACCGGTCAGCATGAGGCGTGCATCACCATGTCTGGCCCAGTCCCAGCAAGGACAGCACTCGGTGGCGCAATTGCGCCAGTTCCGGATCGCCGCGCTTGCGGGGGTAGGGCTGTGTCACGGCAATATCGTCCAGTACCCGGGCAGGTCTGGACGAAAACACAATAATGCGTTCGGCCATGAACAGGGCTTCTTCGACATCGTGCGTGACCAATAGCGTGGTAAAGCCCGAACGCTGCCAGAGCCGGACCAGTTCGGACTGCATGGTCAGGCGGGTCAGGGAGTCCAGTTTGCCCAAGGGCTCGTCCAGGATCAGCAAGGCTGGATCGTTGACCAGCGCGCGCGCCAGGGCGGTGCGTTGGGCCATGCCGCCCGACAGTTGATGCGGGTAAGCGGAGCCGAACTCTTGCAGCCCGACCAGCTCCAGCGCTTGCGTTACCCGGTGGCCGTGGCTGCGCAGCAGGCCGCGTGCCTGCAGGCCCAGGGCCACGTTGTCGCGCACGGACAACCAGGGGTACAAGGTAGGGTCCTGGAACACGATGATGCGTGAGGGATCGGGACTGTCTATGGCTTGGCCGTCCGCCAGCAGACTGCCCTTTGCGGGCGCGTCCAGACCGGCTGCCAGTCGCAGCAAGGTAGATTTGCCGCAGCCGCTGGGCCCCAGCAGGGCGACAAATTCGCCTGGGCGGATGTTCAGCTGGACATTGTCCAGTACCGGCAGAATGGCTCCTTCCAGCTCGAAATGATGGCTGACCTGCTGTATTTGCAACTCCAGGGCCTGGGTGCCGGCCTCGTGCGTCGTCTCTACCATTTGACCACTCCTTTTTGCCAGGCCAGCAGGCGGTCGCGCACCAGAAACAGCAAGGTGATCAAGCCCGAGAAAACTAGGGCCATGACGATCAGGGCGGCATACATATTGGCGTACGAGGCCCAGCCCTGCGCCCAGGACAGATACCATCCAAGGCCGGATTTCACGCCCATCATTTCGGCAGCGACCAGTACCGAAAAAGAAGCGCCCAACCCCATGAAAAGCCCCACAAAAACATGTGGCAAGGCGGCCGGTATGGCCACGCGCAGGATCAGGAAAGACGGGCGCGCGCCCATAGTGCGGGCCACGTCGTACAAGGCCTTGTCCACGCCGGCAACCCCCGACCAGGTCAGCACGGTAACGGGGAACCAGGTGGCCAGCGCGATCAGAAATACCGCTGCCGCCCAGCCCGACGGGAAAAAGAAAAACGCCATGGGCAGCAGGGCGGTGGAAGGTACCGGTCCCAGAAAGCGCAGAATGGGGTGTACCCAATAGCCCAATGCGCTGGACCAGCCTATGGCAACGCCGGTCAGAAAGCCGGATACCGAACCGATGAGCACACCGTTGAGCAGCAGCCAGAGCGAATTGAACAGGCTGTCCGCCAGGCGCTGCCAATCGCTGCTGTAGACCTCGATCAAAGACTGGGGCGGAGCAAAGAAGGGCGCGGGCAAAACGGGCAGCTTGGCGGTCAGCACTTCCCATACGGCGATGAACAGTCCCAGCGCCAGCAGCCACGGCCCCAGTGTTTCGATACGTTTGCGCAGTGCCAGCACGGTGTTGAACGGCAGGGCGGCCAGGGCAATGAGCAGTCCCAGCGCGATCAGCCCCAGCCCCAGCTCCTGCGCATACCCCCATTGGACAAAGCCGATTTGCTGATCAGGCCAGTGCAGCGTGAGCAGGCCGGCAGCCAGCCAGACTGCCGCTGCTGCTGCGCCGGTGCGCCACAGGCGCGGCCGGGCAAGGTGGCGGTTAATCGGCGTAAAGATGGCCTGGGCCAGTGTGCTTGTTTTAGACGAGGACATTGGGGACCACCTGCTTGGCGTAGTTTTCCAGGTTCAGGCGCGGCGACAGTACATTGATCTGTTGCAGGTCGCGCGCAAAGAGCAGCACTTCACTGCGCAGCTTCTCGCCGGTGGAGGCGTGGCCGTGCGTATGGCTGCGCAGGATGGCCGCCACTCGTTCGGCCGGCACTTTGGAGGGGATGTGGGGAGCGAAGATACGGGCCGTCTCGTCCGGATTGGCGGCGCTCCAGCGCTGGGCGTCGATGACGGCGCGGGAAATGGCCGCGGCGGCCTCGGGTTCGTCACGCACCAACTTGCCCGACAGGCCCAGCACGCAGCAGGCACCGTTGGCGTAGTCGCCTTCCAGATTGGTGGCGATTTCGCGTAGCTGGTGGTCCTCCCGCAGGATGTAGATCAAGGGGTCGTCGCCGGCGATGGCGTCGACTTCCCCTTTGCGCAGCACTTCGCCGAATAGATCCTGGGGAAACTGGTGCCAGTCCACCTGATCGGGTGGGACGTTGACCTGGGCGGCGCGGATGGCAAAGAAATTTTTGACCGGGCTGGCCTGGTCGGTGACTGCCACGCGCTTGCCGCGCAGATCGGCCACGGACTGAATGGGCGAATCCTTGGGCACGAGCAGGCGCATGCAGCCGCCGTGGGTGCCGACGGCCAGTTTGACGTCAAAGCCTTGTTCCAGCGGCTTGAGCCAGCGCAGCGCCATGCCGATGCCACCGTCCGCGTGGCCCGATGCGATGGCCTCCAGCAATTGGTCTGTGGAGCCGCTGAAATTGATGCGTTCCACCTTGATGTTGTACTTGTCGAAAAAACCGCGCTCCAGGGCGACCGATACCGGCGATTGGCAAACGGCGGTCGGACTCCAGGCGATCTTGAATGTTTTGCTGGGGCTGGAAGCGGCGAGCACGCGCGAGCCCAGTATGCCCAGCGGCGCTGCCAGACCGGCCAGGGCGGCGGAGCGCAGCAGCCGGCGACGGCTGGAGGAGGCGGGTGCGTAAGGAGAGGTGGTCATGGTTTGCGGCCTTGCTGTGACGTTTGCGGATTGAGTCCAGAGCGGCTATAGCCATTGCGCCAGACATAAAAATTTGTTTTTTTAGTCTACCTTTGGCACTTCTTTTTTTTGTAGATGAAAAGTCGATAAGTAAATGAGAATAAGAAAATAATTTCCTTATATATCAGTGCTTTGTTTTTTTTTGGTCTTTTTGAAATAAGAATATGGGGGCTTATGAAAATAAATTAATGCTTTTTTCTTGGTTCTTTTTTCAGGGGGCGCTGCGCACACTTACTCAATCCGAACTGCGTGATTGAATTTAAGAAAAAGGACATTTCATGGCTGAGGCTGGACTACCGATCCTGGATCTGCAGGACTTTATTAATGGGTCGGCGACACAGCGCCTGGCCTTTGTACATGCCCTGCGGGAAACGGCGCATGGTGTGGGCTTTCTGTATTTGCGGGGCGTGGGACTGACGCCTCGGCATGAGCAAGACGTGTTCGCGCTGGGACGCCGGTTTTTTGCGCTTCCGCAGGCCGATAAAGATGCCTTGCGCATGGAAAATTCGCCGCATTTCCGGGGTTATACCCACGAGGGCGGCGAGATCACGCGTGGCGAGCAGGATTGGCGCGAACAGTTCGATGTGGGGGCCGAGCGCCCGGCACTGGAAGTGGCTGCGCATGACCCGGCCTGGAAACGGCTCCAAGGGCCCAACCAGTGGCCAGCTGCATTACCCGAACTGAAACCCAGCATTTTGCATGTGCAGGCCACCTTGACCGATGCCGCCCGACATTTGCTGCGGGCGCTGGCGCTGGCTTTGGGGCAGCCCGAACATCAATTCGATGCAGCCTTTGCCGATACGCCGGTCCAGCATGTCAAGTTGATCCGCTATCCCGGTCGTGCGCAGTCCCAGTCCCAGCAGGGCGTGGGGGCGCATAAGGATTCGGGGTGCCTGACCTTTGTGCTGCAGGAAACCCAGAAAGGATTGCAGGTCCATTATCAGGGCCGCTGGATAGACGCACCCCCCATTCCCGGTACCGTGGTGTTTAACCTGGGCGAAGTGTTGGAGATCCTGACGGATGGCTTTTTGCGCGCCACCTTGCATCGGGTCGTCAGCCCCGACAGCGGACAGGACAGGTTGTCGCTGGCTTTCTTTTTGAGTCCCCGCCTGGATGCGTCCCTGCCGTTCTTGACGTTACCGCCCCAATTAGCCGTCTTGGCGCGCGGCGTGGAGCGCGATCCGCGCAACCCGCTAGTGCCGCATACCGGCGAGAACCTGCTCAAAGGACGCCTGCGTTCGCACCTGGATGTCGCCCGGCGATTCTATGCCGATGTGCTGGCCGTCCAGGGGACGGGCCTGAACGGCCCGAGCAGCGCCTACGATTGATTCCTACCTGAAAAAGGCTGTTTTCACCATGAGCATTCAAGAACAAGAGATTCAATGGAAACCGGGCACCGTGGCAGTGCATGGCGGCTATTCGCCGGACCCCAATACCCGTGCCGTGGCCGTGCCCATTTACCAGACCGTGGCGTTTGCTTTTGACAATACCCAGCATGGCGCGGACCTGTTCGATCTGAAAGTCGAAGGCAATATTTATTCGCGCGTGACCAACCCCACCGCAACGGTGCTGGAAAAACGCCTGGCCGCCCTGGAAGGGGGTGTCGGGGCGTTGGCGGTAGGGTCGGGGCAGGCAGCCGTGGCCTACTCGATCCTGACGATAGCCGAAGCTGGCGACAATATCGTCGCGACTGGAGCCTTGTATGGCGGCACATATAATTTGCTGGCCCATACCTTGCCGCAGTATGGCATTCAGACGCGTTTTGCCGATGTCCGTAATCTGGACTCGTTTGCGCCGTTGATTGATGAGCGCACCAAGGCTATTTTTGTCGAGTCTATTTCCAATCCGCTGGGTGTGGTTGCCGATATTGCCCGGTTGGCCGAGTTGGCGCATGCGCATGGTCTGCCGCTGATCGTCGACAATACCGTGGCTACGCCCCATTTGCTGCGTCCCATCGAACACGGGGCCGATATTGTGGTGCATTCGCTGACCAAGTATTTGGGTGGGCATGGCACCAGCCTGGGCGGGGCGATTGTGGATTCGGGCCGTTTCCCGTGGGCCGAGCATCCGCAGCGGTTCAAGCGGCTGAACGAGCCCGATGTCAGCTATCACGGTCTGGTCTATACCGAAGCGTTGGGGGCGGAGGCCTACATTGCTCGCGCCCGCGTCGTGCCGCTGCGCAATATAGGCGCGGCCTTGTCCCCCTTTAACGCCTTTCTGATTCTGCAGGGCATAGAAACCTTGGGTTTGCGCGTCGAGCGCATCGTGCAGAACACAGCCCGGATCGCCCAGTATTTGCAGGCGCACGATAAGGTGGCCTGGGTCAGTTATGCCGGTCTGCCTGATCATCCGGACCATGCGCTGGCGCAGCGCTATCTGGGCGGTTCCGCGTCGGGCATCCTGACCTTTGGCCTGAAAGGCGGACGCGAAGCCGGACCGCGCTTTCTGGATGCGCTGGGCTTGTTTACCCGGCTGGTCAATATCGGCGATGCCAAGTCCCTGGCCACGCATCCGGCCTCGACGACGCATCGTCAGCTATCGGAGCAGGAACTGGCGCGGGCGGGCGTGCCGCAAGAGTCGGTGCGCCTGTCCATCGGCATTGAAGATATCGACGACCTGTTGGCCGATCTGGAGCAGGCGCTGGCGCGGGTCTGATCGTATCAGCGCAATTGTACGGCGTGTTCCTGTTGGCGGACCAGTTCGCCAATAGGCTCCAGCTCCAGGCCTAGTTCGGCGCAGACGGCCAGAAACTCGGCTTCGCCGGACGGCTCCACAGCCACCAGCAGGCCGCCGCTGGTTTGCGGGTCGCACAGCAGATCGATCTGGGACTGGCTGATAGGGGCGATGCGGTGGCCGTAGCTATCGAAGTTGCGGCCGGTGCCGCCAGGTACGCAGCCTTGTTCCAGGTAGTAGTCTATGTCTGGCAGACGCGGCACCCGGGCAACATCCAGCACGGCGGTCAAACCGCTGCCGTCGGCCATTTCCACCAGATGACCCAGCAGACCAAAGCCGGTTACATCCGTCATGGCCTTGACCCCGGCCAGTTGGCCGAAGCGGCTGCCGGGCTTGTTCAGGGTACACATCCAGTCGCGCGCCAGGTTGACGTCCTCGGGGCGCAGCTTGGCTTTCTTTTCGGCGGTGGTCAGGATGCCGATGCCCAGCGGCTTGCTCAGGTAAAGACGGCAGCCCTCGGTGGCGGTGTCGTTGCGCTTCATGCGGGCTTTGTCCACCACGCCGGTCACGGCCAGTCCGAAGATAGGTTCGGGGGCGTCGATGGAGTGTCCGCCGGCCAGCGCGATGCCGGCGGCATCGCAGGCTGCCCGGCCGCCGCGCACCACTTCGCGGGCGACCTCGGGCGGCAGCACATTGACCGGCCAGCCCAGAATGGCGATGGCCATGACCGGATCGCCACCCATGGCGTAGATGTCGCTGATCGCGTTGGTGGCGGCAATGCGGCCAAAGTCGAACGGATCATCCACGATGGGCATGAAAAAGTCCGTGGTCGACACCACGCCGCGTTCGTCGTCCAGACCGTAGACCGCCGCGTCGTCCCGCGAGGCATTGCCCACCCACAGGCGCGGGTCCAGGTTCTGTGCGCCGCTGCCCGCCAGGATCACGTCCAGCACCTTGGGGGATATCTTGCAGCCGCAACCGGCTCCATGACTGTATTGGGTCAGGCGGATAGGAGTGTCCATGGGATGTGTTCACGCAAAGTGGAGGGAAAGTCAAATCATACTCAATTTGCTCGCCTGTGCTCTTGTCGCCTGTGCTCTTGTCGCCTGAGCGGACTGGTCTATCCCTGCGGTAAAGCAGTGGTAGCTGTTGTATTTAAAAGGAAACGATTTTCTTAGTTGACACGATGTGTCATTACGAGAAGAATGTGTCCTGAACAATTCAAATTCAAATAGTTCAGGAGACATCACATGAAGAAAACAGTACGTATGCTGGCGGCCGGGTGGGCGGCTGTCTGGGCTTTCGGGACTGCGCAGGCCGCCGAGTATCCCAATCAACCGTTGCGCCTGATCGTGCCGTTCGGCGCCGGAGGGATTACTGATCTGATTGCGCGTCAGCTGGCACAGCAAATGGGCGACCAGCTAGGCCAGACCGTCATTGTGGAGAACAAGGCCGGCGCGGGCGGCATGATTGCCGCCCAAGCGGCGCAAAGCGCGCGGCCTGACGGTTACACCTTGTTCATGGGTACGGTGGGCACGCAGGTGGTCAATCCCTTGATTGCCAGCCGGGTTAGCTACGACCCACAGGCTTTTGTGCCGGTGGGCATGGTTACCGGATCGCCTTATGTGCTGGCGGTGCGCTCGAATCTGGACGTCAACAACTATCAGGATCTGGTCGATGCCGCCCGGCGCGATCCAGGCAGCCTGAACTTTGGCTCGGCAGGGGTCGGCAGCGCCCCGCACTTGGGAATGGAACTGTTCAAGCTGACAGCCGGGGTCGATGTGCTGCATATCCCCTTCAAAAGCGGCGGCGAGGCGGTCAGTGCGGTCGCCGGCCGTCATGCGGATATGGTGATGGACGCCATTGCCGTGGTCATGCCGCAGGTTCAGGCGGGCAAGCTCAAGGCGTTGGTGCTGGCCAGCGGGCAGCGTTCGCCCGCGGCTCCCGATCTGCCTTCCAGCGCGGACCTGGGCGTGCCGGATCTGCAGATCAGTTCCTGGAATGCCTTGTTCTTGCCGCCCGGCACGCCGCAAACGGTGGCCGACACGCTGGGTGCGGCCTTGCAAAAAACACTGGCCGATCCGGTGTTTCTGGAGCGCATGCAGCAACAGGGCAGCCAGGTCTATGCGGGCACGCCGCAGGAGTATCAGGACTTTATTGCGGCCGAACAGCGCAAATGGAAGAACATTGTGCAGACCGCTCAGATCCGTATCGATTAAGGGGTCGGCCATGTCTCTTCCTGTCCTGGAGCTAGTTGACACCGTCCATTCGGGCAATGGCTGGAAGGTGCGTTTGCTATGCGGCTATCTGGGGCGGTCTGTGCGACGCCGCAGCCTGTCCATCGTGGATGGCGATCTGGAAACCGAGGATTTCCGGCGTATCAATCCCTGGGGGCAGGTGCCGGTCCTGCGCACCGCAGAAGGCCGCTGGCTGGCCGAGTCCGGTGCCATTTTGTGGTATCTGGCCCAGGGCACCGCATTTCTGCCCGCAGAGCGCTTGGCCCAGGCGCAACTGGTGCAGTGGCTGTCGTTTGAGCAGACCCAGCATATGGTCAATCTGGCTCAGCCACGCCTATGGGTACACCTGCGCCAGACCATGCAGCCGGACGATCCGCGGGTGCTGGCCTGGCGGCACCACGGAGAGCAGGCCCTGGCTCATATGGAACGGCACTTGCAGTCAAACCGTTTTTTTGTGGGCGATGGTCCCAGCATTGCCGATGTCGCCTTGTTTCCCTATACCTGCATGGCCGCCCAGGGCGGCTACGAGCTGCAGCCGTACCCGCAGGTGCGCGGCTGGCTGGCGCGCATGCAGGCCTTGCCGGGCTATGTCCCGTTGCTTTGAACCTGCGTATCTTGTTTGTTGAAGGAGTTCACATGAATGACACCATGAGCCTGCCCAAGTCCGTGCTGATCGCACAGTCGCAAAGCCAGATGCAGGCCCAGTTCGAGCTGCCCGAACGTAGTGTGCGCCAAAAACTGGCTCTGACCTGCCGCATTTTGTTCGATGGCGGTCACGATTCGGGGCTGGCCGGGCAGATTACAGCGCGTGGCGAACAGGCTGGCACCTACTTTACCCAACAGCTGGGCCTGGGCTTTGACGAAATCACAGCGTCCAATATATTGCTGGTCGATCAGGATCTGAACGTGCTGCACGGGCAAGGCATGCCCAATCCGGCCAATCGTTTCCATTCCTGGATCTATCAGGCCCGGCCGGATGTTCAGTGCATTATCCACACCCACCCTTTGCATGCGGCTTCCTTGTCCATGCTGGAGGTGCCGTTGGAGGTATCGCACATGGACAATTGTCCGTTGTACGACGACTGTGCCTTCTTAAAAGATTGGCCCGGTGTGCCCGTGGGCAACGAGGAAGGCCAGATCATTGCGCAGGCGCTGGGCGATAAGCGCGCGATTCTGCTCTCGCATCATGGAATGCTGGTGGCGGCGGGCTCCATCGAAGAGGCTTGTGTGTTGGCCTTGCAGTTCGAGCGCACGGCCCGCATGCAGTTGCTGGCCATGTCGGCCGGTCAGATCAAGCCTATCGTGCCTGCCTTGGGACGGGAGGCGCACGATTGGATACTGCGCCCCAAGCGTTCGCAAATCGGCTTTGAATATTACGCCCGACAAGCTTTAAAGCGCCATGCGGATGTTCTTGAGTAGAATAAGGGGCCGAATTTCTTATCGACGTCCCGGCCCTTTGTGGGGCTGTCCCTAGCGGAGCCGGGAGGTCACGCCTCTTGTTTGACCATGACCCATCTTCCTTTCCGGCTGCGCGCCCTGCGCCGT
Organism: Alcaligenes sp. SDU_A2; assembly: GCF_038237375.1. Lineage (NCBI taxonomy): Bacteria > Pseudomonadati > Pseudomonadota > Betaproteobacteria > Burkholderiales > Alcaligenaceae > Alcaligenes > Alcaligenes sp. SDU_A2. The sequence continues at coordinate 3,568,193 of NZ_CP151273.1, read as the reverse complement.
CAACATGGTTTGTCGCTGGAGCAGTTGGCCCAGCGTACCGGCTTGACCAAAAGCTACCTGTCCAAGCTGGAGCGGGCGGTCAGCGCGCCGTCGATTTCGACCGTCATCAAATTGGCCCAGGCCTATGGCATGGGGGTATCGCAATTGATCGGCGAGGCCGATGTCGATCAGGACGAGAGCGTGTGCATTGTGCGCCGTGACGAGCGCCTGCCTTTGCCGGGCCACCGCGGACAGGATGGCGGACGATACGAAGCGATGGCGGGGCGGCGGCGGTTTCGCCTGATGAATCCATTTATTATTTACCCCCCCCACGAAAAGCAGGCGCAGCCGACCATCTTTCCGCATGCGGGTGAAGAGTTCGTGTTTGTGGTGTCGGGGCAGATACAGGTCACGATTGCCGAGCACAGCTTTACGCTGGAAGCGGGCGATTCGGTGTATTTCGACTCCGAACTACCCCATAGCGTGCTGAGCCTTGGCAAGGAGCAGGCCCAGGTACTGGCGGTTACGTGTTCGGAGCGATCCGGTCTGGCAAGAGAAACCGGGCAGAGCGGCGTGATGCAGCCGCAGTGAAGTGGCGGAAAGCAGCAGGAGTCGAACCTACCTGGGAACGTCTGACGCCCCCAACCGGGTTTGAAGCCCGGCCGTGCCACCGGGCACGGATGCTTTCCACGAAGCCGACATCATACTGTAAGGGCTGCGGTGCAGCCTAGTCCGATGCGTTGCGCATACGCGCAAGATGATTACCGCGTCTGTTCTGGCCAGGCTTCGCCACGCAGCACGTGGCGGTCGCGCAGACGGCGGGTGTAGCCGATGCGATCAAAAAACTCCAGGATTTGAATAGCCCGTTTGCGTCCCAGGCCGGTTGCGTCCCGAAATTGGGCGGCGCTGATGCCCTTGCCCGCGTCCTGCTCGGAGATGACCCGGGCCAGGTGCGCGACCTGACGATGGTGGTAAAACAGGTCGTGTACGATCTGGTACAGATCGCCCTGGCGAACAAGCCGACGCAGCAAGGTGCGTACCCGCTCTTCCGGTTCGGTCAGTTCGCGCGCCAGATCGCGCATCCAGGGGGGATCGAAACCGCCCGCCTCAATGCGCGGCAGCAGCTCGGTGGCCAGTGCGGTGTCTTCCGGGCTTAGGCAAATGCGATGGTCTGGGCGATGCAGCCAGGAGCCCTGACGGGCCAGCTGGCCTTCCTGGATCAGGCGTTCGATCAGGACGGCCCAAAGTGTATCGGGCATGGTCGGGGCGGCCATGCGTTTGAGGCGGCTGGCAGACAGGCCCGGCTCATCGGGGTTGCGATCATGAAATTCCAGAACGGTGGTTTCAATACGCGAACAAAGAGCGCGCAGACGATCGCCGTCCATCAGCAGACGTTCGCCCTGTCCACGGCCCGGCTCCAGCCAGAGCGCATCCGGCGGCAGGCTCAGACGTGTCTGGTCACCGCCTGCCAGACGCAGCAAGGTAGATTCAGCCAAGCCGTAAGGGGCCTGTGCCAGCAGGGTGTCTAGATTTGCGCCGCGTGCCCAGCCAGCCAAGGCGTCCAGCCAGGCCAAACGCGCTGGGGCGCGACGCTTGCGGTCCGGGGCATCGGGGTCCAGGATCAGACCACCGCCTACAGTGTCACGGGCCTGGGCATTGCGCAGAATGAAGCGCTCGCCAGTCACCGTGCAGACTGGCTGTTCGAATACCAGTTGGACTTTGCCGGTCTGGCCGGGCTGTAGCGCATCGCCTTGCAGCGGCACCGCATGCGCGGTCAGATGGGCTGCGCCCAGATGCACGTGCCAAGGTGACCAGGCACGCAGCGGACCGTCGGCCTTATCCAACAGAGTCAGTTCTACATCAATGCGACAGGAGGGCGAGAACAGGCGGGCATCGGCCAGCCAATCGCCCCGCGCGATGTCGCGTACATCCAGTCCGCCCAGGTTCAGGGCGCAGCGTTGGCCGGCCAAGGCTTGACGAGCGGGTCGATTTTGGGCGTGGATGCTGCGCACCCGTACGGGTTTGCCGTGGGGCATCAGGCGCAGATCCAGTGGCGGGCCGTCCAGATCCAGCAGGCCGGCATGCACGGTGCCGGTCACGATGGTGCCGTGGCCCGGCAGGGTAAAGACGCGGTCGATGGCCTGGCGGAAATAACCTGCCTGATTGCGCTGCGACGTATGCATGGCGCGTTCGTGCAGGTGGCGGCGCAAGGCATCCACGCCGGGCATGTGTATGGATACGGCATCCACCACAAAAACCGGGGCGTTCTGTAAAAAAGTGTCTTGCGTCAAGGCGGCGACCTGGGCGCGTACCTGCTCGATGCGCGCTGCATCGGCGCGGTCGGCCTTGCTGATGGCGATGGCTCCGTCTTGTAGCCCCAGCAGTTGCAGCACCGCCATGTGTTCGCGTGTCTGGGGCATGACGCCATCGTCGGCTGCCACGATCAGCAGGCCGAAATCGATGCCGGTGGCACCGGCCACCATGGTATGCACCAGGCGTTCGTGGCCGGGCACATCGATAAAGCCCAGCACTTGGCCGTCGGCCAGGGGGGTATAGGCATAGCCCAATTCAATGGAAATGCCGCGTTTTTTTTCTTCTTGAAGGCGGTCGGTGTCCACGCCGGTCAAGGCGCGAACCAAGGTGGTTTTGCCGTGGTCGATATGGCCTGCTGTGCCGATGATCATGTCCGATCCGCGTTCAATTGCGTTGCGAAGGCGGGTTCCTGATTTTCTTCCAGACAACGCAGATCCAGCCACAGCGCGTCCTCGGCGATGCGGCCGATAACCGGTTGGGGCAGGCTGCGCAGCCGGGTCTCCAGATGCGCCAGGTGCCGTCCGGGGCGGCCTGGGCCGAGGTGGCGGATGCGTAGGCCGCAACTGGGCAGCACATCTTCGGGCATGGCACCGCTGCCGATCTGGCTGAACAGTGCGGCGGTTTCCACAACAAAGTCCGTGCCGACCCATGCTTGCAGTACCGGAGTCAGGCGGGTTGCTTGCTTTTGCATGGCGCTGGCCGGGCGGGTGAACAGGCGCAGCGTGGTCAGGCGTTCGGGCAGGTGTTCAGGGTCTCGGTACAGGGCCAGCACCGGTTCCAGGGCGGCCAGTGTCAGCTTGCCTACGCGCAGGGCGCGTTTAAGCGGGTTTTTCTTGATTTTGCGGATCAGCTCGGCGCGGCCTACGATCAGGCCCGCTTGCGGCCCGCCCAGCAGTTTGTCGCCGCTGAAGGTGACGATGTCGGCGCCGGCGGCGATGGTGTCGCGCACAGTGGGCTCGGGCGGCAGGCCCCATTGGGCCAGATCGACCAGGGTACCGCTGCCCAGGTCAACACAGGCCGGCAGCCCGCGTGCGTGCGCGATCTGGGCGACTTGCCCGATATCGATGCTTTTGGTGAAGCCTTTGACGGCATAGTTGCTGCAATGGACTTTTAAAAGCATGGCCGTGTCCGGGCCGATGGCGTTTTCGTAGTCGGCCGCATGCGTGCGGTTGGTGGTGCCGATCTCGATCAGGCGCGCCCCCGCGCGCTTCATAATGTCGGGGATGCGGAAGGCACCGCCGATTTCCACCAGTTCGCCGCGCGATACGATGCTTTCGCGTTGGTCGCTGAGTGTATTGAGCATCAGCAGCACGGCGGCGGCGTTATTGTTGACCACGGTTGCGGCCTCGGCCCCGGTCAGTTCGCACAGCAGCGGTTCGATCAGATCGTCGCGGTCGCCCCGGCCGCCGGTGTCCAGATCAAATTCCAGATTGGCGGGCGAGGTCAGGGCGCGCAGCACGGCGTGCACGGATTCGTCGGGTAACAAGGCGCGTCCCAGATTGGTGTGCAATACGGTGCCGGTCAAGTTATAGACAGGGCGTAGACGGGGCGCATTCCGGGCTGCCAGCCGGGTTTGCACAGTATGCGCCAGAGCGGCTGACGTCAGGCTGGCATGGAGCAGTTGTCCGTTCAAGGCCGTTTCGCGCAGCTCTTGCAGACAGATGCGGCTGATCTGGCTCAGTTGAGTATGACCCCAGGCGCGCAGCAGCGGTTCGAATTCGGGCGAACGCAGCAGGCGATCCAGGGAAGGAATGTCTTTGGCCCCGGCGGGCGCTGCGGGGATAGGGGAGGCAGTGTTCATCGGCACAAGGCTATCACGGGGGATATGGGGACTCGATGGGCGCGTGTCGGGTAGCGCCCATCGAGTCAGTTCAGCTCAGGTGCCATAGTAAAGGATTGCCGCTGGAGCGCGAATAACCCTCTTCGCCCATCAGCACGTCCAGCGCCAGGCTGGCCAGGTCGTCGGCGACCGGGTCTATGCCTAACTGCTTTTCCTGATAGAAGATCTTGCGATAGGTGTGGCACTTGTCGCACGATTCGGCCTTGATGCCTTCGGGGCCGTTTTCAATAGCGTGGAAAGCGACGCCTTTGGTGTTTTCGCAGTGCGAACAGGTCACACGCACCAGATGCCATTCCACCGAACAGCGCGGGCAGCACAGGTAGCGGCAGCCGTCCTCGCGGCCGCCTACGCGCACGACGCTGGCGACAGGCAGGCTGCCGCAGGCCGGGCAGACACCAAAAGGACTGCTGACGGACAATTGGCTTTCGTCCAGAGAGCAGGCCAGATGGGTCCAGTAGACCTGAAGGGCGGCCATGACAAAGGGAGCGGCTGCGCCGTCCTGATCCGGCAACTGTTCGGCCAGCAGGGCATCGGCCAGTTCTTCGATGGACTGTGGCTGTGTGTGCAGCCGGGTCAGCAGTGTCTGGCAAACCTGCGCCGCCGCTTCCGGCACGCCCGGCGTCTGTTGCATGTGGGTCAGCAGTTTGGCCAGGATGGTGCGCCACTGGGGGTCGCGATTCCAGCCCGAAGCCAGCAGGGGGGGCATGCCGTGGGTCTGGGCGGTGGTCAGCAGCTCAGCGGGCAAGCTTGTGTCGGGCAGGGCGTTCAGTTCGCGGTGTTGGCCCTCGACCAGGACAGCCAGCAGATTCAAATACGCACCGGCTGGATTGTCGGCGGCCAGTTGGCGCAGCCGGGCTGCGCGGTCAGCAAAGACACTGGCGCGCACTGGCAGGCGCAGCCGTGGGATGGATGTGTGATCCAGACCTTCGATCTCGCCGCGCGGAAGGATGCGTTGCAAGGCAGACTCCTGAAACAAAAAGCTGCCATGCACGCAGGCGGGCATGGCAGCCGGTGAGCCCGGGATCGCCGGGCCGGGATAAGACCTTATTTGGTCGTACGGTTCGGGCGCTCGCCCATTTCTTCGCGGAACCAGCTGCGGTGGTGCTTCCAGGCCCAGGCACGGGTGACGGTGCCGCGTGTCATGGCCTTGATCGAGCCCTTGACCCAGATGCCGGCGTAGACGTGCACGATGATCGCGCAAATCATCAGCAAGGCAAAGACGGCGTGCAGCACCGATGCCAGGCGTATGGCCCAGATGGGGAAGAAGGCCGAGAAGTACTCGCGCCATATCACCACGCCGGTCACCATCAGACCCAGTACCAGCAACACCAGCGCAAAGAACAGGATCTTCTGGCCGGCGTTGTAGCGTCCCACTTCGGGAATGCGCTCGTCGTGGGCATTGAGCACATCTTTGAAGTGACGCATCCAGGCCGCATCGCTGCGGTCAAAGCTGTTGTGGTGCAGCATGCGGGCGGCAAATGCGAAAAAACACACAAACAGCACCACGCCGATGAACGGGTGCAGAATGCGCGTCCACGGACCGCCGCCGAACAGATTGGTCAGCCAGAACAGCGAAGGATGAAACAGCGCCAGGCCGGACAGCGCCAGCAGTACGAAACTGATGGCGATGACCCAGTGATTGATGCGCTGGCTGGTGGTGTAGCGCACAATCATTTTGTCGCGTTTATGCTCAGTCATGGTGGGCCTCCTTGATCTGTCGCGCTTGCTCGTCCGCACGGCGTTCGTCCTCTTCATCCGTTTCGTTCGGGCCGGTACGGATGTAGTGGAAAAAGCCGATCAGTGCAGTCAGGGCCATCGCAGCCACCCCGATGGGTTTGGCTACGCCTTTCCAGAGCGAGACCATGGGGCTGATCTGCGGGTCTTTGGGCAGGTCGCTGTACAGCTGCGGCTTGTCGGCATGGTGCAGCACGTACATGACGTGCGTGCCGCCCACACCGGCCGGGTCGTACAGGCCGGCGTTCTCGAAACCGCGCGACTTCAGGTCGTCGATACGCTCGGCGGCATGCTGCTTCATGTCGTCCTTGGTGCCAAAGACAATCGCGCCGGTCGGACAGGTCTTGGCGCAGGCCGGTTCCTGTCCGACCGCCACACGGTCCGAGCACAAGGTGCACTTGTAGGCTTTTTTGTCCTTTTCCGAAATGCGCGGCACATCGAAGGGGCAGCCGGTCACGCAGTAGCCGCAGCCGATGCAGTTTTCCTCGTGGAAATCCACAATGCCGTTGGTGTACTGCACGATGGCGCCCGGCGACGGGCACGCCTTCAGGCAGCCGGGGTCCTCGCAGTGCATGCAGCCGTCCTTGCGGATCAGCCATTCCAGATTGCCTTCGTTGTCCTCGTATTCCGAGAACTTCATGACGGTCCAGGACTTGGCGGTCAGATCAATGGGGTTGTCGTACACCCCGATGTTCGTGCCGATTTCATCGCGGGTGTCATTCCACTCCATGCAGGCGACCTGACAGGCCTTGCAGCCTATGCACTTGCTGGTGTCGATGAGCTTGGCCACCTCGCCGCCCACGGGCTCACGCACGCTGGGCGAAGGGGTAGTGGTGGCGGAGCGCCGTTTGATATCCAGTGATTGCAATGCCATGGCTTACTCCTATGCCTTCTCGATCTTGACCAGGAAGGACTTGGTCTCTGGGGTTTGCGAGTTGCCATCGCCCACCGGCGGGGTCAGCGTATTGGCCAGGAAACCCGGTTTGGCCAGCCCGACAAAGCCCCAGTGAATCGGTATGCCCACCTGATGCACCGTCTTGCCGTCCACGTTCAGCGCCTTGATGCGCTTGGTGACCACGGCCACGGCTTTGATATAGCCGCGGTTCGAGGACACTTTGACGTGGTCGCCGTGGGCGATGCCTTCTTTCTTGGCCAGTTCCTCGCCGATTTCCACGAATTGTTCCGGTTGCACGATGGCGTTCAGGCGCACGTGCTTGGTCCAGTAGTGGAAGTGCTCGGTCAGGCGGTAGGTGGTGCCCACATACGGGAAGTCCTCGACCTTGCCCATCGTGGCCAGGTCGTCCTTGAACACACGGGCAGCCGGATTGCTGACGGCACGTGGCTCGTTCGGGCTGAGCGGGTTGTAGCCCAGCGGGGTCTCGAAAGGCTCGTAATGCTCGGGGAAGGGGCCTTCGGCCATGCCTTTGCGGGCGAAAAAGCGCGCCACGCCTTCAGGGTTCATGATGAAGGGCCCCATGCCGCCGTCCGGATTTTCGTCGGCCTTGTAATCCGGTACGTCGGCACCGCCCCAGCGTTTGCCGTCCCAGTGGATCAGTTGGCGACGTTCGTCAAACGGCTTGCCGGCCACATCGCAGGAAGCGCGGTTATAAAGCACACGACGATTGGCCGGCCAGGCCCAAGACCAGTTCAGGGTCTGACCAATACCGGTCGGATCGCTGTTGTCGCGTCGCGCCATCTGGTTGCCTTGCTGCGTCCAGGCACCGGCATAGATCCAGCAACCGCTGACGGTGCTGCCGTCGTCGCGCAATTCGCCAAAACCGTCCAGCTGTTCGCCCGCTTTGCGGGTGACGCGGCTGGCGTCTTTGGGATCGCTCAGATCGGTCAACGCCCGTCCCGAGTATTCCTTGGCCAGTTCGGCGGCCTTGGGGTCGTCGGGGTTGGAGTAAGGCCAGGACAGATTCAGGATGGGGTCCGGATAGGCACCGCCTTCTTTCTGGTACATGGCCCGCAGGCGGGTAAACAGCGTGCCCATAATCTCGATGTCGCTCTTGGCCTCGCCGGGAGGCTCGGCCGCCTTCCAGTGCCATTGCAGCCAGCGGCCCGAATTGACCAGCGCGCCTTCTTCTTCGGCAAAGCAGGTGGTGGGCAGGCGGAAAACCTCGGTCTGGATCGAGGCGCTGTCCACATCGTTGTGCTCGCCGTAGTTGCGCCAGAATTCCGACGTTTCCGTGACCAGCGGGTCCATGATGACCATGTACTTGAGCTTGGAGAACGAACGCAGCAGTTTCTTCTTGTACGGCGCGGCGGCCAGGGGGTTGAAGCCCTGACAGATATAGCCGTTCATCTTGCCCTGGTCCATCAGCTCGAATACCTGCAGCATGTCGTACAGCTTGTCCAGCTTGGGCAAGTAGTCGAAGGCCCAGTTATTGTCGGCCTGGGCGGCATCGCCCCACCAGGCCTTCATCAGGCTGACGTGGAACTTTTTGTAATGCCGCCAGTAGCTCAACTGGTTGGGCCGCAGTGGCTTCTGGGTACGTGCGTCGATGTAGCCGTCAAAGCTTTGTTCGGCCTGATTGGGCAGCGTCAGATAGCCGGGCAGCAGGTTGGACATCAGGCCCAGATCGGTCAGGCCCTGGATGTTGGAGTGCCCGCGCAGCGCATTCATGCCGCCGCCGGCAATGCCGATATTGCCCAGCAGCAACTGGACCATGGCACCGGTGCGGATAATTTGCGAGCCGATGCTGTGCTGCGTCCAGCCCAGTGCGTACAGAATGGTACCGGCGCGATCGGGCGACGCCGTGGAGGCCAGCATTTCGCAGACCTTCAGGAACTTGTCCTGCGGGGTGCCGCAGACGCGCTGCACCATCTCGGGCGTGTAACGCTCGTAGTGCTTGCGCAGCAGTTGGTACACCGTGCGTGGATGTTGCAAGGTGGGGTCGGTTTTGACGTAGCCGTCCTCGCCCAGCTCGTAGTCCCAGGAGGACTTGTCGTAGCTGCGCTTTTCTTCGTTGTAGCCGGAGTACAGCCCTTGCTCGAAGTCGAAGTCTTCGCGCACGATGAACGACATGTCCGTGTAATTGCGCACGTACTCGTGCTGGATCTTGTCGTTGTCCAGCAGGTATTTAATGACTCCGCCCAGGAAGGTGATGTCCGTTCCGGTGCGTATGGGCGCGTAAAAGTCCGCCACGGACGCCGACCGCGTAAAACGGGGGTCCACGACGATCAGTTTCGCCTTGTTGTGCGCCTTGGCTTCCGTGACCCATTTGAACCCGCAAGGGTGAGCCTCGGCCGCGTTGCCGCCCATGATAAGAATAATATCCGCGTTCTTGATGTCGACCCAATGGTTCGTCATCGCTCCACGGCCAAACGTCGGGGCAAGACCTGCCACCGTCGGGCCGTGTCAGACACGAGCTTGGTTGTCGAACGCCAGTACGCCGAAACTGCGGATGACCTTATGCGTGATGTAGCCCACTTCGTTGCTGCTGGCAGAAGCGGCCAGCATGCCGGTGGTGAGCCAGCGGTTGACCACGCTGCCGTCGGCGGCCGTGGCCTCGAAGTTGGCGTCGCGGTCTTCCTTCATCAGACGGGTGATGCGGGTGAAGGCTTCGTCCCACGACATGCGCACCCACTTGTCCGAGCCGGGGGCGCGGTATTCGGGGAACTTCAGGCGGTTGGGGCTATGGATGAAGTCAACCAGGCCCGCGCCCTTGGGACAGAGCGTGCCGCGGTTGACGGGATGGTCAGCATCGCCCTCGATGTGCACCACGCTGGGTTGGGCGTTCATGGCACCGTCGCCACGGGCGTACAGCAGTACCCCGCAGGCGACAGAACAGTAAGGACAGGTGTTGCGCGTCTCTGTCATGCGGGTCAGCTTGTACTGCCTGACTTCCGCCATGGCGGGGGTGGGCGCTGCGCCCAGCAGAACCATGCTGGAACTGGCCAGCGAAGCCCCCGTCACTTTGAAGAACTGACGCCGATTCATGTTGACCATGCGGCTCTCCAATCGAGTGGTATTGGTAATTGAAAATCGGACGGGAGCCGCCTTGTGAGCGTCACTCCCGTTTTATAGGTTCGACAGTATAAGCTTGGGGCCTACAGAAAACGAGCCGGAATTAATTTTGCTGTGTTGAAAATACCATTGATTTAATTAGATTTTTTATCTATCCAGTGGTTTTTCTGTGTGTTTAGGGTATTCACTTATGATTTTTAAGGCCATTTTGGTGGGTCAGCCCGGCATTTTGTGAAATTCGATCTGAAAACTGCCCGGCAGCTCGAAACGGACGTGGTGGGGAATGCCCGGTTCGATCACCACAGTTTGTCCGGCGCTCAGGACGAGTTCGGTAAACGGTGCCTGGTCCAGGGAAAAATGCAGTATGCCGCTGTATACGCGCAGCAAACCCCAGGTGCCGGCGCGGGTGGTATGCGCCCGGGTCAGGGCCGCGGGCAGGTTCTCGGGCGTGAATACCGGCGACTGGCTGTAGTGTTCCAGGCCGGGGGGCAGGGCGTCGGGCAAGGAGGTCATGGCGCTGTTTGCTTGGTAGGTCTGCCATAGCTTGGTGGCGATGCGTGCTGCTGTGGCATCGGCTTTGTGTTGGAGGGCGGGCCGATCCAATCGGGCCGTGGTGTCATTGAACAGTGTCAGCCAGCGTTGGAATAATGTCCAGTTCAGGTCGGGAATGGCGGCATGGCGCGCGATCGGCGCGCCCTTGAAGCGGCGCGTGCCCAGCAGCAGGGCGGACCAGAAGTCGCACAGAACAGTCAGGTGGCTGTCCCAGTCTTGCACGTGCCGATTAAAAATCGGGCCTAGTTGTTCATCTTGCCGGATGCGGGCATAAAAAGAGATGACCAGCTTGCGGATGTCGGATTCGTCGTAATCGGGTGTGCCGGGTAAAGCAGACATGGCGGTTACCAGGAATGGATATATCGGCATTGTCTGGGCAAGGTAAGCGTGCGGCCAATGACAAAAGTCATGCCGGCCTGTCTGGCATCGCTTCAGAACGAGCGCTGAGCGGGGCTGGCCAGGCGGCGCAGGTAGGCTTCGTCGCACAGGGCCCAGTCGCTGCGCTTGCCCGCGATATAGCCGCGTGCTTGCCAGTCGGTAAACAGGCGGCTCAGGGTTTCGGCGCGTATGCCCAGATACGCGGCCAGTTGGCGTTGGTTCAGAGGCAGTTGTATGGATGCGCCCTGCCGCTCTTTTAGATTTAGCAGATAGTTGGCCAGGCGTTCGCCGGCTGAACTGGACGTGATCCAGTCGACTTTGTTGACCTGCGCATACAGGGTCGAACTAAGACCGGTCAGCATATTCATGGCTAATTGCGGCCACTGCCGGCAGGCTTGGTGCAGACTGTCGCGCTGCAAACGATAGATATGTGCGGCGCTGCGTGCCCGCGCGCACATAGGGTAGCGACCGTGGGGCATGAACATGGCCGCCTCCGCCACCAACTGTCCGGTCTCGAATACCTGGAACACGCGTTCGTCGCCGCTCTGGCTGTAGCGCAATACTTCCACCTGCCCGCTGGCCAGCAACAGGTAATGGTGCGCGGCATCGCCTTCATGGAACAGTATCTGCGCGGATCGAACCTGCTGCAGCTGGGCATGCGCGGTCATCTGCAAGGCGGCCTCGGGCGGTAGCCCGCGCAGCAGACGATGTGCGGCCAGCAGCTCGGGGGCGGACAAGAGACGGTCAGGAACATTGACTTTTGTCATTTTTGGCGTGGTCAGATGATGGGAAACTCTCTATTTGATAATAGTTCTCATTATACGAGTATCCATGTCATTTTCTCGATTTCGTCGCCTGCTGACCGGGTTTATCGCGTGCAGCGCAGTATTGCTTGGCGGCGCACAGGCCGCTCCCCGCTATCCGTCGCTGACGTTGGCAGGCCCCAGTTCGGTCGTCACGTACCCATTGATCCACATGGTAGAGACGCAGGCTCTGGCCGAACACGTCGGAAAGTTGGAATTTCGTCTATGGCAAAACCCGGACCAGTTGCGCGTGTTGCTGGCCAAAAAAGAAATCGACTACAGCGCTGCGCCCAGCACGGTGCCCGCTCTGATGTTCAATAAAGGCGAAACGGTCAAACTGTTGAACATCTCCGTCTGGGGCATTCTGTGGTTGGTCAGCCGCGATCCGCAAGTGCGCAGTTTTGCGGATCTGTCCGGCCAGGAACTGCTGGTGCCTTTCCAGCGCGATCTGCCGGCTGTGCTGCTCGATACCCTTCTGGACCAACAGCGCTCGGCGGGGCTGGAGCCGGTGCGCCTGCGGCGTACCCGCGATGTCCAGGATGCCGTCGCTTTGATGCTGACGGGTCAGGGACGGCATGCCCTGTTGTTGGAACCTATGGTGTCCATGTTGTTGTCACGGGCCAAGGAACAGGGTGTGGCTTTGTACCGGGGCGACAGTCTGGAGCAAGCTTGGCGTCAGGCCTTTCCACGGCAGGCCGAACTGCCCCAGGCAGGCATCATGGCCAATGCGCATATTGCGCACGATACCGAACTTAATCAGGCGGTAGAGCGTGCCTATGCACAGTCGGCCGCCTGGTGCCAGGAGCAGCCTTTGGCATGCGCGCAAATGGTGCATCGTTACTTGCCGCAGTTTCCAGTGCCGGCCATCGAATCGGCCATTCGCCAGACCCGGCTGGACAGTCGCCCGGCCTTGCAGCTGCGGCCGCAACTGGAGGCCCTGTATGGTTTGCTGGGCAACACGTATCCGCAAGCCATAGGCGGCCGTTTGCCCGATGTGGGGTTCTACGGGCCATGACAGCTGTATCGCATACTGGTCCGGCCCGCCGCAGCTCCCGTGCCTGGGCAGTGGCGGGCGTCGCCTTACTGCTGCTGGGTTGGCAACTGAGCGCCATGGTGATGGGGCCCTTGCTCATGGCCTCGCCGCTGGAGACTGCGCGCGCCATTCCGCGTTTGCTGGCGTCGGCGCATTTTTGGAACGATGCCGGTGACAGTCTGCTGCGTATTGCGATTGGTGTCAGCGGCGGCTGCGCCATCGGCTTTGTGCTGGGTGTGCTGGCCGCCCACAGCCCGCGCTTGCGGGGCCTGCTCGAACCCATTCGCTGGCTGCTTATGTCGATTCCGCCGGTCGTAGTAGTGGTCCTGGCCATGCTCTGGTTCGGTTTGGGTTCGGCTATGGTGATTTTCATGACCGTGGTCATGATGGTGCCTGGCATGTATGTCAATACCGTCAAAGGCATGCAGCAGGTGGACCGCGAACTGATCGAAATGACGCGGGTTTACCGTTTTGGCTGGTGGCACCGTCTGCGGCATCTTTATCTGCCCGCCATGACCGCGCCATTGACCGCAGCCCTTCTGATTGCCACCTGCGGTGGTGTGCGCCTGGTCGTGATGGCCGAAGTGCTGGGCGCGGAGAGCGGTGCAGGCTTTGCTCTGGCCAATGCCCGCAGTACCTTCGACAGCGCCCAGCTGTACGCCTGGATCGTGTTGATTCTGTTGTTGGTCGCCGCGCTGGAATTTTTGCTGTTGCAGCCCTTGCAGCGTCGTCTGGGGCAGTGGCGGGAGGGAAGCCGTGCTTGAGTTCCGTCAGGTGTGTGTGGGTTTTGGCGGGCGCAGTGTGCTGCGCGATCTGAGCCTGGAGCTGCGGGCCGGCCAGCGTCTGGGGCTGCTGGGCCCCAGCGGGGTAGGGAAAAGCACCTTGCTGCGTCTGGCGGCAGGGGGGCTGCGTGCCGATTCGGGCGTTGTCAACAATCGATTTCGTCATCCTGTTCTGGTGTTTCAGCAGGCGCGCCTGCTGCCCTGGCGCAGCGTCCTGGACAATATTTTGATTCCTCTGCGCGCTGCGGGTTTGCCCGTTGCTCAGGCCCAGACGCGTGCCTTGCATTGGTTGGAGCGCGTGCAATTGCGCGATGCAGCCGGTGCCTGGCCGGGAGAACTTTCCGGGGGCATGGCGCAACGCGTCTCTCTGGCGCGGGCCTTTGCGCTGCAACCCGATCTGTTGCTGTTGGACGAACCCTTTAGCGCCTTGGACCCGGCACTGCGCGCGAGTCTGGCCGACGTCTGCCGTGGCTGCCTGGACGATAGTGGCGCGGCTTTGTTGTATGTCAGCCATCAACCGCAGGAACTGATGCGCCTGGCCGATGCCTGCTTGCTGCTGGGCAAGGACAGCGTGCAGCGATTTGCCCTGGCGGACACGGCGGACGATGCACAGCGGGATCACCTGGCCGAGCGGCTGTATCGACTTCTTCTAAATCCGGAGGGCATTTCCTCATGACATATCCCGTCCTGCTGCTGTTGCATCTGTTTGCGGCGTTGTTTTTCATCGGTACCGTATTTTTTGAAGTCCTGATGCTTGAAGGGATACGACGTCATATTCCACGTGACACCATGCGCACGCTGGAAATCGCGATCGGCAACCGGGCACGCCGGATCATGCCTTGGGTGCTGTTGGTTTTGTACAGCGCCGGTTTGGGGCTGGCCTGGCATCACCGACAGGCCTTGGCGCAGCCCTTGGATAACCCTTTGGGCTTGTTGCTCAGCATCAAGATTTTGCTGGCCTTGAGCGTGTTTGCTCATTTTCTGACGGCCATGACCCTGCGCAGCACAGGGCGGATGAAGTCCATTCATTTCAAGCGCATCCATCTAAGCGTGTTCTGTCACATGGTCGGCATCGTGGTGCTGGCCAAAACCATGTTCTACCTGCACTGCTAATGTATTTCCTTATCGAGAACCTAGATGTCACACGCTTTTGTATTTCGCCGCCTGGGAACAGGCTTGGCGCTGGGCTTGGCTTGGTCGTGCGCTGCGGCGGCGGACGGGGTATCCACATTGTCGCCCGTCGTGGTCAAGGCCCCGGTCGGTCAAGGTGCTTTGCAAGCCGATTTCAGGCATGAGCAGGCCCGCTTGGATGCCGTGGCCGGCGGCACCAATCTGATTCAACCCCAGTCCGAAGTGCGTTTAGTTACCCTGCGCGACGCACTGGATTATCAGCCGGGGTTGGTGGTACAGGATTTTTTTGGTGGCATAGACCAGCCTCGCCTGAATATTCGCGGCTCGGGCATCCAGAGCAATCCCGTCAACCGGGGCGTGCTACTGATGCAGGACGGGCTGCCCTTGAATGAAGCAGACGGCTCTTTTGTGATCGGCTTTCTGGAGCCGCGCAACACCTCTCTGATCAGTGTGCGGCGCGGAGCCAATGCATTGTCGGCGGGAGCCACGACCCTGGGCGGAGAGTTGGACTTTCAGTCCTTGACCGGCACGCAAGGCGATGTCCTGAGCGTGGAGGGGGGTAGCTACGGGCGTTTGGGGCTGCATGCGGGCAAGGGTTTTCAGACCGACACGATGGATGGCCGTCTGGCTCTGAGCCACGATAAGGCCGATGGCTATCGCCATCATTCGTCCTCGGAGCGTACCAGCGTGCAGGGCAATCTAGGCTTTCGGCGCGGGCAGTTCGAAAACCGCAGCTACCTGTCCTATGTGGACCTGAAGTTCGATATTCCCAACGTCGTCCCGCGCGAGCGTCTGTACCGCGACCCGCAAAGTGTTCTGGGCGATGAGCAGCAGCCACTGGATCGGATCAATAATATTTACCGACGAGATCCGAACCGCAAGGCTACGCAATGGCGCTTGGCCAACCGGAGCTATTGGGGCACACAGGCTCTGAACCAGACCGCCGGGGTGTACTGGCAGACGGTCGACGATACCTTTACCAATCCGCAGGTCTCCTCGCCCACCAAAGGGCATACCTACGGCGCGCAATGGCAGTTGGCTGGTCAGACAGGGGTGGTGGATTACCGTGTGGCGCTGGATTGGGCACGCAGCGATATGGATCGGGAGCTCTATGCGGTCAGCCCGGCCAATGGCAGCCGGGCGCTGTTCTTCGGTGACTACCGCCTGCGTGCCGAAAATCGTAATGCGTTGCTGAGCCTGGGATGGCGCTTTGCGCGGCAATGGACGCTGGTGGGCGATCTGAAATACAGCCAGGCTATTCGGGATGCGCGCAACCGTTTGAGCGGTCAGGCGCTGGATCAGAAGTGGTCCTACGCCAGCCCCAAGTTGGGCCTGATCTGGCAACCTGCCCAGGATCTGCGTCTGTTTGCCAATGTCAGCCGCAGTCACGAAGCACCGACCTACTGGGAGATCATCTCGGCCGAGGTTCCGCAGCCCATGAATGTACGTTCTGCCGTGACCGGCCTGACTGCCTTGCAGGTGCAGAAAGCCACGACGGTGGAGCTGGGCGGGGCCGGACGGCTGGGCAGCGGCACATCGGCAGTGGACTGGTCGCTGACGGTGTACCGCAGCACCGTCAAGGATGAATTGATGGCGGTCAGCGATGCCATCGGCACCTCATCCATTACCTTTAACTATGGCGACCGGACCCGTCACCAGGGACTGGAAGCCGGCCTGAACGGCTCTTTGCCTGCGCCGGGCAGCGCTTGGCTGGATTACCGCCTGTCTTATACCTATAGCGATTTTCGCTTTCGCGGGGGCGAATACGCAGGCAATCGGATTGCGGGCGTGCCGCGCCACCTGCTTAGCGCCGAGCTGCTGTATCGCCGGGGTGGCTGGCGTCTGGGGCCCAATGTGCGCTGGCTGGCCTCCGATACACCCACCAATCATCAGAACGTGGCCGGAACGCAGCAGGATGCCTACGCTATCTGGGGCTTCAAGGTGGATTATCAGCACGGCAAGCACTGGAGCGCCTACCTGATGGCCGACAACATCTTCGACAAGACCTATGCCAGCAGTTATGCCATCCGGCGTTCCGCAACGGTCGCCATGCCCACGTATCTGCCCGGCAATGGACGCAGTTTCTTTGGCGGCTTGCGCTACGCTTTTTAATAGGTTTCTCGAAGAATTCCGAGCGTCAATTTACCAGGCCGATGAGGAGCTGGTTTTTTGCAGACGCCATTCAAGGCGCAGCAAGCTCGGACGGTGCTGATGGCTTGCCCGCGCGCGCCATTAACTCCGGCGGATGGCTGATGCCTTGTATGGCGTACGTGGACGCCTTGCCGTTTGGCCCAAACGGCCCGCCCACTACGAAGGAATCCCCGACATCTCCCGAAGCACCTTTTAGTACGGTAGTGCGGATACGCTCCTGGCGTGTATCGGCGGGCCAGGGGGAGAGCGTTTGCTGCGCCGCTACGCCCCTGGTCGCGTGTGGCCTACTGGTGGTGGGCTGCAGCAGCGTCCATGAAAGGGATGAATCGGTCCAGGATCAGGGCATGGTCCTCGAACAGTTCATCCTCGATCTGCGATAGTTGCGCCACAGGCCACCAGGCGGCTTGTTTGGCGTCGTCTTGGCCGCGCACATCGGGAAGGCGGTCCAGGGTCTGGCGAAAGTAGAAGGCCGTGGTGACCAGGCGGCCGCGCGGGCTGCGTATCGGGTCATCGAAAACAGCCTGATCCAGCAAGGCTGCGTCCATCGTGGCTTTCATGGGTTTGTAGCTGGTTTCTTCGGCCAGTTCGCGCAGGGCCGCCTGGTAAAATGTCTCATGTGGATCAACGAAGCCGCCGGGCAGCGCCCATTGACCATGTCCAATGGTGCCGCCACGACGGATCAGCAGGACATGCCGGTTGACTTCCAGCACGCAGTCCGCCGTCAGGTAGCAGGGACCGGTGTAGATGGATTTATAGTTGTCTACGGCTTTTTTTTCGGTCAGTTGCGTTTGGTAGTCGGGCAGGTTTTTCCAGGCTTGTAGGTAGGCTATGACGCTGGGGTGTACATACGGGGCCAGCACGCGGGCAAAATCGCCTTCGCTGAAGAACGCATCGCGCAAGGCGGTGGCGCGCACCGCCAGAGCGCTGCCTGCGCCCAGAAAGCGCCAGTCGGGAAACAGTTCCAGATAGCGGCTGGATTCGTTCCTGTCGGCACCGATCAGCACAATGTCTGGCCGTGCGCCGGGTGCTTGGGCCTGTACGCCGTGCCGCACCGCTTGTATCCAGCGCCGCTCGTCGCTGTAATCGCGTACTGGCACAAAGCGCACGCGCGAGCGCTGGTCGTCGTCCAGCATGCTGTCTATCATGGCCTGCCGCTCGGAGGCGCTGAACGGGTTTCTGGGGTTGCGGGAACGCCAGGCCGATGTGATCACCACGACCACGCTGTCGGCCTGCTCCAGGGCAGTACGAAGCAGGGCCAGATGGGCCATGTGGGGCAGTTGCCAGCGGCCGATGAGTACGGCGATGGAGTGCGTGTTACGCATGGATGGTCCCTGTTGCGGCGGTCGGTCAAAAAAGGTCACTATACGTTTTTTTGGCATGGGTAGGCAGGGACAGGGTCAGATTGCAAGCTGCTGGTCGGACTTGCCCTGGTCCGGCCAGGTCGTACTATGGGGCTTGTTGCAGTTTTGTCTTTCTGACTATTTTCATGCGTATTTTGCTGATTGAAGATGAACCGGACCTGGCTCTGTGGCTGACGCGCAGCCTACAGAAAAAGGGGTTTTCGGTCGAATGGTCCAACGATGGCCTGGTCGCCCACCGCCGATTGCAGGTCGAGGAGTTCGACGCGTTGGTCTTGGATTTGGGGCTGCCCGGATTGGACGGACGCACGTTGCTGGCGCGTTTGCGCGGCCAGGACAACCGCACTCCAGTGCTGATTCTGACGGCGCGCGACTCCTTGCAGGAGCGGGTGGAGACGCTGGAGTGCGGTGCCGACGACTTTTTGTCCAAGCCTTTTCGCATCGAAGAGTTGGTGGCGCGCTTGCATGCCCTGATCCGCCGTAGTCGCGGCAAGGACAAGCCGCGCATGGCTTGCGCCGGTCTGGTCTACGATATGGCAGCCCAGCGCTTTACGTTGGATGGTGCGCTGTTGTCTGTGTCGCCGCGCGAAGGCGCGGTATTGCGCATACTGATTCAACGCAGCGGCGAACCGGTCAATAAGCAGTTCATTTTGGACCGGCTCAACGACCAGGGCGAGGACGATATCAACATCGAGGCGATTGAAGTGCTGATTCACCGTTTGCGCAAAAAACTACAGCCGTCGCAGGTGCAGATTGTGACCTTGCGCGGGGTAGGCTATTGCTTGGAACCCGTGGTGGACGATGTGCGCTAGCGGTGGCCGTCTTGTGCGCCTGTTTAGGGGAGGGTGGTCATGGCTTTGAGCAGCTTGCGCCGTACCTTGCTGTCCATGCTGATTCCTGCCGCCTTGCTGACGTCCGGTGTCTCGCTGACCCTATCTAGCATAGAGCTCAAGGAACAGGTCAACGCCGCATTTGACCGGGCGCTGGCCGGCGCGCTGAAGTCCATGGAAGCAAATGTGCGCACCATCAGCGGTGGTCTGGCTATGGAACAGTCCTATTACATGATGGAGTATATGGAGTACACCATCCGGGGGCATATGTATTTCCGTGTCGCCACCGAGGATGGTTTGTCGGAAATCGGTTTTACGGGCATGCCGCTGCCGCCAGATGGTTTGAGCAGCAACCGGCCGGTGTTTTACAACGCCGACTATCTGGGCGAGCCATTGCGAATTGCTACTGTTGCATTGGAGTCGGGTGAACGCCTGCAGACCTATCAGGACAGCCGTATCCTGATCCAGGCTGGCGAGAACGTCAGCGGACGGAATGAGTTCATCCGCAACGTCCTTATCCAGAACTTGCTTCAGGACTTGGCCGTCCTGGGGGTCTTTATGTTGTTGATATTGGCCGGAACGCTGTTGGCGCTGCGTCCGCTGCGCAAGATCAGCGCAGATGTGCGGCATCGCTCCTATGACAATCTGGAGCCCATCGACCAGCGCAGCTTGCCGCGCGAGGTGCGTCCGTTGGTGCAGACCATCAATTTGCACCTGGATCGCTATGCGCGTAAATCGCGTGAGCAGCAGCAGTTTCTGGATGATGCGTCGCATCAGCTCAAGACACCGTTGGCGGTTTTGCTGACGCAGGTCGATTATGCACAGACCCTGGCGCAGAGCGATGAAATGCAAGAGGTGTTACAGGCGATCCAGCAGCGTTTGAATAATACCGTGCAGATGACCCATCAAATGGTGGCCTTGTCGCGGGTGCGCGATGTCGCCGAGCAGTTGCGGGCCAAGGCGGCGCGGGGCAGTGTGGATTTGTGCCGGGTGGCCGCCGAGGTCATGGACGAGTTGTGGGGCTTGGCACGTAGCCGCAGACAGGATTTGGGCCTGGAGGCACCCGATCATCCCGTACGGGTTTCAGGCGTCGCGTGGCTGTTGCAGCAGGCCTTGAGCAATGTACTGAGCAACGCGATCAAATACTGCCCTCCGCAAGCTTGTATTACGGTATCTGTGTACCAGAACGGGCGTGTGTGTGTATTGCGTGTGGATGATGATGGCCCTGGCATGAGCCCTGACGATCTGGCCAAGGCGGGCCATCGCTTTCGGCGCGGGCAGGCCGGCAAGGCCATGCAGGGGTCGGGTTTGGGCTTGGCCATTGTGCAGGCGATTGCTCAGATTCATGATGCGCGCCTGAGCCTGCAGCCAGGTCCGGATGGACGGGGCTTGACGGTGTTGCTGGAGTTTGACGCGCTGCCCTAAGCGGGCCGATGTTTCAGGGTATACCCTTGTGCCAGGCATTTTTTGCGCCAACTGAAAGGTAGGCGAAAGCTTTGCTCCGGTAAGGTCGCAGGCATTACAACGACGACTACCCCACTGGAGGCGATGAATGATGGTTCCTATGAAACTGCGAGCACTATTGGCGGCCGGCGTGATTGGCCTGGGAGCGTTCTCAAGCGTGCAAGCGCAGCAGCCGGCCAAACCCGAGTGCATTGCTCCGGCCCAGCCGGGCGGCGGCTTTGACTTGACCTGCCGCGTGGCCTTGAACGGATTCCTGGAGACCGGCTTGCTGGAGCAGCCCATGCGGACGGTGTATATGCCCGGCGGCGTCGGAGCGGTGGCGTACAACCATATCGTGGCCCAGCGTCCAGGCGATGGCAATGCAATCGCTGCTTTCTCAGGTGGGTCGTTGTTGAATCTTGCCCAGGGTAAGTTCGGCAAATATTCCGTGGACGATGTGCGCTGGTTGGCAGCCATCGGGAGCGATTATGGTGTTGCGATCGTGCGCAATGATGCGCCCTTTACGGATCTGAAGTCGCTGATGGCCGCGTTCAAGGCCGATCCCACCAAGATAGTGCTGGGTGCGGGCGGCTCGGTCGGCGGACAGGATTGGATGAAGGCCGCCCTGACGGCGCGCGCCGCCGATGTGGATTTCCGCAAAATGCGCTTTGTTGCTTTTGAGGGCGGCGGCGAGGCCATGACGGCTTTGCGCGGCGGTCATATCCAGGCCTATATGGGTGATGCGGCCGAAGCCTACACCATGCTGGAAGGCGGCGCGCCTATCCGGGTGCTGGCCGTGTTCAACGATAAGCGTCTGGATGGTGCGCTGGCCGACATCCCGACGGCCAAAGAGCAGGGCTTCGATATCGAGTGGCCGATTATCCGCGGCTTTTATGTCGGGCCCAAGGTGTCGGACGAACAGTATCAATGGTGGGTCAATGCGTTTGAGCAGTTGATGAAAACCCCCGAGTTCGCCCGCCTGCAAAAGCAACAAGGACTGTTCCCCTTCAATATGGCCGGAGCAGAACTGGATAGCTATGTCAAAGAGCGGGTGGTGCAGTACCGCGAATTGGCCGATTCGTTCGGCCTGATCAAGAAGTAAGTCTTTACAGTGTTTGCCCGGTTGCTGATGCGCCGGGTACACACCGCCTGCCCGCTATCTTGTTGCGGGTGATTCCGGAGATTCCAACATGACGCTGAACGATCGCGTTCTGGGCGTGGGCGCGCTGGCGGCCGCCGCCTTGATCACTGCCTTTGGTTACGACCTAGAACCGCCTTTCTCTTATGAACCCGTCGGGCCTAAAGCGTTCCCATTGCTGGTGGCGCTGATCATTGCTTTGTGTGGCCTGCGTCTGGTGATCAAGGGAGGCGGGCAGGTGCAGCCTAACCCGCCCGGCGCGAATGGCCGCATCTTGCTGATGGTTGCGTATCTGGCCGGCTATGCCTGTCTTTTTCAGTGGCTGGGTTTCATCGTCTCGACCGCGTTGATGGCGACCTTGGTAGGACGCTTGTTCGGCGGTTCCTGGAAGCAGGCCGTGCTGGGCGGCGTTGGGATGGGGGCGGGGTTGTTTGTTCTGTTTGATCTGGGCCTGGATGTGGTCCTGCCGCAAGGCATCCTGGGAGAATGGCTGTGAGCGCGATCCTGGATTATTTAAGCATTGGTTTCGGGGTCGCTTTTTCCGGCTTGAATCTGCTGGTCGCCGCCGTTGGCGCGTTTATCGGCACGATCGTGGGAGTATTGCCGGGGCTGGGGCCTATCAATGGCGTGGCCATGTTGGTGCCCATCGCTTTTGCGATGAAGCTGCCGCCCGAGTCGGCGTTGATCCTGTTGGCAGCCGTCTATGTGGGGGCTGAGTATGGCGGGCGCATCACGTCTATTCTGATCAATGTGCCGGGCGAGGCCGCAGCCGTCATGACCACGCTGGACGGCTATCCACTGGCGCGCAAAGGCATGGCGAGCGTGGCGTTGTCCCTGTCGGCATTTGCTTCATTCATCGGTTCGACCATTGCGATCTTTGGGATCGTCATGTTGGCCCCTATGTTGGCCAATTGGGCAGTGGCGTTTGGGCCAGCAGAATATTTCGTACTGATGGTGTTCGCGTTCTGCGCCTTGACCAGCTTGCTTGGCGATGAGCCTGTCAAAGGCATTCTGGCGGCGATGTTGGGCTTGTTTATATCCACTGTCGGTGTCGATGCCAATTCAGGTGTCTATCGCTATAGCTTCGATATTCCCAATCTGGCCGACGGCATCGACTTCGTAGTGGTGGTCATCGGCTTGTTCGCCGTGGCCGAGATGCTGCAGATGCTGGAAAACCTGTTGGGAGGGGTATCCATCACGGTGCCCAAGAGCGAACGCAAGTTGTTTAATCTGCGCGAATTGGCGCTGACCTGGTGGAGCACCGTACGTGGCGGCGTGTTGGGTTTTTTCATCGGTATCTTGCCCGGAGCCGGTGCCAGCGTGGCCTCTGCCGTGGCCTATGCCAACGAGAAAAAATACATCGAAGGCAAAGACCCTAATGCCACCTTCGGGCAGGGCGATCTGCGCGGTCTGGCCACGCCGGAGGCCGCCAATAACAGTGCCGCGACAGGCTCTTTCATTCCTATGCTGACGCTGGGTGTGCCCGGTTCGGGGACGACCGCTGTCATGATGGGGGCACTGACGCTCTACAACATCACGCCCGGTCCTGTCCTGTTCGAGTCTCAGCCGCAGATTGTCTGGGGACTGATTGCCTCTTTATTCGTGGCCAACATCATGCTGTTCTTGATGAATGTGCCCTTGGTGCGGGTGTTTGCGTCCATGCTGGCGATACCACCGCGTTTGTTGGTGCCGGGGATTTTGGCCATCAGCTACATTGGCGTGTATGCCATCAACGGTACGACCTTCGATCTGGCGCTGGTAGTCGGGGTAGGGGTGTTGGGGTATTTTCTGCGCAAAATGAATGTGCCTATGGCTCCTATGGTGCTGGGCGTGGTGCTGGGTAATATGATGGAGCAGAATCTGCGGCGTGCCCTATCCATCACTAACGGCGAGATCGGCATTCTGTTCGAAAGTCCAGTGTCCATCGGGCTATGGGTTGCGGCGGCTCTGGTCAGCCTGGGACCCCTTGTGCTTCGGCGTTTGGCCCGTCGATCCGCAGAGACCTGACTGTAGGCCCCGGCTCGGTACTGGGGCCATTTTTGGGAGAACATGCCAGGACTGAGCCTGGCTTTGCTATATGCGGATGAGTATCTGGATTCGAATCGCCATTGGTTTTAGCGTTGCCTTGCTCGGGGCATGGGTGGCTACTTGGCTGGCAATGCCTCTGCCCTGGATGTTGGGTGCGTTGATACTGACCGCAGCCACCAAGATGGCCGGCAGTCCCGGTATGTGCTTGCCGGTAGCGCGCAATGCGGGGCAGTGGGTCATCGGGGCGTCGTTGGGCCTGTTCTTTACGCCCTCTATGGTGCGTTTGATTGGCGGCAATGCGCCGTTCATTGCGCTGGGCATGCTGTTTGCTCTGGTGTTGTGCTGCTTGGGTACGCTGGCATTGACCCGCTTTGCTGGAACCGATCTGCGGACCGCATGGTTTGCCAGCGCCGTCGGCGGGGCCAGCGAAATGACCAGCCTGGCCGAACACTATGGCGCGCGCCCCGATCTGGTCGCCTCGGCACACGGCTTGCGGGTGCTGATGATCGTGCTCATCATTCCATTCGTGTTCGAGGCTTTGCAGTTCCAGGGAACACAGTCCGGCGCAGCAGTGCGGGCCGACTTTCTGGATGTGCCCGGCCTGGCATTGCTGATACTGCTGAGCAGCGCAGGCGGCGGCTTGTTTCAGGTACTGCGTTTGCCTAATCCCTGGGTCTTGGGGCCGTTGCTGGTCGTGGGCGTGCTGACGTATAACGACGTGCTGCTGTCGGGTCTGCCGGTAGAAGTATCCAATCTGGGGCAACTGTGCATAGGTTGGGCATTAGGCGATAAGTTCGGCCCTGACTTTTTTCGTCGCGCACCACGCTATCTAGGCGTGGTAGCGGTCAGCAATCTATTGAACTTGTCCCTGGCATTCGGTTTCGCCTATGTGTTGTTTCGTATTTCCGACATCCCTTATCCCACGCTGATCCTGGGTGTCAGCCCCGGCGGGATTGCCGAAATGGCCATCACGGCTAAGGTTCTGCAGTTGGGCGCGCCCCTGGTCACTGCGTTTCAAGTGGCGCGCATGATCTTCGTGCTGGTGCTGACCGGACCTTTATACAAAGCACTGGACAGGCTCAAGCGTTTTGCATGATCTTGATTGATCCGGCAGGCTCGCGATCCATGCCGCAATGCTCGAACACGATCGGCGTAGTCTGAAATGACCGCGTGTTGTCGTTGACAGTGCGGCTCAGCACGGTATCCTTAGTGGAGCCTAAATTTGGCGCCATTTTTTGGATACTCAATGAGTCAACTCCCTCCTTACCGTACAAGTCTTCGCTTGACGCAGAAACAGCGCGAGCTGATCGACGACTTGTGCCGTTCGGACGGCGGTAAAGTAACCATGAACACCTGGATTGCGAAAGCAGTCGAAGAGAAAATTCAGCGCGATACGCAGCCTGGGCAGGATCAAGCGATTCGTTCTGCCCGTCCAGGTCGCCGCTTCTACGAATTTTTCGCCGGCGGCGGCATGGCCAGGGCAGGACTGGGGCCTAACTGGGATTGCCTGTTCGCTAACGACATCAGTCCGATGAAAAGCCGGGTGTATCGCGACAACTGGAACGGTGGCCTGGACTTGCTGGTGCAGGATGTCAATACGGTCACATCCGAGCAATTGCCGGAACAAGCCGATCTTGTCTGGGCATCGTTTCCGTGTCAGGACTTATCCTTGGCAGGCGCTTATAAAGGAATAGGGCGCGCGCTGGATGCACAGCAAACGCGCTCGGGCACGTTTTGGCCTTTTTGGGGCCTGATGCAAAACCTGATGGACGAAGGCAGAGCGCCCACCGTGATTGTGCTGGAAAACGTCTATGGCGTGCTGACTTCTAATCAGGGCCAAGATTTTGCTGCAATCGGCTCCGTACTGGCGGAGGCCGGGTACCGTTTCGGTGCCATGGTGATTGATGCATGTTACTTCGTGCCGCAGTCTCGTCCGCGCGTGTTTATTGTGGCGGTTCGGACGCAAGTCGATATTGCGCCGTCGCTGATGTCGCCGGGCCCTGTCGAGCCTTGGCATCCCGCGCGTATGGTCAGCGCTTATGCCGGACTGTGCCCGGCAGCGCAGAAATTGTGGGTGTGGTGGGCTTTGCCCATGCCGTGGACGCCGGTCAACACCTTTACGGCGATCATCGAAGAGAACCCCCAGGGCGTGACGTGGGACAGTGCCGAGAAAACGCAGCAATTGTTGGGCATGATGAGTCCGACCAACCTTGCCAAGGTGCGGGCTGTGCAGAAATCAGGTCAGCGCAAGGTAGGTGGCTTGTACAAACGCACCCGTCTGGACGAACAGGGCCATAAGGTGCAACGCGCCGAGGTCAGGTTCGATGACCTGGCCGGTTGTTTGCGTACCCCGGCCGGCGGGTCAAGCCGACAAAGTATTTTATTGGTCGAAGGCGATACTATTCGGTCACGCCTACTGTCCCCCCGAGAGGCGGCCCGTTTGATGGGCTTAGACGATAGTTACCAACTGCCCGGCAATTACAACGATGCCTATCATGTGGCCGGCGACGGCGTTGCGGTGCCTGTCGTGCGGCACTTGGCACACTGCCTTTTTGAGCCGATTCTGGCTTAATTCCCTGTTCTTGGTGCGAATCAGCAGACCGTGGCGTTTTTATTGATGCCCAGTCAACCAGTCAGGGGGGGAGTCAGCCGTTGTTACCGTTTTCGTCGGTCTGGGTATCCGCGAACCCAAACAGCGTTTTGTGATACTTTTGCAGTCGTTCAAAATGGGCATCCAAGGCGCGCGCTATTTGCGGTGAATTCTTGACGGTCAGAAAATGATCGACCAATTGCGCGTAATGGACGGCCTGACGGGGTAAGCGTTGGCTTGCGTCCTGACGTTTGCGGATTTCGTCATCCGTCATAACTTGGACTATTTGTGATGGATTAGGCGGTATCCTGTTGACGTTGTATTTGGGGACAGTCCCATTCATCAAGGGCGAACGCGGATTGAAAGCATGAAAGAGCAGGGCTTCAAGATCATCAATTCCAGCGACTGAATCGACAGGGTAGGCCCAAACATAGGCAATCTCCCAGACATCAATCTGTCTGTTGGCAATAATGTCTGACCGTGCGGACGTCAGGTGTCTGGCTACTCGGCGGCGAATCCCATCCTTGGATTGACCGACATATATAGGCACATTGTCCAGATCGCACAGCACATACACCCCGATCCGGCTGGTCAGTGTCTTGACCGCATTTTTCCTGAACGCAAAATCCGTCATCTTTCGATTTCAACCCGTATATGTCAGTGCCAAGAGCGTGGTGTCACTCGGCATGCCCCAGTTCTAGTGTAACGGGACCGAGAGCAGCTTATATGCGGTGGCAGCAGAATCGAACAGGCTCTGCCGGGGCATTCAATCCTGCACGCCGAGTTATAGGTGGTTTGTTGTCTGCAAACCCTCGCGCTTATAGTCGCCGTTTCGTATTACCTGGCTCCAGGCTAGGTTATCCAGATACCATTGCACTGTTTTGCGTATACCTGTGTCGAAACTTTCGCTCGGCGTCCAGCCCAGTTCATTTTTTATTTTGCTGGCATCAATTGCATAGCGGCGGTCATGGCCAGGGCGATCCTGGACATGGGTAATGAGCTCTCGATAATGACTGACGGGGAAGGTTGTATCGGGGGGGGCAAGTTCCTGCAAGACATCGCACACCGTGCGAACCACGTCTATGTTCTGTTTCTCGTTGTGGCCGCCTATGTTGTAGGTTTCTCCGACTTTGCCTTCGGTCAGCACGAGACAGAGGGCACGGGCATGGTCCTCGACATACAGCCAGTCACGGATCTGCTCCCCATTTCCGTATACCGGCAACAGCTTTCCGTTTAGGGCATTCAGAATGGTGAGTGGAATTAATTTTTCAGGAAAGTGAAATGGGCCGTAGTTGTTGGAGCAGTTGCTGATCAGGGTCGGAAGTCCGTAGGTCCGCATCCATGCGCGAACCAAATGATCGGAGCTGGCTTTGCTGGCTGAATATGGGCTGCTGGGGGCGTATGCCGTGGATTCAGTAAACAGGATGTGCTCTGCGCCATGGACATACGAAGGATGAGGCAGATCGCCGTAAACCTCGTCGGTGGATACATGGTGGAAGCGAAACTGTTGCTGGGCGTGATTATCCAGCTTTTGCCAATATTGACGAGCCGTCTCGAGCAGATGGTACGTCCCGAGAATATTGGTTTCCATAAAGGCGGCGGGACCATCGATTGATTTGTCGACGTGACTTTCCGCTGCCAAATGCATGATCGCGTCTGGCTGATGTAGGCCGAATACGCGCTCCAGGGCATCACGGTCGCAGATATCGATCTGTTCAAACGCATAACGGTCTGAACCGGCTATGTCGCGCAGATTGGCAAGATTGCCCGCGTAAGTCAGTTTATCGACGTTGATGACGTGATGGTCTGTGTGCTGGATGAGGTGGCGGATGACCGCCGAGCCGATAAAACCGGCTCCTCCGGTGATCAGGATTTTCATGGGATTTTCGGCGTTGTGCTGGTCGGTCATGACAGTGCGAATGACTGTGTGCGGGTCATGCCCGCTCTCTTTGCAATCGGTGCCACTCGTCCGCTACGCCGCGCAGATAGTCGCTGTATTCGCAGCGCGGCATGTGTGCGATCAAGGCCTCAAACTGTTGGATGCTCAGAAAGCCTCGGATCAGTGCCGCCTCTTCTGGGCAGCCGATTTTAATGCCCTGACGGCGCTCAATGGCTTCAATGTAGGAAGATGCTTCATGTAGGGCCGAGCTGGTTCCGGCATCCAGCCATGCAAAACCACGGCTAAGGCGTCGCACTTGTAGTTTTCCTTGGCGCAGGTATTCTAGATTGACGTCGGTAATTTCCAGTTCTCCTCGTGCTGAAGGAGCGATGGATTGTGCAATTTTTACGACTTCGTGGTCATAAATGTAGACCCCCGGTACCGCATAGTTGCTTTTGGGGTGCTGCGGTTTTTCTTGGATAGCAATTGCGCGTCCGGCGTTGTCGAACTGCACTACGCCGTATCGTTGTGGGTCTTTGACGTGATAGGCAAAAATGCTGGCCCCGCCCGTAAAACTGGAAACCGCGCGAGGAAAGTCGTCGCCGCCCGAGAAAATATTATCGCCAAGCATCAGAATGACATTGTCCGTGCCTACAAAGTCGGCGGCGATAATGAACGCTTGGGCAATGCCTTCGGGTCTGGCTTGTATGCGATAGTCAATGCTGATCCCCCACTGTGCGCCGTCGCCCAACAGAGCCTGAAAACGCGGCAGATCGTCGGGCGTGGAAATAAGGCACAGTTCTCTGACCCCGGACGCGATTAAGGCGGTCAAGGGGTAGTAAATCATGGGTTTGTCAAAGACGGCCTGTAGCTGCTTGCTGGAGACTTGCGTCAGGGGATACAGCCGTGAGCCGGCACCACCCGCTAAGATAATGGCTTTCATGCGGTCTCCGCGGTTGTTGGCGGGTCAATCGTCAGGGACGACTTTTCCACGGAGACGTTGATTCCCGTTTCGCTTGCTACTGGTTTGGCACGCATGGCAGTCTAGAGGCTAGGTTGGGGTGTCGTGGCAGAGGTGGTGCCGCTGCCGAGGCGTTGGGGCGTTGCGTAGTGGCTTTAGACCTGAGATTGGCACAACCAGCTGGACGCTCGTTTCCCGAAAATCATTGCTATGGTTATACCGCATATCGCCGTGCGCTTTATGCGCAAGCAACACGGGAAATTGGCCCTTAGTCGGCAAGCGGCAGAAAAATGAGCTTATG
The DNA here is from genome assembly GCF_038237375.1 of Alcaligenes sp. SDU_A2. Classification (NCBI taxonomy): domain Bacteria; kingdom Pseudomonadati; phylum Pseudomonadota; class Betaproteobacteria; order Burkholderiales; family Alcaligenaceae; genus Alcaligenes; species Alcaligenes sp. SDU_A2. The sequence goes on along the minus strand of NZ_CP151273.1, from coordinate 3,538,999 downwards.
TCGTCACGAGTGCGAGGATGGCCTGCGGCTAGGCTGTGTTTTGACGGCAGAATGCAAAAAAGCCCAGCGGTTAAGCTGGGCTTTTTTGATAATTCTGGTGGCCTGGGGCGGAATCGAACCACCGACACAAGGATTTTCAATCCTCTGCTCTACCGACTGAGCTACCAGGCCATGTGCTGCTCGGTAAAAACGAAACTATACCACGATTTTTTTGTTGTGCACACAAAACAACAAAAATTTTTGTGCTTTCTTGCGGTGTATCCAGGTGCGGCGCGCTTGTGCCGGCAAACCGACCCTTTGGCAAGAGGGCAGATTATAATCATAAAATATGTTGTCGCGGCGTATTTTTGTCAAAACGCGTTGTGGCGGCGTAAAATCAGGTGCATCACACGCGGCTTGCACAAGCATAGCCGCTTGTTTCGGTCTTTTCAGGGCTTTGGCCTGTATCGCTCATGTCAGTAGATGTCTTAACCTTCGGGCTCAACCATGTGTCCGCGCCGGTTTCCGTGCGCGAGCGCGTGGCGTTCCCGATCGACGTGTTGAAACCGGCGCTCGACACCCTGCGCTCGGCGTTCGGCAATGGCGTGCGCGAAGCGGCAATCCTGTCTACCTGTAACCGTACCGAAATCTACTGCGCGGCCGAACCCCAGGTTGCCGAACGCTTGCCCGAGTGGATGGCGGATTTCAACAGTCTGCGCTCGGCTGAGCTGACCCCGCACCTGTATCGCTACAACCAGAACGAAGCGGTACGCCATGCGTTTCGCGTGGCCAGCGGCCTGGACTCGATGGTTCTAGGCGAACCCCAGATTCTGGGCCAGATGAAAGATGCCGTGCGCGCCGCCAACGAGGCCGGTTCGCTGGGCACCTTGCTGCACCAGTTGTTTCAGCGCACTTTCTCGGTAGCCAAGGAAGTGCGCACGCAGACGGCCATCGGCGCGCATTCCGTATCGATGGCCGCCGCCGCCGTCCGTTTGGCCGAACGCGTTTTTGGCGATCTTTCCCAGGCCAAGGTGCTGTTTATCGGCGCAGGCGAAATGATCGAGCTGTGCGCCACGCACTTTGCGGCGGTCAACCCCTGTCGTATCGTGGTGGCCAACCGCACGCAAGAACGGGCGGAAACGCTGGCTTCGCGTTTTCTGGCAACGACCATGAAGCTGGCCGATATTCCCGATCGTCTGGCCGAATTCGACGTGGTCGTCTCCTGTACGGCCAGTACCCTGCCCATATTGGGGCTGGGCATGGTGGAGCGTGCCGTGCGTTCGCGCCGCCATCGGCCCGTGGTCATGGTCGATCTGGCCGTGCCGCGCGACATCGAAACCGAAGTCGGCCGTCTGGACGACGTTTACCTGTACACCGTCGACGATCTGGGCCGGCTGGTCCAGCGCGGCACGGACGCCCGCCGCGCGGCGGTGGTTCAGGCCGAAGCCATTATCGACACCCAGGTGCAGCAGTACATGCATTGGCTCAGCAATCGGGCCATTGTCCCGGCCATTCTGGATGTGCAGCATACGGTCGATCAAGTGCGCAAGCACGAACTGGAGCGGGCGCAGCGCATGCTGGCCCGTGGCGAAGATCCTGCCCAGGTCCTGGAATGGCTGGCGCACGGCCTGACCCAGAAATACGTACACGGCCCCATGGCCGAGCTGAATCGCAGCGAAGGTGCCGAGCGCGAGCAACTGTTGGATCTGTTGCCTCGCCTGCTGCCATCCACGACGCGTCGGCGTTAGCGTTTCCGGCGGCTTGTTTCACCGACTTCCTGCGGTGCAGCCAGATGTGTAACGTCGCCCTGCGCCCAGGCCTACCGTTTTCCCTTTAGGCTGTTCCCTCTATGAAAGACTCAATGCGCAGCCGGCTGGAGCAACTGGCCCGCCGTCTCATCGAAGTGGATGCCATGTTGGCCGAGCCCGAGATCGCCGGCAATATGGACGAGTTCCGCAAATTGTCGCGTGAGCGTTCTGAGCTTGAACCTGTTGTGACCGCTTTTACGGCCTATGAGTCGGCTGAGGCGGACCTGCAGGCCGCTCAGGAGATGATGTCCGACCCCGAATTGAAAGAAATGGGCGAAGAGGAATTTAAGCTGGGCAAAGAGCGTATCGGGCAGCTGGAGGACGAATTGCAGATCCTGCTGTTGCCCCGCGACCCCGACGATACCCGTAACGTATTCATTGAAATCCGTGCTGGCGCAGGCGGTGACGAAAGTGCGCTGTTCTCGGGCGATCTGCTGCGCATGTATATGCGCTATGCAGAAAACTGTGGCTGGCGTACTGAAATCATGTCCGCCAGCGAGGCGGATCTGGGTGGCTACAAAGAAGTGGTCGTGCGCATCGAGGGGCAGGATGTCTATGGTCGCCTGAAGTTCGAGTCGGGTGCGCATCGCGTGCAGCGGGTGCCCGAAACCGAAGCGCAGGGCCGCATTCATACGTCCACTTGCACGGTGGCGGTGTTGCCGGAGGCCGAAGGCCTGAGCGAAATCACCATCAATCCGTCCGATCTGCGTGTGGATACCTTCCGCGCCAGCGGGGCTGGTGGCCAACACGTCAACAAAACCGATTCGGCTGTGCGTTTGACCCACCTGCCTACGGGACTGGTGGTGGAATGTCAGGATGATCGTTCCCAGCATCGCAATCGTGAAAAAGCCATGCAGGTGCTGGCCGCCCGACTGAAGGACAAGCAACAGCGCGAACAGTCCGACAAAGAAGCGGCCCAGCGCAAGAGTCTGGTGGGCACAGGCGACCGCTCCGAGCGGATTCGCACCTATAACTTCCCGCAGGGACGCATGACGGATCATCGGATCAACCTGACGCTGTATAAGCTGGGTTACATCATGGATGGCGATCTGGACGAATTGATTAAAGCCTTGCTGTCCGAGCATCAGGCCGAGCAATTGGCTTGCTTGGCAGAGGCGTGAGCATGAGCCGGTCGCAGGACCTGTCCGGGCATTCGTGCGAAAGCCAGGCACGGCCCTCGGTCGATTCGATGCAGCAGGCAGCGGCTTCCGGTGATGCCGCCGACACTCTGCGTGCTTTGCAGGCAGGTAGCAGCCTGCCGCGTCTGGAGCGGGATATGCTTTGGATGCAGGTGTTGGGCGTGAGCCGTTCATGGCTGATTGCGCACGACACAGACCGCTTGCCTGAACAGGCGGTTCAGGCGTATCACCGCCTGGAAGCGCGCCGTCTGGCGGGTGAACCTATGGCTTATATCGTGGGGATGCGGGAGTTCATGGGGCATGACTTTCTGGTCACGCCGGATGTGCTGATTCCGCGCCCTGATACGGAAACGCTGGTCGAACAGGTTTTGTGGTGTTTGCAGAATATGTCTTCGCCCCGGATTCTGGATCTGGGTTGCGGTAGCGGTGCCATTGCGGTGTCTTTGGCTCTGGCGCGCCCGGACGCACAGGTGGTGGCGACGGACTGTAGCGCACCCGCGCTGGAAGTGGCGCGTTTAAATGCCCAGCGACTGTGTGGGAAAGTCGAATTTTGCCTGGGGAGTTGGTACGATGCCGTGTCGGGTCAGCCGCCTTTTGATCTGATCGTGTCCAACCCGCCGTATATTGCCGCCGACGATGCGCATCTTGGGCAAGGGGATGTGCGCTTTGAGCCGCGCCATGCCCTGACCGACGGTGCCGATGGTCTTCGGGATTTGCGTACAATAGTCCAGGGAGCCGGGTCGCATCTGCGCCCGGGAGGCAGTCTTCTCATGGAACACGGCTGGGATCAGGCCGACCATGTGCAGAATATGCTGCGGCACGCCGGATTTACCCAGGTCGCCAGTTATGCAGACCTGGCCGGAATAAGGCGGGTTACAGGCGGTCAACGTTAATTCTTTTCTTACGAGAACATCATGAGTGAAGTTCAAGATTTCATCCGCGAAACGGTCACGGAAAACCCAGTCGTTCTGTTCATGAAGGGCACGGCGCAAGCCCCTCAGTGCGGCTTTTCTGCCCGCACGGTGCAAATTCTGCGTGCTGTCGGTCTAAGCCAGGTCGTCATCGTCAACGTGCTCGATGACGCCGAAGTGCGCCAGGGCATCAAAGATTATTCCAACTGGCCCACGATTCCTCAGCTCTATATCAAGGGCGAGTTTGTTGGCGGCTCCGATATCGTGTCCGAAATGTACGAAAACGGCGAACTGGAAACCATGCTGCGCGAGGCCGGGGCTCTGGAGTGAACGCCAAGCGCCGCCTGGTCATCGGCATGACAGGCGCAACAGGTGCCGTTTATACCGTGCGCCTGTTGCAAGTGCTGCAGTCCTGTCCGGACATCGAAACCCACTTGGTGATCTCGCCCTCCGGGGTGCTGAACATCAAGTATGAGCTGGATATAGGTCGGCACGATATCCAGGCGCTGGCCGATCACGTACACAACTTTCGAGACGTGGGCGCGACCTTGGCCAGCGGCAGCTTTCCTACGGCGGGCATGGTTGTTGTGCCGTGTTCCATGCGCACGCTGGCGGCCGTGGCGCACGGCTTGTCGGATAACCTCATTACCCGAGCGGCGGACGTTACCTTGAAAGAGCGCCGACGACTGGTCATGATGGTGCGCGAAACGCCGTTCAATCTGGCGCACTTGCGCAATATGACAGCGGTTACCGAAATGGGCGGCATTATTTTCCCGCCCATGCCGGCGTTCTACTTGCGACCCAAAAGTATCGATGACATCGTCGATCACACGGTGATGCGAGTATTGGAGCTGTTCGATATTCAGGTGCCCGGCGAACGCTGGGACGGGTCACAGAAACCCGTTTGATGCGCAGCGGCGGTTTTTTCGCCGCTTGCCTTGTCTTGGTACGGCCAGATAGGTTTCTGGCTTATGTGTCGGGCCGGTGTCTTAACAACCCCCGGACCTATGGGTCTGGGGGTTTGTTGTTTGCGCGTTTAATGGATTGTGGATTTGTTCCGGTTGGGCGGATAGATGTTACTGCCCCGAGCGCCGCTTGCTGACAAAGATCATTTTTTGTTCACCGGCAGCCGCGGGTTTGGCAGGTGTAAAGGCGTCCGTGCGTTCGCTGTTGTCATCGACGACCGTGTCTGTGCTTGGGTCCAGGTCGCTGGGCATCAGCCCTGTAGGCAGGTGGTCATCAAAGTAGTCCTGATCAAAACCGGTGTCTCCGTCCGGGTCGGCCTGGCCGGTGACTTTCAAGTCCACGAAGTTATACAGCTGCGCATCCATCAAGTGCGAGGGAATCACGCGTGTCAGTGCGCCAAAGACGTTCCACGAGCGGTGGGGGAATTTCTTGTCCCAGTCTGCGATCATGCGGTTGATTTCCTGGCGCTTCAGGTTTTCCTGGGAGCCGCACAGATTGCACGGGATGATGGGGAACTGCTTGAGCTTGGCGTACGCGATCAGATCTTTTTCCGGCACATAAGCCAGTGGGCGGATCACGATGTGTTCGCCGTTGTCCGACATCAGTTTCGGGGGCATGCCTTTCATGCGTCCGCCGTAGAACAGATTCAGGAAAAAGGTGGCCAGAATGTCGTCGCGGTGATGGCCCAGAGCGATCTTGGTGGCACCGAGTTCCTTGGCGACGCGGTACAGAATGCCGCGACGCAAGCGCGAACAGAGCGAACACATGGTCTTGCCTTCGGGGATGACGCGAGTCACTACCGAATAGGTGTCCTGTGTTTCGATGTGGTAGGGCACGCCCAGTTTTTCCAGGTACTCGGGCAGGATGTGGTCGGGGAAACCAGGTTGCTTCTGATCCAGATTGACGGCCACGATATCGAATTTGATGGGCGCTCGTTTTTGTAGCGTCATCAACACATCCAGCAGGCCGTAAGAGTCCTTGCCGCCGGACAGGCAGACCATGATCTTGTCGCCGTCTTCAATCATATTGAAGTCGCCGATGGCGCGGCCCACTTCGCGCATGATGCGTTTGCTGAGCTTATTGTCTTCGTTGCGCTGTTTGCGTTCGGCCTTAGTGGCAAAAACGGCGGCCTCGGCAGAGGTGTCGGTCGCGGAAGCGGAAAGGGTGCTGGAGTCTTGAGGCATAGGAAAAGCGGAAAAGAGTGTCGGCCGATTCAGGCCTTGGCAGCGGGGTTTAGCGGCTGCGTTCGATTTCAATGCCGACGGCGTCGCAGTCGGGAAAGGCCTGGGGCTTGCTGACCCGGATTTTAACGCGTTCTATGGCGGGGAACTCATTCTGGATGCGGTCGGCCAGTTGTTCGACCAGGGTCTCCAGCAGATTGGTGTGATGGCTCGCGCTCACTTCGATCAGTGCCTGGCGCAATAGCCGATAGTCCAGCACGCTGGCGATATCGGTGTCGTCCACCGTCTGGGTGATGGCGGCATCGAACTCGGCATCAATGTGCAGAGGCTGGCGTTGGGTCAGTTCATGGTCCAGGATGCCGATGGAGGCGTCCACGATCAGGTTCTTGATGAAAATACGGCGGGTAGGCATGGAAAAGCAGGTCAGGACGGGCGGCCTTTGATGGCCGCCCGGTGGTTGTCAGGATGGCAGTCGGCTCAGTACGCATTCGTCCAGGGCGGGACGTGTCAGCTGCAGGGTAAAACAACGCAGTTCGTCGCGACGAAACACGTGGATCTGGACGGTCTGGCCGGCTTCGTAGGCACCCAGCAACCGTTCCAGGCTGGCGCTGTCGCTGATGCGCAGGCCGTCCAGTGCCACCAGTGTGTCGCCGGCCGACAAACCAGCATGGTGGGCGGCTCCGTCCGTAAAGACAGTGGCCAGTTGGCATTGGCTGCCGTTCTGGCGCAGTCGCGCGCCCAAGCTGGGTAGCGTGCTGGCCGCCTTCCAGCCCAGCTGTATGCCTTGGCTGGGCAGCCAAGTCTTCAGGGGTAGGTCGTCCCGGCCCTCTACGTAGCGCGCAATAAAGTCAGTGGCATCGTACCCCGTTGCTTCCAGAATCAGTGCGGGCATGGCATCTTCGGCAATGCCCTGTGGTGTGCCTTGGTAGAAGTCGCGGCCATAGCGCTCCCACATCAACAGCATGACATCGTCCAGACTTTTTTCCTGGTTTGAGTGGGCGCGTATGCACAGATCCAGCCCCAGGGCGATCAGCGCGCCCTTGGTGTAGTAGCTGACCAAGGCGTTAGGAGAGTTTTCGTCCTGTTTGTAGTAACGCGTCCAGGCATCGAAAGAGCTTTGTGCCGCGGACTGTTTGAAGCGGCCGGGGCTGCGCTGGACGGCACTGATGTTCTTGGCCAGCAGGCTCAGGTATTCGCTTTCTGTCACCACACCCGAGCGCAGTAACATCAGGTCATCGTAGTACGAGGTAAAGCCTTCAAATACCCACAGCAGGCGGGTGTGGTTTTCACGGCTCAGATCGTAAGGCGCGAAGGCGGCCGGTTTGATGCGCTTGACGTTCCAGGTATGGAAGTACTCGTGACTGACCAGGCCCAGGAAGGTCTGGTAGCCGGCACTTTTGATCGACTTGTCCTGGCCTTGGGTGGGCAGGTCGCGGCGCGATGCCATCAGGGCGGTGCTGGCGCGGTGCTCCAGTCCCCCATAGCCGTCGTCGGTCACCATGGTCATGAACACATACCGTGAACTGCTGTCCAGGAAGGGCGCGCGGCGGGTTTCCGGCTCGAAGAAGGCGATCTGGGTGGCGCAGATTTGCTCGACGTCCCGGGCGATGCGGGCCAGATCCAGATTGGGCAGCACGCCGGTAAAGACCAGTTCGTGTTCGGCTCCGTGGGCGAAAAAACTGATGACCTGGGGGGTGCCCATTTCAATGGGGTGGTCGATCAGATCGTCGTAGTCGCGGGCGCGATACAGGCCGAAGCCGTACCGCTGGGCAGCCCCGGGCAGGCCACTGGCCTCTGGCAAACTGGTGTAGACGCTCCAGTGCGCGATCTGTTCAGTTTCAGGCAGCTCCAGCAGGCAAGGCTGTCCGGTCTGGCCTTCTACGGCCAGCAAGGTGCCGGCACCATTAAAGAAAGCGTGGGTTTCGTCGATATGTGCGCCGCGCACCGACAGATCCCAGGCATAGACCTGGTACTGGACAAGCAGGGGGCCTTGGCAGGGGGCACATTGCCAACGATGATTGTCCAGCTTGCGCACGGACACGGGCTGGTCATGACTGCTGGCGCTGATGTCCTCGATCTGGCGCGAGAAGTCGCGGATCAAGTAGCTGCCGGGAATCCAGGCCGGCAGGCTCAGAATCTGGCCGTCGGTGTGCGGGTGGGTGATCTGTATCTGGACAGTAAGGCGGTGGCCGGCTAGATCTTGCGGCACGGCGCGGTAAAGTACGGGTGTAGGTTCCATTGTCTTATTCTATTTAATTTTGTTGGGAGTCAGCATGAACGAACCCTTGGTCAAAGCAGAGGTGCATGGTCGTGTTGCTTTATTGACATTAAACCGCCCCAAGGCCCTGAACGCGCTTAGCAACGAAGTCATCACCCAGCTGTATGCTCTGGTGCATAAATTCGAGGCCGACGACAGCATAGGCTGCATGGTGCTGACCGGCAACGAAAAGGCCTTTGCCGCCGGCGCGGATATCGGAGCCATGAAGGACTGGAATTACCACGATGTGGCGTCCCAGGACTATCTGGGTGGGCACTGGCAGGATCTGCGGCGCATCCGCAAGCCCATTATTGCCGCCGTTGCCGGTTATGCCTTGGGCGGCGGCTGCGAGCTGGCCATGCTGTGCGACTTTATCATTGCCGCCGATACAGCGCGTTTCGGGCAGCCCGAGATCAAGTTGGGTGTTATCCCCGGCTACGGCGGCACACAGCGCCTGCCGCGTGCCGTGGGTAAGGCCAAGGCCATGGATCTGGTGTTGACCGCGCGCATGATGAACGCCGAGGAGGCCGAGCGTGCCGGCCTGGTGTCGCGCGTAGTGGCGGCCGACAAATTGCTGGACGAGGCGCTGGAAGCGGCCACCGTCATTGCCAGTATGTCTTTGCCATCTGTCTTGATGGCCAAAGAGTGCGTAAACCGGGCGTTCGAGTCCTCGCTAGAGGAAGGCCTGCTGTTCGAGCGACGCAACTTCCATGCTTTGTTCGCAACCGAGGATCAGAAAGAAGGCATGCGTGCATTTGCCGAGAAGCGCAAACCCGATTTCAAACACCGATAAACCACTTAAAAGTCAATAAAAACACAGGGGTTGTTGTAAAGTTGCTGCGCTGCAGCGTTGCAAATCTTCCCGACCCCTTGTGCTTACTGATCTGCCGCGTTTTTGGCTTGACCCTTAGCTGAAACAATCCTGACTTGATTTGCTTGCAACAAAAAAAAGACGCTATACTTTACGGGTTTGACGCCAGCGGCTTTTAAAAGGGGCCGATAACTTTGCGCGGATGGTGGCTGGGCCTTTGTGGGTCTGTCGTTGTAGCACATCCATCTACACAACTTTATCCGAGTTTTTCCTACTATGAATCAGCCGGTCGATCAGCAGACAGGCACCGAAAATACGGTGCGGGCAGCAGGGGATGCACTACCTTTTCCGGAACCCGTGGTTCTTACGCCCGAGCAGCGCGCTTATATGGCGCGGCGGGCAGGCAAGGGAATTGTGCGCACTCTGGTGGCTCAGGCCTTGATGGCCTTGTTGGCGATTGCCGTGTCGGCATGGGTTTCAGGCGCGAATGCAGCAGCCTCGGCACTGATCGGTGCGGCTGCTTATTTTGTGCCCAACGCATTGTTCGCGCTGCGTCTTTTGCTGGGCTTGATGGGTGGCGGCAATGCCGGCGCACTCTCCTTTTTCTGGGGGGAAGCCTTCAAGCTGGGGTTTGCTGTACTGACACTGGCGCTGGTGGCCTGGGCGAATACAGGCTGGCTGGTCTGGCCCGCATTGTTGCTGGGCTTGTTGTGTGTCTTGAAGGGCTATGTGCTGCTGCTGGTTTTTCGCAAGCTGCCATAACGGATTTTTGTTTCACGGGCTTGTCCCTTAACGTATACATCACAGGGTAAATACAGATGGCTGCTGCTAGTGATATTTCGCCTCAGTCAGGGTACATCCAACACCACTTGGTTCACTTGAATAACGTCGGTGAAAAACAGGATATTCTGGCTAACTTCGGTGTCATTAACTACGACTCCATGTTCTGGTCCCTGTTGATGGGTCTGGTTGTTGTGTTCTTCATGTGGCGCGCAGCCGCGCGTGCTACCGCCGGCGTTCCTGGCCGTCTGCAGTCGTTCGTCGAAATCTTGGTCGACTGGGTCGAAGACCAGGCCAAGTCCATCGTACACAATGCCGATTCGCGTAAATTTGTTTCGCCGCTGGCCCTGACGGTCTTTCTGTGGATTGTCATGATGAACGTCCTGGACCTGATCCCCGTGGATCTCTTGCCTTGGATTTTCTATACCAGCGGTCTGGGCACCGAGCACGGCGACCCGCTGTACTACCACCGCATTTTGCCCACCGCCGACCTGAACGTGCCTATGGGCATGTCCATGGGCGTGCTGCTGCTGATGTTCTATTACGGCATCAAGATCAAGCACCCAGGCGGCTTTGTCAAAGAACTGTTTACTGCACCATTCACCGCCAATGGCATCATGGCCGTCGTGCTCGCCCCGTTCAACTTCCTGCTGAACTGCATCGAATATGCAGCCAAGTCGGTATCCCTGGGCATGCGACTGTTCGGCAATATGTTCGCCGGTGAATTGGTTTTCATGCTGATCGCTCTGCTGGGTGGTGCATGGACTGGGTTTAATGGCGCCAGCCTGGGTCTGGGTATCGGCCACGTGCTGGCCGGCTCTGTATGGGCGATCTTCCACATCATGATCGTTCTGCTGCAGGCATTTATTTTCATGATGCTTACCCTTGTCTATATCGGGCAAGCTCACGAAGGCCATTAATCAGTTTCCGGTCGGGCAATGGGGTCTGACCGGGACGCAAGTTCGCTTGCTCACGCTTTTTTGATTTTTCGATTTACACCTGATTTTTAACCAAGGAGTTGTCATGACCAACGTCGCTCTCGTTGCTCTTGCTTGCGGTATCATCATCGGCCTGGGCGCTTTCGGCGCTTGCATTGGTATCGCCCTGATGGGTGGTAAATATCTGGAAGCATCGGCTCGTCAGCCCGAACTGATGAACGCCCTGCAAACCAAGATGTTCCTGTTGGCCGGTCTGATCGATGCTGCCTTCCTGATCGGTGTCGGTATCGCCATGCTGTTTGCATTCGCCAACCCATTCGTTGGGTAATAAGGCGGGTCCGCTGTTATTGCAGGCGGACAGGCAGTCGTTGGCGGTGCGGCTCATTAACGAACATGCACCGCTTCCGACTTGAACATACAGGTGTCGGGACGCAATCCAGCATCCGGCACACGTGGTATTGAAGGGATACGACCGTGAACTTAAACGCGACTCTCTTTTTCCAGATGATCGTGTTTTTCGTTTTGGCCTGGTTTACGATGAAATTCGTATGGCCGCCATTGACGAAAGCAATCGATGATCGTCGTCAGAAAATCGCCGACGGGCTGGCTGCCGCCGATAAGGGCAAGGCCGATCTGGCCCAGGCTCAAGCGCGTATCAGCCTGATGGACGCATCGGCCAAGTCCGACAACCATCAACGGATTGTCGACGCCGAAAAACAGGCAAACGCTCTGCTGGAACAGGCCCGCCGTGAAGCCGAGGCCGAGAAAGCCCGCATCATCGCCCAGGCCCAGCAAGACGCTGCCCAGGAAGTACAACGCGTACGCGAAGGTCTGCGTGGCGAAGTCGCCATACTGGCCGTGAAAGGCGCCGAGCAGATCCTGCGACGCGAAGTTGACGCGAAAGCGCATGCCGAGCTGCTCGACCAGCTCAAGGCTGAACTTTAAAATCAAGGCAGGCCATGGCTGAACTATCGACTATTGCCAGACCTTACGCCGAGGCCCTGTTCGCCGCTGTGCGCGACGACAGTCAGGGACTCGAATCGTGGTCGGCCCTGTTGTCCGAAATGGCTCAGGTGGCCGGTCTTCACGATGTGCGCGAGGCACTGAACGATCCGCGCCTGAACAATGGGCAGCGTCTCGAACTTTTTACAGGCCTGATCAAGTCTCAGGCTTCGGAAAAGGCTCGCAACTTTCTCGAACTGCTGGTGGACAATCAGCGCATTTTGCTGCTGCCCCAGATTGCAGAGCAGTTCGAGTTATTGAAACACCAACTCGAAGGCACGGCACAGGCGCAGATCATCAGCGCTTTCCCGCTCAGCGACGCTCAGGTCGGCGAGCTGGTGGCTGGCCTCGAAAAGAAGTTTGGCCTGAAGCTAAAGCCGACAGTTACCGTCGACGCTGATCTGATCGGCGGTATTCGGGTGATCGTTGGTGACCAGGTGCTCGACACTTCCGTGCAGGCCCGGCTGGCCAGCATGCGCGATACGCTGACCGCATAAGCGCGAGTCAGTAAACAGGATTTCAGGAGTCTGAACATGCAACTTAATCCGTCCGAGATCAGCGAACTGCTCAAGAGCCGCATCGAAGGCCTGGGCGCGTCGACTGACGTTCGTACACAAGGTACGGTCGTGTCCGTTACCGACGGTATCACTCGTATCCACGGCCTGTCCGATGTGATGCAGGGCGAAATGCTCGAATTCCCGAACAATACGTTCGGTCTGGCCCTTAACCTCGAGCGCGACTCTGTCGGCGCCGTGATTCTGGGCGAATACACCGGTGTTTCCGAAGGCGATCCAGTCAAGACGACCGGCCGCATTCTGGAAGTGCCCGTTGGTCCCGAGCTGCTCGGCCGCGTGGTTGACACGCTGGGCATGCCTATCGACGGCAAAGGCCCGATCAACGCCAAGATGACTGACGTCATCGAAAAAGTCGCTCCCGGCGTTATCGCCCGCGAATCCGTGTCCCAGCCCATGCAGACCGGCACCAAAGCCGTGGACTCCATGGTGCCGATCGGCCGTGGCCAGCGCGAGCTGATCATTGGCGACCGTCAGACCGGCAAGACCGCCGTGGCTGTGGATACCATCATTGCCCAGAAGGGCAATGGCGTGAAATGTATTTACGTTGCCGTGGGCCAGAAGGCTTCCACGATCAACAACGTGGTGCGCAAGCTCGAAGAGCACGGTGCCATGGAATACACCATTGTGGTGGCTGCTTCCGCTTCGGAATCCGCTGCTATGCAGTACCTGGCTCCCTACTCGGGATGCACGATGGGCGAATACTTCCGCGATCGCGGCGAAGACGCCCTGATCATTTACGACGATCTGACCAAGCAAGCCTGGGCCTACCGTCAGGTTTCCCTGTTGCTGCGTCGTCCTCCAGGTCGTGAAGCCTACCCCGGCGACGTGTTCTATCTGCACTCCCGCCTGCTGGAGCGTGCTGCCCGCGTTAACGCCGAGTACGTCGAAAAGTTCACCAATGGCGAAGTCAAAGGCAAGACCGGTTCGCTGACCGCGCTGCCTATCATCGAAACGCAAGCCGGCGACGTGTCCGCTTTCGTGCCGACCAACGTCATTTCCATTACCGACGGCCAGATCTTCCTGGAATCGGACCTGTTTAACGCTGGTGTACGCCCCGCAATTAACGCCGGTATCTCGGTGTCCCGCGTGGGTGGTGCAGCTCAGACCAAGGTCATCAAGAAGCTGTCTGGCGGTATTCGTACCGACTTGGCTCAGTACCGTGAACTGGCCGCCTTTGCGCAGTTCGCCTCCGATCTGGACGATGCAACCCGTCGTCAGCTGGAGCGCGGCAAGCGCGTGGTGGAACTGCTCAAGCAGCCTCAGTACCAGCCGCTGGCTGTGTGGGAACTGGCCGTGAGCCTGTACGCCGTGAACAACGGTTACTTCGACGATCTGGACGTCGCTCAGGTTCTGCCTTTCGAGAAAGGCCTGAAGGATCACCTGCGCAACAAGTTTGACGCACTGGTCCAGCGCATCGAAAGCAAGAAGGAACTGGTTAAGGAAGACGAGGCTGAGTTGGTTGCAGCCATCCAGGACTTCAAGAAGCACGGCGCTTTCTAATCACTGCAGGCAGGCGCCGGAGTGCTTCCGGCGTCACGATTAGCGGGAGGCGGGCGTCTCGCCAGTCTCCCGACAATGCCCTTACAGGAAAGTGTGATGGCCGGAATTAAGGAAATTCGTACTAAGATCAAGAGCGTGCAAAACACGCGCAAGATCACCAAAGCCATGGAGATGGTGGCGGCATCCAAGATGCGCAAGGCGCAGGAACGGATGCGGGCCGGCCGTCCCTATGCAGACAAGGTGCGCGAGATCGCTTCGCACCTGATGCAGGCGCATCCCGACTACACTCACCCCTACATGGTTGAGCCCGCCGAAATCAAGGCTGTTGGTATTGTAGTGGTCAGCACGGACAAAGGTCTGTGCGGCGGCTTGAACACCAATATCCTGCGTCTGGTGCTTGCGCGTCTGCGCGAGTTTGAAGACAAGGGCATTTCGGTGCAGACAACCGCCCTGGGTGGGAAAGCAGCCGGTACGCTGGCTCGCGTCGGCGCCAAACTGGTCTCCCAGGAAGTCGGTCTGGGTGATGCTCCTAACCTGGAACGTCTGATCGGTGCCATCAAGGTGCAGATCGACGATTTTGTGGAAGGCCGCATCGATGCCGTTTACCTGGCGACCAGCCGCTTCGTCAATACGATGAAGCAGGACCCAACTTTCATTCGTCTGCTGCCTTTGCCGACGGGTCTGAAAGATCCGTTCCAGGCGGGCGATCAGATTAACGCTGAAAGCGGCGTGGTCAATTCCTCCGAATATGGTTGGGATTACATCTACGAACCAGATGCCAAGTCGGTTATTGACGATTTGCTGATGCGTTACGTGGAAGGTCTGGTGTATCAGGCTGTCGCCGAGAATATGGCTTCCGAGCAGTCTGCCCGTATGGTGGCCATGAAGGCCGCTTCGGACAACGCGAAGTCCGTGATCGGCGAGCTTCAGCTGGTCTACAACAAGACCCGCCAAGCAGCGATTACCAAAGAAATCTCTGAAATCGTGGGGGGTGCCGCTGCTGTGTAATCACGGCAAGGCATACCATCAAAGTTATATTGCAAGGACTAAACATGAGCAACGGTACCATCGTTCAGTGCATCGGCGCCGTGGTGGATATTCAGTTCCCCCGCGACAGCATTCCTAAAGTCTACGACGCCCTGACGCTCGTAGATGAAAGCTCGGCCTTCGCTGAAAAAGGCCTGACCTTTGAAGTGCAACAACAATTGGGCGACGGCGTGGTTCGTACCATCGCCATGGGCTCCAGCGACGGCCTGCGCCGTGGCATGGAAGTGGCCGGCACCGGCGCGCCCATCTCCGTGCCCGTGGGCACCGGCACACTGGGCCGCATTATGGACGTGTTGGGTCGCCCTATCGACGAAGTGGGCCCCATTCAGTGCGAAGAGCGCCGCTCCATTCACCAGGTTGCCCCCAAGTTCGACGAACTGTCCCCATCAGTGGAACTGCTGGAAACCGGTATCAAGGTGATTGACCTGGTTTGCCCGTTCGCCAAGGGCGGTAAAGTCGGTCTGTTCGGTGGTGCCGGCGTGGGCAAGACCGTGAACATGCTGGAGCTGATCAACAACATCGCCAAGGCCCACAGCGGTCTGTCCGTGTTTGCTGGCGTGGGTGAGCGTACCCGTGAAGGTAACGACTTCTACCACGAAATGGCTGACGCCGGCGTTATCCAGATGGACAACCTGAGCGACTCCAAAGTGGCCATGGTGTTCGGTCAGATGAACGAACCTCCAGGCAACCGTCTGCGCGTCGCACTGTCCGGCCTGACCATGGCCGAGAAGTTCCGCGACGAAGGCCGCGACATCCTGTTCTTTGTGGACAATATCTACCGCTACACGCTGGCCGGTACCGAAGTGTCCGCTCTGCTGGGTCGTATGCCTTCGGCTGTGGGCTACCAGCCTACGCTGGCCGAAGAAATGGGTAAGCTGCAAGAGCGCATTACCTCCACCAAGACCGGTTCGATCACGTCCATCCAAGCCGTGTACGTGCCAGCCGATGACTTGACTGACCCATCGCCTGCTACGACCTTCCTGCACTTGGACTCCACCGTTGTGTTGTCGCGTGACATTGCTGCCCTGGGTATCTACCCCGCTGTGGACCCTCTGGATTCCACCAGCCGTCAGCTTGACCCTCAAGTTGTGGGCGAAGAGCATTATGCAGTGGCTCGCGGTGTTCAGCAGACGCTGCAGCGCTACAAAGAACTGCGCGATATTATCGCCATTCTGGGTATGGACGAATTGTCTCCAGAAGACAAGCAGGCCGTGGCCCGCGCTCGTAAGATCCAGCGCTTCCTGTCGCAGCCGTTCCACGTGGCTGAAGTGTTTACCGGTTCCCCTGGTAAATACGTGCCACTGGCTGAAACCCTGCGCGGCTTCAAGATGATCGTCGACGGCGAGTGTGATGCTCTGCCAGAACAGGCGTTCTACATGGTCGGTTCCATCGACGAGGCTTTCGAAAAAGCCAAGACTATTCAGTAAGGATTGCTCATGGCTAAGCTTCATGTTGACGTGGTTAGTGCCGAAGAATCGATCTTTGCTGGTGAAGCAAAGTTCGTGGCACTGCCCGGCGAGGCTGGGGAGCTGGGTATTTTGCCCGGCCACACCCCTCTGATCTCGCGGATTCGTCCCGGCACGCTGAAGATCGTTATGGACGATGGCCGCGAAGAGCATATCTTCGTAGCCGGCGGCATACTCGAAGTTCAGCCCGGCAAAGTCACTGTGTTGTCGGATACCGCGATTCGCGCTAACGACCTGGATGAGGCCAAGGCCCTTGAAGCCCGCAAACGTGCGGAAGAAGCCCTGCGCAACACCAAGGACAAAGCCGACATCGCCGTCGTGGAAGCCGAGTTGGCCATGTTGGCCGCTCAGGCTGCTGCGGCCCGTCGACTGCGGGACGTGCGCAAGCACTGATCGCAGCGGACAGCGTCCACAAAAAAGGCACCTTCGGGTGCCTTTTTTGCATGGCTGATTCTGTGGCGTAGCCAGCAGCGATATCGCTCAAGGCATCACTGTGTCGCGTGCTTCAGCACGTTTCTCGCAAAGCCAGCAGACTTAACCGCACGCCTGCGCGCCAGTCCCGGGTAATGGCATCGACACCCAGTAGATCGTCCAGCTTGCGCTGGCTCAGGCACGACCGGGCGGGGCGTCGTGCCGGTACAGGATGCTGGCACATCGAAATAGGCCTTAGCGAAGGCGATTCTGCCAGCAATCCCAGTTGGACGGCCTGGTGGAAGATTTCCTGGGCAAAATCGTACCAGCTGACATCAGGCTGGCCCGCGTAATGGTAGATTCCACGAGGGGCTTGCACGCCGGCCTCCAAGCGCCGGGCAAGAAGCAGCAGGACCTGCGCGATATGCGGGGCATAGCTGGGGCCGCCCACTTGATCGCTCACGATGCTTAATTCCCGACGTTCCCGACCCAGACGCAACATGGTTTTCAAGAAATTATTACCGAACTGGCTGAACACCCAGCTGGTGCGTACGATGACTGCCGAGGGCAGGGCGGCCAGCACGGCTTGCTCGCCGTCGAGCTTGCTGCGCCCATAGAGGCTCATCGGCCCGGTCGGCGCGTCTTCAGCATAGAGCTGCGCCGCCTGACCGTCGAAGACGTAGTCGGTCGATATATGGATCAGGCCGATCCCGCGCTGCGCGCTGGCCTGCGCCAGCAGGCCAGGGGCAAGTGCATTGACGAGATACGCCGTTTCGGGTTCGGATTCGGCTTTGTCCACGGCCGTATAGGCGGCCGCATTGATCAGCACATCGGGCCGGTATCGTTCCAGCGCCTGCTGTATGGATTCAAGGTCGGTAATGTCCAGATCAGATCGAGCCAGGATATGAAGACTCTCAGTCTGCTGGACAGGTTCGTGCACGAGCCGAGCCGACGCTGACGCCGGATCGGCTTGCACACGCGCTTTGGCGCGGGATGACTTCAGCCAGCCTATGGCCTGACCAAGCTGGCCTCCGCCTCCGGACACCAGTATGCGTGTCATGGCCTTTCCTGCTGGCTAGGACGCTGAAATTGCTCCAGTCCTGGATGGCGGCTGTCCTTGGGCGACAGCAAGGGCTGCGGGACTGGCCAAGCGATGGCCAGTCGAGGGCAGTTCCAGGCCAGCCCGCCTTCATCGTCTGGGTGGTAGTAGTCCGTGCATTTGTAGCTGAGGTCCGCCTCTTCGCTCAACACACAGAATCCATGCGCATAGCCGGGAGGGAGCCAGAGCTGGCGGTGATTGCTTTCGCTTAATTCAACACCGACATAGCGGCCGAAAGTCTCTGATTCCGGTTTGATGTCCACGGCTACATCAAAGATGGTGCCGCGCGTGACGCTGATCAATTTTCCTTGCGGCCGGGTTCGTTGGAAGTGAAGTCCGCGCAGCACATGGTGTCCCGATCGGGAGTAATTGTCTTGGACGAAAGGCTGGGTGATGCCGGCTTTTTCTCGGTAGCGCTCCTGGCTGAATGTTTCCTTGAAGAAGCCGCGCTCATCGCTGAAAACACGGGGCTCGATGATGAGAACCCCAGGCAGTGAGGTGTTTAGAATATTCATGTCAGCTCTGGAGGAGTCTTTGCAAGTATTGGCCGTAGCCGGTTTTCCTTAGTGCGTCGGCTTGCTCGCCCAGCTGTTGTCGGTCGAGCCAACCTTGATTAAAGGCGATCTCCTCCAGACAGGCGACTTTCATGCCCTGACGATGTTCTATCGTGCGTATGAAAGAGCCGGCCTCCATCAGGCTTTCGTGGGTGCCGGAGTCCAGCCAGGCAAAGCCGCGTCCCAGCAAGCTGACATTCAATTCGCCCAACCGCAGATAGGTATTGTTGGCATCCGTGATCTCGAGTTCGCCACGGGCTGACGGCCGAATCTGGCGTGCGATGTCGATAACGCGATTGTCGTAAAAATACAGTCCAGTGACGGCATAGTGGGACTTGGGCTGCATCGGCTTTTCTTCAATGGAGACTGCTTTGCCGTTATTGTCGAACTCCACGACGCCAAAGCGTTCCGGGTTAGTTACCTGATAGCCGAAAATCGTCGCCCTTGTGCGGCGTGATCGCGCCTCTTTGAGCATCTGGCTGAATCCGTAGCCATAGAAGATGTTGTCCCCCAGAATCAGGCTGACATTATCCTGGCCTATGAAAGCAGCTCCGATGATGAAGGCTTGGGCCAGACAATCCGGAGAAGGCTGCTCGGCATAGGACAGCTCCAGGCCGTAGCGCGATCCGTCATTGCGGAAATTGGGCAGGTCTTCAGGTGTGGAGATGATCAGAATCTCCCGTATGCCGGCCAACATCAGTACCGACAGGGGGTAGAAGATCATGGGTTTGTCATAAACAGGCAGCAATTGCTTAGAGACGCCCATTGTGATGGGGTGCAGACGCGTCGCGGAGCCGCCGGCCAGAACGATTCCTTTCATGCTTGGTTTCCTATGCGATCCAGACGGTAAGTGCCGTTGAGCACGCGCTGCCACCACGATGTATTCTCCAGATACCAACGCACGGTTTTGTGCAGGCCCGAGTCAAACGTTTCCTGCGGCCTCCAGCCCAGCTCCCAGAACATTTTGCCGGCGTCAATAGCGTAGCGCCGGTCGTGTCCGGGTCTGTCCTCTACAAAGACGATGAGGTCGGCGTATCGGTCCACGCCGGCAGGTTTGGCAGGCACCAATTCTTCCAGAATGGCGCAGATGCTGCGTACCACGTCCAGGTTCCGCTTTTCGTTGTGTCCGCCGATATTGTAGGTTTCGCCGACCCGGCCATGGACGGCGACTTCCAGCAGCGTACGGGCGTGATCCTCGACGTAAAGCCAATCCCGTATCTGGTCGCTCGCTCCATAGACCGGCAAGGGGCGGCCCTGCAAGGCATTGAGAATCATGTGGGGAATCAGCTTTTCAGGAAAATGGAAGGGGCCGTAGTTATTGGAGCAATTGCTGACCAGCGTTGGCAATCCGTACGTGCGTTGCCAGGCGTGCACCAGATGATCAGAGCTTGCTTTGCTGGCCGAATAGGGAGAACTGGGTGAGTACGACGTCGTTTCCGTGAACAGCTCGCTCGTGCCGTCTAGATCTCCATACACTTCGTCAGTGGAGACATGATGAAAGCGGAATGCCGCCTTGCGTTCAGGATCCAGGCCCTGCCAGTAAGGACGGCATGTTTCCAGCAAGGTGTAGGTGCCGACGATATTGGTATGGATGAAATCGGCCGGCCCGTCGATGGAGCGATCTACATGGGACTCGGCCGCCAGGTGAATGACGAGAGCGGGCTGAAATAGCCTGAGCTGAGCAGCCAGCGCCGCAGCGTCGCAGACATCCGTCTGCGAGAACTGATACCGGGGGCTGTCAGCGACAGAAGCCAAAGAATCCAGGTTTCCGGCGTAGGTCTGCTTGTCCAGATTCAGTACGGTGTGGCTGCTGTGCCGGATGATATGGCGAATGAGGGCGGAACCGATGAAGCCGGCGCCGCCGGTGACGAGAATACGCATGGTATGTTGATTTCAGATAAGGCGGCCTTACGCAAGCCCATCGATGGCATGGACGGGGTAAAAGTCATCCATTGCCTGACTACGATAATGTAGTTTCACGTGTTTCTATCGATCGAAAAGAAAGGTGGACTTCCATCAGTTTGGCCACGCGTTTGCATCCGGCCTATGGCATTGCGGGACTGGCCGTAGTAGTTTGATATGTTACTAGCGGAAACTATGACGAGACCCATTTAAACGAGCAGCTCAGGGATAGTGCGGTTACAATTTAATACCTGATTTAACGTACGCCCCTCTTTCTTTTACATAGCCGTTTTATCATGGCAACACGCCGATGCGAGCGTTCAGCAGCCTGGGCATGTCTTGCCCGATAAACGGACCATACCAACCCGGATGATTGAATATTCTTGAACTATGGCTTTAGCATCCCTTTTTTCCCGCGAGGGCCATCGTGTGACATCGGTATTGGTGTTTCTGTTCCTCGCCAGTCTTCTGTCTACAAAAAGTGGCTACTCCTATGTTCTGGGCGTACTGTCGCTGTATTCTTTTTGGCAGTTGAAAGGGCCGCGCATTGCGTTCGAGCGCTCGGAAGGCTGGGTATTGGTCTGTATGGGCTTGTTTGCGCTGCTGGGGGGCATTGCCGCTGCCTGGCACGGAGACCCTGCCGACGCTTTCGAGGTACCTGCCAAGTTTGCCCTGGGCATGGTGTTGATCCATTGCTGCATGAAGCAGCCGCCCCAGCCGGCGGCGCTCTGGTCGGGGCTGGTGGTAGGAGCGGTCAGTGGCCTAGCTGTGGCATATTGGAAGATGTACCAGATAGGGGTGTACAAAGCGTTTGGATTTACAGGCGCTATTCAGTTTGGAAACCTGTCTTTGACGATGGGGGCCCTCTTGGTTGTTGCGTTGTGCTGGACACTGCGCAACCCATGTGAAAATCGTCGTTTTTGGCTGGGACTATTGGCGGCGGGTGTCACCTGTGGGTTAATGGGGTCGTACTTCTCGGGCACCCGAGGGGGATGGATAGCGACCCCTGTATTTCTAATGCTGTTTCTGCTGTCATATATGCGCCGTGGCAACCTCTTGTCCTGCATACTAGCCTCGATAGCCATCATTGCTTCTGGAGCTATTGTGACATTGTATTCGCCCGTGCTGCAGGAACGCATACAGCAGGTTTCCCACGATCTTAGCGAGTATAAGGATGAGGGCGTCAATAGCTCCAGCTCGCTAGGAGCCCGGTTCGCGATCTGGCGTGCATCTATTGATCTTTTGAAAGAAAAGCCGATTCTAGGTTGGGGAGAGGTTCGATTCCGCCAGGAATTGCATGAAAGAGCAGACGAGGGTTTGCTAGGACAAGTACCTGCCAGTCTTGCAAACACTCACAATACATTTTTAGAGGTCTGGGTCATGTACGGCGGACTGACCTTGATAGCCTTGATCGGTTTTTTGATAAGCTCAGCTTGGCATTTCCTGTCTTATCTAAGAGACCCCGACGCCATCGTGCGAGTCTATGCGCTGGCAGGCGTCTGTCTGGTACTAGGATATGTGGTGTACAGTCAAAGCCAGATTATGCTGATACGCAATAACACGTTAATGTTTTTCTTATTAATTCTGGCTGTTTTGATGGGATTGCTACGCCAACGTAAGAGTAATATGCCCACAAAGAGCGCTGCAACAGCATTTTGTTAGCGTGGCTACATAGCGTACGCCGTTACACCGCCTGCCAAGGGTCCGTTAAGCCTTGCTGGTATCCGAGAATATCGGTATGCGACCCACTGCTTAACTGGTTACTGAATGTCGACACAGGTCAAGTGCCAGCCCACGCTGATTCATTGGGTCAACTGCTGCACTGACTGTCAAAATTCACAGCCGTTAAAAAATGACGAGTTACTAAAAACTTATTCCCAATGTCAGGGAGTGCTAATAAAGTCAGTTCGATCTTTTTAGCGCGAATCACCGCTATTAGTAATTAAGGTAAAAAATGAAAGTTCTATTTGTATTCGGCACCCGTCCTGAAGCCATAAAAATGGCCCCGTTAATACAGTCGCTGAAAAACGATAATCGTTTTAATGTAAAGGTTTGTGTTACTGCCCAACATAGGGAAATGTTAGACCAGGTATTAAAGTTATTTCTTATTTCACCTGACTTCGACCTCAATATCATGAAATCAGGTCAGACGCTGGGGGACATTACGTCTTCTGTCTTGCAAGGCCTAAATTCTGTTTTTTCTTCTTACAACCCAGACATGGTATTAGTACACGGAGACACGGCCAGCACCTTTGCAGGTGCGCTTGCCTCTTATTATCATAAAATTCCAGTAGGACATGTGGAAGCTGGACTACGTACAGGCGACATGTACTCACCTTGGCCAGAAGAGGCAAATCGCAAGCTTACTACTGCGCTTACCACCTTGCATTTCGCTCCCACAGTTCAATCCAAGCAGAATTTGTTACGTGAAAACATATCTCCAGAGGCCATCGTTGTAACGGGTAACACTGTTATTGACGCTTTGCTCATAGTAAAAAATAAAATGGAATCTGAGCCGGAACTACAGCAACAATTAAGCAATGCATTCCCCTACCTACTGAATAGCAGCAGAATGGTTCTCATTACTGGGCATCGGCGTGAGAACTTTGGCTCTGGCTTTGAACGGATCTGTCAGAGTATCCGTGCTAGTGCTACTCGCTTTCCTGATGTTCAGTTCGTATATCCGGTACACCTCAATCCAAATGTCCAAGAACCTGTTAAACGGCTGCTGAAAAACTTGGGCAATGTGCATCTCATTCCTCCTCAAGACTACCTCCCCTTCGTGTATCTAATGAATCGTTCACATATTATCCTGACGGACTCAGGTGGAATTCAAGAAGAAGCACCTGCGTTAGGAAAACCAGTCTTAGTCATGAGAGATACGACTGAGCGCCCTGAAGCAGTACAAGCCGGTACGGTCAAACTAGTCGGCACTAGTCCCGAAAAAATTACTCAATCAATTAGTTCGTTACTTGAAGATGAGTCGCAATATGAGCAAATGAGCTATGCCTCCAATCCCTACGGCGATGGAAATGCTTGCCAGCGCATTGCAGACAAGATGGTGCATTACTTTGAGCAGATTGCCACTCTTAAACACGAGGAACTGCCCGCTCTACAGGCCTCGCCACTGCCCGGCAGATGCCAGCCCAGTAGTTCGCGGGTATGACTGCCGCTGCCTTAACAACACCCAGACATTCTTCTGCCAGCAGAATCTCAGCGACCAATGCCACTGGAGAGTTCTCAGCATCCGTCGTCGGTCTACAACGAGCTGTTGGAGATTCGGGCGTGAGTCTTCAATACAATCGTATCGAATAATTTTTTGATACGCTGAAGCTGGATCGAATATCCAGCGTGTGGCCCGCTGTTGCTCAGCTGTAATCTCCTCAGAAAAGGAACGGTCTTCAAGGTGGAATTTTCTAACAGCAGTACTCCGGAAATTTTGCATGAAAACCTCACGTTATTACGATAGCCCGATCATCGCCCTCCTAAAGCAGGCTGAAGCGGGTACGTACGTGGCGGAACTTTGCCGAGAGCACGGGATGAGCAATACTACGTTCTATAAATGGCGTGTCAACTACGGCGGCATGGATGCTGGATTGATGTTGCGCATGAAGGAGCTGGAGACGGAGAACTCCCGGTTGAAAAGATGTATGCAGAGGAACGGCTTAAGGCTGAGATTCTGAAGGAAGCTATTGACAAAAATGGTGAAGCCATCTCACGGTAATCCCCCCAATAAAGCGGTGATGTGGATTCAGACGGTCAGTGCAACAGTTCGTCTAGCGCTTCAGCCGGAGTTTTGAACCCCAACGTCTTTCTGGGACGGGTGTTTAGCTTGGCAGCGACTTCGTTGAGGTCGTTCTGGGTGTCGTTCGCCAGGCTGGTTTTTTTGGGGAAATATTGGCGTAGCAGGCCGTTCGTGTTTTCGTTGGTCCCTCGTTGCCAGGGGCAGCCCGGATCACAGAAATAAACGGCCATATTGGTATCCATACTAAAACGTCTGTGCGCTGACAACTCAACGCCACGATCCCACGTAAGGCTTTTCCTCAGTTGGGTGGGAAGCTGGCGTATCTGCTCGACAAGAGCTTGGGTGACGGTTTCGGCCCGCTTATCGTTGATCTTGCAAAGCACGGTGAATCGCGTGCTTCTGTCGACGATCGTGACGATAGCACTTTGATTTGTTCCCGAAATGAGACACCCTCCCAATGTCCCGGCAATGCGCGCTCTGCAATCTCCGCGGGACGAGCGTGAATAGAAATGGATTCGGGAATGCCACCTGATACGGCAGCATGGTGAAGCCTGGCATGGCGGAACATACGCTGCGTTCGCAAGTGCTTTTTTAGTTCCTCTCGCAGTACGCCGCGGGCCTGAACAAACAGTGATCGATAGATCGTCTCGTGCGAAACACACATGGTTTTTCCGTCAGGGGATCGACGTTTCAGCCATCCCGATATCTGTTCTGGGGACCAGTCGGCCTCCAAGAGGCGTATAACGACATTGCGCAACTGCGCAGCACTAGCCAGCAAGTACGGCTTTGGTCGCCGAGCGCGTTTCAGAAACTGCTTTTCAGCCTCGTAGGCCCGATACTTCCCTGGGCCACCATTGCGACCAACCTCTCTCGAGATCGTTGATGCTGAGCGACCCAATTCACGCCCAATCGCTCGATAACTGGCACCACAGGCGAGCCCTCGGGAGATTGACTCGCGTCTTGTGCAGACAGGCATTCGGTACGGCGTGTTCGGGGATGAGGCGCGATCCCTCCGTGGTACAGAAGATAGGAAAAAACCGTCGCAGGCGGTTTGGCAATGTCGCGCGCAATAGAGCTCATCGGTGTCCCCTTGCGCCATAGATCCCAGATTCGGGACTTCCTTGTCTCAGTCATGGCGCCGTGAATGCTGACCATTTCACACCTCCATCTATCAAAATCAAATAAGGTGTTGCACTGACCGTCTGAATCCACAATCGCTAAAAAGGGGGGATTACCCTTTAGCTACCGGACGGCCGCCCATCTGTTGGGGTTCAACAGTAACACCGTGCAGCGCGTATTCCAGTTGATGGGCGGCAGGTCCGCAAGGGGCCCAACGGGCTTAGATCTCGGATCCAAGCATTGCTGCCAGTGACCACCAGGCCCAACGAGCGTCGATCGACGGATCTGTGCCGCGTTTGGGCCGGCCGAGATAGCTGGGCGACGCTGGCGTTGTTGATCGACTGTCATACGCGGAAGTTGTTCGGCTGGCACATGCCCCGAAGTGACAAGGACTGTACCGCAGGCAGTGCACTGGAACATGCCCTGATCGCCCGCTTCGGGAGGCAGGGGCTTGTGCCTGCGCCGTTCCTGTTGCGATCCGATCGTGCATTGACATCGCTTCGAGACCATCCAGCATGCCAGCCGCGTCGTCGGAGACTGGATACGCTTTTACAACCACCGGTGCCCACACCCGACTCTCGGCATGAAGACCCCGGCTCAGGCACTTGTTTTGGCCGCTTAACTTGAGCAGGTTTTGTTTGGTCATTGCATTAAGACGTCGGAGTGGGGCAGTTTTATTCCGAAGATTCCAACGAAAGTGGGTTGGATTTCAACCGGCATTGATACATAGTGGCTCGTTATTCTTCAAGAATAATATTGATTTTATTCGCGCCTGCCTGTTCTAGTCGTCTAATACCTTCGGCGCTATCTTCTAGAGTGTCAGACTTAGATCGAATATAAAGAAAAAACAAATAATCTTTACTAGCTAGCTGTAAAGCATCATTCTCTATAAAGATCGGAGCAATATTCACGACAATATTGTCGTACTTAGTGCTTAGCTCTGATAATAAATTATTAAATTCATTGCTTTGTAAAATATCTTCAGCACTTAAAATTTTTCGATTTCCTACGGGAATAAAATCCGCTCTTATATCCGGTTTCATGTAAATCACATTTTCTACCGAAATTTTGTCTTCAATACATTCATAAATTCCAAAACAATTTTCATCTGAAGCTAGTTTTTTGCTTATGATTTTGTTGTTAAAATCACAATCTATAAGAATGGACTTGTTTTTTTTACTGAAAAGAGATTTTGCCAGATTGCGTGCTACGAATAGTCTTTGTTTAGACTCATAAAGCCCAGTAAATATAATTATATTCTTCTTTCCCTGATCGGAGTTGTTTTTGATTTGTATGCTTAATCTGTCAATTGCATTAGTGGTTGCATTTTCCTTGTTATATTCCTCCGGTATTTGTTTTTTTCTCTTGCCAAAAGGGATGAGAGCATAAACTTTTCTTCCAATCTTTTTTTCTAAAGTGGCAGTTGATCTGATTTCACCACGATAGAAGTTTCTAAACAGTACTAATGTAATACTAAGAATGAAACCCAAGAAAAGGCCTATACCAACAAGAATAGGATCTTTAGAAGTAATTTTTTCACTTGAAATGAACGATCGGTCTATCAGGCGAGTCATTCCGGATTTTCCGTCTCTAATGAGTTTTAATTGTTGCGAGACTAATAAGAGATTGGAATAAAGTTCGCTATCAAATTTAAGCTCGTTAGATAACTGAAAACTATTTGCTTGTTCTGATATTTCTTGGTTAGAGGGTAATTTGTTGGTCTTTTTTAGGTCAATTATTTGGTTTTTTAATTTTGGTAAAAACATGTTTAGATAATCTAAACTTTCAGTAGCTTCGGTTTTCTTCTTTTCAGAATC
This sequence comes from Alcaligenes sp. SDU_A2, assembly GCF_038237375.1. NCBI lineage: Bacteria > Pseudomonadati > Pseudomonadota > Betaproteobacteria > Burkholderiales > Alcaligenaceae > Alcaligenes > Alcaligenes sp. SDU_A2. The sequence continues at coordinate 3,511,992 of NZ_CP151273.1, read as the reverse complement.
AATCTCCAAGTAAGTTTGGCCTACGGCGTTTGTCGTTTTTACAGCAATTTCTTTATTGGAGCTGACATATGAAATGTCTATAATTCGTGACCCACTAGGTTCTTCTTCGACAATTAGATTTTTTTGAAGTCTGAGCAAGGCTTGTTCTAGGCTTTCTTGTTTCAACGTAAACCAAGCATCTTCTTCAGCCTTGATATCAGATATATATATTTGTCCACTTTCACCATTGTAGTTAAAATTTACTAGCTCTTCAAATTTTCCCTCAGTGATTATAGTTTGTTCAGGGGATATCAATTGATAACCATTTTGAGTTTTAATTAATGCCAGTTTTCTATTTCTTAGTGATTTTGGTAAAGCAAGCGCTTCAAGAAAAACTATAGTGTCTTGAGGGGTTGCAGTATAAATTCCTGCTGCCTCTAATAAGTATGCTATTTTTGAATCCGGTTTTATCCATTTTTTCGAAAAAGAAGTATCGCTTTCTGTAATTTGAACATCAAGCAAAAAATCATTAATTGATTTTTTTAAAATTAAAGGTGATTTTATAATTTCAATTTCGGAAATTGCGCTCGTTTGGATGCCTATTCTTGAACCAAGGCCTCCTACTACTATATTCGAAACATTGCTAGGTTGTTCCAGTTGAACTAGAACACTGGACTTATAGCTTGCACTATTAAAAAGCACATACAATAAAGCTGTTAGTGCGCTCAACACTGTTACGCTAAAAATAAACCTTTTTGCTGAGTACAGCTCTTTAAGAATGCCGGCGAAATCGATTTTGTCTTGTTCATCAGACATAGGGATAGGAGGGGGGATATGTATAGCCATATTTGAACAGAGGATAAGGATTAAATGAGTCTTTCTGCACTGTAACAATACAATGCTACGAAGTTCATTTTATCGTATGATGGATAAATAATCTAACACATATTTTTTAAAAATATAGTTTCATTTTGTTCGTGTGCAGTAGAATATTTAAGTGTGACTTACGTCTTTGTGTTTGATTTTTTAGCGGACGTAATGCGTATTGTTATTTTATCTTTAAATTAATATTATCAGCTATAATTTCAATTTATAATTGATGCTAATTTATAAATTAATTTTTATTCAAATTTATAATTTTACTTCTTCGTTTTGTTTTTTATTTGAATGAGTTTCTAAATTTAATTTTGACGTTTAAATTTTTTATATTATTTTTTTTGTAAATATTGAAAATGATGATTTGTGAATATGCTTACTTACATACATTATTAAGTAAATAAAGTGAAAGAAAAAAATATTTTTAATCGCGTTTTAAGTAATTCTTTGTATCTATTCATAATACAAGGGGTTAATTATCTTGTGCCTTTGTTGTTATTGACTTATTTAATTAAAAACCTTGGTCAGGAAGGATTTGGTAAGTATTCTTTTTTGTTAACAATAGTAATTTATATGCAAACCATAGTTGACTATGGCTTTCTGCTAACTGCAAGTCGTGATGTAGCCAAAATTGGCGATAATAAAATTAAATTGAGTGCAGTATTTTGGAGCGTTAATTTTTCTAAGATTTTAGTCGCAGTTTTTCTTTTTATAATTTCAATTTTCGTATATTTTTCAGGTTATGTGGAAATAAGTTTTAATTTTTTTTTATATATTTATTTTCTTGCTTTTTTTAACTCCATGACACCGATTTGGTATTTCCATGGGAAAGAGGACTTCAAGGTAGTTGCTATTTTCAATATCCTATCAAAAGGAGTTTCTTGTGTATTGATTATTCTTCTTGTTAATGGGCCGGAGGATGTAGAGAAAATTTTCTTAGCTAACCTTATACCATCATTTTTAGTTTGTGTGGTTTCGTTCTATTTTATATATAAAAAGAAGGAAATAGTCAAGACGAATGTTCGGTTTAAAGATGTTAAGGATCAGCTCGTGAGTGGTTGGCATATATTTACAACCAGCTTTCTCTCTGCCTTGTTGGGTAACGGGTGTGTCTTTTGGCTGGGTATAGTGAGCAACCCAAGCATTGTCGGAGCCTATGCTATGGTTGAATCTATTGTAAAAGCTGCCGTGTCTCTCTTCCAACCTTTAACGCGCGCTTCCTATCCCGTAATTGCCAATGAATTCTCTCATAGTAACCAGCGTGGTTTTAGGCTGGCTTTTAAAGTTGGGAAGTGGTTGTTTCTATTAAGCATATTGTGTGCCCTTTCGCTTGTTATTTTTGTACCTTTTGCTATAAATATATTAAATAAAAGCATCATCTCTAAATTGCTGGTTTTTATATTATCATTATGGTTAATAGGTGGTGTAATTAATAACATACTTGGTATTCAAATATTAACTGCAATGGGTGAAGTAAAAAAATATAGCTATAGCTTTTATTTGTCGGCTTTAATATTTGTATTGCTGCTTTTGACGCTGACTCATTATTATTATGAAGTAGGAGCGGCGTTGGCATTGGTAATAGCAGAGCTCATATTGACCGGCCTCTTGGTTTATAAAGTAAAAAAAATTTACTCAGATTCTTTGTTTAATTCAAAATAGGAACTATATATTAATTTATATTTTTATCTATTTTCACATCTAGGGATTTGATTGGCTTTTTATTTCTGATTAAAACTTGATGGCCTCGATAATACGGGGTCTTTTTTGGGCTTGATTAACTTAGGTTTTGTCGTATACAGCTGCTGTGTACTTTATAATATAGTGATGCTCGGGGGGGCTGTTGTGCAGCTGGTAATTCAATACTTGCATAGTTACGCGGTTTAGCTCGCTGTACGTCATTCTTTGCATGTTCAAGCTGATTTAAGGTTACTGATCTGACACAGTGCTGTGTGTAGATTTAGTGTGTAGTTATTCTCTATACAACAATTTTAATCAATTTAAAGTCATATTTTTGTGGATCTAAATTTTTAAAGCGTCTTTATAGACAGAAATAGTTTTTTCCAACATGGTTTTAAACGTAAAATTTTTCTTGAAAGAAATCTGACCATTTTTCCCCAAAGATTCTCTAAGCTTTGGGTCTGAGATTAATAATTCAAGATATTTTGCTAATTCTTGTGAATCGCCTCTTTGGGATAAGTACCCCGTCACACCGTGAGCAACAGCCTCAGATACACCGCCAACGTCAGTAGCGAGAACGGGTAAACCTGCTCGCATGGCCTCCAGGATCGAAAGAGGAAACCCCTCCCAGTTAGTACTTAAAACAAATACGTCAGAGGCCTGTAAACGATCTGGTATATCGCGACACGCACCGGCAAAGATTATTTTGTCTGTTAATTGATGCTCTTTAACCAATTTTTCTGCTTCGCTGCGTAATCTTCCATCGCCGGCAAAAGTAAGATTCCAATTTTTATTTTTAATTAACGCTAAGGCTTTAATTAAGGTAGCTTGATCTTTCTGTTCATCAAAACGAGCCACCATAATTAATTTACATAGATGATCATTCTGGGTTTCTTGATGTTCTAAATATTTTTTTTCTATGTCAACATCAGGTAGTCCATTTTGAATGGCTCTCAATTTACTAGGTTTTATAATTTTGTTTTTTATTGCAAGCTGACGATCATATTCTGATACGGTGATTATCTTCGTTGCAAAAGGTGCCATGGCCTTTTCAATAAGTCGATAGGCTATTTTACGTCTCTTTGATACGCCATCTGTAAAGGCCCAGCCGTGAGCTGTGAATATGGCTGGTAAACCAAGCGAGCGAGCTGCAAGACGTCCAACAATACCAGCTTTGGACGAATGCAGATGCACAATATCTGGCGATATTTTCTTTAATGCTGAACGAATTTCAAAGAAGGCAAGTATATCTTTGATGAGATTGATTTCTCTAATTAGATTTTTTATTGCTAACGTAGGTATTCCTTTTGCATTGGCTTCTTGTGCAACTATACCTTCACCACCGATTAAAATGATCGCTTCTATTCCTTCTTTTTTTATTCCTTGAGCCAAATCAAGCAAATGTATATTTGCACCGCCAATAACGTCCGATCGGGTGATGATATATGCAATTTTCATAATCTAATCTAATTTAATTTATTTTATGCGCTTTATATAGTCGTTTCTTTGTATAGAGATAAAAAGACAAATATAAATAGCTAAGTAGCTAAAAACTCTAAGACGGACGGCTGATCCTAAATTGTCGTTGCCTAGGATCCAAAATGTATTATAAATAAAAAAGAATATTAATAAATAATTGGTAAATGAATGTATTTGCTGCCGGCTTTTGACTACGTAAGCCAAAGCCAAAATAAATGGTAGTGATTCGAGCAAAAATGCTATCATCGATGATTTGTTTGGCCAATAAAAACCAAATAACTGGTATAAATAGCTTTTTGAAAGATCAATTAAAAACAAAGATTTATTTTGAAAATTTATTCCTAAATTTGCTTCGCCTACTAATATTCCTGAGGTGAAATTTTGCCGATAAGCCATTATGGGATCAAGGGCGCCTATTAAAAAAGCAAGATACAAGAATATAAAATATGCTATTATCCAGAGCAATGTTGGAAATTTTCTTAAATTAATGACTTTGCTGATGAAGTAGGCTGCAATTGTAGAGAATCCCAGATATGGCCTAAGGCCAAATAAAACAATGCTTAATATAAAAAATATAAAAAGCCAAAATAATTGAAGAGTAATATCGTTTTGCCAAATGGAATTTCGAACGGCCACTAGCGCTAAAATAAAAATGAAAATCATGAAAACATCACGATATATATCATTGGTGTAATAGAAAATGGTCGGGTATATGCTATAGATCAAAAACGCTAAAATTACACATTTGTTCGATATTGGGCTATAGTTCTCTTTTGCTACCCACGCGGCTCCCAAGGGTATTAAGATAATACCCATTATTTTTAATGTAAAACTGACGCCTTCTCTGGAATATAATCCAATGTCATTAAGAATTCTTAATAACATTGGCCAGACGCTGGTTGTGTAATTTAGCTTTCCTAGTGCATAGGCGTCATAATAATCTGAGTCATTGCCTGACTTGTAAAGGTCCAGATTTGTGTATGATATAAATAAGTAGGCAAGCAGTTTCAATAAAAATATTATGAAAATAATTTTTATTAAATTATTTGATGTTGTCATCGGCTTGCTCGCGTCATAGTCTTTTATACATTTCTATAAGTCTGTTTTCCATCACGCTCCACGAAAAGCGTTGCTGATATAGAGCATACGATTTCTTTGCCATGCACTCTAAATCGTGGTGATCTTGCAAAATGGTTTCGAGCAGGTTCTCAAATGATTTTTCAGAATAATCTATTGTAAAGCCTATTTTTTCAGTATTGATCAGTTCATCAATGCCCGTTCCATTACAAACTATGAGCGGTTTTGATAAAAGCATAGCTTCATATAATTTATTGGGAGACGAATAGGCATGGTTAGGTATCGTAGGGTCGTAAGTGGCAAACATGATGTCACTTTCCGCGTTTATTTTTAAACTCTCGGAATAATCTACTTTTCCTAAAAATACTATATTTTCATATTTTAATGATTTTTCTTTTATTGATTCCTCAAGAGGGCCAAAGCCGGCGAGTGTGATTTTTATCTTCGGATTACGCGATGCCACATTTAGAATCTCCTCCAGTAGCCTGCCTGGCTGTAAGACGCCTACGTATCCTAGCGTTATAGATTCTCTATTTTTGGGTAAGGTGGATAACGTAAGTTCAGTCTTTACTTCTGGGGTGTTATGAATATATTCTATAAATTTTGGGTTTGAACCCATTATTTGTTTTAGCCGATTCTCGGTCGCCAAGATGACAGCATCAGCTCGGTTTATAATGCCAAGATCTATTTTTTTTATCGGCTTTATCAGAATTTTAGGTACTGAAAATGCATCAACATAAAAATCAAAAATATCGTAAACTAGTTTTTTTTTATATAAGACTTTCATGAAATATGCCGGGATTACGGTATCGAAATCGGCAGCATGGATGATATCATAGTGATTTCTTAAAGAAAGTAATTTTTTTAGTAAATAGAATTGAAATCGTGCTAACTTAATAATGTTTTTTATTCCACCGCCAAAATTCGATTTTAAAGAAAAATAATATATTGGTATTTGTTTTTTTTCAGATATTAGCTGGCCTTTATTGCCTTTGTCTGCGTCTCTATCCCAGGCTAAGATGGTTACATCAAATCCTGCTTTACTTAACGCACGAACCTCTTTTTCCACCCTTGGGTCAGGGTCTATCGGGTTAGAGCGGAGATATATTACTTTTTTCATTTATCTAGCACCAAATCCAGTTATCATTATTCTTATAGTTAAAATAGCAATTATCAGGTCTAGGGATAATGAACAGTTTTTTATATAATAAAAGTCGTGTTCTATTTTTACCTGCGTTTCGTCTGCGCTCGCCGTATAGCCTTGTCGTACTTGCGCCCAACCGCTAATTCCGGGTTTAACAATGTGACGATAGCTGTAGAAAGGTATTTTCTTATCGTATTCATTTACGAAAGAGGGTTGCTCAGGCCTTGGGCCTATCAGGCTCATTTCACCTTTTAGAATATTAAAAAATTGTGGTAGTTCATCAATTCTTAATTTTCTGATGATTTTTCCTATTTTTGTTATTCTAGGATCATTTTCACCCGCAAACTGCTCGCTCGCCAGTCTATCAAAGCGCATGCTTCTGAATTTATAAATAGTAAAAGGCTTGTTTCCTTGGCCTATGCGAGTTTGTGTGTAAATTGCAGGTCCAGGGCTCTCTATTTTTATAAGAATGGCTGTGATTAGGCCAATAACTAAAACAACTGGTAGTGTCGCTAATACAATAAGAATATCAATAAAAAATTTAAGTCGTTCATAACCAGGGGATGGCAATAAAGCTCCCATATTGTTTTCTGACATACGATGTATTTTTACTTTTCCAGTCAGAGATTCATATATTTGTTTTGCATCGTACACGGCGGTGCGATGAAGTGCGCATTGCGTAAGAAATCGTTGTGTATTCTCATCAATGCTTTCGAAGTCAGCCACTACGCTATCATATCGTCTGCCTTCTAGTGATAATGTCTTAAGCACCCTGGCATCCACTAATTTTAGCTGTGAAATTTCCTCTGTATATTTATTTCCAGGAATAATTGCTAGCTTAAGTCGTTTGTATTTTTCGGTTAAGGTGTATTCAATATATAGCCAAATAAGAGCGGTCGCTCCCGAGGCAATGAGTAAAAAGCGAGATATTTCCAGCCGCAACATAAAAGTGATGAGGGCGATCAGACCATACACAAGCACGACTTGCGGTAGTATAAAAGCGGCGGAACGTCCACCAGGATAAATGTTGCGTAAACGATTTGTTCCTGCAGCGCTAAAAAAATACGCGATGCTTGTCGCTATCAGAGCATTTTTCTGTCCGTTGTTAGGTGAAATCAATTGCTCGTAGGACCAAAAGGCGATAAACGGAAGAGCTACTGTAATTATCCACCCTACAAATAGGGAGAAAGTGTTCGATAGTAGTACTTCTTCATATAGTCGTCTAAATCGTCTTGGGAAATTATTTTTCATCGTTTTTAAAGTCAGGATGATTATTGTTTAACGGCTAGCTGCACACTGTGTTGAAGAATTTGCTGAGAGCAGTGTATAAGGGGTTTAATAAAATAATTGGCGCTTTCATTTCTCGGACTACATCTGTGTTCAGAGCGGAGCGTTTTTTTGGAAGTTCCCATGGATGTTTCTGGATAGCCGCACATTTTACTGGGCCTGCGTCTTTGGGGCCCCTTCAAGCGAAACCGCCATTCTGGCAAGGATGGAGCGGGAGTTCGTTGATAGGGTGAGGTCAGAACGATGGTGCCATGCCTGACCTTACTGATTGTGCGTAGCATATCGGAAGTGGGACAGGATTTCGACTCAGCGCGCCGATAGACCAGAGAGGGTGCAATCCGCTCGGGTGCTTCTCTGTGGGGCGTCACCCATGAGTGTACAGGGCTTGAAATGGAACGGTAGTAATGGAGCATTGGTTTTGGCTAGAGCCAGGCAGAAGACGCATGGTCGCTGCATTATCGTTAACAAGGCTTAAATCCATGAGTGTTAATGATAGCCCCGTGGGCAGAGCATTGGCCGTTTAGAGTGGTCCGTCAATTGGCGTTGATTTCGCAATGATGCGCTCCACGATTGACGCAGTTTGCCCGTCTAGTGTTTTCCGATGCGCCTGCGTGTGAAGGAGTGCATCCCGGGAGCACCGCAGATCATTTGCGATGATTATTGATAATAACGACCAGAAAAATACTGGCCTTGTTGCCCTGCTTAGGGAGCACGCTGGCATGTAGTGACTGGGATACTAATCTCCAGCCGCTGCTCAACTTAGCTATTTTATACCAACTCGGAAGGCCGCATGCTCTGGCGCTTTGCCCCATAACCGTTAGGTTTGTAATATATCTTATAATTATAAGCAAATAAAGATAGGTCTAACCAACAGGTTTATGCTTCAATTTTTGCCTGTTTTTCGAGTTTCTCATGCTTTTTGGTTATGTAGCCGCCAGTGTACTGGCCTTGTCCGCTGTCCTGCCTGTGCATGCTGCCGAGCAGCCCCTGGAGATCGGTTATCTGCCTATTTTGCCTGCCGCTCAGTTGTTTGTGGGGCTGGAGTCCGGCGATTTGCTGCCGGAAGGTGAGCCTGCGCCCAAGCTGGTGTCGTTCCAGAGCGGGCCGGCGCTGACGCAGGCGCTGATCGCAGGCTAACTGGATGTCGCGTATGTGGGCATTGGCCCGGCGTTGGTGGCCAAGGCCAAGGGCGCTGACATCAAGGTGGTTGCCTCCAATATTGTGGAGCAGGTCAATGTGTTGGCCATCGGCGGGCTGGCGAACTACTTCGATGCCGACAAGCCTGATTTTGCAGCGGCGGTAGCCCGTTTTACCCAGGAAAAGGGCCGCAAGCCCATGATTGCCAGCTACCCCAAGAGCGCCCTACCGGAGGCGGCTTTGCAGTATTGGCTGCGTAATGTGGTCAAGCTGCCGGCTGACGCCGTTGAGCTTATCTATCAAGGCGAGGCGCAGATTCAGCAGGCCTTGAGCAACCATGCGGTGGATGCGGCGGCGATTCTCGAGCCTACGGTCAGCCAGATCCTGAAGCGCCAGCCCGATGCCAAGGTGCTGGCGCAAGGGGCACAGCTGTTTCCCAATCAGCCGGGCGCTGTGTTGCTGGTGTGCGAGTCACTGATCCAGTCCAAGCCTGATCCAGTCCAAGCCTGATCTGGTGCAGTATCTGGTTAATGCGCAGGTGCGCTCCACGGCTTTGTTGCGCGATGACCTTGCCAAGGCCACGCTTTATGTGCAGAAATACGTTGGGGGCGGCCGTCTGCCTAAGGACGTTGTGTAGGGGGCGATCGAGCGCCGCACGACCAGTTCCAGGCGGATCCGGGCAAGATCATCAAGGCGACGGGCGAGTTGCAATATTTTCAGGCGTCGCTGGGGACTTTGGGTACCAAGCTGGACGATGTCCAGAGCTTGTTTGATACCCGCTTCTTCCAAAAGGTGGTTCAGTAATGAGCGCCGTCAAACAAGCGAGCCTGCCTGCACAATCCGCGCCGTCTGCGGATGCCTTGTGGCGCCGCGGGCTGGAGCGGGTCCTGTACGGTCTGGCGGGCCTGGCCTTGTTCATCCTGGCCTGGCGTCTGGCGTCTGGCGTCTGGCGTCTGGCGTATGTTCTGGATTGAGCGCCGCGCGGCACCTTGCCCGATCCGCTGTCCTTGCCGTTGGCCTTGGCGGCGGAGCTGGAGTCGGGCCGGCTATGGCCGGCGGCGCAGTCCAGCCTGGTTCATTATTTCTGGGGTCTGGGTCTGGGTCTGGGTCTGGGTCTGGGTCTGGGTCTGGGTCTGGGTCTGGGAACCGTCCTGGGCATTCTCTTTGGGCTGGCGTCGGCCACGCTGCGCCGCTTTGATCTGCTGCAGACTTATCTGGTGCGCCTGCTGCGTTCGATTCCGCCGCTGGCCTGGGTCGTATTTGCAATTGCCTGGTTCAAGGTCAGCCACGCGGGGGCGGCTTTCGTCATCGCCATCGGTGTGTTCTGGTTGAATTATTTCGCGACCTGCAAAAGACACTGAAGACCACCACGATTTTTGTCACGCATGACCAGGACGAGGCCTTGGCCATGTCCGACCGCATTGTGGTCATGGAAAAAGGGCGCATCGTGGAACAGGGCACACCCACAGACCTTTACCTGAAACCGCGCCGGCACTTCACGGCCCAGCTCATCGGCAAGGCGGAGGTGTTCGCCTGCGCCGCGGTGCAGGCCGACGGCGGCTTCGTGGCGGTGGATACGCCCTTGGGACGTATTCGGGCCAGCGATCCTCATGGCTTGGGAGCGAACGCGGGCTATCTGATGATTCGCCCTGAATCGGTGGAGATCCTGCCGGACTCGGCCCAGGGAGAAAACCTGGTGCCGGCCGTCGTCACTCACAAGGTGTTTGTGGGTGACCGGACTCATTATAGCTTTGTCAGCGGCCAGAATCCGTTGACGGCCGTGGCTTCAGCCTATCTGGATCTGCCGGTGGGGCGATCCGTGAAATTGTCTCTTTATCTGGAGCGCTGCGTGCTCCTGGAGCATGACAGCGCGCTTGCCGCCTGAGCCAATCTACCAAGGAGAAAAAATGGATTCCGTCTTGCAATTGAAACCGTATAACTAAGCTTTGCAGGTGCCGTACCGGTGGTCCAAAGGAACGCAGTATGTGCGCAGGGGCTTTCTGGTGCGGGCAGAAATCGATGGGCATGTGGGGTGGGGAGAAGCAGCTCTGCCGCCGCATGTTATTTACGACGGCTGGAGTTTTGCCGCGCATGGGGCGGCCTTGCTGCATGGCCTGAATGCAGCGGACGATGGTTTTTTTGACGAGTTGGCCCTGCGTGAAGTGTCTCCTCGCGTGCGTTGCGGCCTGGTGTCGGCCGTTCTGTCCGCTCGCGCCAGTGCCCAGGGCGTATCGCTGGCCCGCTATCTGGCCGGCGATCTTGAGCCGGCTGCGCGGGTGCCGGTGAATGACTTGATCGGGGATGCCGAGCCCGATGCGTGTGTCGAACGCGCGCGCCAGGCGCTGGCGTGGGGCCAGGATACCGTCAAAGTCAAATGCACGGCCGAGCGCAGTCTGGATCTGGAGCGCGTGGCCGCCATACGCGATGCATTCCCCACGCTGCGCATACGTCTGGATCCCAACGAATCCTGGGAACTGGACTGGGCCCTGGAGCAGATATAGGCCATGGAGCGTTTCGACATCGATTACATCGAAGAGCCGCTGCCGCGCGGCACGGATCTGACGACCTACGCACAGTTTTCGAGCCGCACATCCATTCCCTTGGCGTTGGATGATTCCATACGCTCGCCGTTCCATGCGCAGCGGGCTAGCGATATGCAGGCTGCCAAGGTGTTGATTCTGAAGGCGCCGCGGGTAGGTGGGGCGGATGTGGCGGGGCAGATCATCGCGCAGGCCCGCCACGCGGACATGCGCTGCGTGGTTACGGCCAGTCTGGAAACGTCCATCGGCCTGCATGTGGCGTTGCATACGGCTGCCTTGTTGGCGCAGCCTATCGAACCTTGTGGCATGGGAACGGCCCGGTTTTTCAGTAACCACGTGGTCGAGCCGCCGCCGATTGTGGATGGTTACATGACCGTGCCGCAGCAGGTGGGTTTGGGAGTGGACCTCCAACCGTGGTGGGACGCCAACTGAGCGTGATGCAGGCAGCCGGAGGTGGCTGTCCGCATCAATAAGTTAACGTGTTAATGAATTTCTGATACGATGCTTTTATGAGTATGGCATGGCTGCCTAAGGTTGCTGGATGCGTTCGATCATGCGATCAATTTTGTCGTAGATGGCTTGCAGCAGTTCCGGTCCGATGGCCTGCTCTAGTTCCTGGTAGATGGCTTCGATGCGTGGGCTTAATTCGGTGACCGTGTACCTGCCTTGTGTGCTCAGCCGTATGACCTGGCGACGCAGATCGGTGGGGTCGGCACCGCGCTGGATCAGTCCAGCCTGCTCTAGGCCACGCAACATGCGAGTCAGGCTGGGTGCCAGAATTTGTGCCTGCTGGGCCAAGGTGGCCGCGTCCAAGGAGTCCGTATCGGAAAGAATGCGCAGGACGCGCCATTGTTGCTCGCTGATGCCGGCCTCGTTCAGCACGGGGCGGAACCGCAGCATCAGCGCTTCCCGGGCGGACAGGAATAGATGGGGCAGATTGCGGTGTTTGAATGTGCTTGGCATGGCGTCAGGCGAATTGATGCAAAGAGGATGAAGTGATGGATTCTAAAGTGATTGAACAGATTGCGGCGCAACTGGACGCGAGCGAGCAGTCGCGCCAGCAGATTCGGCAGGTGTCGTTGCAGTACCCCGACATGACGATGGACGATGCCTACGCGATCCAGAATGCTTGGGTCAGCCGCAAGGTGGCCCACGGGCGTGTGGTGCGCGGACATAAAGTAGGCCTGACGTCACGGGCCATGCAACTGGCCTCTAACATCAACGAGCCCGATTTTGGCGTGTTGCTGGACGATATGTTCTATACCGACGGCGCAGCTTTGCCCATAGAGCGTTTCATTGTGCCACGGGTGGAGGTCGAACTGGCTTTCGTGTTGGGTACGGACCTGAAAGGGCCGGGCGTGACCTTGATGGATGTGCTGCGCGCCACCGAGTATGTGGTACCCGCATTGGAAATTATTGATGCGCGCTTTCATCAGGTTGACCCGCAGACCAAGGTCACTCGAAAAGTGCTGGACACGATTTCGGATAATGCGGCCAATGCCGCGATTGTCATGGGTGGGCGTCCGGTAAAGGCGGATGCGTTGGATCTGCGCTGGGTAGGCGCTGGCCTGGTGCGTAACGGCATTATCGAGGAAACCGGCTTGGCGCTGGGTGTGTTGAATCATCCGGGTAACGGCGTGGTCTGGTTGGCCAACAAGTTAGGTTCTTTGGGCGTGAGTCTGAAGGCCGGTCAGGTCATCCTGTCGGGTTCGTTCACCCGTCCAGTGTTCGCACAGAAAGGCGATGTGTTTTGCGCGGACTATGGCGCACTCGGTACCATTAATTGCCGTTTTGAATAATCGCTGCCTTAAAGGATCAAACATGAAGCACCCCGTGAATCTGTTCAAACAGGCGTTGCGCGATGGACAGGCCCAGATCGGTCTGTGGCAAGGACTGGCCAGTCCCTATACCGCGGATCTGTGTGCCGGACTGGGCTATGACTGGCTGCTGCTCGATGGCGAGCACGTGCCCAACACGGTGCAGACTTTGCTGGCCCAGTTGCAGGCCGTGGCAGCTCATCCTGTCGCGCCGGTGGTGCGCCCTAGTTGGAATGACCCGGTGCAATTGAAGATGCTGCTGGATATCGGAGCCCAGAATCTGCTGATCCCTATGGTGCAAAACGCACAGCAGGCGGGCGATGCAGTGGCCGCGGTGCGTTATCCGCCTTCTGGAATTCGGGGTGTGGGCACGGCTTTGGCCCGGGCCGCCCGGTGGGGCGATACAAGCGATTACCTGGCGCGCGCCAATGACGAGATTTGCGTTCTGTGTCAGGTGGAAACGGCCGAAGCCTTAGCCAATCTGGACGAGATCCTGGCGGTGGACGGCGTGGATGGCGTATTTATTGGTCCAGCGGATCTGGCCGCCAGCATGGGGCATTTGACCCAGCCGGGGCACCCCGATGTGCGTGCTGCTATCGAAGATGCCATTGTGCGTATCCGCAAGGCGGGCAAGGCCCCTGGCATTTTGCAGTCGGATGTTGCGACGGCTCGCCATTATTTGTCGCTGGGTGCGCAGTTTGTGGCCGTGGGCGTGGACGCGGTGTTGTTGCGTCGCGCAGCCACCGATTTGCTGGGGCAATTTCGTGATGATGTGAGCAGCGCGCCTGTGCAGGCCGGTGCCGCCTACTGAAGCTATTAATTGGAGACAAGAATGGAACAATTGCAGCGCAAAGACCTGTTTCGTCAACAGTGTTTCGTGAACGGCCAATGGCAGGATGCTGATTCGGGCCAGACGCTGGACGTGCATAATCCGGCGACAGGGCAGTCTTTGGGTACGGTGCCGCGCATGGGTGCGGACGAAACCCGCAGGGCCATCGAGTCGGCGCGTCAGGCCTGGGCCGGATGGCGCGCCAAGACAGCCCAGCAGCGCAGCGTGATTTTGCGTCGCTGGTTCGAGTTGATGATGGCACACCAGGACGACTTGGCCACGCTGATGACGTTGGAGCAGGGCAAGCCGTTGGCTGAGGCCAAGGGCGAAATCGCCTATGCGGCATCGTACTTCGAGTGGTATGCCGAAGAAGGCAAGCGTGCCTACGGTGATGTGATTCCCGCTGCTTCCGGCACGCAGCGCATCGTGGTGGTCAAGGAGCCAATCGGTGTGTGCGCGGCTATTACACCGTGGAATTTTCCCTCGTCCATGATTACTCGCAAGGCCGGCGCGGCGCTGGCGGCCGGCTGCCCGATTGTGGTCAAACCCGCCAGTCAGACGCCGTATTCCGCTTTGGCGCTGGCCGTGCTGGCACAGCAAGCCGGTGTGCCTGACGGCGTGTTTTCCGTCATTACCGGCAGCGCCTCCGCCATCGGCGGCGAGATGACCAGCAATCCGGATGTGCGCAAGGTCAGCTTTACCGGCTCCACGGAAGTGGGCCGCACGCTGATGGCGCAAAGTGCGGATCAGATCAAGAAGGTGTCGCTGGAGCTGGGCGGCAATGCGCCGTTCATCGTCTTTGACGATGCGGATCTGGATGCCGCCGTAGAAGGCGCGATGGCCAGCAAGTACCGCAATATGGGTCAGACCTGCGTGTGTACCAACCGTTTCTACGTTCATGACTCGGTGTATGACGCGTTTGCGCAGAAATTGGTGGTGGCGGTGGAAAAGCTCAAGGTCGGCAACGGCCTGGAAGTGGGCGTGACTCAGGGGCCGCTGATCGACGAGGCCGCGGTGGCCAAGGTCAGCGAGCACGTGGCCGATGCCGTGCAGCGCGGCGGGCGTATCCTGACCGGGGGCAAGCAGCCCGAGCAAGGCGGCCAGTACTACCTGCCGACGGTGGTGGCCGATGCGAACACCGACATGATGGTGGCCCAGGAAGAAACCTTCGGCCCCATGGCACCGCTGTTCCGTTTCAGCAGCGACGAGGACGTCATCGCCCAGGCCAACGACACCATCTTCGGTCTGGCGGCTTACTTCTACAGCCGCGACATCAGCCGCGTCTGGCGCGTGGCTGATGCCCTGGAATACGGCATGGTGGGTATCAACACCGGCCTGATCTCCAATGCCGCCGCGCCGTTCGGCGGGGTCAAGCAGTCGGGCATGGGCCGCGAAGGCTCGTTCTATGGCCTGGATGACTATATGGTCGTGAAGTACCTGTGTATGGGCGGGGTTTAGTCCCGCTTAGTCCTGCGGCGACCTTGGTTGCCTTAAGGTTAGAACCCGGCTTTATGAACTGACCCCCAATAGTTGGACGGTCAGAGTCTAGAGCCCGAAGGCCTTGACCTACCCCCGGAAATTGGACGGTTTAAAACTGGAGAGGAGTTGCCTCTTTGGGTTTCACTGACCACTTTTGGATGAACTCGCTTGGGGGCAGGTGGCCGAGCGAGCCGTGGGGACGATAATGGTTGTAGTCGTGCCACCAAGTCTTCATCTTTGCTCGCAGGTCGTACAGCGTGACGAATTCCTTAACGTGCATGAATTCGTCGCGCAGCCGACCATTGAATGACTCGATTAAGCCATTATTGGTCGGTTTGCCGGGTCACGTGTAATCGAGTTTTACGCCGCACCGGTATGCCCAGTCGCCTAAGACCCGCGATGTGAACTCCGTCCCGTTATCTGCAGTGATGGATTTTGGCCATCCGCGCAGGACAGTGGAACGATCCAAAGCCTGACCAGCCGCGCGACCAGTCTGCCGAAAGTTGGCCTCCAGACACACACTTTCGCGCCTCCATTGATCGATGACGGCCCAAATGCGAAAGCGGCACCTGTCGAGTATCTGGTCATGAACGAAATCCATGCTCCAGTGCTGGTTCGGCCCGGTGGGCACTGGCGACTTGTCGCGCAGCAGGGCGATACGCTTGCGGCGTTTGACCTTCATCCGCAGTTGCAGTCCTTCCAGCCTATAGAGTCGATAAACACGTTTCTGGCCCACTTTCCAGCCCCCAGACTTTTTTCGCACCACCTCCTGCAGGATTTGTTTATCCAGCGTCAGGTTGGCAACGATTCCGGGGGCAGGTCACCAAGGACTTCAACCCGAGTGTCTGCATCATGCGTTGTACAGCCTTGTGGCTGACGTGCTTACCGGCCTGGCGCAGGGCGGCGGTGATCCGGCGATAACCGTAGCGCCCCTTATGCTGGGCGTACAGAGCGCGGATGCGCGCCTTCAAGGCGGCCTGGCGATCGCCTGTCTGTTGCGCGTTCAACTGGTAGTAAAACGTGCTGCGCGACAGCCCGGCTACCTTCAGCAGCACAGCCAATGCGTGGCCTTGCCTCAGTTTGAGCACGACCCGCGCTTTTTCCTGACGAAAGGCCCTCAATTTTTTTTAAGTAAGCAAGCTCCGATCAGCTCCCGATTCTGCCGGGCAATGATCTGTTTGTCGTCCAGTTCGCTCAAGGGGGGGCGGGCTTTGTGTGCTTGGCGTCCATGGTCGTGAGCTTCAGAGATTTGGTGCGACCCTTGCGAAGGGGCCGCAGGGCGTCAATACCACCCGCATGATACAGGCGCGCCTATTTGCCAATATGGGCCGCGCCGCGAATGTCGAACGCCGCCGTTGTTTGGGCCTGGGACCACTACTCGCGCCACATCCGCTCGAGCACCTTGAGCTTGAATGTGGCGTCATAGTGTGCACCTTTACGGCGCAGCCCGGCCCGGCCAGGGGCTCGGTAAGCGTTCACTGCCGTACTACGCGCAGCTTAAGCCGCTCGTCGTAATTCGTCAGATAAACTGCCCCCGAAGGTTGGGCAATGTCCAACCTTCGGGGGCAGTTTATTTCCAGGGGGGAGGGTGTTCATGAGGAGATCTTGTTTAAGCCGATAAAGCTGAGCGTATGGTTTTCAGGGTTTTTTCATGCATCTAATCTGAATTTTTTCTTCTAAATGCTATTTCCTATTGGTAGATTCTTGCCATTGTTGTTGTGAAAAAGAGTTTATCCCTTTGTGGTTTAATCCTATATAGGGTCCAAAAAAAGCTGAATAATAGCCAAATTCCAATAAGGCGAAATTATTTTTTATGTATCCTGCTGATATTAAAACTATACCTATAAAAAAAATAAGCAACTCTATTTTATTTTTAAGATATTTTTTCAGTTTTTCATTTTCTTTTTTGTAGAAAAAATATTCCCCTATCCATAAAAAAATAGCCGTTGAAATAAATGATATAGCGGCTTTTGTGGTGGTTTCAAATAAATTTGGATAGGCTTTAGATAGCATAAGGCTCAGGGCCATTATAATTGAAAAATAAATTAGTCTTTTGGCGAAAAGGAATTTCATTTGGAATCCGTCCCCGTCAGGGGTGCTGTAACCACCTAAAGCGGTGCAACCTTTGTTTTTCAGTCATGAGACTGCAGCCCCAATGGTGTTGTTCTTTGAATGTATTTGTACGATTGTCCCAGCTCCGGTTGACATGATTTTACAAGCAACCCCTATTCCAGTGTTGAGGCTGGTTGTATTCCCGCCCACGCTAATTTCTATGGTTGAAGAATTGTTTTCGTTGTTTTGTATATATATTCCTGATTGTGTTGGTGTTTGGGATTTTTATATTGTTCCTCTGCAATCTACTCCATTTGAAATCCACCTAACTTCTTCTTCGTTGAATAATCTCATTTTCAATCCTTTTTGATAAGGTGTTCTAAATATTCAAAAGAATCATTTTTTCTTGATATTTCCTGGGTTAATTTCATATATTCATTTTTTTGCTTATTTCTAATTTTATTTCTTCAGGTATTTCTTTATTGATTTCCGTTGATCTTATTGTGTTTCTTGTCAATATTATCTAATATCAGTGGTGTGCTTTCTCTAAGTAAGTCATTGATTTTTTGTTGTGATGTTTTAATTCCTTTTCTGTTTTTTTTTGATTTTCCTCTGTGTATGGATTTTTGTCTATATTCTTTTTGTGCTATGGATATATTTTCGCTTGAATTCCAATTTTTGGATTGTATGTTCAATTTCTTGCCATTCAAATATTTTTGATTCAATGCATTTTTTGGGAGAATTCTTCTTTTTAAATATAAGAAATTGATCATGATTTTAAGTGCAATCATTTTGTCTTCTGTGATCGTTGCATTGATTGTTTTTTTTATCAAGTTTGTTTTCTTTTTTCTTTATTTCTTTTTTTTATTTAGTTGCTTGATTGTTTTTTCCTTAACACATTTTTTACTACGATTTGCCCGCGTCACGCATGAATGTAACGGTAAACAGATTCGACGACTTCTGTGGACTGGACACGCAGGCCTCATCGGTTGTTACGAAGACAAATCTCGTAAAGTTAGGGTTGAGCCAGAGCCTTGGAGGCTGATGGTAAGCAGGGTGTGGAGTGGTTCTTGGGCGCTTGACAAGCTTGTAACGGAAAACCGGGCTATGCGGCGGTCAAATCCATGATTTGGATGGAAATAAGGATTTTTCTATGTGCGTGGATTTGTTTGTATGTAAACTATTTAGAGCAAAAATATAAGAAATGCGTCTGCGACAATGCGTCCGAGCGCATATTGGATGCAGCCGAGCAGGCATTTTCGGAAACCGGCTACGCGGGCACGACTTTGCGCATCATTGCGCAGCGCACCGCTATAACGCAGGCCTTGATCAACTACTATTTCGGCTCCAAATACGGTCTGTACAAAGCCGTCTTCATACGCCGGGGCCGCTTGATTTCCGACGAGCGTTTGCTGGGTCTGGAACAATTGCGTGCCGCGCCGCGCACGGCACCGTTGGAGGGCGTGGTACGCGCTTTTCTGGCACCCACCATCGCCTTGCGTGACACAGAGGGCGGCCGGCGTTTTTTGGGTCTACAAGCCCGCTTGCACACGGAGCTGGCAGAGATTTCCTATAAGCTCGCGCAACGAGGCGCATGACGCCTCCACCCGTGCCTACGTTAAATTGCTGGAAGAAATATTGCCGCAACTGCCGGCTTGCGATGCGTATTGGCGCATGGTGCTGATGATAGGGGCGTATATGTATGCGTTTTCTGATACGCATCGCCTGGAGGAACTGGCCCCCGTTGTGTATGACCCGAACGATACCGGCGAGGTCTTCGAACAGATCGTGGCTTTTGTGACGGCAGGGCTGCAGGCTCCGGCCGTGTGGGTACCTGTCAGAAAGATCGACTGATGGATGGTCTCAGGCGGGGCTGCCCAGCAGAAAGTTCAGCAGAGTCTGGGCGCTGGGCTGCAGTTCCCGGTGTCGGCGCACGCCGATCAGCAGTTCGCGCTGGCTCCAGTCTTCGTCCAGCTCAAGCATGCGTGTGTTGGGAACATGATAGATGCGGGCGCTTTCGCGCGGCAGTATGGCAATGCCCATGCCGGCATTGACCAGCAGGCACATGGCATCGTAGCCCGAGACCTCCGTGCGCACGCGCACGGAGCGATTGGCTTCCATGGCGACCTTGGTGATCTGGTAATTGATCTGTGTACCCGGCAGCAGCGTGATCTGTTCATGCTCCAGGGTCTGCTCGAATCGCAGCCGCTCATGGCAGGCCAGGGGGTGGTCGTTCGGAACCAGCACCACCAGCTTGTCGCTGCGAAACGGATAGGCCTGGATGTCTGCATCGTAGGGCAAGCGGGTAAAGACGCCCAGGTCGGCTTTGCCCTCGGCCAGTGCGCGGATAATGTCCAGGCTGGTTTTTTCTTCCAGTTGCAAGTGGATGCCGGGATGCTGCCGGCCAAACAGTCCTAGCGGCGTGGGCAGAAATTGTGAGATGGCCGAGGTATTGGCCAGAATGTGGACCAGGCCTTGTTGGCCTTGCGAATAGGCCAGCAGATGCGATTCGATGTCTTGCGCACTGTTGAGCAGGGCACGCGAACGATACAGCAGCTCCAGCCCCGCTGCGGTAGGGCTGACGCCTTTGTTGGTGCGTACCAGCAAGGTGGTGTGCAGGGACTGTTCCAGGTCGGCGATGCGGCGGCTGACGGCGGCGGCGGCAATGTGTTCGCGTTCGGCCGCCTGGCTGATCGTGCCTTCTTCCAGTACCCGGACAAACAGTTTTAGGGTCAGAAGGTCAAGTTTCATGCAGGCATCATATCTTTTTTTCGTGCGCCTGACCTGGATGCGCGAGGTGGTGGCTGGACCTTTATCTTTGGCGTGTTTTTAATGTGATCGGCCATAAAAAAGGTTCTGCGCTCAATACCGGGGATTCCTTTGTATGGGGCGGGCCATTTGGGGCGGGCGGGACGTTTGCGTACGCTGTACCAGGTATCAGCCATCCGCTGAATGTTCTGTTGGGTATGGCTATGTATAGCTGGGGCTATGTCGTCGGTGTTTTGAGCCGTCCGAGCGTGCTGCGCCTTGAATGGCGTCTTCAAAAAGCCTGTTTGTCATCGACTTGGTCAATTGGCTCCAGGAATTCTTCGAAGAGCCATAAAAAAACCCTGCTGGCATTGTGCCGGCAGGGCTGGATACGATGGGCGGGGTAGCGAGCGATCAGGCCTGCTGGGGCTTGGCGCCGGACAGAATGTGACCGGCGTTGGGCACACGCGTTTCCAGACCCAGGGTCTTGAGCATCTGGTACACGGTGCAGACAGCGGCGGACAGCACGGGCTTGCCGATCAGGTCCTGAGCGCGCTGGATGGCCGGCAGGGAAGGCATCTGCACGCAGGCGGACAGGATCACGGCGTCTACGCCGTCGTGGTTTAGGCGCTGAACGTGTTCCAGCAGGTTTTCAGGGTTCAGCAGGCCCACTTCCAGGTTGTCCGACACTTCCAGGCTGATGGAGTCCTGGACTTCGATGCCTTCGGCTTCGATGTAGTCGGCCACGCGCTTGGTCAGCGGCTTCATGTAAGGAGTGATGATGGAGACTTTTTTGTAGCCGAATTCTTTCAGCGTATCCACCAGTGCGCCGGCCGAGCTCAGCACGGGGATTTCCACGCCGTTTTCTTTCACGGTGTTCTGCAGGCGGGCCTGCGAGGCGCGGTGGTAACCGTCGCCCTGGGCCATGATGGCGACCAGGCAGGCGTAGGCCATGACGCTCATGCGCGCATCGCTCAGTTCGACAGCGCAGCGGTCGCTGGCGATGTCCATGGCCTTCAGTTCCTCGGGGTTCACTTGCATCATGCGCATGCGCGAGGAGTGGAAGGTGAAGCGTTCTTCGGGAAACTCGGCGTAGCGCGCCTGCAGCATGGCAGGAATCTCGGTTTCCATGGTGGTGTTGGAGCTGGGAACGATCTGGCCGATACGGTAGGTTTTCATAGCGGGCTGTCTCTGGATGAAGGAGGTTTTTAGATTGACAGGGTCATTCTAGAGGCCGCTTTCCCCCTTGCAAATCAATCATCTGTCAACGTGCCATCGCCAATGGCGATGGCACGTTGCTTGGTCAGGATCGGGTCGCCTGCCAGCGCCAGGCGTCATCGCACATTTCCTGGATGTCCTTGTCCGCGGTCCAGTTCAGCTTTTCGCGGGCCAGCCGGGTGTCGGCCCAGCAGGAGGCAATGTCGCCGGGACGGCGTGGTGCAATGGTGTAGGGGATATCGCGGCCGCTGCTGCGAGCGAACGCCTGGATCATTTCCAGTACGGAGTAACCGCGGCCGGTGCCCAGGTTCACGGCCAGCAACTCGGGCTTGTTCTCTTGCAGGTAGCGCAAGGCGGCGACATGACCCTGGGCCAGGTCCATGACGTGGATGTAGTCGCGCACCCCCGTGCCGTCGGGTGTGTCGTAGTCCTGACCGAAGACCTGGACTTGCTCACGTTGCCCGCTGGCCACTTGGGCAATATACGGCATCAGGTTGTTGGGCACGCCTTGCGGGGCCTCGCCGATCAGCCCGGATGGATGTGCACCCACGGGGTTGAAGTAGCGCAGCAATCCGATGTGCCAGCCGGGCTCGCTTTGGTAGACGTTGCCTATGATCTCTTCCAGGACCAGCTTGGTGTGGCCGTAAGGATTGGTGGCCGACAGAGGGTGGTCTTCGG
Source organism: Alcaligenes sp. SDU_A2 (assembly GCF_038237375.1). Classification (NCBI taxonomy): domain Bacteria; kingdom Pseudomonadati; phylum Pseudomonadota; class Betaproteobacteria; order Burkholderiales; family Alcaligenaceae; genus Alcaligenes; species Alcaligenes sp. SDU_A2. The sequence continues at coordinate 3,489,972 of NZ_CP151273.1, read as the reverse complement.
GAATGGGAAGCTGCTGCGGATCGCCGTAAACGGTGGCCGAGGACGAAAACACCAGGCTGCGCACGTCGGCCTGCTGCATGGCCTGCATCAGGGTGACGGTGCCGGCGATATTGTTGTCGTAGTAGTTCAGCGGCTGGGAAACGGATTCGCCGACGGCCTTCAAACCGGCAAAATGGATGACGGCGGCAATGTCGTGTTCTTGGAAAATGCGGTCCAGCAGGACGCGGTCGCGGATGTCGCCGCGGATGAACTCGGGCCGGACTCCGCTGATCTGCTCAAGCGCATCCAGCACGCTTTCCTGGCTGTTGGACAGATTGTCCAATACCAGGACCTGATAGCCGTCGGCGATCAGTTCAAGGCAGGTGTGGGAACCAATGAAACCGGTTCCACCGGTGACGAGAATCTTGCGGGTCATCGGATACGTCTCCAATAAGATGACGGTGAAGGGGTTAGTCCAGGCGCTTGAGCGCCGTCTTGTAGTGCGCCGCGCGTTCAGCATAGACCTGGGCATTGCGCCGCAGCTTGGCCACATCGTCATCGCTCAGGGTGCGAACGGCCTTGGCGGGCGAGCCGATGATCAGGCTGCGCTCGGGAAAGACCTTGCCTTCAGTAACCAGAGCGCCCGCGCCCACCAGGCAGTCGCGTCCGATGACGGCGCCGTTCAGCACCACGGCCTGAATGCCGATCAAGGCCCCGTCGCCGATGGTGCAGCCGTGCAGCATGGCCTGGTGGCCGATGGTGACGTGCTCGCCGATATCCAGCGGAAAACCTGGGTCGGTATGCAGCACCGCGCCTTCCTGCACATTGGAGCCGGCGCCCACGGTGATGGTCTCGTTGTCGCCGCGGATGACGGCGCCTGGCCATACGCTGGTGCCTTCTTTCAGTATGACATTACCGATCACCATAGCTTGTTCAGCGATATAGCTGGAGCTATTGATGATTGGGGACAGTTGATCTAGTTGATAGATAGGCATAGGGTTTCTTGCGGAACATTAGATGTTCAGGGTCAGAATAAGGACGCTGAATACAGCCAGTCGGGATAGGAGTTGCTACGTTGAGTATAGGTCAGTGATGTATTGGGGGAACAGATGGCTTGATGCTGTGCATAGTTGAACGCAGGAAGCGCGATGCGTATCGAGGCTTCGTTGAGTATTTGTGTCAGGCAGAAGAAAGGTTGATGATTCAAGAGCTCACTGAGGTCACGGTCCTTATAGTAAATGTAGCCTGGTACATCGCCCAACATGGATTGGGGAGTCGAGTACTTAAATAGATAATCATCGTTGCCGGAGCCTGTGTTAAAGAAATGCTCGTCCTGAAAAATTCGCTCGCGATGAAAAAACCGTGTTAGGCCAGGCTTATGGTCTCCTACAACCAAAATCATGGAGTCGGGTGCATGTTGTAGCAGTTTTTTTGAAAAATCAGCGACTTCGGAGATAGCTAGAGTTAGCTTGGATTCATATTCGCCTTCGCCGTCATCTCCATTTTTAGGTTCGTATCTACCATGTGTAGATACGGTTGTAATGAACTGGAAGTGAGGCAATCTGCCTCGACCTATTCGCTCTAGCGCAGACTTAAACAAAATATTGTCATTTGCCCAGATAGGGCCCTCGTAATTCATGTCTTCCAACGAGACGAACTGGCGGAAGCCGAGTTTTCGATTAATGATGTCTCGATTCCAAAACTGGCGGTAATGGTTGTGCAAAGAAATGCTGGCATAGCCCGCCTGCTCCAGAGCCCTGGGCCAGCTTTGCACATTAGGCGCCAATAACTGCGTGTATTCCTGGTAAATTATCCCGTTCAGGGCTCCGTTTGCGGGTAGCCCGGTCAGCAGTTCGAAAGACGCATTGACGGTACCCCCGCCATAGACGGGCGATATCCCCCGAAAAGCCTTGAAGCCGGTCTGAACAAGTGGCTGAAATGCCGCTTTGAAATGCTGTTCGTCATGCCAGCAGGCCTCGCACAAGATGATGATAATATTGGATGGGGCCGCAAGGGCTGGCGTTTGCTGGACGCTCAGAATGGAGAATTGCTCTTGCTCATGGGGGGTGGGGAGAGGGGGAATGCGACGCTGACTAGTTTGGATCAAGTGTGTCAGCAGTCCGTTTTTACGGATGTTGACTGGCCAATCCCAAACGACATAATTCACGTCCTGGCGTGTCAGTTCGAATTTAACGTGCTGGCTGAGGCGATTGTTAAGACCCGTGAAGTAAGGGTGCAGTGAGACTGCTCCTAAAAGCAAAGCCAGCATTAAGCCGGTGACTTTCAATCGTTGGGTCTTATCAACACGCGATAGCGCAATAATGCTAACGATAACCAGGGCAATGTAGATCACATGGTGCAGGTTTATGTAGTGTGGAATCACCGAAAAATTGTCGGTGCGGGTAATGTCGCTCCAAGACAACGGTGCGGTGGTTAATGCCTGTTTGGTCGTGTTGATTTTGGTCAGCAGAAATGTCGTGCCAGCCGCGACTGCTGCTGCAGCCAGGCAGGGCAACAATGTCCTTAGAAGAAAATAAAGCGCGAACAGTGGGGCTATGGACAAGGCAAGAGGCACCCAGCGATAGTTTCCTGCATCGTCCAGGAAAATGAAGTTCAGATGATCCTGCAGAAGATAGTGCTGAAAAAATGCCAGTGCGGTGACGACGGCAAAATCGATGAACAGAGTTTTTTTCATGTAATAACAGCACTCCCCGGTAGTAGGGCCGGGGAGTTGGCGAACGAGCTAGAGAAAATGGCCTGTAATCAAACTGCCTCAGCGAACAGATCGTATTCGCTGGAATCGGTAATGCGCACGCGTACCATCTGGCCGGGTTCCAGCGTTTGCGGGCTGGTAATGAATACGTTGCCGTCGATTTCGGGCGCATCGGCGCTGGAGCGGCCGATGGCATCGCCGTCTTCGTCGATTTCGTCGATCAGCACATCCATTTCGCGGCCTACCTTGGCGGCTAGGCGGGCGGTGGAGATGGCTTGCTGGTGCTCCATAAAGCGTTCCCAGCGTTCTTGCTTGATTTCGTCAGGAACCACGCCATCCAGTTTGTTGGCGGGCGCGCCTTCTACCGGCGAGTACTGGAAACAGCCGACGCGATCCAGTTGGGCCTCGCTCATCCAGTCCAGCAGGTATTGGAAGTCGTCCTCGGTTTCGCCGGGAAAGCCTACGATAAAGGTAGAGCGGATAGTCAGATCCGGGCAGTCCTGACGCCACTGCTTGATGCGCGACAGGGTGCGGTCCTCGAATGCCGGGCGTTTCATGGCGCGCAGTACCGATGGGCTGGCGTGCTGGAACGGAATATCCAGATAAGGCAGCACTTTGCCTTCGGCCATTAAGGGGATGATGTTATCTACGTGCGGGTAGGGGTAAACATAGTGCAGCCGTACCCAGGCACCCAGCTCGGACAGGGCGGCGCTCAGGTCCACCATGCTGCTTTTGACGGGGCGGCCGTTCCAAAAGCCGGTGCGTTGGCGGATGTCCACGCCGTAGGCACTGGTGTCCTGGGAGATAACCAGCAGTTCCTTGACGCCGGCCTTGACCAGACGCTCGGCCTCGCCCAATACGTCTCCCACGGGGCGGCTGACCAGTTTGCCGCGCATGGACGGGATGATACAGAAGCTGCAACTGTGGTTGCAGCCTTCGGATATCTTCAGATAGGCGTAGTGGCGCGGGGTCAACTTGATGCCTTGCGGGGGCACCAGATCAATGTAGGGATTGTGGTCCAGCGACGGCGGGGCGGCTTCGCGCACAGCGCGCAGCACTTGTTCGTACTGCTGCGGGCCGGAAACGGACAGAACCGAAGGATGCACCTCGCGGATCAGGCCTTCGTCTACGCCCATGCAGCCGGTGACAATGACCCGGCCGTTTTCGGCCAAGGCTTCGCCAATGGCTTCCAGAGATTCGGCCTTGGCGCTGTCAATAAAGCCACAGGTATTGACCACCACTACGTCGGCGTTGTCGTAGCTGGGGGTGATCTGGTAGCCGTCGGTGCGCAGCTGGGTCAGGATGCGTTCGGAGTCTACCAGTGCCTTGGGGCAGCCCAGGCTCACGAATCCGACTTTTGGGGCGGTCATAAAAGGTCCTTCAGGAGCCTTACGGCTCGAAATTGGGAAATTGGCTTGATTTTAACGTCCGTCGCGCTCATGCGCGCCGATCTTTGGTGTGCGGCCCGGGCAATGTGGCAATTAGTGCTAAAGTCGCAGACATATTTTCTTTACTATCGGTTTTCCTGTGTCCGACACGCACTCTTCTCCATCTTTGCCCTTGTCCGAAGTCCTGCTGCTTAGCGCCCGCCATATTGAAGGCGTGCTGGCGGGCAAGTCCTTGTCCGACAGTCTGGCCGCCACGCCGGCACCTGCCCGGGCGGCCGTGCAATCCATTAGCTTTCATGTGCTGCGCCGTCTGGGGCATGCGCGCCAGATACGCATTACCCTGGTGCCGCGTCAGCCGGGCAATGCCTGGCTGGATGCCTTGCTGATGGTGTCCTTGGCCTTGCTGGATACGGCCATGCGCGTGCAGGCCGACCCTGACGCTTTTGCCGATCGGCCCGACGTGCCTGTCTACGCGGTGCATACCGTGGTGGATCAGGCCGTGCGTGCCGCCGACAGCCAGGCGGCGCTGCGTCAATCCAAGGGCTTGGTTAATGGTGTGCTGCGTCGTTTTACGCGTGAGCGCGACGCCATTTTAGCGCAGGTCGAGTCCCGTCCAGAAGCCCGGTGGAATCATCCCGGCTGGTGGGTCAAAGAATTGCGCCGCGCCTACCCCCGCGATTGGGAGGCATTGCTGGAGGCGGCGAATCGCCCCGGCCCTATGACCTTGCGTGTTAATCAGCGGCGGTGCACGGTGGAGCGGTTGCGGGCGGTGCTGGACGAAGCCGGCATTGCGTCGAGTTCGCCCGGAACGGGGGCTGTCACTCTTGATAAAGCTCTGCCGGTGCATGCGATCCCCGGTTTCGATCTGGGTTGGTGGTCGGTGCAGGACTGGTCGGCCCAACAGGCCGGTCTGCTGTTGCCGGTACGCGATGGCATGCGCGTGCTTGACGCATGCGCCGCACCCGGCGGCAAAACTGCGCATTTGCTGGAGCAGGCGGATCTGGAGCTGACCGCGCTGGACTCGGACGCCGAGCGCTTGCAGCGAGTGTCGCAGAACTTGCATCGTCTGGGGTTGGATGGCGAACGAGTGCAGATTCGGCGCGGCAATGCGGCGCGGCCCGATCAGTGGTGGGACGGCAAGCCTTTTGACGCGATTTTGGCGGACGTGCCTTGCACGGCATCGGGCATTGTGCGCCGTCATCCTGACATACGCTGGCTACGACGCGAATCCGATGTGGCGGATACGGCCCGGCTGCAGGCCTCGATTCTCAGTGCCCTGTGGTCGACCTTGGGCGTGGGCGGCCATATGCTTTATTCGACTTGCTCGATTTTCCCGGCTGAAGGCCAGCAACAGGTCGAGGCTTTTCTGGCGCGCCACCCCAAGGCCGAGCTGTTGCCCTCGCCGGGTCAGATTCTGCCCGGCGTGCCGGGCCGTTCGCTGGCTGATGGCGATGGCTTTTTTTATGCTTTATTTACGCGCCGTGCTTGAGTTGTCACAATACGGGTACTGTTTCTCCTTTCCTTGCGGTTGATCCCGATGCGGCGCGTTTTTCTGTCCTTTCTGCTGATTTTTTATTGCGCGCTGACCTCTGCCCAGGACATCGTGCCGGTAACGGCGTCAGGAGAGCGGGTCGTCAAGGTAGAGCCGCATATTCGGGATCAAAAGCTGTATATCGATGCCGATATCGATTTCGAGTTGAGCGACGAATTACGTAACGCGGCGGAAAAAGGCGTGCCCTTGTATTTCACGGCAGAGGTCGAAGTCGCCCAGCCGCGTTGGTGGTGGTTTGATCGAAATGTAGTTAAAGAGCAACAGACCTGGCGGGTCGTGTATAACGCGTTGACCCGCCAGTGGCGCGTGGGCACGGGCGATTTGTCCTTGCCTGAATCGTCCATGAACGATGCCTTGGACATGCTGCGGCATATCCGGGGCTGGTCTGTTGCGTATGTGGCCGATCTGGAACACGACCAGGAATACCGGGGCCGTCTGAGGCTGCGGCTGGATACATCCTTGTTGGCACGTCCTTTTCAGGTGGATGCCATCAATAGTTCTGCATGGTCGCTTGCTACCCCATGGAAAACCTTTTCTTTCTCCGTCTCCGTCGCCGAGCCCCGGCCTTGATTCGCTGGATTCTGCGCACCGCCCTGGTCGGGGCGGCGATCAGCGCTTTGGCCTTGTTTTCCTTGCTGGTCTGGTCCACGGGCAATGCTTCGCGCTATGCGCAGCAATACGACTTGTTGCTGGTACTTAACGGGGTTCTGGCGGCCACGCTTATTTCCTGGGTGTTGCTGCTGACTGCGCGGCTGATACGACAGATACGGCGGCGTCAGTTCGGCGCGCGCATGACAGCCCGCTTTGCTTTTTATTTCACCTTGATCGGCATTATTCCGGGGGCGCTCATTTACATTCTGTCGGTGCAGTTCATGTCGCGTTCGATCGAGTCCTGGTTCAACGTGCGCGTGGATACGGCGCTGGAATCCGGCTTGAGCCTGGGGCGGGCAGCTCTGGATTCTCAACTGAATGAGCTGGAAGGTCGGGCTCACGAGATGGTGAATGCGCTGAACAAAACCGATGGCGCGCATTACAGCGGTCTGCTGACCTCGCTGCGAGAGAACAGCGGAGTGTCCGAGGCCATGATTTTTTCCAGCAATGGTCGTTTGCTGGCATTTTCTTCGTCTCGCTACGATATTTTGCTGCCGGACATGCCGCCTTCCAGCGTCATGAATCAGCTGCGTATTTCTCGTCAGTACTCGGCAGCCGAGGTGGACGATGACCAGCCCGCCGCCGATGGCACAGCCGACGACAGCGGCGTGTCTGCCGAATCGACCGGCTTGCGCCTACGTATTGTGCTGCCGTTGGCGGACGCCAATCGATTCACGGCTTCGCTGGGCGGCAATGCCGATGCCCGCTGGCTGCAGGTAATACAGCCGGTGCCGGACAAGATTGCTCGCAATGCTAACCAGGTCCAGCAGGGATTCCGTGACTATCAGGAACTGGCCTTGTCGCGTCAGGGGCTGCGCAAGCTGTATGGCATTACCCTGACCCTGGCGTTGATCTTGGCGGTGTTCACGGCGGTAGCCGCCGCCTTGGCGCTGTCGCGTCGCCTGACCCGACCGCTGTTGACGCTGGCAGCCGGTACCCAGGCTGTCGGCGTGGGCGATTATCGCCCCTTGCCAGAGCCGCCCGCCAAGGACGAAGTTGGCCAGTTGACCCGTTCCTTCAATGCCATGACCCGGCAGTTGGACGAGGCACGTCGCATGGTCGAGAGAAACCGCTTGCAGCTGGAGCGCTCTAACGTCTATTTGGAGTCGGTGCTCAGCAATCTGTCCAGCGGGGTGTTGGCCTTTGATGAGATGTTTCGCGTGACGATGTTCAACCAGGGGGCGCAGCGCATCCTGCACGTGGATTTGCGTTCCATCAAAGGGCGTCCTCTGGAGACATTGGATGGTGCGCTGAAGTTTGCTTCGGTGATTCGCGATGCGTTTTCCGCCCATCAGGCGATGGGTTCGGAGCACCCGTATTGGCAGCAGCAATTCGAGTTGGAGATGGGTCAGGCCAATGAGGCTCGTGACACGATTGTCACCGTGCTGGCGCGGGGTACGTTGCTGCGGGTGGATGGCCAGGCGACAGGCTATCTGGTTGTGTTCGACGATATTACGGATGTCATCTCTGCCAGCCGTCTGGTGGCCTGGAGTGAGGTGGCGCGCCGGCTGGCGCACGAGATCAAAAATCCGCTGACACCTATTCAGCTCTCGGCCGAACGTCTGGCCATGAAGCTGGAGTCGCAGTTGGACCAGACGCATGCCGCCATGTTGCTGCGCTACACCAATACCATTGTCAATCAGGTCGGCTCGCTCAAAAAAATGGTGGAAGACTTTCGGGAATATGCGCGCAAGCCGGCCACTCAGATGCAGGACATCAATATCAACGAGCTGATCACCGAAGTGCTGACTCTTTATGGTTGGGACCCGGTGGACGGCATGGTGCGCGATGATGGTTACACGGTGGCAATTGATGTGGAGTTGGACCCGGATCTGCCTTTGATCCAGGGTGATCCTACGCAGTTGCGTCAGGTCATCCATAATTTGCTGGCCAATGCGCGTGAAGCGGCCGCCCAGGATCAATCACTTGACCAGGCGCGTGTATTTGTTAAAACCATGATGGCTGGCATAGAAGGAGCAGACTCGCCTGGCGCGGTCCGTTTTGTCGTCGCCGACAACGGCCCAGGATTCGAGCCCCAGATGTTGGCGCGTGTTTTTGAACCGTACGTAACCACCAAGCCCACCGGTACGGGCCTGGGACTTGCTATAGTAAAGAAAATCATCGAGGAGCACGGCGGCAGGATCGATGTTTCCAATCGCCGCGAGGGGGGGGCGCGCATTTCCATCCTCCTGACCCGACTGGCGGACCAGCATATTCGTCTGGACTCCGGGCGGCAAGCAAACGATAATGCGTAAAAAGTACGTAGGTGACGCTATATGGCCAGAATTCTGGTAGTTGATGACGAAATCGGCATTCGCGAACTCTTGTCGGAAATCCTATACGACGAGGGACACAGCGTTCAGCTGGCGGAAAATGCCGCCCAGGCTCGCGAGGCGCGCTTGCGTGGTCGTCCCGATCTGGTCTTGCTCGATATTTGGATGCCGGATACCGACGGCGTCAGCCTGCTCAAGGAGTGGGCATCGCAAGGTTTATTGGACATGCCCGTCGTCATGATGAGCGGCCATGCCACGGTGGATACGGCAGTGGAGGCCACACGCATCGGTGCGGTGGATTTCCTGGAAAAGCCCATTACCATGCAGCGTCTGCTCAAGACCGTCTCTTCGGGGCTGGAGCGTACGGTTGCACCTAAGGCGCTGGTGGCAGCGGCACGTCCTGCCATCAACGGCACAGAGCGTCGTGCCGATGCACCGGTCGCGTCTCTTGCTGCGGGTCAGGTGCCGGCGGCAGTGGCACCCGAACCTGAAGTGGACGAATCTCAGTTGGGTAGTATTTCCCTGGATTTGCCGCTGCGCGAGGCCCGCGACGAATTTGAACGCATTTATTTTGAATACCACTTGCGCCGCGAAAATCACAGCATGACGCGTGTTTCCGAACGTACCGGCCTGGAGCGGACGCACTTGTATCGTAAGCTCAAGCAACTGGGCATCGATTCATCCCGCAAGCGTAACCAGTCTTGAAACAGTGGTAACAACAAAAAACCCGCTACGGCGGGTTTTTTGTTGTCGGTGCAAGTAGACCCGTACTCCTACAGGGCGGGCATGCGCATCGCATCGGGCAAAGCCTGCAGTTTATTCACGGTGTCCAGGCAGGTGCGGGCGGCTTCGCGCCCTTTAAGGACGAAGTGGCGATGGAAGTAGTCGTGATGTTCCTGCCCGTCATGGAAGTGATGGGGGGTTAGCACCACCGAAAACACGGGAACATCGGTCTCCAGCTGTACTTGCATCAAGCCCTGGATCACGGCGGTGGCAACAAAGTCGTGGCGGTAGATTCCGCCGTCCACTACCAGTCCTGCCGCTACGATGGCTGCATACTGGCCTGAACGAGCCAGGCGACGGGCATGCAGGGGAATCTCGAACGCGCCGCCCACTTCAAAGAAGTCGATATGCTCGGGGTCTTGCCCCAGGTTGCGGATTTCGTCGATAAAGCCTAGACGTGCCTGATCCACGATGTCTTTGTGCCAGCAGGCTTGAATGAAGGCAATACGGGGGGCCAGATGGTTGGCGGGGGTGATGCTGTTCATGGTGATTTCCTGTTTCGAGACAACAAACAGGGCATGCAGGAATCAGGACATACCGTCGGCCTGCACCAAAGGTACAGAATCGATGGCCTGTCCCGTTCTCTCTTTATCCGGACTGTAACCGTCGGCTCCGGGATCGCACCGGATCTGCTGACCCTGGCCGTGGGGCCAGGCGCTCGCGGGCTAGGCAAAGGCCATTACCGCCGGTGGGGAATTGCACCCCGCCCTGAGAACGCGACCGGCCTGAACGGCCGGTCGGGAAAGTTTACTCTTAAATGAAGCGCCTGTCAGAGCAGCGCGGACAGTTCAGTCCAATGAAGGCTTGGGGCGGCGGCTGATGGTGGAGATCGGCACGCTGACTTCGCCTTGCACGCTGCGGCGGCTGCGGGCGCGCCAGGCGTGGCCATAGGCGACCTCCAGGGTCAGGTGCAAGGTACCGTCCATGTGGCGTTGCTTGTCCAGCGCCTGCACAAGACGTTCGCGCCACTGTCGGCCGCTTAAACCACGCTTGCGCTGGGTGTGTGGATTGCCGCCCAGGACGTGCAGGTCGTTCAGTAATTTTTCGGCGTTGCGATACGTCAGGGTGATGATTTCCTGATCCATGACCGGATCGGCAAAGCCGTTTTCCAGCAGCAGGTCGCCGAAATCGTGCATGTCCACAAATTCCATGCTGTGCGTGCCCAGATCGGCCATCGCCATAGCGCTGCGCAATTCGGCCAGTGAGCCGGGGCCCAGGCAGGAGAACATGACCAGGGTGTCAGGTTTGAGCAGACGTCGCCACTCTTCCAGTACACGATGCGGTTCTGGATGCCAGTGCAGAGCCATATTGGACCAGATTAATTCCTGGCTTTCGGCCGGCAGGCCGCTATGTGCCAGATCGGCCTGCACCCAGTTTGCCGCCGGCGTAGGCTGATTGCGCAGGCGTTGCCACAGGCTGGGCCTGGCCTGGTAACGCTCGCGTGCGCTGGCCAGCAGCCGCGCGCTGCGATCCAGGCCGGTGTATTGCATGTCGGGGTAACGCGAACGCAGCGGTTCCAGCGCATGGCTGGAACCACAGCCTGCATCCAGGATATGGGTCGGTTGCAAGCGTATCAAGGCCAGTCGTGACAGCATGCGCTGGGCGATCTCGCCATACAGGAACTGGGCTTGATCCAATGGAGCGCGACGGTCGAATTGTTGTTCGACATGGGCGGAATCGATAGGCAGCGAGGGTAGGGAGGACATAGTTGCGCAGCGTGGACTGGCTTGGCTCACCGCATTGTGGTGTGATCAGGCCTGCCTGTTCTGGAAAAAGGACAACGACATATTATGGCGCATCCACTGATACGGCGCGACCTGCAACCCTTGGCCTTGTGGCGTCATTTCCCGGCCCGTCCCTGCGTGTTGTGCGGCTTGCGGTCCTGTGCCGGGGCCTTGTGCCCCTTATGCAGGGAAACCTTGCGGCTATCGGCGCAGCGCATGCGCTGCCCGCGCTGCGCACTGGCTTTGCCGCCTTTGGGCTTGCTGTCTTGTCCGGATTGCGCAGCGGGACAGGTTGCGCTGCAGGCAGCGGTGGCCGCGTTTGACTACGAACACCCTGGCGATATGTTGGTTCATGGGCTTAAAATTTTGCATCAACTGGAGCTGGTGCCGGTTCTGGCCGATCTGATGGTGGCTCAATGGCAAGTGCATGGGCCGGGCCTGGACAAGCATGCCTGGATAATTCCTGTACCGGCCAGAAGGCGGGCCTTGCGCGAACGCGGCTTCAGCCCCAGTGCTTTATTGGCGCATCAGGTGGCTAGGCGCTTGTTTGTGCGCATGTGCCCGGTAGTCGTGCGCTGGAACCGTGAAGGCGCTGGTGTGCAGAAGCGCTTGGGCCGACGGGCGCGTCGGGCTGCCATGCGTGATGCGTTCGTGCTGTCCGCCCGGTTGGATGGGCGCGATGTTTTGCTGGTGGACGATGTGCTGACCACCGGTGCCACCCTGGATGCGCTGGCGCGGACCTGCCGTCTTGCCGGAGCGCGCTCTGTGTGCGCACTGGTGGCGGCAAGGGCTCCGTGGCGGCCAGTTTCATCTTTGTCGTTTTAGCCGTTCAGACGGCGGTTTTCTGGATAGTTCATGTTTCATATCGTGCTGGTTTCGCCCGAAATTCCTCCCAATACGGGCAATGTGATCCGGCTGGCCGCCAACACAGGCAGTGTCTTGCATCTGGTGCGACCCTTGGGGTTCGAGCTGGAGGACAGCAAGCTGCGGCGCGCCGGACTGGATTATCACGAATGGGCGCAGGTACAGGTGCACGACACCTTGCAAGAGGCCTTGCAGGCCAGCGCGGCAGCTCCCGGGCGCTGTTTCGCCTTGACCACAAGAGGCAGCCATCTGATTGCCGAGCAGGCTTTCCGGCCGGGCGATGTCTTTGTGTTCGGTCGCGAGACGGCGGGCTTGTCGGCAGAACAATTGGCCGTGTTTCCCCCGGCGCAGCGCATTCGCCTGCCCATGATGGCCGGTCAGCGCAGCCTGAACCTGTCCAACGCGGTGGCGGTCTGTGTGTTTGAGGCCTGGCGGCAAGCGTCGTACGAAGGTGGGGTTTAAGTCGTTCTGCCGGGTGTGGTGACGTGCCTGGTTTGGACGGTTGGCGTCCGGGCTGGCCCCATGCATCGCCGATCAAGTGGCGATGCGTGGGGGTATGCCGCTTTAGTCCAGTGACAGCTTCAGGCGGTCGATTACGGCATCCCAGCGCGCTTTGTCGGCCAGGATCTTGTCTGTCATGGCTTGGGGCGTGGATGGTTCGGACGAGAAGTAAAAAGCGTTGAGCTTGGCTTTGATGTCCTCGCGCTGCAGGACGGCGGTAACTTCTTTGTTCAGGCGCGCAACGATATCGTCGGGTGTGTTGCTTGGCACGAAGAAAGCGTCCCAGGAGATGGCCTCGAATTGTTTCTGGCCGGCCTGTACCATGGTGGGCAGTCCGGGCAGCAGTTCGCTGGGTTTCAACGAGGTAATGGCCAGCGCCTTGACTTTGCCGGCCTGAACCTGGGGCATGGCGATGCCGGGCACCATGAAGGCGGCGTCGATATCGCCGGCGATGATGGCGGTCAGAATCTGCGGAAAGCCGGAGTAGGGGATTTGCTCAAGACGGATATCGGCTGCGTTTTCCAGCATGGCCATAGCCAGGTGAGCGGAGCTGCCTGGGCCGACCGAGCCGTAGTTCAGTTCGCCTGGACGGGATTTGGCCAGATCAATAAATTCCTGAACCGTATTGGCCGGCGAGTCGGCCGGAACGACCAGGACATTCGGGCTGGTGCCTATCATGGAAATAGGCTGCAGGTCCTTGAGCGGATCGTAGCCTAGGGTGTTCTTGTACAAAGTCGGTGCCGTCACCATAGGGCCATTGATGGTCAACAGTAGCGTATAGCCGTCGGGCTTGGCATGGGCGACGAAACGCGTGCCGATATTGCCGCCCGCACCAGGGCGGTTATCCACGATGACGGGTTGGCCCAGGTTCTGGGCCAGGGGCTCGGCGATGGCGCGCGCTAAGGCATCGGGCGACGATCCGGCTGGAAAGGGCACGACCATTTGGATAGGGCGCTCGGGCCAGCTGGACTGAGCGGTCGAGACGGTAGGCATAAGAGCGGCGCAGGCCAGCCCCAGCAAGGACGAGTAGATCAGGCGGCGAGAGCGTGCGAACAATGACATAGTGATGATTTCAAAAGTAAAAAACTGCCGTCAGCCCGCAGCTAGTGTAGCGGGCGTGGCCAGTTTGTGCCGGTGCCTCGGTGAAGGGGGTCAGCGGCCTTCCTGCTTGGCTTCGCGCGTCAGCAAGGCGTGGACGGCCTGCCGGGGCGGCAAGTGGTGAAACAAGATCTGGCATACGGCTTCGGTAATGGGCAGGTCCACATGGTGTGCCTGGCCCATGGCCAGTGCGGCGCTGGCGCAGCGCACCCCTTCTGCGGTGATGCCGGTCGCCAGGATGCTGTCCAGGCTTTGACCTGCGCCCACCGCCAAACCGACCTGCCGGTTGCGCGATAGTTCGCCAGTGGCGGTCAGGACCAGATCGCCCAGTCCGGCCAGTCCGGCAAAAGTGTCCGCCTGGCCGCCCAGGGCCACGCCCAGTCGCTGCATTTCTGCCAGACCGCGCGTAATCAGTGCCGCGCGGGCATTATGACCCAGGCCCAGCGCATCGGCGATGCCACAGGCAATGGCCATGATGTTCTTCAAGGCACCGCCGACTTCTACGCCTATGGTGTCGCCGCTGGTGTAGAGTCTGGCTTGGGTGCCGTGCAGTACGTCCAGGGCCACATGAGCCATGCCGGGCGGCTCGCAGGCCAATGTCAGCGCCACCGGCAGGCCTTTGGCCACTTCCAGGGCGAAGGATGGGCCCGACAGCACGGCGCATCCCAGCCAGGCATGGCTGGGCAGGTTCTGTCTGGCGATCTGATGGGGCAGCAGGCCGGTTTCGTGCTGAAAGCCTTTGCAGGTCCAAACCAGCAGCACGGGATGGCGGCGTTGGGCCGGCAGGTGGCGCGATAGATCTTGACAAGTCTGGGCCAGTCCGCGCACCGGCACGCCCAGGATGATCAGGGCGGGAGCGCTATCGTCCGCCAGGGCGAAGGCCATAGCCTGGGCAAGGTCGTCCGTGGCCTGTAACGCGTCGGGCAGGGCGATATCGGGCAGATAGTGTTCGTTGCGGCGTAGGGAGGATATTTCCTGCGCCGTTGCCGAGTTGCGCGCCCACACCATGGTGGGTGCCTGGGCACAGGCCAGCGCAGCCAGGGCCGTTCCCCAGCTGCCCGCGCCCAGAACAGCGACGCGAGGGGTGGTGCGCGCGTGTGGCACGATCAGGCCTGCAGGGGCTGGCCGTCGGCCTGTTCGGAAGCTTGCGCCAGACGCTGCTCGTACAGCGACTGGAAGTTGACTTCCGTCAGGTGCAGCGCGGGCAGCGACGTGCGGTTGATGGCATCGGCCACCGCGGCGCGCAGGTAGGGGTACAGCATGGTGGGGCACACAATGCCCAGCAGCGGATCGAGTTGTTCGGCGGGGATGTTGGCCGCCTCAAAAATACCGGCCTGGGTGGTTTCCACCAGGTACATGACCTTGTCGCCGATACGGGTGGTCACGGTTGCGGTCACGGTGCTTTCGTAGACGGTGTCGGCCAGGCGTTGACCGCCCACATTGATGGACACTTCAACGGTCGGGGCCTCTTGCTCCAGGAAAATCTGGGGGGCATGGGGCATTTCGATGGACAGGTCTTTGATGTAGGTGCGCTGCAGGCTAAAGCTCGGTTGCACTTCTTGATCGGCAGCGGGTTGGGTGTTCTGGTCGGCCATGGTTAATCCTATGGGTAGAAAAAGTCGGTAATAAAAAGAGTCAGGCAGAAAGCAGCGGCATCAGGCCGCCAGCGCGATCCAGCGCGGCCAGATCGTCGTAGCCGCCCACATGGGTGTCCCCGATATAGATCTGGGGTACGGTGCGTCGGCCGGTGCGCTCCATCATGATGGAGCGCTGTTCGGGGTCGCGGTCGATCAGGATTTTGTCGATTTCGGTGACTCCGCGTTGTTTGAGCAGCATTTCGGCGCGAACGCAGAATGGACACACCATTGTGGAGTACATCGTTACTTTTGCCATGAGAACCTCGGAAAGCGTTGGCTTACGATTTTTTGACGGGCAGGCTGGCCTGCATCCAGGCCTGAATGCCGCCTTCCAGCGTGTAGGCTTCCTGGATGCCGTGTTTGCGCAGCACAGCCACGCTGCGCGAGGCGCTGCGACCGGTGTCGCACACCAGAATGACCGGCTTGTCCTTGGGCAGGCTGGCGGCCTTGGCGTCCAGATCGGCAGCCGGAATGTTGCGGGACTGCGCAATGGAGGCAGCCTTGAACTGATCCGCGCCGCGCAGATCGATCAGCACGGCCTGCTTCTGGTTTACCATCTGTACCGCTTCCGAGGTGGAAACGGCCCGTCCGGCTCGGCCTTTGAAAAAGCTGGGCATTAAAAGCATAATGCCGGCAACCAGCGCAATTGCTAAAATTAGTAGATTGTTCTGACTTAAGATGAAGTCCACGTTAAATCCTGATGAGTGCCAAGAAGAACAAGAAAAAAGAGCGGGATCACACGATTATAGAGTGGCGCTGATTTTTCAACCTCGAGGCTGTTTTTACCATGTATAAACTTGTACTGATGCGACACGGCGAAAGCCAATGGAACCTGGAAAACCGGTTCACTGGCTGGACCGATGTCGATCTTACCGAAACCGGGCGGCAACAGGCAAAGCAGGCTGGAGAGCTGCTCAAGGAAAACGGCTACGAGTTCGACCTGGCGTTTGCGTCGGTTCTCAAGCGTGCCATCCGTACACTGTGGATCGCCCTGGATTCCATGGACGCCATGCATACACCTGTTGGCTTGAGCTGGCGTCTGAACGAACGCCATTATGGTGCTTTGCAGGGCTTAAATAAAGCCGAAACCGCACAAAAGTACGGCGACGAGCAAGTGTTGGTCTGGCGTCGCGCCTATGCGATCGCTCCCGATCCGGTGAGTGAGGATGATCCGCGCAACCCGCGTTTTGACCGTCGCTACGACCGTGTGCCGGCCGATCAACTGCCGCGCACCGAATGCCTGCAGGATACGGTGGCCCGTGTGGTGCCTTTCTGGGAAGAGTCGATTGCACCTGCCATCCGTTCGGGCCGTCGCGTGCTGGTTACCGCCCACGGCAACAGCCTGCGCGCCCTGATTAAGCATCTGGACGGCATTTCGGACGAGGACATCGTTCATTTGAATATTCCCACCGGTCAACCGCTGGTCTATGAACTGGACGAGAATCTGCGCCCCATCCGTCACTACTATCTGGGTGACCAGGAAGCCATTCAGGCCCAGATGCAGGCTGTGGCCAACCAGGGCAAGGCCCATCAGTAATGCGACGCGCCGGCTTTTGCCTGTTGCTGGCCGCATGGGCCTTGCCGGCTCATGCGGCCGATCCTGATCTGGCGGCACGCCAGGCCCAGGCTCAGAAGCAGCAGGCAGAGCTGCGCCAAAAAATCGACGCTTTACGTACATCTATCGATACCGGCGAGGATTCGCGTCGGGATGCGGCCAGCGCCTTGAGAGAATCCGAACAAGCGATTTCCGATCTGGATCGGAAGCTGGCGCAGATAGACCAGCGCCAAGAAGAATTGCACGGACAATTGCAGGATCTGGAGCGGCAGATACAGAAGCAGCAGGCGGTCAAGGTTCGTCGGCAGCAAGAGTTGGCCGAACAGTTGCGCACGCAGTATGCCAATGGCGTGTCGCCCTGGGCGGCGCTCCTCTCCGGCGAGGACCCCAATGCCGTGAACCGCGAACTGTATTACCTGGGGTATGTGTCGCGCCAGCAGACTGAACAGGTTCACAAGGTGCGGCGCGCCGTGGAGCGTTTGGATCGCCTGCAGCAGCAGGTAGCTAGCCGCGAGAAAGAACAGCAGCAATTGGCCGCCGAGGCGGCCGAGCAAAAGGTCGCCCTGCAGGATCAGAAAGACAAGCGCGCTAAAGTGTTGGCTGATATCAGCGCCGAGCTGGAGCGTCAGCGTGGGCAGGCCTCGCGCCTACAGCAGAATGACAAACGCCTGGCCAGTCTGATTACAGGGCTGGAGGTGGAAATCGCTCGTCAGGCGGAACTGGCCCGTCAGGCTGAAGAACAGCGTCGGCGAGAGGCCGCGCGCCGTGCCGAAGAAGCCCGCCGAGCCCAATTGGCACGCCAGCAGGCGGCACGCGCCAAGGCGCTTGAAGAACAGGCCGCCCGTGAGCAGGCCCGCCTGGAGCGGGAACGTGAGCTGCTTGAACGTGTCCGTGCCACGCAACCGCCGTCCGCGCCGCCGCGCAGCACGCCATCCGAGGGGCGTGCGGGCGGGCCGGAAGGGTCACCGCCGTTGACTTATCGTCCGCCGGCCGAGCACGAGCGCTTGTTGTCTGACAATCTGGAGACCGTCTCCGAACCCAGCCCATCGATTGTCCGGTCGCCCCAGCCTGCGGTGCGGGAAGCCGAACCTGAAGAAACCGTGGTCGAAGCCCCCAGCGAGGCTACTGAGCCTGAAGGCGGGTTTCGTGGTCTGGCGCGTGGCCTGCCGTATCCGGTACGTGGACAGGTGCAGGGCAAGTTCGGTGCAGCCCGTCCCGACGGAGGCATCTGGCGGGGCATTGTTCTGCGCGCCAATGCAGGCACCACCGTACGTGCGGTGGCTCCTGGGCGGGTGGTGTTTGCCAACTGGATGTCCGGTTTTGGCAACCTGTTGATCATTGACCACGGACGCGAGTACCTGAGCGTGTATGCCTACAATCAAAGCACGCTCAAGCAGGTGGGCGATATCGTTGGGCGTGGCGATGCCGTGGCGCGTGTGGGCGCAACCGGAGGGCAGGTCGAGCCCGGCTTGTATTTCGAGTTGCGTCACCAGGGCAAGCCCATCAATCCGCAGGTCTGGTTGGGTCAGTAGGCCTGGACCGAGTCGTAGTCCCGTTTACGAATGGCGAAATTTTGCATTGGTTGTCAACGGGTGGCCTGCTAGTATGCCGTTTTGGGCTACTCTATAATGCCTGGACGGGTCAGCGGGGATACGGGGCCCGATCTTGAATCTGAAATAATGGGAATGTGCATGGGCACTCGAAGGTTTGGCAGCATCGGTCTGGTGGCGGCAGGTGCCGTGGGCGGCATTTTGATCAGCCTGGGCATTACCGCAGCCGCACAGCGCGGGGAGCCTTTGCCATTGCGCGAACTGCAGCAGTTCGCCAATGTGTTTGCCGCCATCAAGAATACATACGTAGAACCCTTGTCGGATCAGGACTTGATCGGCAATGCCATCAAGGGCATGTTTACCGATCTGGACCCGCACTCGGCTTACCTGGATGCGGATGCGTTCAAGGAAATGGAAGCCATGACCCAGGGCGGTTTTGGCGGTTTGGGTATCGAAATCGGCAGCGAAGACGGCATGCCCAAGGTGATTTCGCCCATCGAGGACACTCCGGCGGCGCGTGCCGGCATCTTGTCGGGCGACATCATCACGCACATCAACGGCAAGCCCACCAAGGACATGACCCTGAACGACGCCATCAAGCAGATGCGCGGCGAGCCCAATACGTCCATCAAACTCACCATACGTCGCGCCGGGCGCGACAAGCCTATGGAATTTCAGCTGGTGCGCGATCTGATCAAGGTACGCAGCGTGCGCTCCAAGATGTTGCCGGGCGATGTGGCGTATGTGCGCATTGCTCAGTTCCAGGAACGTACGGCTGCCGACCTGATCAAGCAACTGGCAACGGTCAACAAAGGTGCTGGCGCGCCTAAAGGTCTGGTCATCGATTTGCGTAATGATCCGGGCGGCCTGCTCGAGAGCGCCATCGGTGTATCGTCGGCCTTCCTGGAGCCCGGCACGCTGGTGGTGTCCACCAAAGGCCGTATTCCGTCGTCCAACCGCGAGTACTACGTCAAGTCCATGCAGTCTGTGCTGGGCGAACTGGACTCGGACGCCGATGTGCTTAAAAAGGTCGACTGGCTCAAGCAGGTGCCGGTCGTGGTGCTGGTCAACGTCGGTTCGGCTTCCGCATCGGAAATCGTGGCCGGTGCTTTGCAGGACCATAAGCGCGCTACCATTATCGGAAACCGCACGTTTGGCAAGGGTTCGGTCCAAAGTGTCGTGCCTCTGTCCGAGGATGCAGGGCTGAAACTGACCACGGCCTTGTACTACACACCCAGCGGTCGCTCCATTCAGGTAACTGGCGTGGAACCGGATATCGTCGTGGACGATACCGCCCAAGGCAATCTGTTCCGTCTGCCGCGCGAAGTGGACCTGAAGCGTCATTTGCTGAACAGCAAAGTGGACGAAGAAGC
This sequence comes from Alcaligenes sp. SDU_A2, assembly GCF_038237375.1. Taxonomy (NCBI): domain Bacteria; kingdom Pseudomonadati; phylum Pseudomonadota; class Betaproteobacteria; order Burkholderiales; family Alcaligenaceae; genus Alcaligenes; species Alcaligenes sp. SDU_A2. The sequence continues at coordinate 3,470,331 of NZ_CP151273.1, read as the reverse complement.
CGATGCCGCCCAGGCCGAAGCAGACCTAAATCCTGACCTGAAGATGTTCGAGTTCGGTGGCGACGACGACTTCCAGTTGCAGCAGGCACTGAATAAACTGGCGGGCCGTCCTGTCATGAAGAACGATCCGGCCAAGATGGCAGCGGCTAAGGAAGCGGCCAAGCAGGCGCAGAAACCGGAGGCGACATCGACGGAAAAAAAAACCCCGCTAAATGATCAACCACACACCGAGCGGTTCCGAATCACGCCGCAGGGTATGCAGCCGGTAGCGCCTTAAGGGCAAAGGCGGTAAGCGTGGAAGATCAGCAACTGCTGCGTTATGCGCGGCATATCTTACTCGATGAGTTTGGCGTGGAAGCCCAGGAGCGTATCCTGGCTTCCCACGTGCTGGTGGTTGGTGCGGGAGGCCTGGGGTCGCCGGTCGTAGCGTACCTGGCTGCTTCGGGCGTGGGGCGGATGACGCTGGTCGACGACGATCAGGTCGAGCTGAGCAATTTACAGCGCCAGATCGCCCACACCACAGACCGTCTGGGCTGGGACAAGGTAGAGTCCGCCAGGGTGCATATCCACCAGCTCAATCCAGAAGTGCAGGTCCAGCCCGTGGTTCAGCGTCTGGACGATCAGGCCTTGATGCATTGGGTCGGACAAGTCGATCTGGTGTTGGATTGCTGCGATAACTTTGCCACCCGGCATGCCATCAACCGGGCCTGCGTGGCACATCGCAAGCCTTTGGTTTCGGGGGCGGCCATCCGTTTTTCCGGCCAGGTCAGCACCTACGATCTGCGCGATCCGCAGGCACCCTGTTATCACTGTTTGTTTCCCGAGGCCGATGACGTCGAAGAACTGCGCTGTGCCACGACCGGGGTGCTCTCGCCCTTGCTGGGTATGGTCGGAAGTGTTCAGGCTGCCGAGGCCCTGAAGTTGCTGGGTGGGTTTGGGGAGCCGTTGGTGGGACGTTTGCTGAGCGTGGATGCCTTCAACATGAATTGGCATAGTGTGCGTTTTCGCAAAGATCCTGGCTGTCTGGTGTGCGGTTCGAATACCGCGCACGCTAGCGCTGATGTGTCTGGCTGACTGAACGGCGCACAGCACACCGGCAAGTTGTCGGTCAGGTCTGTCTTGCCGTGTTTTGGACTGTGCTGTCATAAGCGAAGCCAGCGCGACACACGTATTGTCTGGTTCAAACGTCGCGGCCGGCCCTGCGCGTGTTTTCCTGGTCGGCGACGCAGAAGCAAAAACTGCCGGTTAACGCGCCGGAAAGTGCTCCACGGGATGGCTCTTTCCCAAGTGGGCGATACGGCTGATGCGCCGGTCTACGTACTGATCGCGGCCACGATGCAGGGCGCTGAAGGGCGTGCCGGCGTTATAGATATGGATGGTGCGCATGCCCATCTGACGGGCGCTTTTCAGATTACGCAATGTGTCTTCGACCAGGATGATATCGCGTGCCTGGGCCTGCAGTACGGCCAGGGTCTGGCGCATCAGGGCGCGGGAGGGCTTGGGGCGGTAACGGCCTTGTAGCTGCATGTGTTCGATGGCCCAGATGCCGTCAAATACCGGCAGCAGATTCAGGGCTTTAAGTACCCGCCGCGCATAGTCCAAAGGCGCATTGGTGAGCAGCAGCTTGTAGCCGGGCAGACGGCGTACGTGTGCCGGCAAGCCCTTTTCGGCGCTCAGCAAGGCAGGGACGTCGAAATCGTGGGCATGCCGGAGAAATTGCGCGGGATCGGCACCGTGATGACGATGCAGCCCTATCATGGTGGCACCGTAGCGCTGCCAGTATTCTATGCGCAGCCTATCCGCCGTTTCCATGTCCACGCCCAGCGTCTGGGCTACGCCCACGCGCATTCGCTGGTCTATGGCCTGGAAAATGCCGTTGGAGGCATTGTGCAAGGTGTTGTCCAGGTCGAACAGCCAGATGGGGCCGCCTTGTCGGCCGGCGGCAAGAGACCGCGCCCAGGGATGGGCGCGGATCGGGTCGCGCATGTTGGCAGGCCCTTAGTGGGAGCTGATCATGGTGCCTACGCCGCGATCGGTCAGGATCTCCAGCAGCAGGCAATGCGGCACGCGTCCATCGATGACGTGGACGGAGTTGACGCCGTTGCGGGCCGCATCCAGTGCCGAGGATATTTTGGGCAGCATGCCGCCGGAAATCGTGCCATCCGCAAACAGCTCGTCGATGGTCTGGGCCGAGAGGCGGCGCAGCAATTGACCGCCTTTATCCAGCACGCCGGGAGTGTTGGTCAGCATGACCAGCTTTTCGGCTCCCAGCACTTCGGCCATCTTGCCGGCGACCACGTCGGCATTGATGTTGTAGGCCTGGCCGTCCTCACCGTAACCGATGGAGGAAATCACAGGGATGAACTGGTCGTCCTGCAAAGCCTTGACCACTTCGGGCTGGATGCTCTGGATGTCGCCGACAAAGCCGATGTCCAGCAGCTCGCCGGGATGTTCGGCATCGGGCAGCATTTTTTTGGTGACCTGGATCATGCCGCCGTCTTTGCCGGTCAGGCCCACGGCCTTGCCGCCGGCCTCGTTGATCATCATGACGATATCTTGCTGCACCTGGCCGCCCAGCACCCATTCGACTACTTCCATGGTTTCGGCATCGGTCACGCGCATGCCCTGGATGAATGTGCCTTCCTTGCCGATACGCTTGAGCGCATCGTTGATCTGGGGGCCGCCGCCGTGCACGACGACCGGGTTCAGGCCGACCAGCTTCAGGAGCACGACATCGTGTGCGAAGCTGCGCTGCAAGGCTTCTTCGGTCATGGCGTTGCCGCCGTACTTGATGACCACTGTCTTGCCGTGGAAACGGCGAATATAGGGCAGCGCCTCGGACAGGACTTCCGCTTTGACGTTGGACGAGTAATTCTGCGAATCTGTGGTGCTCATTGACGCGCTCACTTGAAGAAAACCCGGGTCCACTGCTGGTACCCGGGGTTGTGTGGCTTGTGGCAAAACGTGGGCTTAACTGCTGGATAAGGCCTTCTCGACTGTGGCGATGAAGTCCTGCTTGTCGTAGTTGCCCAGGTATCGCTTGATGATGTGGCCCTGCTTGTCCAACAAGAAGGCCGTCGGGGTCAGGCGCACGTCGCCAAAGGCCTTGGCGATGTCGCCGTTGGCGTCGTGGACGACGGTAAACGGCAGTTGGCGCGATTGGGCGAAATTGAGTACATAGTTGATGGGGTCATGCTTCATGGCGACCGCGACGATATCGAAACCCTTGCCGGACAAGGCCTGGAAGTTGGCGATGTTGTCGGGCATCTGGGCGACGCAGGTCGTGCAGTCGGTGGCCCAGAATTTGACCAGCACGACCTTGCCGCGCAGGTCTTCGGTATGGAAGGTCTTGCCGTTCAGGTCGGTGAAGGCGACATTGGGTGCAGCGGATTTGGAGTCGGACATGGTCCAGACTCCCAATCCTACGGCTGCCGCCACGGCAATGGCGATAATCAGTATTTTTTTCATTGGACTGGCATGACTTCGACAGAAGAGGCTGCAGGTGCGGCAGCGGGAGCCGCCGGCGCGGGGGCGGCGGTCTGGGCGTTGCTGGACAAGGGCTGGGCCAGGCTTTCGGCGCTGACGTATTCGAACAGCTTGGCGACTTTAGTGACGCCCGGAATGCTTGCTGCTGCTATGGCGGCCCGCTCCCCCTCGGCCTGGGTGACGCGCCCTTGCAGGTAGACCACGCCGCGTTCGGTCGTGACCGAGATGGTGCGGCTGGGGACTTCTTTGGTATTGATGAGGGCGGTATTGACCCGGGTGGAGATCCAGGAGTCGTTCGAGCGTGTGCTTAAGGGTGTGGGTTCGCCCACGCGCAATTCGTTGACGACGCGCGTGACTTTTTCGACCTGCGACACCAGGCGGCCTGCTTCGGCCTTGTCTGCTTCGGTGGGCACATCGCCAGTCAGCAAGGCCACGCCAGCGTATGACGAGGTGTTGATGCGGCCTTCCTTGTTTTCGAGTAGGCGGCGCGTTTCTGCGCCTGCCTTCATGACGATGGTTCTGTCCTCGACTTGTTCACCAGCGGTGCGCCGGTCGGTGGCGACGGCGGCTGTGCCGGCGGCTGCGCCGCCTACGACCAGCAGGCCGCAGCCCGATAAGGAAACCAGGGTGGCGGCCAGCAGGCCGGTCAGGATCAGGCGGTTTTTCATAGGGGGTCTCCGAGCAGCAGGGCATCGATGCCGTCGCACATGGCGTGCAGCAGGACGATATGGACTTCCTGAATGCGCATGGTCCGGTCATGGGGCACGCACAGGTGGATGTCGGTATCGGAGAGAAGTTCGGCGATTTTGCCGCCGCCCTTGCCGGTCAGGGCGATGATGACCATATCGCGTTCGCGCGCGGCTTCGATGGCACGGATGACGTTGGGCGAATTGCCGCTGGTGGAAATGGCTACAAGAATGTCGCCGGTCTGACCCAGGGCGCTGACCTGACGCTCGAACACGCTGTCAAAGCCGTAGTCGTTGCCTACGGCAGTCAGGATGGCGGTGTCGGTGTTCAGGGCGATGCCGGCCAGAGGGAGGCGGTCGCGCTCGAAGCGTCCGACCAGTTCGGCAATGAAGTGCTGGGCGTCCGCCGCCGAGCCGCCATTGCCGCAGGCCAGTATCTTGCCGTCGTTGGCCAGGGTGGCGAACAAGAGTTCCACGGCAGCTGCCAGAGGTTCGGCCAGTTCGCGGGTGCTGGCTTTGAGAGTATCGACGGAATCGTCGAAATGCGAGGTCATTAAGGCGATAAGGTCCATAGCGCGCATTATCGCACGGAGAATTTCGCTGTGGGGCGGGCAGAACGTGTCATCTTGAAAAAAACGCAGCCTATTGAAAAGAATGTGACAGCTCAGGCGCGTCAAGGTTCCCGACGTTGTGGCGGCAGCGTGTCTTACTGATCGGCAAAGGCGTTTTTTACCCAGCGCAGCCCGTCCTGCTCCAGGGCGATCACATCGAAGCGACAAGAGGGTGTTTGGCCTTGCAGATAACGCCGGCTCAGGATGGGCAGCCAGTGGCGGGCCGCCAGGATCAGACGGCGTTGCTTGTCCCGGTTTACACTGGCAAGCGCTCCGCCGAAGCGGTCGCTGGTGCGTTGGCGTACTTCCAGAAAAACCAACTGGCCTTCATGCCACAGTACCAGGTCGATCTCGCCGCCGCGGGCCCGCAATTGTCGCTCCAGAATACGGGCACCGTGCTTTTGCACGTACCGACCGGCCAGATGTTCGGCGTGGTCGCCCCGCTGCTGGCTGGGCGAGCGGCGCGGCGCAGGCGCAGCGGGACAGGCGCTGGTTCGCCGTCGGCGGCGCAAGGTCCGGTTCTGGGCCAGGCGGGCTTGCTCGAAAGGATTCATGGGCACCCAATGACAACGATGTTTAGACAGGATTTAGCATGAGCGACACAGAAGGCCGCACGCCGGCTGCCGGCGTCTGGCAGAACATGATGGACAAGGTCAAGGGCCAGGTCTGGCCCCAGGCATGTCTGTATGTGGTGGCCACGCCGATCGGCAATCTGGGAGACCTTACCTTGCGGGCTTGGCAAGCGCTGGAGCAGTGCGACATTATTGCGGCGGAAGATACGCGCGCCACTCGTCCCTTTTTGCAGGCCTGGGGCATACAGACGCCGCTGATGGCGGCGCATCGCCATAACGAGGCTCAGGCTGCGGCCGCGATCATAGAACGGCTGGCACAGGGCCAAAGGGTGGCCTTGGTCTCGGATGCGGGCGCGCCGGCCGTCAGCGATCCGGGCGCGCGCGTGGTGCGCGAGGTGCGGCAAGCAGGATATCAGGTGGTGCCTTTGCCTGGGGCATCGGCGGTCATTGCCGCTTTGATGGGCAGTGGGGCGACCAGCGACGAGAATCCTGCGTTTGCCTTTGCGGGTTTCATGCCGCCCAAGAGCGTAGCGCGACGCAAGTGGTTGCAGCATTGGGCGGGGCAAGGCATGCCGGTGGTGATGTTTGAGTCGCCGCATCGCTTGCGCGCCGCCGTGCGGGACATGGAACAGGTGTGCGGGCCGCAGCGTCAGTTGACCTTTGCGCGTGAACTGAGCAAGCGCTTCGAGCAGATCCATACCGTCGCTTTGGGAGAGGCGCAACACTGGCTAGAGCAGGACAGTCACCGGGAGCAGGGCGAGTTCGTGTTGATCCTGCACGAGGCACAGGCTGCCCAGGACGATGCCCCGGTACTGGATGCGGTCACCGAGCGCTGGATGTCGGCCTTACTGGAACATGTGTCATTGCGCGATGCCGCCCGTATCGGCAGCCAGGCCAGCGGTGTGCCTCGGGATGTGCTGTATGCCTGGGGCTTGGCGCGCCAGTCCAGGGATTGATGCTGGTTGGATGAAAAAAGCCCTGCCCATCACATAGTGGGGCAGGGCTTTTCGTGGGCGCTATACGTTTAGCGCACGGCTACGGCGGGGTTCAGGCCGGTTTCCTGACGGATGCGCAGGGCGGCGTTAATGGCTTCAGTACGGCTTTGATAAGGGCCGATCTGTACGCGGAACAATTCATTGTGGGCTTCGACCTCGGCGTTGCGGTACTCGACCTGGGCGATCTGGCGGTTAAGCTGCTGGGCCAGGGCAGAAGCGTTTTGGCGTGCCGAAAAAGCCCCAAATTGCAGGTAGACCCGTGTCTGGCCCGATTCGGCGCTGCGTTTGGTTTGAACCGGCGGGGTGGCTTGCACGATCAATTGCTGGTCGTTGGCGTCGCTGCTCCAGCTTGGTGACTCATCCAGCTCCATTGTTAGCTCGTCCTGTGCCAGAGCCTCTAGCGCATCGGGGGTCGGTTGTCGCTCTTCTTTGATCACCAGGCTGGGCTGCGGTGCGGGCGTGGGAGCCGCGCGGGTATCGACCTGGGCAATCTGGGTTTCATCCGTATCGAAGCGGCCGCTGCGTATATCGTCCTCGGTGATGGACTCCACCAGTACGGTGCCGCTGCCTGGAGCGATCAGATCCAGCTTGGCGGCGGCGACGTAGGACAGATCGATGATGCGAGAGCTATGAAATGGACCCCGGTCATTGATGCGCACGATGACGGACTTGCCGGTTTTGGGCCGGGTGACGCGCGCATAGCTGGGAATGGGCAGCGTCGGATGGGCTGCCGTCATGGCGTACATATCGTAGGTTTCGCCGTTGGCGGTTTTCTTGCCGTGGAATTTACGCCCGTACCAGGATGCGGTACCGGTCTGAGAGAACGACTTATGGCTGGTATGCGGCACAAAACTTTTGCCCAGCACGGTATATGGGCGCGTATTGCTGCGGGCAATGGGTTCCAGACGAGGTGTGGCGTTGGGGGTGGCAAGCAGATTGGCGGGGACACGGCTGTGGGGGCCGTCGTCTTTGTAGTATCCCCCACCCTGGGGGGCGGCCACCGTGGCTCCAGGCCTGGGCTTGGGCTTGGCGCGTTTGGGGCTGGAGGAGCAGCCCGCCAGCAGCGCCAGAATGGTCAGCGCGCTTGCCAGTGAGCGCAGATTAGGTATTTTCATTGGACCGGATTGATGGGGGGCTGGTTGCGGTGGCGCACCAGCAAGGGCGCGTGATCGGCAAAGCGCAGCGCCAACTGCTCGGTGACATAAACGGAACGATGCTGGCCACCTGTGCAGCCGATGGCGACGGTCAGATAGTTGCGGGTGTCCTGCATATACAGAGGCAGCCAGCGGCGCACGAAGCTGGCAATATCGTCGATCATGTTCTCGACTGAACCGAACTGGGCCAGCCACTTGGCCACCGGCTCATCGCGCCCTGTCATGGGACGCAGCTCCGGATCGTAGTGTGGGTTGGGTAGGCAGCGTACATCAAAGACCAGGTCGGCATCGCCGGGGACGCCGCGTTTGTAGGCGAAGGACTCGAAGGTCAGCACCACACTGGCTCGGTCGGCCTGAACCAGATCGCGTACCCAGGCCCGCAACTGGCCGGGAGTGACGTCGCTGGTGTCGATGACATGTTCTTGTTCGCGCAGCGATGCGGTCAGTTCGCGCTCGACGGCAATGCATTCTTCCAGCGATGGGGAACGGCCATCCTGACGCAAGCGGTCGGTCAGGGGGTGGCGGCGGCGCGATTCGGAATAGCGCTGCATCAGGGTGTGATCATTGGCGTTCAGGAAGATGACACGCAGCGCATACCCATCTTCGCGCAGTTTGCGGATGACGTCGGGCAAGGTGTCCAGATCGCCCGAGCCGCGCACATCGATGGCCACGGCCAGGCGCTCCAGGCCTTGCTGGGCGGAGCGTTCGACAAACTCGGCCAGAAAGCGCGCGGGCAGGTTGTCCACGCAGGTGTAGCCGGTGTCTTCCAGCAGTCGCAAAGCGACCGACTTTCCCGAACCGGATATGCCGGTGATCAATACAACTTTCAGCATCGTGATAAGGGCCTGTAAATACTATTCGAGGAGAGTGCGTCCGAAACCGAGGGGTTCGCTCGACGAATCGCCTATCTTAGCAAGACAGCCGTAAAGGCGGCCTAGTCTTCGCGGCTGTTCATGATGGCCAGGGCCTGGCGTTCGATGAAATCGCCCATGGTGTCGATGCCGCGAAAGGCGAGTATGGTGTTGCGAACCGCTGCTTCCACCAGCACGGCCAGGTTGCGGCCCGCCGCCACTTGCAGCATGACGCGCTTGATGCCTATGCCCAGTACGTCCTGGACCTGGTCCTGGGTGGGGAGGCGTTCGAAATTGTCGGGATTAGAACGAACCAGATGCACGATCAGTTTAAGCTTCATTTTACGGCGCACCGAGGTTTCGCCAAAAATGGTACGTATGTCCAGCAAGCCCAGGCCGCGCACTTCCAATAGGTTCTGCAGCAAAGGAGGGCATTGTCCGTCGATCATGTTGGGGGCGGTGCGCGAGAGTTCGACGGCGTCGTCCGCTACCAGACCGTGGCCGCGCGAGATCAATTCCAGCGCCAGTTCGCTTTTGCCCAGGCCCGATTCGCCAGTGATCAGCACGCCCAGGCCCAAGACATCCATGAATACGCCGTGCATGGTGGTCTTGGGGGCAAGGCGCTTGCCCAGATAGATGCGCAGCAGATCGATCAGTTGCGCGGCATCGATGGGGGTATAAAGGAGCGGCACTCCCTGTGTGTCGCAAAATTGCAGCAGGTCGGAGGGAGCGTGTGCGTTATTGGCAATGAAGATGGCCGGCACACCGCCCTGTACCAGATCTTCCAGATGGTGCCGGCGGCGCTTGATGTCAAAGCGGTTGTAGTAGGACAGTTCTTCGGGGCCGAAAACCTGGATACGCGATGGGTGGATCAGGTTCAGGTGGCCGACCAGATCGGCGGCCGACATGCCAAGATCAGGTATTGGCCGGTTGGCGGCATGTTTGCCTGCCGCCCAGGTAACCGTGATCTTGTCGTTATTGTCATTGACCAGCTCGTGAACTGTCAGCATGGTGGTTTTCTGCCTCGGGTGCTGCCGGCTGGGTAAGTATCTGGTGGATGCGGGCCGGGTCGGTTTCCTGCGCCAGCGCCTGTCGTACTTCGGGGTCGGCCATCAGGCGCGCGATCTCGGCCAGCAAATCCAGGTGTATTTGTGTTGCTGTTTCGGGTACCAGCAGAAAAAACAGCAGGCTAGCGGTACGTCCGTCGCTGGCGTCAAAACGTACAGGTTCGGCCAGACGCATAAAGACGGCGCAGGGCTCTTTCAGGTCTTTGATGCGGCCATGCGGCACGGCAACCTCGTGGCCGAGCGCGGTCGAGCCTAGTCGCTCTCGGGCGATCAGGCTGTGGAATACGGCTGTCCGGGCGATGCCGTGATGGTTCTCGAAAATCAGTCCGGCTTGTTCAAAAGCGCGTTTCTTGCTGGTTGCAGCAAGATCCAGAACCACATTGGACAGAGGCAAAATGCGCGACAAGAGATTCATGACGGCCATTATAGGGGGAAATTTTTTGAGCTGAACACTTTTTGGGCAGTGTGTGCAGGGCAGGGCCTTGCTGCCCTGAAACACAAAACCCCGAACCGGGAAGGGTACGGGGTTTGTTGGCAGGTCTGGCCTGCAGGCAAAGGCGGCGTTTAGGCTGCCGGTACCTCGAGCCGCTTGGCGGGCTCATGCGCGTGACTATGCGCTTTTTCCTTGTATTTGACCACCTGGCGGTCGATTTTATCGGCCAGCAGGTCTATGGCAGCGTACAGGTTTTCGTCGGAAGCAGCGCAATGGATGTCTTTGCCGGGCACGCGCACGGTAACTTCGGCAGTGTGCTTCAGACGTTCGATGGAAAGCATAACCTGGGAGTCGACGACATTATCGAAATGCTTGTCGATTCGACCGACCTTGTTCTTGACGTAGTCGCGGATAGCAGGGGTTATGTCGAGATTACGGCCACTGATGTTAAGGCTCATATAGGCTCTCCGTAGTAGTGTTGCAAGTGCGTCGCAAGACGCGGGAGTGGGGATTCTGGAAGCTCCTTTTGCGGTGATTGGAGATCCCAGTATACCTATATGTCGGCCGGATTACATGACTTGGATCAAGCGAAAATGTCAGGAAAACCCTGAGCGAAAAAGATGCCCGCGATGGCGGGCGCAGCGCAGGCTTACATGCGGAAGTTCGAGCCCAGGTAGACTTTGCGCACGGCCTCGTTGTCGATGATTTCGGACGGGTGGCCGCTGGTCAGTACGGTGCCTTCGCTGATGATGTAGGCGCGGTCGCAGATGCCCAGGGTTTCGCGCACGTTGTGGTCGGTGATGAGCACGCCGATATTGCGCCCTTTAAGGAACTGCACAATGCGCTGGATTTCGATGACGGCGATCGGGTCCACCCCTGCAAAGGGTTCGTCCAGCAGGATAAAGCGCGGATTGCTGGCCAGTGCCCGGGCGATCTCGACCCGACGGCGCTCGCCTCCGGACAGGGAGACGGCGGTGTTGCGGCGGATGTGACCGATCTGCAGCTCGCCGATCAGCGTCTCGAGCCGTTCTCCGATTTCCCGGGAACTGATGGCTCGGCCTTTGTCGTCTTGTTGAAGTTCCAGGACGGCGCGGATGTTTTCCTCGACGGTCAGGCGGCGGAACACCGAGGCATCTTGCGGCAGATAGGACAGGCCCAGGCGCGCCCGTTTGTGCATGGGCATGCCTGTGATGGGTGTGCCGTCGATTTCGATGCGGCCGGCGTCGGCATGCACGATGCCCACGATCATGTAGAAACTGGTGGTTTTGCCCGCGCCGTTAGGGCCCAGCAGGCCGACGACCTCGCCGCTTTCTACAGTCAGGGATACATCCTGCACTACGGTGCGTTTGCCGTATGTCTTGCGCAGGCCTTGGGCGATCAGACTGCCTTTGGCGGTGTTCTGGGCGCGGACGGGAGAGGATGGGCTGGAAGGTGCAACCATATGAGTAGGCAGGGGTCCGGACTATTTGCGGGGGGAGGACTTGCGCTGGCATTCGGCCAGGGCGGCATCGGCGTTGGCGCGTGGGCGTGCTACCGAGCGCACGCGACCGTCGCGCGTGGCCGAATCGGCACCGCCAAAGGCTTGGTAGGTGTTGTCTTTCTGGCGATAGACAACCCGCTGGCCTTGGATGGAATCTTGCAGCTTGCCGCAGACATAACGGTTAACGATGGCCTGGCCGATAAGCTCGATCTCTTCGGCCTTGCCGTTGTAGATCGCCTTGAGGCCTTCAGCCGTCATCAGCTCGAACTTGGCGGGATCTTCTTGGCGGATGGTCACGCGAGGGCGTGTGCTGACGGTGGCGGTGCCGTGCTGGAAGCCTTCGGCATCCTGCTCGATGGCCAACTGGTCGGCCATTAGCGTTAAGTTACCGCGCGTGAGCACGATATTGCCTTTGTAGATGGTTTGCTTGGCAATGTCGTCGTAGGTCAGTGTATCGGACAGTACAGAGGTATCCGGTTCCTGCGCGGCGGGTGCGCTGTTTTGCGCCAGCGCCGTCGGTGCCATTGGCACGGCCGCCCAGACCAGGGCTAGTCCCAGAGTGGTGCTGCGCAGCAGACGGGTAAAAGGCTCGGGCCGCAGGCCGGAGGGGGCACGGTGACGCGTGGTCATGGCTGGGAATCCTTAGAACTGTTGGGGGATCGCGTTTTTTGTGTTTGTTGGCCCGAGATTTTAGTGTCGGATTCCGACATGACGTTCAATTGCCGTACGCGATTATCGTAGCGCATGCCGGTGCCGCGCAAGGTGGATTGACCGTTGACCACGACAGCAGGCTCGTTGGTGTAGACCACATCTTCTTGCGGCAGGATGATGAGCACGCGGCTGCGCACATCCAGGGCCTCGTCTTCGGCGGTGGCCTGGCGATGGATATGGGCATTGCCCGTCATGGTGATCGTATCGCCGCCGGCGTTCATGTGCGCCGTGTCCGATGTGGCCACGGTCATGGGAGACTGGGCACGGTTGCTGACCGCGCGCGGATGTTCGATGTCGTAGGAGTCGTCGTCCGGGTAGTGATAGGCCATTTCGCCGTCCAGACGGTTGATGGCCATGCCACTTGCGTCGGTGCTGACCATCGTGAAGTTACGCGACCAGGAGTCGGGTTCGTGGGTGACGCGGCGCGGCGGATCAAGTGCCACCGAGCGTTGGGTGTAGTCCACCGCCCACAGCGTGGCCAACACCAGCAAAGCCAGCAACAGCAGAGAAATAAAAGTGGGCAGGCGGTCGCGCATGACTATTGAATGACTCCGGTCGTTTTCAGGAGGCCGCCGGTGATGAAGCCGGCCAGACGACCCTGGGCCGCCAGTATGGCATCGCAGCATTCGCGCACGGCACCCTGGCCGGCCGGCAGGCTGGATACCCAACTGGCCATTTGTGATACATAGAAGGGAGCATTGGGCACGCTGGCGGAAAAGCCCACGCGCTGCATGGCGGCCAGGTCGATAAGGTCATCGCCCATGTAGCCGATTTCGTTCAGGGCCAGGCCGTTTTCCTGGGCAATCTGCGCCAGGATGGCGACTTTGTCGCGCACGCCCTGGTGTACGAAGCGTATGCCCAGTTCGGCTGCCCGACGCGACACAATGCCGCTTTCGCGACCGGTGATAAGGGCAACGGCGATGCCGCTTTCGCCCAGCATGCGCAGACCATGCCCATCCAGGGCATGGAAGCCTTTGAATTCTTCGCCGTGCTCGCTATACCACAGCCGACCGTCCGTCAGTACGCCGTCCACATCGAACACCATCATGCGCAGGGCACGCAGCCGTTCACGGGTGGAGTCAGGCAGTTTGGCAAGAATTTGCGCTTCGGCGGGATGCAGCGGGGTCGTGGAAGTGTGGATCATGGTCAGATTACCTTTGCGGCCAGCAAGTCGTGCATGTGCAGAGCCCCTAATAGTAGCCCGTTTGCGTCCAATACCAGCATCTGGCTGATGCGCAGCGCATCCATCTGGCCGGCCGCCTCGATGGCCAATGCGTCGGCACCGATGCTACGAGGTTGCGGTGTCATGCCTGCGCGGACTGGCAGGTGACGGATGTCGCCTTGGCGGGCGATCAAGCGACGCAGGTCGCCATCGGTGAACAGGCCTACGGGATGACCTTGCGGGTCGGCCACAATGGTCATGCCCATGCCTTTGGCGGACATGACGGCCAGTGCGTCCGGAACCAGCGTGTCAGGCGAGACAATCGGCAATTGATCGCCCTGGCGCATGACATCGCGCACAAAAGTGAGCAGTTGGCGGCCTAGCGCGCCGCCTGGGTGCGAGCGGGCGAAGTCCTCGCGGCTGAAACCTTTGGCTTCCAGGCAGGCGACGGCCAGGGCATCGCCCAAGGCCAGTGCCGCCGTGGTGCTGGCCGTGGGGGCCAGGTTCAGCGGGCAGGCCTCGTGCTCTACGTGCGCATCCAGGTGCAAGTCTGCGTTCAAGGCCAGTTCGGATTGGGGGTTGCCGGTAATGGCGATCAGCTTGGCACCCATGCGGCGCAATACGGTCAACACGGTGACCAGTTCCTGCGCCTGGCCGGAATACGAGATGGCAATGACGACATCCTGGCCGGTGATCATGCCCAGGTCGCCATGCAGGGCCTCGGCGGCATGCATGAAAAAAGCCGGCGTGCCGGTGGAGGCCAGGGTGGCCGCGATTTTGCGGGCAATGTGACCGGACTTGCCGATGCCGGTGACGACAACACGCCCCTGGCATTGCATCAGCATGTGCGTGGCGCGCACGAAATGCGCGTCCAGCCGGGCGCTGAGCGTGCGCAAGGCGTCGATCTCGGTGGCGAAAGTGCGGCGGGCCGAGTCCAGTATCGGATCGGTGTCGTGCAGGTCCGGTGTAGTCATTGGGAAATTGTAAACGCGAAGCACAAGCTTGGCATGCCGGTTGGCGGGCACTTATTTTACGAGAACGGGCGTGAATCTCGTAGCTGTCTCGATTGTTTAGGGTTAAGATACGGTCTGTTTCGTTGTTTCAGTAATTACTGAAAGTTCAAAATACTATGAATCTAGGACCACAGGCCGAGCGCTTTGTGCTGCATTTCGGGGAAATGGGCGGGCGCTGGGGGGTCAATCGCACGGTTGGCCAGATCTACGCTTTGCTCTTCATGTCCCCCGAACCCATGCACGCCGATGATATTGCCGAAACGCTGGGCATTTCACGCTCCAATGTCAGCATGAGCTTGCGCGAGCTGCAGTCGTGGCGGCTCGTCAGCATGACGCACAAGATCGGCGAGCGCCGCGAATACTTCGAGTCTCCCAAGGATGTCTGGGACATTTTCCGTACCCTGGTCGAAGAAAAGCGCAAGCGCGAGATCGACCCCACATTGACACTATTGCGAAGTATTCTTATGGAGGCGCCTCTGAACGACGAGGAGGCGTACGGCCAGCAGCGCATCACCGAGATGCTGGAGTTGATCGAGTTGGCGTGTGGCTGGTTTGACGAAGTTCATCATTTGCCGCCGGAGACGTTGCAGAATCTGATGCGTCTGGGCAGCAAGGTGCAAAAGGTTTTGGGGTTTGCCGGAAGAATTCGCAAAGCTGATCAGACTGGGGGTCGTCATGATTGATCTGGATGTTGTTACTTTATCGCGCTTGCAGTTTGCATCAACCGCGATGTTTCACTTTTTGTTCGTGCCTTTGACGTTGGGCCTGTCGTTTTTGCTGGCCATCATGGAAAGCGCTTATGTCATGACGGGCCGCGAGATCTGGCGTCGCATGACCAAGTTCTGGGGCGTGTTGTTCGGCATCAACTTTGCCCTGGGCGTGGCGACCGGCATCGTCATGGAGTTTCAGTTCGGCATGAACTGGGCCTATTACAGCCACTACGTGGGTGATATTTTCGGCGCTCCGCTGGCCATCGAAGGATTGATGGCTTTCTTTCTGGAAGCCACATTTGTGGGGCTGTTTTTCTTTGGCTGGGATCGCTTGTCCAAGCTGGGACACTTAATTGTTACCTGGCTGGTGGCGTTGGGCACCAACTTGTCGGCGTTGTGGATTCTGGTGGCCAATGGCTGGATGCAGAACCCAGTGGGCGCGGTGTTCAATCCGCATACTATGCGTATGGAAATGACCGATTTTGCCCAGGTCATCCTGAATCCTGTCGCCCAGGCCAAGTTTGTGCACACGGTCAGCGCCGGCTATGTGCTCGGTGCCATGTTCGTCATGGGCATCAGCGCCTGGTATCTGCTGCGCGGACGGCATATCGATCTGGCCAAGCGTTCGATGACGGTGGCCGCCAGCTTTGGCCTGGCCGCCTCTTTGTCGGTGGTGGTGCTGGGCGATGAAAGCGGTTATCTGACTACCGAGCACCAGCAGATGAAGATCGCGGCGATGGAAGCCATGTGGGAAACCGAAGAAGCGCCGGCCAACTTCAATCTGATCGCCATCCCCGATCAGGAAGCGCGCGAAAACCGCTTCGCCATCGAGGTTCCTTGGGTCATGGGACTGATCGGCACGCGTTCGCTGACCACGCCCATGCTGGGCATCAACGACCTGGTCGAGCATGCCAAAGTGCGCATTGCCAATGGCTTGCGCGCCTATCAAGCCTTACAGACCGTGCGCACCGATGCTTCCGACATTGATGCGCGACGTGTGTTTGACGCTAATTGGCGCGATCTGGGTTATGCCTTGTTGCTCAAGCGGTATATGGACGACATCACACAGGCCACGCCCGAGCAGATTGCCCAAGCCGCTTGGGATACGGTGCCGCAGGTGGCCCCGTTGTTCTGGAGTTTCCGCATCATGGTCGGCCTAGGCTTGTACTTCATCCTGTTTTTCGGCGTGGCCTTTTTCCTGGCTTCGCGGGATCGCCTGCAGCGTCATACACGTTTGCTCAAGATGGCGGTCTGGAGCATTCCTTTGCCGTGGGTGGCGATTGAGTGCGGCTGGTTTGTGGCCGAGTTCGGCCGCCAGCCTTGGGCTATCGAAGGGGTGCTGCCTACGTACTATGCCGCTTCTGGCCTGTCCTTTACGGACTTGATGATCAGCATGAGTATTTTCCTGTTGTTGTATGGAACGCTGGCGGTCGTGGGCATCAAAGTGATGCTGCATGCTATACGCAAAGGGCCTGACGAGCACGGCACCTCGGCAGCTCCTTCGGTCCTGTCCTACGGCTCGCGCAATGCGCCGCTGCTGCGCGGTTAAGAGGTGAACACCATGGAAAATCTGATTCTGCTTGATTACGATACGCTGCGCGTGATTTGGTGGCTGTTGTTGGGCGTGCTGCTGGCTGCCTTTGCCATTATGGATGGTGCCGATCTGGGCGTAGCAATGGCTTTGCCGCTGGTCGCCCGTAACGACGAGGAACGACGCGTGTTGTATAACGTGATCGGTCCTGTCTGGGAGGGCAATCAGGTCTGGCTGATTTTGGCCGGCGGGGTGGCGTTCGCCGCCTGGCCCTTGTTGTATGCCATGGCTTTTTCGGGCTTTTACCTGGCCATGATGCTGTTGCTGGTGGCGTTGATCGTGCGGCCCGTGGCCATCAAGTACCGCAGCAAGCTTGCATCGCGTCGCTGGCGTCGTAACTGGGATGCCATCTGGACGGCGGCCGGCGTGGTCAGCGCCCTGGTGTTCGGCGTCGCCATCGGTAATGTCATGCTGGGCGTACCCTTTGGTTTTGATCCTACGACCTTGCGCCCATTGTACGAGGGCAACTTCTTTGGCTTGTTCCAGCCCTTTGCCTTGCTGTGCGGGGTGCTGAGCGTGCTGATGCTGGCTTTTCAGGGGGTGGTGGTGCTGGCCTGGAAAGCCAGCGATCAGGTGGCGCGCCGGGCGCGTGCCTGGGCCATTCCACTGGGGCTGTTATCCATCCTGACGTTTGCGGCTGGCGGTTGGTGGATCAGCCACTTGAACGGCTATGCCATGAGTTGGCCTGAAGTCAGCCATGCCATGTCTAACCCTATCGGCAAGACGGTGCAGGTGGTGCAGGGCGGATGGCTGGCGAACTATAGCCAATGGCCGTTGTTGTGGCTGGCACCGGCGACCGGGTTTGTCGGCTTGCTGCTGGGTGCTTTGTTGGCGGGGCGCGGTCGCGGCTTGCTTGCGGTGCTGTGTTCTTCCCTGGCGCTGACCGGCATTATTCTGACCTTTGGTTTTGCGGTCTTTCCGTTTTTGTTGCCATCGTCGCTGACGCCCGGCTCCAGCCTGACCTTGTTCGATGCATCGGCCAGTCACCTGACCTTGTGGCTCATGCTGCTCATCAGCCTGTTCTTTTTGCCCATCATCGTGCTTTATACCTCGTGGGTTTACCGCGTGATGCGTGGCAAGGTGACAGTGGCCAGTATCAATGATGCTCCCCATTCTTATTAAGGAGGCCTGAAGCAATGTGGTATTTTTCCTGGATTTTGGGCCTGGGTCTGGCCTGCGCGTTTTCTATTCTTAATGCCATGTGGTTCGAGTTACGGGAAACCACCGCGATTTTGGACGACGTCCAGCGGACTCCCGACCTGGACGCCGAGGCCTGATTGGCGTCGCGGGACACATCGGCGCAGCAGTGGCTGGGCGAGTTTTCCGCCCGGGCGCGAACGGCGCTGCGTTGGCCTATGGCTGCGCCGGTGCTGGCCGGTGTGCTGCTGATCGCGCAAGCCTGGTTGCTGGCCGGGGTTGTGCAGGCCGTTGTGGTGGATGGCTTGGCCTGGAGCGGACAATGGCTGCCTGTCGGCCTGGTGTTGCTTTTACTGCTGGTGCGCGCTGGTTTGCTGGCCAGTGGCGAGAGGCGCGCCCAGCATGTCTCCGAACAGATCAAGCAAAGTCTGCGCTCTGATCTGTTTGCCCGGCTGTTTCACAGCACTGTCCCTCGCTTGCGTGCCAGCAGCAGCGGGCAATTGTCGTCCAGTTTGCTTGGGCAGGTGGAGGCGCTGGATGGCTTTTTGACCCGTTATCTGCCCTCTATGGCGGCCGCTGCGCTGATTCCATTGGCCTTGATCGTGGCCGTTTTGCCGGTTGATGGCATTGTCGCTTTGATCCTGCTGTTCAGCATCCCCTTGATTCCTTTGTTCATGGCCTTGGTGGGCTGGGGGGCGGAGGCGGCTAGCCGTGAACAGCAGCAGGCCACCTTGCGTTTATCCGGTTTTTTTGCCGATCGCGTGCGAGGTATTTTTACCTTGAGTCTGATGGGCCGCAGTCAGGATGAGACGGCGAGGGTGGAACTGGCCAGTCAGGAGCTGCGCACGCGCACCATGAAAGTGTTGCGCATCGCTTTTTTGTCTTCTGCCGTATTGGAGTTTTTTGCCGCCCTGGGTGTGGCGGGGATTGCGGTATATATCGGATTGGGCTACCTGGGGTATCTGGGCGAGTCTTTTGCTGGATTAAGCTTGCAGCAGGGCCTGTTCTGCCTGTTGTTGGCCCCAGAAGCGTATCAGCCTCTGCGCCAACTTGCGGCAAATTACCACGACCGGGCGGCCGCCCGGGCAGCGGCTGACGAGCTGGACAGGGTTTGGTCTGGTCTGGGCAGTGATCTGATTCCTGCTGTCGAGCCGTGCCAGCCCGCTACGGTTTTTCCCGCACTGCCTGTGCTGGTGCTCAGCCAATTGCGCTTGCCCGATTTGAGCGGTGGAGGCACCTTGTTGAAGGTGCCAGGCTTACAGCTTTATATCGACCAGTCTTATGCCGTCATGGGGGCCAGCGGCAGCGGCAAGAGCAGTCTGCTCGAAACGTTGATCGGCCTGCGCCACCTGGATGGGGGGCACGTCATGTTGCGCGGCAATGACACGATGGGGCGTTTGTTGACCCATCACGATGGCATCACCCTGATTTCGCAACAGGCTTTTCTGTCGCTGGGTTCTATTCGTGCCTGCCTGCGGTTGGCGGCTCCGGGCGCAACCGACGAACAGCTCTGGCACGCTTTGGCATTGGCCTGCGCGGACGGCTTCGTACGGGCCTTGCCGCAAGGGCTGGACAGCGCGCTGGGCGAAGGCGGGTTTGGCTTATCGGGGGGGCAGATACAGCGGCTGGCGCTGGCCCGCCTGTTTCTGACTGATCCACATGTCGTGCTGCTGGATGAACCGACGTCGCGCCTGGATGCCGCCACGCGGGATCGGGTCATGGATAATATTCTGCGCTTTTGCCGTGGTCGTTGTCTGGTGATCGCCACGCATGACGAACAACTGGCTGCGCGTTGCTCGGTGCGTCTGCGTATAACCCAGGGGGTGTTGTCGGCATGAAAGCCTGGTTGCGTCTTTTGGGGGACAGCCTGCGCGACCGGCGGGGCGCGCTTGCACTGACTCTACTGTTGGCGTGCAGCACTGTGGCGGCCGGTGTGGGGTTGTTGGGTGTAGCGGGCTGGTTTTTAAGCAGTGCTTTTTTGGCGACGCTGGGTATTGTTTTTAATTTGTTCGGTCCGTCGGCCCTGATTCGGGGGCTGTCTTTCTGGCGGATTGCCTCGCGCTATCTGGAGCGGATCGTCGGTCATGCCCTGACCTTGGATTTGCAGGTGCGCATTCGTACCCGTGTTTTTGCCCGTCTGGCCCGTTTCAGCCAGGGCAGACTGGCGCAGTTTCGCGATGGCGAGCTGGCCGCCAGTTTGACGGCAGATGTGGCCCTTCTGGATCTGGTGCTGTTGTTGCTGGTGGCACCTGTGGTGACGGCCGTGCTGGCAGGACTGGTATTCAGTCTGGTTCTGGGAGCATGGCTGTCGTGGTGGGCATGGCCGGTGCTGGCCTGCATTTTGCTGGCCGCGTGTCTGGTGCCGTATTGGTCGGCGCGTCGGGCTGCGCAGGCAGCCCGGCAGGTCCATGTTCTGGAAAACCACTTGCGTGCGTTGACCCATCAGGCCGTGCGTGCTTATGTGGATATACAGGTGTTTGCCGCTAAGGCGGCGGTTCAGGAACAGGTCGCTGCGTTGAGCCGGGATCTGGCGCAGGCGCGATTGCACAGCAGCGCCTGGGCAGTGGCCGGTCAGTTCATCCAGCAGGTCTTGATGGGCATTGCCTTACTGGTGTGTCTGTTGGCCGGCGCGCAGCAGGTAGATCTGCATGCCATGAGCGGGCCTGTCTGGGTGGGGCTGATACTGGCTTTGCTGGGCTTGTTCGAGATTATGGCCCCGATGATGCGGGGTGCGGCCCGCCTGGGCGAAGTCGAAGCCGCCAGCCGACGTCTACTGACCGTGATGGATGGAACGGGGCCAGAGGAGAACGATGCCGGCCATCCCTTGCCATCAGAAAAAGCGGCTGTGTTGCGGGTGCAGCAGTTGACCTTCAGTTATGGAGATCAGCGTGTGCTGCAGGACTTGAATCTGCAGGTGCAGTCCGGCGAGCGCGTGGCATTATTTGGACCCAGCGGTTCGGGCAAGTCGACGTTGCTTGGTGTGTTGATGCGCTTGTTGCCAGTGCCTGCGTCTGCGTACCTGATCGATGGTGAACCGGCCGGTCACTGGGCCCGTGCCGACTGGTATCGGCATTGTGCGCTGCTGGCCCAGGACTCGCCTTTATTTCTAGGTTCAGTACGCGACAATCTGCTGCTGGCCGAGCCAAACGCCACCGAGCAGCGCTTGTGGCAGGTATTGCGTGATGCGCAGTTGGAAAAGACGGTGCGCGATTTGCCGCAGGGGCTGGATACCTGGTTAGGTGAAGGTGGGCAGCAATTGTCGTTGGGTCAGCAGCGTCGTTTGTGTCTGGCCCGTGTTTTGCTGTCGCCGGCGCAGATCTGGTTTCTGGACGAACCTACGGCCAGCCTGGACGGGCCGACCAGTCAGGCCTTGATGCGCGACATACTGCTTGCGGCGGGGGGGCGTACTGTCATCATGGCGACTCATGACACGCGCTTGCTGACCTTGACCGATCATGTCTGGCAGCTCGACGGGGGCACCTTGGTGCCGGTGCGTGCCGATAATTCCGACCCTATGGTGACGGCGTAGCGCCATAGGCGCAGTCTGAGCGGCTAAAGTCAATGGCGTCGTATTGGCGCAACTTCCAGGCAAGGGGGGCGTCAGCCTTTGTGCCCCTGTCCCAATTGTGTACACTTGCGGCGTATCCGCGGACGCTTTTCGCGTCAGGATTTATTTTGTTGTAGAAGCCTTCGACATGCAAACTGATCCAGCCCAGTACATCCGTCAAACTATCCGCAATGTGCCGGATTGGCCCAAACCGGGTGTGACGTTCCGTGACATTACCCCCGTTTTGCAGGACCCGCGCTCGTTCCGGGTTTTGATTGATCTGTTCGTTTACCGTTATATGGGACAGAAGCTGGATCTGGTGGCCGGTGTGGATGCACGCGGCTTTATCGTGGGCTCGGTGCTGGCGTACGAGCTGAATCTGGGTTTTGTGCCTGTGCGCAAGCAAGGCAAGCTGCCGTTCAATACGGTGGCCGAAGAGTACTCGCTGGAATATGGTAACGCCAGTGTTGAAATGCATACCGACTCTGTGCGTCCTGGACAGCGGGTGCTGTTGATCGACGATTTGATCGCCACCGGCGGCACCTTGTTGGCGGCAGCGCGTTTGCTGCAGCGTCTGGGAGCTAATGTGGTGGAAGCGGCGGCAATTATCGATCTGCCCGAACTGGGTGGTTCCAAAGCTGTAACCGATTCGGGGCTGCCGGTGTATACGGTCTGTAGCTTTAACGAATCGGATCGT
Organism: Alcaligenes sp. SDU_A2; assembly: GCF_038237375.1. Taxonomy (NCBI): domain Bacteria; kingdom Pseudomonadati; phylum Pseudomonadota; class Betaproteobacteria; order Burkholderiales; family Alcaligenaceae; genus Alcaligenes; species Alcaligenes sp. SDU_A2. Next base: position 3,448,428 of record NZ_CP151273.1, on the reverse strand, counting down.
TGATGTAGATGACCCGCCTGAAGGCGGGTTTTTTTGGGTTCTTCGAGAGATGTCGGGGCTGCCTTCGTATTAGGCAGGCTGTTTGGGCCAAACAGAAAGAAACCCTGGCGAGAACGGCACCGCAGTGCTTGGCCCAAAAGGCGAGCCGTTTGCGTACGCCGTACAAGGTATCAGCCATCCACCCTGTCCGAGCTTACTGGGCCTTGAATGGCGTCTTTGTTGAGACAACAATATAGCCGGGGCTTCGCTAAGCAGAATTGCATAGCCTGGGATGCCTTGCGAAGCCTGTGCTTCTTGTTGTTGAGCCGTGTGCTTTTTAGAACTTTACCTTCAAGAACAGTGACCCGGCGTGATCTTGGTTGCGGCCGAACTGGCCCTGGTAGTTCAGCCCCAACGAGGTGCGTTCGCTGGCCAAGAGTTCCGCTCCCAGCTCGGCAACCGCTGCATTCTTGGCAATGGGCGCGCCGCTGATGCGAAAGTTGCTGCCGGGCAAGGCGGCAAAGGCCAACTGACGCTCGGGCAAGGTGTCGCCCATGGCGTGTCGCCAACCCAGACCGGCCGTCAAGGCAATGTGAGTGTTGTTGAGTTCCACCATTGTCTTGCCGCGCAGGCCCAGTGTCAGGGTGCTGAGATCCTGGGTCTGGGAGTTGCCGCGCAGGGCGGCCTGCCCGCCAGTTTCCGTGAAGGAGCCGTTGCGCAACTGATGCCAGTTGATATTGGCATAGGGTTCGATACGCGAGCGTTCGCCTACCGAGAGCTCGTAACCTAGTTGCGCGAAGGCCTGCACGCTGTGCGCTTTGTAATCAGCCTTCAGGGTTTGGGTGCTACCCAGATCGACCTGACGGCGGCTGTCCAGACTGTGTCGTGTGTAGGCGCCGCCTGCCAGCAGGTTCAGGTGGCCGTTACCGGCTTGCCAGCGTTGGGTGCCGTACAGGGCGGCGCTGACGCTGTTGCTGCGCGTGGAGTGGCTGCGAGTGTCTAGTTTGATGCGGTTTTCCAGATAGCCCAGGGCTGCGCCCAGGCGCCAGCCTTGGCTGCCCAGTGCCGTGTCGCCACCCAGGAACAGGCCGCCGGCATCGTGGCGCACATCGCGGCTGTTGCCGTCGCCGTCTAGATCGCGTCGTTGTTGGATGACATCAGCCCACAGAACCGTATCCTTTTCGCGTGTCAGGCGGGCCGATGTCGCGTGGCGTGCCAGGGTGCGCGGTAACAGGTCGCCATTGCCGAGCAGGGCGGCGCTTGTCCCCGCATGGATCTGGCCTTGCAATTGTTCCATATACCCGGCCACTTGCCCGGCGGAGGCATTGAGCAGGCTGTCGTAGATCCCGTCCATCGCTGCCGGAGGCTGTGTGGAGGCAGGGTCCAGGGCCTGGGCGACGGCGTACTGGTTGGCGGTCTCGGTATAGCGGGCGAAGGGGACGTCGTTGCGTTTGATCAGCAGGGCCAGGTCCTGGCCACGCAACAGCGTGGGCGACAGAAAAGCCATGCTGTAGGTGATGTGGGCGAATTCGCCGGTGACGCCTTGGTTCGCTTGCAGGAACGAATAGGGGATATTTTGGCGATAGGGGCCGCCGGCCAGTTTCAAGGTACCGGCCAGATGGGCCGTGCCGCCAACGACCAGACGGTCGGTGGCACCGGCAGGGCCGACTTCCAGCTCATGGACCGAACCATCGTGTGCCGTGTAGTTGCCGTTGACGGTTAGGGTGCCGACCGAATTGCCCGGGGCCAGCGTGCCGTAGTTTTTTACCTGGCTGACCACGCCTGCGCCACCCAAGGTGCCGCCCGGTTCGATCGTGACTGCGGATGCCAGCGTACCGTTCACGGCCAGTCGTCCGCCGTGGATGGTGGTTGGGCCACTGTAGCTGTTGTTGCCTGTCAATTGCAGCGAGCCGGCACCACGCTTGGTCAAGCCGCCGGTGCCGCTGATGTCGTTGGAGAACGTGGAGTCAAATCCTAGCGTGTCTACATCGAACTGGCGGGTAAATTGAGCGGGGCCGCGAACGGCTTTGCCGACATTCATCAGGCCCCAACCATAGGTGGCGCGGTCGCCCATGTCGGTGGCCGTGGTCAGCAGGGTTTGCTGCAGATGGTAGGCCGTGAAGTAGGGGAAGGCTTGTTTGACTAGGGCGGCAGCACCGGCGACATGTGGCGACGCCATCGAGGTTCCGCCCATAGTGACGTAACCGCCTTTGGAGCTGGTTGAGTAGATGCCGGGCTCATCCCCGCCGGGAGCGGCCAGACACCATTCGGCTGCTACCCCGCAACGGTTGGCGTAGGAGGCCAGTTGGCCCTGTTCGTCCAAAGCGGTAACGGCCAGCCAGTTATCTTTCAGTTCGGGAATCCAGTGGGGAGAGCCGGCGAGCAGGTCGGGGTGCGGCTGGCTTTCGTTGCCGGTTGCAAAGACCATTAAGGAGCCGGCGGCTACGCTTTTGTGGAAGGCGGCTACCGATAGAGGCATCCATTCGGCGATATCCTGAGCGGAACTGTAGTCGGTGATGTTGCAAGGTGGCGGGTCCGAGGCATCGTTGCAATTGTTTATGCCCAGGCTGCTGTTGATGATGGGTAGTTTAAAGTCAGCCAGGTAGTTCCAGCCCGTGGCAAGGGCTTTATCGATGTCGGCGGTATCCGGGTGCAGAGAGAGGGGCGGGCTGTCATCGTCGTCATCTGCATAGGCGACCGGAAACAGTGTGCTGTTGAATGCAACACCATGCATGCCTACACCGTCCCGGCGTGCGCCTATGATGCCGGCAACGTGCGTTCCGTGACCGCCTGTTGGAGTTAGGTCCGAGTCCAGGCCTATGCCCGGCGCATAGGCGGTGTGGGTGTTGAAGTTAAAACCGCCGACGATGGCGGCCGATAGTTCGGGGTGACTGGCGGCGATGCCTGAATCCAGGTAGCCGACGGTGACTCCTTGGCCGGTAAAGCCCAGGGCATAGGCCTGGGCGGCTTGTATCATGCCCAGACCCGCCTGGCGCTTGTATTCTTGGGTTTCCCAGTCCTGGACCGACGCGGCCTGAGCGCCGGGCTGCAAGGCCAGTCCCAATAAGCCCGCTTGCATCAGCAGGCTGCTTGATATTCGTTTTCGCGACATTCGTGTTCCCCTTATGCCTTGTGTTTGTTGTGGCGGCGGTGTTGTCCCGGCGGCAATGCCAGTGCTGCTATGGTTGACGCCAGAAAACAGGCATCGTATAGATCGCCAGGTTTGCCATTTTGATGGGCAAGCGTTTGAAAACAATTGCCGATAAGCCAGAGGAAAGCTCTTGTGGCTGACGAGATTGTCGTTTCCAGAGGGGGAGCAGGCGTTTAATTGGATCGCGTGGCGCAGCGATGCGCCGTAGCAGTAGGCGGATTGGGCCAGGGGCCGTTTACGAGTCGGTTTGTGGCCAAGGGCTTGATGCCAGCAACTGCCGCACTTTTTCGGGAGCTATGCTGTGTGCAGAGCCGAAACCAGCGATGTGGCGTACACGTACGATAGACAGAGAAAAGAAGTGGAAGTCCTTGAACGAGGTCATGAATTCGCTGTCGGGAAAACGGGCCACGTACGCATTGCGAGCGTGTTCCCAATCCTTGTCGCCGGGTATGAGTTGCGTTGCATGTGCCTGAATGGTGGCGCGTGGCAGATCGTGGACGATTTGCCCGTCTTGTTCGCCCTGGTTCAATAGCAGGCTGGCGTCGGGACGTTGCATCAGATAGCGGGTGTGGGCTGCCAGTTCGCTGATGTGGATGATGACGCTTTCCAGTCTCGGGGCGATGGCAAAGGGCACCAGGGATACGTAGGGCAAGCCCCGATTGGTCAGCGTGCCCAGGGCGGCGGTGCGTCGTGTCTGGAGCAGGTGCTGCAGGCCGGCCAGAAGTGGCGTGTCGTCGGACATGGGAAACCTCGCTGCAAAAGAGGGATGGAAGGCGGCTGCACAAAGCATACCTTATCGTCCAGCCGGGCCGAACATACTTGTTGGCATTGGCATTGGCATTGGCATTGGCATTGGCATTGGCATTGGCATTGGCATTGGCGTAGGCGTAGGCGTAGACGTTGGCTCCGGCGCAGTGGTCGGAGCTTTTGCCAGGCAGAACACGGCAAAAAAAAGGACCGGCAAATGCCGGCCCGTTTTATGGGGAGGAGCAGGTGGATCAGACCAGCACGCGTTCGATTCCCCCGTCGTTGGCGCGGCGCACGTAGTCGGGCATCCAGTTCTCGCCCAGCATGTGCTTGGCCATTTCGACCACGATGTAGTCGGCGTCGACCTTAACATCATCTTGGTAACGCGCAAGGCCTTGCAAACAGGACGGGCAGGATGTCAGGACTTTGACTTCGCCCTGGAATCCGTCGCTGGTCAGAGCTTGCTTGTTCTTGAGCATCTCTTCGTTTTTGCGGAAACGGATCTGGGTCGAAATATCAGGGCGCGACACGGCCAACGTCCCAGATTCGCCACAGCAGCGGTCGGCCTTGATGGTGCTGTCACCCACCAGCGACTTGACTGTTTTCATGGGGTCCTGCAGCTTCATGGGGGTGTGGCAGGGGTCGTGGTACATGTAGCGCACGCCTTGCACATCGTCCAGCTTCAGGCCTTTTTCCAGCAAAAATTCGTGGATGTCGATCAGGCGGCAGCCGGGGAAGATCTTGTCGAATTCGTAGCCGGCCAGTTGGTCGTAGCAGGTGCCGCAGCTGACCACCACGGTCTTGATGTCCAGGTAGTTCAGTGTGGTGGCCATGCGGTGAAACAGCACACGGTTATCGGTGATGATTTTTTCGGCCTTGTCGCTCATGCCGTTACCGCGTTGCGGGTAACCACAGCACAGGTAGCCGGGCGGCAGCACGGTTTGCACGCCCACATGCCAGAGCATGGCTTGCGTGGCCAGTCCCACTTGCGAGAACAGGCGCTCGGACCCGCAGCCGGGGAAGTAGAACACCGCTTCCGAGTCCACCGATGTAGCCGCCGGATTGCGGATGATGGGTACGTAATTCGGGTCTTCGATGTCCAGCAGCTTGCGCGCGGTTTGCTTGGGCAGGCCGCCGGGCATTTTGCGGTTGATGAAGTGAACGACCTGTTCGCGTATCGGTGCCTTGCCGGTGGTGGCCGGCGGGGCGGCGACTTGCTTGCGGGCCGGCGCGGCCAGTACATCGTGGGCCAAGCGCTGGGCTTTGTAGCCGACATCAATCATGGCCGTGCGGGTGGCCTTGATGACGCGCGGGTCCTTGGCGTTCAGAAAGAACATGGCGGCGGCCGTGCCGGGGTTGAAGGACTTTTTGCCCATGCGGCGCAGCAGCGAACGCATTTCCATGGACACATCGCCAAAATCGATGTCCACCGGACAGGGGTTGTAGCACTTGTGGCACAGCGTGCAGTGGTCGCCCACGTCCTCGAACTCTTCCCAGTGCTTCAGGCTGACGCCGCGACGGGTCTGCTCTTCGTACAGGAAGGCTTCGATCAGCAGCGAGGTGGCCAGAATCTTGTTGCGGGGCGAATACAGCAGATTGGCGCGCGGCACATGGGTGGCGCACACCGGCTTGCATTTGCCGCAGCGCAGACAGTCTTTGATGGCGTGCGAGATCGAGCCGATTTCGCTGCGCTGCATGATTAGGGATTCGTGGCCCAACAGATTGAAGCTGGGGGTCCAGGCGCGGCTCAGATCGGCACCGGGCATGAGTTTGCCGGCGTTAAAGTGGTTGTCCGGGTCGACTTCGCGCTTGTAGTTCTGGAAGGGTTCCAGTTCTTCCTGGGTCAGGAATTCGTATTTGGTCAGGCCAATGCCGTGTTCGCCGGAGATGACGCCATCCAGGTTGCGGGCGATCTGCATGATGCGCGCCACGGTGACGTTGGCCTGTTGCAGCATGCCGTAGTCGTCGGAGTTGACCGGAATATTGGTATGCACGTTGCCGTCGCCGGCGTGCATGTGCAGGGCCACGAAGACACGGCTTTTCAGGACGCGGTCGTGGATGGCTTGCAGTTCGGCCAGCACGGCGGCGCAGTCCGCGCCGGGGAAGATGTGTTCCAGGGCTTCGCGGATCTCGGCCTTCCAGGATGTGCGGATAGTGTGATCCTGCAGTAACTGGAAGATGCTGGCTTGTGGCTGGGCTTGCAGGCGTGCGTCGATGGCGGTCGCATCCAGCGGCACGCCGAGTTCGGCCAGAGCCTGCCGGCTGTCGGCCAGTGGTGTATCCAGGTGGTCTTGCAGCCATTGCCAGCGGCGGCGCACGGTCTGGATGACTTGCAGCGCGTCGTGGCGGCGGGCTTCCAGGATTTCTTCGCGGGTGTGCTCGGCGTCGTCCGGGTCTTCGATCTTGCCCACGGGCAGATCGCCTTTCAGGAAGTCTTCCAGTTCGCGCGTCAGGCGCAGCTTGTTGTCGGTGGAGAGTTCGATATTGATGCGCTCGATCTCTTCGGTGTATTCGCCCATGCGGCGCAGCGGAATGACCACGTCTTCGTTGATCTTGAAGGCGTTGGTGTGGCGCGCGATGGCGGCGGTGCGTGAGCGGTCCGCCCAGAATTTCTTGCGGGCCTCGGCGCTGACGGCCACAAAGCCTTCGCCCGAGCGGCCATTGGCCAGGCGCACGACTTCGGAGGCCGCTTTGGCTACAGCGTCGGGGTCGTCGCCCACGATATCGCCGATAAGAACCATTTTGGGCAGACCGTTGCGCTTGCTCTTGGTGGCATAGCCCACGGCGCGCAGGTAACGCTCGTCCAGGTGCTCCAGACCAGCCAGGATGGCACCGATACGCTTGCCCTCGCCATTCAGGTAATCGATGACTTCGACAATGGACGGCACGGCCTCTTTGGCCTGGCCGAAGAACTCCATACAGACGGTGCGGGTGTGCGCAGGCATGCGGTGCAGCACCCAGCGCGCCTGGGTGATTAGGCCATCGCAACCTTCTTTCTGGATGCCGGGCAGGCCGGCCAGGAACTTGTCGGTAACGTCTTTGCCCAGACCTTCCTTGCGAAAGCGTCGGCCTTCGATGGCCAGGGTTTCGGTGCGCAGCAACTGCGCGCCGGGCGCATGACGGCCATCAAACCATTTGAGCTCGAAGCGGGCCATTTCCACATCGTGGATCTTGCCCATGTTGTGGTCCAGCCGCGTGACTTCCAGCCAGTCGCCCTTGGGGTCCACCATGCGCCACCAGGCCAGGTTGTCCAGGGCGGTGCCCCACAGCACGGCCTTCTTGCCGCCGGCATTCATGGCGATATTGCCGCCCACACAGGAGGCATCTGCCGAGGTGGGGTCGACTGCAAACACCGTTCCGGCCGCTTCGGCGGCGTCGGCCACGCGGCGCGTGACCACGCCGGCACCGGTCAGGATGGTGGTGACAGGGTGGTCCATGCCGGGCAAGGTGCTGGATTCGGGCTTGCCGATGGCGTCCAGCTTTTCGGTGTTGATGACCACCGAGCGCCAGGTCAGGGGAATGGCACCGCCTGTGTAGCCGGTGCCGCCGCCACGCGGAATGATGGTCAGCTTGAGCGCGATACAGGCCTTGACCAGCGCGGCCATTTCGTTTTCGTGGTCGGGGGTGAGCACCACGAAGGGGTATTCAACGCGCCAGTCGGTGGCGTCGGTGACATGCGAGACGCGCGACAGGCCATCGAATTTGATGTTGTCCTTGGCGGTCAGGCGCGAGAGGCTGCGCACGACCTGCTGGCGCAGTTCGCGGGTGTCGTTGAATTCTTGCTCGAAGGCAGCCACGGCTTGACGGGCGGCCAGCAGCAGGCGCATGACTTTGGCGTCGCGCTCGGGCACGGCGCTGTCGCGGCGCTGGTCGATTTCGTTCAGGCGGTGGTTCAGCGCTTCGATCAGTTGGCGCTGGCGCTTGGGGTTGTCCAGCAGATCGTCCTGCAGGTAGGGGTTGCGCTTGACGACCCAGATATCGCCCAACACTTCGAACAGCATGCGTGCGGAGCGGCCGGTGCGGCGCTCGGAGCGCAGCTCGGACAGCTTTTCCCACGCTTCCTCGCCAAGCAGGCGCAGGACGATTTCGCGGTCTGAGTAGGACGTATAGTTGTACGGGATTTCACGCAGGCGCGGCGTGTCGGTGGTGCTTGCCTGGGAGGCCAGGTACTGACTTGCGATGGGGGCGTTCATGGCGATAGTTGGCAGTGCCCGTCAAGGGCGCTCGGACTCGAGCGGATGTGCAAAAGACAAGTGTATACGAATACCCGCCCGGCTGCCCTCATACCAAGGTCGGGCGTGCTGTTTATGCGGCGCGAACAAAGTGGTTTACCACCCCAGGTGGGGAAAGATCCACAGCAATCCTGCCGTCATGGTTATGTAGCGGGCCAGTTTGCCGATCGCCATGTAGAACACGCAGGGCCAAAAGGGCAGGCGCAGCCAGCCGGCCACGGCGCACAGAGGGTCGCCGATTGCGGGCAGCCAGGAAAACAGCAGGGCGGCCGGTCCCAGCCGCGTCAGCCAACGGGAGCTGAAAGCATGCCAGCGGCCGGCCGCTTTTTGTTTCAGGGCGGCACCTTGAGCGTCGTCGTCCTGGTGCGGATGCTTTTGCCGCCAGGATTCATAGGCTTTTTCCGCGCCCGCGCCCATGGCGTAGCTGATGGCTCCGCCCAGCGTATTGCCCAGCGTGGCGACCAGCACCGCCGGCCAGAACTGGTGGGGCGACAGTGATACATAGGCGAAGACGGCAGGTTCCGAGCCCATGGGCAGCAGCGTGGCCGATACCAGACTGACAGCAAAGATCGCGCTCAGGCCGATTTCGGGTAGGGACAGGGTGGCCAGGAGCCATTGAATCGAGTCGTGCAACCAGGCTTGCATGGGAAAGGGTCGGGTCTGAAGGGGGAAAGTGGACGCCGGCAGGGGGCAGCGCCTATGGTATTCTGTTTTTCTTTTCCGGTGAGGGCTTCTGCGCATATGGGCAGCAGAGCCGCCGATACGGCATTTGGCCGCGTGGCAAGCCGGCTATTAATTTAAGCCTGAATCATGTCGAACGATTACCTAAAGCGAATACTCACCTCGAAAGTGTACGACATTGCCGTCGAAACACCTCTGGAACCCGCTCCCCAGGTATCGGCTCGAATTAGTAACACGGTGCTGCTCAAGCGCGAAGACTATCAAGCGGTCTTCAGTTTCAAACTGCGCGGTGCCTATAACAAAATGGCCAATTTGTCGGCAGCCGAGCTCAAGCGCGGCGTGCTGGCGGCCTCGGCGGGTAACCATGCGCAGGGCGTGGCCATGTCGGCCCGCAAGCTGGGTTGTCGTGCGGTCATCGTCATGCCCACCACCACGCCGCAAGTCAAGATCGACGGCGTGCGCAATCTGGGCGGCGAAGTCGTGCTGGCGGGCGACAGCTATTCGGATGCGTACGAGCATGCCATGGAGTTGCAGAAGGCCGAAGGCCTGACCTTTGTCCATCCATTCGACGACCCCGATGTCATTGCCGGTCAAGGCACTATCGGCATGGAAATCCTGCGTCAGCACCCAGGCCCTATCGAGGCGATTTTCGTGGCCATCGGTGGTGGCGGGTTGGCGGCCGGCGTTGCGGCCTATGTCAAGGCGCTGCGGCCCGAGATCAAAGTCATTGGCGTGCAGACCGAAGACTCCTGTGCCATGGTGCGCAGCATCAAGGCGGGTCGTCGTGTCAATCTGTCCGACGTCGGTCTGTTTTCGGATGGCACGGCAGTCAAGCAGGTCGGTTCCGAGACGTTTCGCCTGGTGCGCCAGTATGTGGACGACTTTGTGGTGGTGGATACGGATGCGGTGTGCGCCGCCATAAAGGATGTGTTTCAGGCCTCGCGCAGCGTTCTGGAGCCGGCGGGTGCGTTGGCTTTGGCGGGTGCCAAGCGTTATGCGGCGCAGCACAAGCTCAAGAACAAGACCCTGATTGCGGTAACGTCGGGTGCGAACATGAATTTCGACCGCATGCGCATGGTGGCTGAACGTGCCGACGTGGGCGAGGCGCGCGAAGCTTTGTTTGCCTTGACCATTCCCGAGCGCAAGGGCAGTTTCCGCCGCCTGTGCGATGCTTTGGGCACGCGTTCGGTGACGGAATTCAACTATCGCATGTCCAATCCCGAGCAGGCGCATGTCTTTGTGGGTATGTCGATTGCATCGGAAGCCGAGATCGCCAAGCTGGAAGAGCGATTCCTGAAGAAAGGATTCGGCACCTTGAATCTGACTGGCAACGAACTGGCCAAGACGCACCTGCGTTATATGGTGGGCGGCACATCCAACGAGGCCACGAACGAAATGCTGCTGCGTTTCGAGTTTCCCGAGCGACCTGGGGCGCTGCGCAAGTTTTTGAGCAGCATGAACCAAGACTGGAATATCAGCCTGTTTCATTACCGCAACCAGGGCGATGACTATGGTCGGATCTTGATAGGCATACAGGTGCCCGCTTCGGACAAGAAGGAATTCAAGACCTTCCTGGATACGCTGGGCTATCCGTATTGGAACGAAACCGACAATCCGGCGTACAAGCTGTTTCTGTAAGTGATTTGCGTGCTCGGGGCTACTTTGGGCACGGATACGAAACCCCAAAAGCGGAGCGTGGCTTGGCTTTTGGGGCTTTTTTTTGCGTTGCGTTCAAGGTTGGCAGTGGAGGCAAGGATTTGCCCATGCGTAGTATCGCTTAGATGCGTAATCGGCCCAAGGCCAGCCGCATCGGCTCCAGGCTGTCGTGCAGCCGCTGAAAGGCTTGCTCCTGGCGGATGCTCAGGGCTTGGGCCTGTTCCAGTGTGATCACTTCAAACCCGAGGGTCTGGCCGGGGAGTCGCTGGGCGAGCAGGGCCAGGTCAACGCTAGCAACCTGCGCGATGCGCGGGTAGCCGCCTGTCGTCTGGCGATCGGCCATCAGTACGATGGGCTGGCCGTCGTTGGGTACCTGGATGGTGCCAAAGCAGGTGGGGCCCGAGAGCAGTTCTTGTTGCGTGTTGCGCTGGAGTGGTTGGCCTTCCAGCCGGTATCCCATGCGCTCGGAAGCAGGACTGATCCGGTAGGACTGTGTCTGGAACAGCGTCAGTGATTCCTTGGTGAACAGCCCAGCTTGTTCGTCCAGGACGACGCGGATGCGTTCGCGCACAGGTAAGGCCAAGGCCGAAGGCAGGTAAATGCGCGCCTGATCCAGTTGTTCCTGTAGCTCGTCCAGTGCCTGGGCATCGAGCGGTAAGGAGGTCGCCAGGGTCAGTAGGTCGTTCTTGCGCAGAGCCCGTCCGTCCAGTCCGCCCAGGCCGACACGCATGTGTGTGCTTTGACTGCCCAAGGCACTGGGTACGGCAAAACCGCCGTAGACGGCCAGGTACGCGCGCGCGCCTTGGCCCGGATGGGCCGATTTCAGGGTCAATGTCTGTCCGGTTCGGGCCAGCACGGGGCGTTGCGGGGCAATGGGCCGTTTGTCCAGGGCAGCGCCCAGGTCTGCGCCGGCCAGGGCGAAGACGCAGGGGGCCTCGAATACCAGTGTGGGTCCGCTTGCGGTTATTTCCAGACTGGCCAGATCGGTATTGGGAATATTCCCCGCTAGTAAGTGGGCCAAACGGTGGGCGCGTTCATCCACTGCGCCGCCAGGAGATACGCCCAGGTGTTGGTAGCCATAGCGCCCTCTGTCCTGCAGGCTGGTCAGCAGGCCGGGTTTGACGATGCGCAGACTCATGATGCGGTCCAGTGCTCGAATTGTTCGGGCGATATGGGCACGAAGCGTACCTGATCGCCCGGCTCCAGCCGCGCGGGCGGCGAACGCAAGGGGTCGAACAGGCTAAGTGGAGTACGGCCGATCAGGTGCCAGCCTCCGGGAGAAGCGTTGGGGTAGATGATGGTTTGTCGGTTGGCGATGGCGACTGAACCTTGGGGCAAGGTCGTGCGTGGTGTTGTTCGGCGAGGCAGGTTCAGCGCGTCAGGCAGCATGCCCAGATAGGGGGCGCCGGGGGCGAATCCGACCATAAACACCAGCTGCGGCAGGCTGCTGTGCAGTTCGATTAACTGTTGCTCGGTCAATGCTAACTGGCGGGCCATATCGGCCAGGTCGGGGCCGAAGTCGCCGCCATAACAGACGGGTATGTCTACCAGCGTGCCGGTCTGGACAGCGGTATCTTCTAGTGTGTCCAGAGTCTGGTGGATATAGGCCTGCAGCCGTTCGAGCTGATCGCTGCTGCCGTCAGGCAGGAAGTGAATCGCCACGCTGGTGAAGCTGGGTACCAGATCGCGCACGCAGGTGGGTGCCCGGGCACGCAACAGGCGGGCGGCCTGCGTGCAGCGCAGACCGGTGTCCAGGGCAATGCCGCCGCCGAACTGAACCAGCAGGCAGCGGTCGCCCTGTGGAATAAGTTGCCAGGACGTGGACATGCTTATTTGGCGAAGAGGGAATCCAGGTTGTTGAAGGCTTTGAACTCCAGGGCATTGCCCGAGGGGTCCATAAAGAACATGGTGGCCTGTTCGCCGGGTTCGCCCTTGAAACGGATATAAGGTTCGATGACGAACTGGGTTCCCGCTGCGACCAGCTTGTCGGCTAAGGCTTGCCAGGTCTGCATGTCCAGCACGATGCCGAAGTGGCGCACCGGTACATTGTGGGCATCCACGGCGCTGGTGGCCAGGCTACCGCATTCTTCGGGGGCCAGATGCGCCACGATCTGGTGGCCGTAGAAGTTGAAGTCTATCCACTGGTCCGAGGAGCGGCCTTCGGGACAGCCCAGTGTCTGACCATAGAATTGGCGCGCCACGGCCAGGTCGTGAACGGGAAAGGCAAGGTGAAATGGGCGTAGCCCGGTCGATTGCGACATGCTTGGCTCCTGTGCGGCGCGTGGCCGACAATGTGGTCAGAGCCGTTCATTGTAGGGCCAAGCGCACGCGGGTGCAGGTCAGTTGTCCAGGATGCGGACGCGGCTTTTTGGAAAGCGCAATGTAAACAGGCTGCCCACGCCCAGACGGCTCTGGATCTGCAGTTCGGCATTGTGGCGCATCACGATATGCTTGGTGATCGCCAGGCCCAGGCCCGTGCCGCCGGTGGAGCGGGAACGGCCCTTGTCTACGCGGTAGAAGCGTTCGGTCAGGCGCGGAATGTCTTGTGGGGCGATGCCTATGCCGGTGTCCTGCACCGAGTAACACGCATCGCCGTTATCCAGCACATACCAGCTGACGGTAATAGTGCCGTCCTTTGGGGTGTAGCGAATGGCGTTGGTAATCAGGTTGGAGACGGCTGAGCTCAGTTCGGTTTCCATGCCCTGGATGGCCAGGCCGGGGTCCAGATTGGTCACAAAGGTATGCTGTCCGCCGGAGATGGCTTCGCCTTGTTTGAGCGCGCTCTGGATCAGATTGCTGACCTGTACCGTTTCGCCTTCGACTGTGGGCGAAGATTCCAGTGTGGACAGGGTCAGCAGATCGGCCACGATGGATTGCATGTGCCGGGTCTGCTCCAGCATCATGGCCTCGTAGCGTTGGCGCTGCTCAAGCGGCAGGCTTTCGGCAGGCATGTCCTGCAATGTTTCCAGAAAGCCCAGCAGCACGGTCAGGGGGGTGCGCAACTCGTGGGACACATTGGCCACGAAGTCCTTGCGGGTGGTCTCCAGCTTTTCTACCTGGGTTACATCGCGGGTGACGATCAGGAACTGGCCCAGGCCGTAGGGGGTCAGTTGCAGCAGCAAGGATTTTTCCAGACCGTCCCTGTTGATGTGCAGCAGCAAAGGGCCATCCCAGCGCAATTGGCGGGCATAGCGCGAAAATTCCGGCGCGCGCAGAATATTGAAGATGCTGTGGTGGCGGTCTGTCGCCAGATTCAGACCGATGTGTTCGCAGGCGGTCTGGTTGCACCACTGCAGTTCCATTTCTGCATTCAGTGTGATGGCGCCGTCGGGCAGTGCTTCGGCGGCCATCATGATGCCGTCCACATGACGGTTCAGGTCCAGGATTTCCTGGCGGTCGCGCCGCAACTGGCGGTAGACCGGAGCCAGAATCGCGTCCCAGGGGCCGATGGAGGGGGGCGGAGGGTCGTTCAGGTTGCGTGTCCACTTCTGGATGCGGGACACATGGGCCCCACTGACCAGCACCATGATGAGCAGGCCGAAAGCCAGGCAGGCAAAGCCGGTGGCCGGACCGAGCCACCAGCCCATGATGGCCCCGAAAATGGCCCAGAGAATAATAGACGTCAAGGTGCTGAGCATGGGGGGTCAGGCTGTCGGAGCTTTTTCCAGTGGAGAGAGGGCAAAACGATAGCCTGAGCCGCGTATGGTTTCAATATGTCTGTCGTGTCCGGTGGGTTCCAGCGCCTTGCGCAAGCGGCGGATATGCACATCGACGGTACGCTCTTCCACGAAAACGTGATCGCCCCAGACTTGGTCGAGCAGTTGCGAGCGCGTAAAGACCCGTTCGGTATGCGTCATGAAAAAGTGCAGCAGGCGAAACTCGGTCGGGCCTATGGTCAGGGCCAGACCTTCGCTGGACAGGCGATGCGTACTGGGGTCCAGCTGCAGATTGCCGATGGTGATCATATCGTCGGTCAGCTGGGGTGCGCGGCGGCGCAGCACGGCCTTGATGCGGGCGATCAGCTCTTTTGGAGAGAAGGGCTTGGTGATGTAGTCATCGGCACCGGCCTCCAGGCCGTCTACTTTGTCCTGTTCCGAGCCTTTGGCCGTGAGCATGATGACCGGAATGTGACGCGTGCGCTCATCGGTGCGCAGCTTGCGCGCCAGGCTGATGCCCGACGAGCCGGGCAGCATCCAATCCACCAGAATCAAGTCGGGCAGTTCGGCGCGGATCAGCACCTGGGCCTGTTCGGCATCAAATGCGCGCAGCACTTTGTGGCCGGCGAACGAAAGATTGACGGAGATCAGTTCCTGGATCGCGGGTTCGTCTTCCACGACTAATATGCTTGTACTCATTGTTTCTTCAGACTGGTCCGATACAAGGGGTGAGAGGGCAGCGAGGGTATGGCGTCATCATATGGCGTGAATGTTTCAAGTTTGTGAATGTGCATAAAACTGCAATATGACGGTGTCGCAATCGCGCTGCATCCCAGGGGATGGCGCGTGATGCGGTGGCCGTACTTTTTTTTCCGCTACCCGAAAACTGCGTTACGATTACGGCATTATGGAAACACAGCGTCCTCATTCCTCTCCTGCCCAGGATTCCGCCACGCATTTCGGTTTTAAGACCGTTGCCGAAAATGAAAAGGCTGGCAAAGTTGCCGAAGTCTTTCATTCGGTGGCCAGCAATTACGACATCATGAATGACTTGATGTCGGGCGGTCTGCATCGCATCTGGAAGTCTTTTACCATTGGTCGGGCCGGCGTGCGCCCTGGCATGAAAGTGCTGGATATTGCCGCAGGCACGGGCGATCTGACCCAGTCGTTTGCCCGTCAGGCGGGCGATGATGGTGAAGTCTGGCATACGGATATCAATAGCTCCATGTTGCGTGTGGGGCGTGATCGTCTGCAGGACAAAGGAATTTTGACGCCATCGGCGGTGTGCGATGCCGAACATCTGCCTTTCCCGGACGCTTACTTTGATCGTGTTTCGGTGGCTTTCGGGCTGCGCAACATGACGCACAAAGATCGTGCGCTGGCTGAAATGAAACGCGTGCTGCGCCCAGGCGGCAAGTTGCTGGTGCTGGAGTTCTCGCGTGTTGCCAAGCCTTTGCAGGCACCGTACGACTGGTACTCTTTTAATATCTTGCCGCGCATCGGCAAGTGGGTGGCCAAGGACGAAGAAAGCTACCGTTATCTGGCCGAGTCCATACGCATGCATCCCGATCAGGATACCTTGGCCGACATGATGCGTGATGCCGGTCTAGAACGTGTCCAGTATTTCAACCTGACCGCCGGCATTGCGGCGCTGCACGAAGGCGTGCGTCTGGATTGAAACCGACGATTTTCGAGGCAACGGCACCATTCGGTGCCGTTGCCTTTTTTGCCTTAGACGGGGCAAAAAAATCTGGTATGGTGGAAAGTGTCATGTTAATGTTCAGCTTTCCGTAAGCTTTCTTGAATAATCGACTGGAGTGATTCCAGATGGCAGCGGGCAGAACCCGATGCCGCAGGCAGATCACATCAGCCAGGAGTGGTGCACTATGTCTAGCCGACTTTCTCGTTTTCTCATGGCCGTTGTGCTGGCTGTCAGCACCGGCGCTATGTTGACTGTTTCTTACGACGCCGAAGCGCGCCGCGCGGGCGGCGGCTCCAGCATGGGCCGGCAGTCGTCCAATGTCACTCAGAACCGTTCTGCCGTTACGCCACCTGCTGCCGCCAACAACACCGCACGTTCCGCCGCTCCTGCAGCCGGCGCTGCTGCGGCTGGCACGGCTGCCGCCGGTACGGCCGCCAAGAGCGGTATGTCCCGCTTCCTGGGCCCGATCGCCGGCATTGCCGCCGGTCTGGGTATTGCTGCCTTGCTCTCTAGCATGGGCTTGGGCGGCGCATTCCTGGAAATGATGTCCAGCCTGCTGTTGATCGGTCTGGTGATTTTTGCGGTTCTGTTTATTGTGCGCCGTCTGCGCGGCTCGTCCGCTCGTCCTGCCATGCAGCAGGCCGGTGCCCAGCCCATGATGCGCAACAACAATCAGGCCCCTACGCCTTGGCAACAGTCCAACCCAGCGCCCGCCGCCGCGCCTGCCGCTGCTCCGGCTGCTGCCGCTGCTGCCGTGCCAGCCCCTCCGGTGGACGAGAGCTGGTTCATCCCCGGCGACTTCGATACCCCCACCTTCCTGGCCAATGCCAAGAAGCAGTTCGTGGAAATCCAGAAGCTGTGGGACAAGGGCGACGTCGAGCAACTGCGCAATTTCCTGACCGACGATCTGCTCAAGGAAGCCGCGCCTCAGATCATGCAGCGTCAAGGCGATAACGTGACCGAAGTCGTGTTGTTGAATGCCGAGCTGCTGGGCATTGAAAAAGTGGCTGATGGTCACCTTGCCAGCGTGCGTTACTCCGGCATGCTGCGCGAAGCCGTCGGCGCAGATGCCTTCCGCTTCGAAGAGGTATGGAATCTCTTCAAGGCTGACGGGGCGGGGTGGATGTTGGCCGGTATTCAGCAGATTCCGGTCGACCCCAACGCCTGATCGCTGTTTACGTATACAGCCGCCTTCCCGAAGAAGGCGGCTGTTTTTTTGTTGTCGGGCAGGATCAGGGCAATAGCGTGCTTGTTCCTGTTGTTCGGGACATCGAACTGTGTCTATGTCGGGTTAAACTGACGTTTTCATTTGACGGATTTGCCGGCATGGGCCGCAAATCCACATGGACATGCCTGGTATTTCTTCCTTCCTCGACCCTGCCGCCGTGGGCGTGCGCCTGCTTAACGCCTTGCTGCGTCGCGAGGATTGGGCGCGCGAACGCCTGTGCGCCTATGCCGGCAAGACGGTCGCGCTGGCGCTGGGCCGTTTGCGTCTGGTCTATACCATTACATCCGAAGGCGGGCTGGACCTGGGGCATCCCGCCGTGGTGCCCGATGTCACTCTGACTTTGCCTGCCGAGCGTTTGCCGGATTTGCCACAGGTGATCCAGGATGGCGACTTCAGCCGCATTGCTCAACTGATGCATGTGCAGGGCGAGGCCGGTCTGGCCAATCTGGTGTCCGAGCTGGCCGCTCATCTGCGCTGGGATGCTGAAGAAGATCTGTCCAAGGTTGTGGGTGATGTCATGGCTGTGCGTCTTGTCGGGGGAGCTCGGCAGGCGTTGGCTGGTCTGCGTGATCTGGGGCGTCGCCTGGCAGGTAATACGACAGAGTATCTGTCTCAGGAAAGCGGTTTGCTGGTTAGTCGGGACGAGTTGGCGCGGCTGCGCGAGCAGACTGAGAGTTTGTCATCCCGGCTGGATGGCCTGGAGCGTCGCCTGGATGCCGGGCAAGCCAGAGTGAAAGGGCGCTGAGTATGTTTTCTTTCTGCCGTCTGTTCACTATTTTGCTGGTCGCGTTCCGCTACCGCTTGGACGAGCTGGTGCTGTCGAGCATTCGTCATCCCTGGGCGTCGCGCTTGCTACGTCTGGTGCGTCTGGGCCGTGCGCCTACCCTGCCGCGTGGGGTGCGCCTGCGACTGGCCTTGGAGAGTCTGGGCCCCATCTTCGTGAAGTTTGGACAGGTCTTGTCCACGCGCCGCGATCTGATTCCCCTGGATATTGCCGAGCAGTTGGCCTTGCTGCAAGACCGCGTGCCGCCGTTTCCGTCGGAAGTGGCGGCCGCGACCATAGAGAAAGCCCTGGGGGCACCGCCGCAGCAGTTGTTTAAGCAGTTCGACATGCAGCCTATCGCCTCGGCCTCTATTGCCCAGGTGCATTTTGCCCAATTGCACGACGGTCGGGAGGTGGCCGTGAAAGTGCTGCGTCCGGGCATGCACGAGGTCATTTTCAAGGATTTGCGTCTGATGCGGGCCATTGCCGGCCTGGTCGAGCGTTTGGGGGCGGACGGACGGCGCTTGAAACCGCGTGAAGTGGTGGCCGAGTTCGATAAATACCTGAACGACGAGCTGGACCTGATCCGCGAAGCGTCCAATTGCAGTCAGCTGCGTCGCAATTTCTCTATGGAAAAGGAGCGCGCCGAGCTGTTGATCGTGCCCGAGGTCATCTGGGAATATTGCGCTTCCTCGGTCTTTACCATGGAGCGCATGAAAGGCATTCCAGTCAATCAGATCGATCGCTTGCGCGCGGCCAATGTGGACATGAAGGACCTGGCGCGCAAAGGGGTGGAGATCTTCTTTACCCAGGTATTTACCGACGGTTTTTTTCATGCCGACATGCACCCGGGCAATATCTATGTGTCCGATGCGCCCGAGACGCTGGGACGGTATATTGCCCTGGATTTCGGCATCGTCGGCTCTTTGTCTGAATTCGACAAGAATTATCTGGCGCAGAATTTTCTGGCTTTCTTTCGACGCGACTACCGGCGAGTGGCGCAATTGCACATCGAGTCGGGCTGGGTGCCGCCGCAGACGCGCGAAGAAGAACTGGAAGGTGCTGTACGGGCGGTGTGCGAACCTTATTTCGACCGGCCCTTGTCGGAAATTTCTCTGGGACAGGTGCTGTTGCGCCTGTTTCAGACGTCGCGCCGTTTCAACGTAGAAATTCAGCCGCAGCTGGTGCTGCTGCAGAAAACCCTTCTGAATGTGGAAGGGATGGGGCGGGATCTCGATCCAGAGTTGGATCTGTGGGATACCGCCAAGCCGTATCTGGAAAAGTGGATGTACCAGCGTATCGGGCCGTCCGGACTTTATCAGCGCTTGCGACAGGAGGCTGGGCAGTGGGCCCAGATACTGCCGCAGCTTCCGCGTCTGGTCCATGCCAATCTGGACAGACCCGATACCCGGCAGGCGCTGAACCAGGAAATCAAGCTGTTGCGCCAGTCGCAGCAGCAGACCAACAAGCTGCTCACGGTGCTGTGCGCCGTATTGGCAGTGGCCCTTGGTGTTGCTATCTGGGCGTTGGTGGGACGATGAAGTGTGACTTCCACGCGACGCGTCGGTTTTTTTTAAGAACTGACATATTTCTGATAACCGCGGGTTCTACGATGGACGCATGCCTGCCGGCCCATATGTGCGCCGGCCATCAGCAAGTCCGTTTGGCCGGCCTTCGCGCCGCTGTCATGGAACCGCTTGATTCTTTTTAGGAATCGTTATGCTCTACCACGAATTGTTCAAGTCCATGGAGGCGGTGCGCTGGAATCTGGCGCAGGACATCCCTTGGGACGATTTTGATGGCAGCAAGCTCAGCGACGAGCAGGCCTACACCATCAAGATGAATGCCATCACGGAATGGGCCGCGTTGCCGGCTACCGAGATGTTTTTGCGTGACAACAAGGACGACAGCGATTTTTCCGCGTTCATGTCGGTCTGGTTCTTCGAGGAGCAAAAGCACTCGCTGGTGCTTATCGAGTACTTGCGCCGTTTTCGTCCCGAATTGATGCCTACCGAAGAAGAGCTGCACAAAGTGCGCTTTGACTTTGATCCGGCTCCCGCGATGGAGACGCTGATGCTGCATTTTTGCGGCGAAGTGCGTCTGAATCATTGGTACCGCCGCGCCGCCGACTGGCACACGGAGCCTGTGATCAAGGCTATTTACAAGATCGTGGCCCAGGACGAAGCCCGTCATGCTGGCGCGTACCTGCGCTACATGAAGCGCGCTCTGGTACACAAGGGACAAGAGTTTGGCTTGCAGGCGCGCATGGCGTTTGCCAAGATCGGTGTGTTGATGGCGTCGGCGCATCGCACGGCCCAGGCCCTGCATCCGACCAATCTGCACGTGAACAAGGCGATGTACCCTGAGGACACCGTGCAGTCCAAGCTGCCTTCGCCAGGTTGGCTGGAGAACTGGCTGGATACCCAGATCCGTTTCGACAAGGAATGGGAACATAAGGTCAGCACGCGCATTCTGCACAATATGTCTTTGTTGTTGGGCAGCTCTTTCGAGACCGTTCAGGAATTGAACCGCTATCGCAAGGAGTTGACCCGTCAGGCACCGGCCGAGTCCTTGATCCTGACATGACAGCGCGTTTCGAGGCCAAGATTCTGGATCGCGACGAGTTGGCCCAGGCTATCGCCCAGGGCCGCTTGCCGCGTCCGCTGGTCTTTACCAATGGTGTGTTCGATCTGTTGCACCGTGGTCATGTTACCTATCTGGATCAAGCGGCACAGATGGGGGCTGCGCTGGTGGTCGGGGTCAATGCGGACGACTCGGTGCGCCGTTTGAACAAGGGCCCCGAGCGTCCCATCAACGGCGAGCAGGACAGGGCGGCATTATTGGCGTCCCTGGCTTGCGTGGACGCCGTGGTGATCTTTCCGGAAGATACGCCCGAGGCTTTGATTGCCGCCTTGCGGCCAGACCTGATCGTCAAGGGTGGTGACTACGATATGGAAGTGCTGCCTGAAACGGCGCTGGTGCGCAGCTGGGGTGGCGATGCGCGCGCCATTCCGTTTGAGTTCCAGCGTTCGACGACATCGCTGGTCAAGAGGCTGCGTAGCTAGCTGCCGTTTGCGTTGGCAGACGGTTCCAGCAGTTGGTTTACGGCACGCAGGTCGCTTTCGTCCAGTGTGCCGCTGGCGGCCTTCAGGCGCAGGCTGTTCATCAGAACGTCGTAGCGCGCTTGCGATAGGTTGCGTTGCGTTTCGTAGAGCTGTTGTTGAGCGTTGAGCACATCGATGTTGACGCGCACGCCGATCTCGTAGGCCAGCTTGTTGGCCTTCACGGAATCCAGACTGGATTTTTCGGCGGCTTCCAGGATTTGTACCCGGCTCAGCCCGCTGGTGACGCCCGAAAAATACTGGCGTGTCTGCTGAATGGCTTGTTGCTGAGCCAGTTGCAATTGATAGCGTGCCTCTTGCAGCCGCGAGGTCTGTTCGCGCACTTGCGAGGATGTTTCGCCGCCGCGAAAGATCGGGATGCTTAGTTCCAGTCCGATGGCGCTGTTGAGCGACCGTGGGCCACCGCCAGACTGCCCGAACAAGGTCTGGTCGCTGCCGCTGCCGGTCTGCGCTTTCAGGGCCAAGGTCGGCTGGTGTTGCGCCTGGGTGCTGTTCAGTTGCTCTTGCACGGCGCGGCTGTTCAGGTCGGCCAATGCCACAGACAGACCTGATTGGCTGGATTGATCCAGCCAATCCTGCAGCCTGGATGGCTGAGGGGCGGGCAGGCGCAACGGATTGCGTAGCCGGGCCAGTTTTGCGGGTCGTTCCAGCGTCAGGGCCGCCAGTTTGTCTTGCGCAACCTGTAAGGTGTTTTCGGCTTGCAGGACTTTGGCGCGGGTCAGGTCCAGGCGGGAGCGCGCTTCGTAGGTGTCGGTAATCGTGGTGCCGCCCAACTGAAAGTTTTGGTCGGCGGCACGCAGTTGTTCATCGATAGCGGCTTGTTCGGCTTTCAGGGTGGCCAGAGCGTCCTGGGCGGCAAGTATGTCGAAGTACCCCTGGCTGACGCGCAGCATCAAGGCTTGCCTTTCCAGAGCAAGCTGAACATCGGCCCCTTGCGCCAGCAGTTGGGCGCGCTCGTATTGTGCCCAGGCGCTACGGTTGTAGATGGGCTGACTCAGGGACAAAGACCAGAGGGCGCGGTCCGAGGAGTGCCGCGTGGAAAGTCGACTGGTCTGGCGTCGTTCTTGTAGTTCGGCCGTGCCGGTGGCCGTGATCTGCGGCAATAACTGGGCGCGGCTTTGGGGAATCCGTTCCTGATCCGCCTGGCGGGCCGCCTGCGCTGCCCCGAATTGTGGTTCGCGGGCCAGCGCCTGGTTCCATGTCTGGAGTAGATCCTGGGCCTGAGCAGCGCCGCTCAGGATGCCACAGGCCAGGATGCAGACGCGCAGGTGGGCGGCGACAGCCATGCAAATTGTTGTTTCAGAACCGGAATTGAGACACGGCGGTGCCGCGCAATGGCTTGATCCAGGTATCGAACAAGGGGGTGGTCTCGAAGCTGGCGGCGCTGGTGCGGGTAATGCGCACGGCGGTCATGACGGGGTTCTGACCGACCACCACGACCAGCCGGCCGCCGATACAGAGCTGATATTTGAGGGCATCGGGGATGGTGGGTACCGATCCGGTGACCAGGATCGCGTCGTATTCGGTGGTGCCCCAGCCGGCGTGCGCATCGCCCACTTCGACTTTGACGTTGCGCACATTGTTGCGCTGCAGGTTTTCCTGGGCGAAAGCGGCCAGCTTGCTGTCGATTTCCACGGAAGTGACCTGCTGGGCCAGATGGGCCAGTAGGGCGGCCTGATAGCCCGAACCCGTGCCGATTTCGAGCACGCCGTCGGTGGGCTGCAATTGCAGATCCTGCGTCAGACGGGCCTCGACCTTGGGCGAGAGCATGGTTTCGTGGGTGTCCACGGCGTTGATGATCAAGGGCAGCTCGGTGTCCGAGAAGGCCGTCGAGCGCAGTGTCGAAGGAACATAGCGCTCGCGCTGTACGGAGAACAGGGCTTGCAGCACGTTTTCGTCGGATACGTTCCAGGGTCGGATTTGTTGTTCGACCATGTAGTAGCGGGCACGTTCGAGTTCAGACAGCGCGGTGATGTTCATAGCTTCCAGAAAACTAAAGGCGTGGCAAAGAATCAATTATAAGCCAGCGCACCAATATCGGTGCGCCGGCGCTTAGCAGGCCGGCACCATGGCATGCAGCAAGGCGCTGGCATTGTTGACGGCAATGGGCAAGAAAGTGTCAAAGTCCATGTGTGCGCCTTGATTGGCATTGTCGGAGATGCTGCGTATGCAGACAAAGGGCAGCGCGTTCAGATAGCAGACCTGGGCAATGGCGGCGCTTTCCATTTCGCAGGCCAGCGCCCCGAAAGTCTGGGTCAGCCATTGGGTTTTTTGCTGGCAGGCGATGAACTGGTCGCCGGTTACGATCCGTCCCACGTGAACCTGGTGGTTCTGGATGTGTCGGGCTGCATCCAGAGCAAGCTGGAACAGCGCTGGATCGGCTGGGAAGTCGAAGGTGTCCAGCCGGAAAAGCTGCCCAGGCGGCAGTCCCAGCGCCTGCAGGTCCATATCGTGCTGCACCAGCGTGTCGGCGATGACGATGTCACCGGGTACGATGCCGGGGCCCAATCCACCCGCAATCCCGATATTGATCAGTCGGTTTACGGAAAACTCTGAAATCAGCAGCTGGGTGCAAGTGGCGGCATTGACTTTGCCCACGCCGCACACCACGGCCACCACGGGTTTGCCCAGGTAGTTGCCGCAATGAAACGTCATGCCTGCGCGCTGGTGGGTGCGGGTATCCTGCAGGCGGGCCAGCACGACATCCAGTTCTTCGCGCATGGCCACAATAATACCGAGTGTAGACATGATGGCTCCGGGCGTCGTGGCGGACGCCGGCAAGTGATCGTGGTTCAGGAGGAGGACCAAAGGCGATGGAAGTGGTGTACCGGCCCGTGGCCGCTGCCCACATCCAGTTCGCCTGACCGTGCAATGGCCTTGTACAGATATCGCTTGGCGGCCAGGGCCGCGTCCGGCACCGAGTCGTGCTGGGGCAGCAGAGCGGCCAGCGCGGCGGCCAGCGTGCAGCCTGTGCCATGCGTGTTGACGGTGTCGATGCGTCGGGCCGGCATCTCTATCATCTGATCGCCATCGTGCAGCAGATCTATGCAGTCCGAACCGGGCAGGTGACCACCTTTCAGAAACACCCAGCGCTGATCGCTGTGGTTCATCAGGCGGCGCAGACGTTCGGCGGCCTGGCGCATTTCTTTCAGGGTCTCGACGGGACGGGCTTCGAGCAGCACACCGGCTTCGGGCAGATTAGGCGTGATCATGGTACACAGCGGCACCAGCCCTTCGCGCAGTGCGTTGACCGCCGAGCGTTCCAGCAGATGATCGCCGCTTTTGGCGATCATGACCGGGTCCAGCACCAGGTGCCGGGGTTTGAAGTGCGCCATGCGTTCGGCCACCACGCGGGTGACGGCTTCCTGGCCCAGCATGCCGATCTTGACGGCAGCAATGCGCACGTCGGCGAACAGTGTGTCGATCTGCAGGCGCACGAACTCGGCTGGAACGGGGCTGATGCCGGTGACGCCCTGGGTGTTCTGGGCAGTCAGGGCGGCGATCACGGCCGTAGCGTAGGCACCCAGGGCACTCATGGCTTTGACGTCGGCCAGAATGCCGGCGCCGCCGGAAGGATCGACTCCGGCGATGGTCAGCGTATTGGGAATCATGGAATCAGGATGTGCGGGAGTGAATCAGTCCCTCGGTCGGCGAACTGGGGTCTGCGTCGTAGTATTTGCGCGGCACGCGGCCCGACAGGTAGGCCTGGCGGCCGGCCTGCACGGCCAGGTTCATGGCGCTGGCCATCAGGATGGGCTGGCGGGCTCCGGCGATGGCGGTGTTCATCAACACGCCGTCGCAGCCCAGTTCCATGGCGATGGCCGCATCCGAGGCCGTGCCCACGCCGGCATCCACCAGGACCGGCACCGAGCTTTGATCGATGATCAGGCGCAGGTTCCAGGGGTTCAGAATACCCATGCCCGAGCCGATGAGCGAGGCCAGTGGCATGATGGCCACACAACCAATATCTTCCAGCATGCGGGCCTGGATCGGGTCGTCGGCGCAGTACACCATGACGTCGAACCCTTCGGCCACCAGTGTTTTGGCTGCTTTCAGGGTTTCGGGCATATTGGGGAACAGATTGCCCGCATCGCCCAGCACTTCCAGCTTCACCAGCTTATGGCCATCGAGCAGTTCGCGCGCCAGGCGCAGCGTGCGTACGGCATCGTCGGCCGTGTAACAGCCGGCGGTATTGGGCAGCAAGGTATATTGCGAAGGCGGCAGGTAGTCCAGCAGGCTGGGCTCGTTGGCGTGCTGGCCGATATTGGTGCGGCGGATGGCGACGGTAACGATATCGGCACCGCTGGCCTCGATGGCCAGGCGGGTTTCGTCGAAATCCTTATATTTTCCGGTGCCCACCAGCAGGCGGGATTGATAGGTCTTGCCGGCCAGGACAAATGGGTCGTTGTTCAGAGTGTGGGTCATGGTGGTGATGCGGGAGGACGGCGTCAGCACTGGCGTCGTCTGTTTCAAATAACCAATAGACAGAAGGATAATCGATTTATCCGTTCTGTGCGGGCGCGCTTGCCGGGACGTTCGGGGGCGGATGGCGCAGTGTATCCCTAGCGCCGGCTGGCGCGGTAGCGATCCAACTGTTCGCACAGTATGCGCGTGGCGTCGATCAAGCGTGGGCCGGGACGGTACAAGGCGTCCGGATTCAGGTTGAGCACGGCCTGGGGGGGCAGACCCAGGTGTGTTTCCCAGAACTGGTGGCGTGCGCGCAGCAAGGCCGGGTCTTTATACGCCATGATGATGACTTGCGGCTTGCGATGCAGCACATCTTCCAGATTGACGGTAGGGGCGACGGAGGCGTGCCGGGCATAAATGTTGCGGGTGTTGCAGGTGGCGAGCACATCCTGCGTCAACGGGTCGCGTGCCAGTGTGTAGAGCGGTTCGTGGCCGATTTCCAGAAAGGCGGTAATCGGTTCGGTGGCGTGGCGGTCCTGGCGCAGGGCCGCAATCTGATGCTCCAGGGCGGCGGCAGCCAGGTTGGCCTGCTCCAAGGTATTCAATTCCAGACCCGCACGACGTACCAATGCCGGGATGTCGTCCAGACGCTCGGGGGCCGCCAGGGTCAGATGGATGCCGGTTTGCTGTAGTTGTCGGCTCAGTTCGGGGCCGATCTGCGTGCTTTGCCAGGCCCATACCCGGTCGGGCCGCAGTTGCAGCAACATCTCCGGATTGACGCGCAGCGCGTCGCCGATGCGCGGCAGCGTCAGCGCATCCGGCGGGAAGTCGCTGGAACTGTCCACTGCCATCACATGTGCGCCGGCACCGGCCGCATATAAGATTTCCGTTATATGTGGGGCCAGGCTGACGACGGTGGGGGGGACTGCCGCAATCGGCTCGGCCCGTAGGGCAAGGGGGGCAAGCAACAGGCAGACACCGGTCAGGCCAAGGCGTAGCCGGTGTATGAATGGGGCGGCGGCAGTCATGACCATGATCAGGGCGCGGGGCAAAGCGGCGCACGGGCGCCGCCGGGGTCGCAGCCCCGTTGCCATGCTTACATGCGCCAGGCCAGGTTCAGGAACACGCTGGAGCCGGGGTTGTTGTAGCCACGGATCAGGGTGTAGTCCTTGTCCAGCACGTTGTTCCAGCGCAGCTGGGCCTCCAGGCTGGAGGTGATGGGGTAGCTGGCCGTCAGGTTCAGCAGTCCGTAGCCGCCCAGGCGTAGCTTGTTGGCGGCGTCTTCGTAACGGTGGCTGGCGAACTGGTATTCGGCACCGACTTTCAGGGCGTCGATGCGTTGTTCCACAGCCAGCTTGTGGTTTTGTTTGGCGCGGCGGATCAGTTGCTTGCCGGTGTTGTCATCCTTTGGGTTGGCAAAATCGGCGCTGGCGGTCAGGGTTGTGTCGCCCAGTTGTTTCATGGCCGTCAGGGTCAGGCCGGTGATGCGGGCCCGTTCGGTATTGGCGCTGGTGCACTCGAAGTTCGCATCGCAGACATACGGGTTGATCATGTCGCGGATACGGTTCTGGTAGACCACCAGACCCAGCTCGGTCGTCTCGTCGGTATAGCGGATGTGGCCTTCGACGTTGCGCGATTTTTCCGGATTCAGGTCGGGGTTGCCGCGAAAGCCCCAGTTATACGGGGTATACAGGTCGGCAAATGTCGGCGCGCGAAAGCCCGTATTGGCGGCCACGCCTACGGTCCAGTTTTCGGTGATGTCCAGGTCGTAGCCCAGGCCGCCCGTTACTTTGTTGCCATAGCCGCTGATATTGTCGTTGCGCAGGCTGGCCTGTAGGTGGTGGCGGTCCAGATCGCCACGGTAGATCAGGGCAACGGCATTGGTGTTGCGCTTGTCCTCGGTATGCACCGTGCTGTGCTTGATGCGCTCTTCCAGGCGCTCGGCCAGCAGCGAGACGGTGTGGCCTTGCGCCACGGTCACATCGTTCTGCCAGCTGTACTGGCGCTGCAGGGTGGAAAAGCGCGAGCTGAATTGGCGCGTTTCCACGTCTTCTTTGCTTAGCGCGGCGCTCAGGCGGCTGGTCCAGCGTTCGGCCAGTTTGTTGGTGCTGGTCAGACCGTAGGCTTGCTGTCGGGTCAATGTGCTGGGGGTGGTCAAGCCGGGGCCGCTGTCGAACTGGCCGTCCATATAGCTGTTCAGGGCGGTCAGGCCCAGGTGCTGGCCTTGTGCCCACTCGTAGCCCAGGCTGCCGCTGAATCCGTGTTGTGTGTAGCCGTTCTTGTCGCGGTTGTAGGTAAAGCCGCCGGCCTGCGGGTTGGTGGCGTTAAAGCCGTCGCTGGTGCCGTAGCTGGTGGCCAGGCTGTAATCCCAGCCTTGCGTTGCGCCCGAAAAACCGGCGCTGGACTTGAAGGTGTCGTAGGAACCCAGGCCCACATTGCCCCAGGCGCTTAAAGCACGTTCGCGCTGGCCTTTTTTGGTGATGATGTTGATGACCCCGCCGATGGCATCCGAGCCGTACAAGCTGCTGCCAGCGCCGCGCACGATTTCGATGCGTTCGATCAGCGCAGGGTCCAGCGCCTGCCAGTTCACCGAGCCGCTGGTCGAGCTGTTGATGCGCATGCCGTCGATCATGATGCGGGTTTGCTGTGGATTGGTGCCGCGCAGGTACACGCTGGTGACCGCTTGCGGGCCGCCGTTGGTGGTGATTTCCACGCCGGGCTGGCGTTGCAGGATTTCGGCCACGCTGCTTTGGCCGGCCTTTTGCAATGTGTCCTGGCCGATCACGGTGACATCGCCCAAGACATTCTTGAGTGGTTGTTCGATTCGGCTGGGGGTGACGACGATTTGTTCAAGCTTGGCCACAGGGGCGGTCTGGGCGGTGGCTATCAGCGGCAGAGCGCCGACCACGGCGGCCATCAATGGCCGGAGGGAGAATGCGGACATGGTGATTCCTGTGTGACATGCGTCCCCGCACATCGTTAAACGAGTCCGCCCGGCGCTGGGGGCGGCAATGGATTCAGGATGGCGAGAAATCCGTGCGTCAGCGGTGCTGGCGGGCGGATTTCAAGAGGCTGGTGTCGGGCTTTGCACAAGGCAGGTACCGTTGCGGGGGCAGCACGTTTTGCCCGCTCCGTCCAGGAGCGGCGTCGTTTCCCATTTGACTTTCCCAGATCCGACGTGGGCCGGACCGGAAAGCACCTCTTTCCAAGCGGAAAATGTTACATGCCTGTGACGCAAAGGTTAAGGGTTTGGGTCTGTTCAGAGATGCAAAAGGCTACAATTGTGGTGTCAATCCACCATATTTGCGGTCGCCGCCCCTGGAGCCGCTGCTTTCCGTTTCTTGTTACGGGGTTTGCCTGTGTCTTATCCAGCTTTGCCTTATCCGCTTTCCGCCTACACGCGCGGAGCCGAATTTGCTCGTCGTCTGGGCCAGCAGATTTTGATCCTTGATGGTGCCATGGGCACCATGATCCAGCGTTACAAATTGGGCGAGGCGGATTTTCGGGGGGAGCGCTTTGCCGATCACCATAAAGATGTGAAAGGCAATAACGAGCTGTTGTCGCTGGTGCGTCCGGACATCATCCGCGACATCCACGAGCAGTACCTGCAGGCGGGGGCCGATGTCATCAGCACCAATACTTTTGGTGCAACGGACATCGCCCAGGGTGACTACGACCTGCCGGGCATCAGCTACGACCTGAATCTGGCGTCGGCCAAACTGGCCTGTCAGGCCCGCGACGCGTTCAGCACGTCTGAAAGGCCGCGCTTTGTGGCCGGAGCCTTGGGGCCGCAGCCCAAAACTGCGTCCATATCGCCCGATGTGAATGACCCGGCCGCTCGTAACGTCACTTTTGAGCAGTTGCGCATTGCCTACACGGAACAGGTGCGTGCCTTGCTCGATGGCGGCGTAGACATTTTGTTGATCGAAACGGTTTTTGACACACTCAACGCCAAAGCCGCCGTTTTTGCCCTGGAAACCGTTTTTGACGAACGTGGCGAGCGTGTGCCGGTGATGGTGTCGGGGACGGTTACGGACGCATCGGGTCGTATTCTGTCCGGCCAGACGGTGGAAGCGTTCTGGAACTCCATGCGCCACGCCCGTCCCATTACGATCGGCCTGAACTGCGCCTTAGGTGCCGCCTTGATGCGCCCTTACGTGGCTGAACTCTCCAAGCTGTGCGATACCTACGTCTGTGTATACCCGAACGCGGGCCTGCCCAATCCGATGGCGGAAACCGGCTTTGATGAAACACCCGCCGATACATCGGCTTTGTTGCAGGAGTTCACTCAGGCGGGGCTGGTGAATATGGTGGGTGGATGCTGCGGCACCACGCCCGAGCACATTGCCGCTATTGCCGAGCTGTGTCGGGATTTGCCGCCGCGTGTCGTGCCGCAGATTCCCGTCAAAACCCGTCTGTCGGGTCTTGAGCCTCTGAACATCGACGACGACACCTTGTTCGTGAATGTGGGCGAACGCACCAACGTGACCGGCAGCAAAGCCTTTTTGCGCCTGATCCGCGAAGAAAACTACGAAGAAGCCTTGTCCGTGGCGCGTCAGCAGGTGGAGAACGGCGCGCAGATCATCGACATCAATATGGACGAGGGCATGCTGGATTCGGCTGCCTGTATGCATCGTTTTCTGAACATGATCGCCTCCGAGCCGGACATTGCCCGCGTGCCCATCATGATCGACAGCTCCAAGTGGGATGTCATCGAGACCGGCTTGCGCTGCGTGCAGGGCAAGGCCATCGTCAATTCCATTTCCATGAAAGAGGGCATAGAGCCGTTCCTGGAGCATGCCCGTTTGTGCCGCAAATACGGTGCCGCGATTGTGGTGATGGCGTTTGACGAGCAAGGTCAGGCTGACAGCTACGAGCGCCGTGTGGAGATTTGTGAACGTGCTTACCGCTTGCTGGTAGACGAAGTGGGCTTCCCACCCGAAGACATTATTTTTGACCCCAACGTCTTTGCCGTGGCAACCGGCATGGACGAACACGCGACATACGGTCTGGACTTTATCCGTGGCGTGGGTTGGATTCACAAGAATCTGCCGCACGCGCGTTTGTCCGGCGGTATTTCCAATGTCAGCTTTTCCTTCCGTGGCAACGAAGCCATGCGCGAGGCCATCCACACTGTATTCCTGTACTACGCCATTCAGGAAGGCTTGACGATGGGTATCGTCAATGCCGGGCAGTTGGGTGTCTATGCCGATATTGAACCGCATCTGCGCGATCTGATCGAAGACGTCATCCTGAACAGGGCCGAACCCAAGGGCAAAACCGATCCGGCTGACGAGCGCACTCCCACCGAGCGTCTGGTGGAAATGGCCGAGAGCGTCAAAGGCTCGGGTGCCAAGAAAGAAGAAGACCTTAGCTGGCGTGAAACCTCGGTCGAGCAGCGCCTGATCCACTCTTTGGTACACGGCATCACCAGCTTCATCGTGCAAGACACCGAAGAAGTACGCCAGAAGATCGATGCCCAGGGCGGTCGCCCCATCAGCGTCATTGAAGGTCCTTTGATGGACGGCATGAATGTGGTGGGCGATCTGTTCGGTCAGGGCAAGATGTTTTTGCCGCAGGTGGTGAAGTCTGCGCGGGTGATGAAGCAGGCCGTGGCGCACTTGATTCCCTTTATTGAAGAAGAAAAGCGCCAGATCGAAGCCGCGGGTGGTGATGTGCGCTCCAAGGGGCGCATGGTCATTGCCACGGTGAAAGGCGACGTACACGACATCGGCAAGAACATTGTGTCCGTGGTGATGCAGTGCAATAACTTTGAAGTGGTCAATATGGGCGTGATGGTTCCGTGCGCCGAGATCCTGGCCAAAGCCAAAGAGGTAGAAGCCGATATTGTCGGCCTGTCCGGACTGATTACCCCCAGTCTGGAAGAAATGGCCTATGTCGCCTCCGAGATGCAGCGCGACCCGTACTTCCGCGAGCGCAATATTCCTCTGATGATTGGCGGTGCAACCACCAGCCGCGTGCACACGGCCGTCAAGATTGCTCCGCATTACGATGGCCCAGTCATCTACACTCCGGACGCCAGCCGTTGCGTGGGTGTAGCTACCCAGCTAGTGTCGGACAATGTGGACGAGTTCTTGGCTGAAGTGCGCGAGGAGTACGAACAAGTGCGCCAGCGTCATGCCAACCGCAAGGCCACCCCTTTGATTTCGCTGGAAAAAGCGCGTGAAGACAAGCCTGTCATTGACTGGTCCACTTACGTGCCACCACGCCCTAAATTCATTGGTCGCCGCACCTTCAAGAATTACGATCTGGCCGATATTGCCCAGTTCATCGACTGGACGCCGTTCTTCCAGACCTGGAGCCTGTTCGGTAAATATCCGGCCATTCTGGAAGACAAGGTGGTGGGCGAACAGGCCAAGACCCTGTTTGCTGAAGGGCAGGCCATGTTGAAGAAAGTGATTGAAGGTCGCTGGTTGACCGCGAATGGCGTCATTGCCTTCTACCCAGCCAATACCGTCAACGGCGAGGATATCGAGGTCTACTCGGACGAATCGCGCAGCGACGTCCTGTTCACCTGGCGCAATCTGCGTCAGCAGGGCGTCAAGCGTGAAGGTGTGGACAGCAAGTGCTTGGCCGACTACATCGCACCTAAAGAAAGCGGCGTGGCCGATTACATCGGTATGTTTGCCGTCACGGGCGGGATCGGCGTGGACAAGCTGTCCGAGCGTTTCCAGGCCGCAGGTGACGATTACTCAGACTTGATGATCAAGGCACTGGGTGACCGTTTTGCCGAAGGCTTTGCCGAATGCCTGCACGCCCGTGTCCGTACGGACTTGTGGGGCTATGTGACCGACGAGCGTTTGTCCAACGAAGAGCTGATCGACGAGAAATACCAGGGCATTCGTCCGGCCCCTGGCTACCCGGCCTGCCCGGAGCACGTAGTCAAGCACGATATGTTCCGTGTCTTGCAGTGCGAAGACATCGAGATGTTCATCACCGACAGCTACGCCATGATTCCGGCTTCCAGCGTGTCCGGTTTTTACTTCAGCCACCCGCAGTCCAAGTATTTCAACGTGGGCAATATCGGCGAAGACCAGCTCCAGGATTACATCCAGCGCAGTGGCCGTACGGAAGAAGACGTGCGCCGTACCTTGTCGGGCGTGCTGGGCTGACATGGACGGGCGCGACAAGGCGTCGGCGGGCGATGCGTCCTCGACCTGCCTGACCCGGCGTCAGGCACTGGGGCGTTTTCTGCGTCATGCACGCGAGCGCCTGCGGCCTGAAGACTTGGGTTTGGCCGCCGGAGTGCGGCGTCGCACACCAGGCTTGCGGCGCGAAGAGGTGGCGCAGTTGTGCGATATCAGCACGACCTGGTACACCTGGATCGAGCAGGGGCGCGACGTCACCGTATCACCGGCTGTGTGCGCGCGCCTGGCGACGGTCCTTAAATTGGCCCGCGCCGAGCGGCATTACCTGTTTGAATTGGCCGATTGTGCCGACCCCGAGCATTGGCAGGGCGATATTCAGCCCTTGCCGCAGGGGCTGAGCGCGTGCGTGGACAGCATTGCTGCACCTGCGTATATTTTGGATCGCAGTTGGAACGTGCTGGCGCGCAACGAGGCTTTGCTGGAACTGTTTGATGGCTGGCCGGATCGCAGCGAACAGCCTAATTTGCTGCGCTACATTTTTTTGGACCCGGCCGCACGCGATCTGGTGGTTGGCTGGGAGCAACGCGCCAGCCGGGTGGTGGCCGAGTTTCGCGCTGATGTGGGCGCGCACGCCCAAGAAGCCGATTTGCAGGCTCTGATTTTGGAACTGACCCAGCAAAGTCAGGTATTTGCCTTCTGGTGGGGACGTCAGACCGTGGTCGAGCGCGAGGGTGGCTTGCGCGACTTTCGTCATCCGCGCCTGGGCGTGCGGCGTTTTCAGCAGTTTACCTTTAGGCTGGCCATACGGCCCGATTGCAAGCTGGTGATGCTGCTGGCCGACGATTCTGCGCCGATTTGATCAGCCGCCCGTACACCGGCTTGCCGCTCAGCGGCGTGCCTGTTTTTCTTGCAGAGCCTGCCCGTCGTTGGACGAGAGTCGTGCAAAGGACACGCTGGAAGCGGCCGTGATGACTCCCAGAACCAGAAAAGCCCACATGACATCCTGCGTGGTCAGCGTGTCGGAGGCGCGTAGCGCCATGCTGATGTTCAGCGTGACGGCCGCGCAGGCCACGCCCAGGCTGATCGCCAACTGCTGGGCCATCGCTGCGAAGCTGCTGGCGCGGCTCATGGCTTGCGAGTCCAGGTCGGCGTAGGTCAGGGCGTTGACGGCGGTGAACTGCAGGGAACGGAAAAAACCGCCGGCCGTCAGTACGGCGGCCATCAGCCAAAGCGGCGTGCTGGCCTGAAACAAAGCGCACAAGGCGATGAAAAACCCCGTTAGCCAGGCGTTGGCGATCAGTACCCGGCGAAAGCCGTAGCGCCGGATGATGGGCGGGGCAGCCAGTTTCATGACCAGCGCGCCTATGGCTCCGGTAAAGGTGATCAGTCCGGCCGCCAGGGCGCTCATGCCAAAGCTGGTTTGCAGCAGGATGGCCAGCAGAAAGGGCGAAGCACCCAGGGAAAAGCGGCACAGATTGCCGCCCAGCACGGAAATGGCGAAGGTTTTGGTGCGCAGCAGCGACAGGTCAATGATGGGATAGGCCGCCCGGCGGGCGTGCCAGATGTACCAGAGACCGGCCAGGATGCCGGCCAGGGTCAGCCAGCCCAGGGTGGGCCAGCTCAAGGTGCCGTGGCCGGCGTTTTCAAAACTGGTTACCAGCGCAGCCAGGCAGACGGCGCTCAGGATAAAGCCCAGCCAGTCCAGCGGCGTGCGCTCCGTAGGATAGTCTTCGCGTATGTACTTGAGCACCAGCAGGATACCTAGCGCGCCGACAGGGACATTGATCAGAAAGATCCAGTGCCAAGTGGCGTATGTCACGAGGAAGCCGCCGACCGGCGGGCCGATGATAGGGCCCATCAGGGCCGGCAAGGTCAGTACGGCCATGGCGCCTAGCAGTTGGTCTTTGGGCACGCGGCGCAGCAGTATGATGCGTCCGACCGGCACCATCATGGCACCGGCCATGCCCTGGACTATCCGCGCCAAGACCAGTTGCGGCAGACTTTGCGACAGGGCGCATGCAACAGAACTGACGGTAAAGAGTAAAATGGCGGCCAGAAAGACTTTGCGGGCTCCGAAGCGGTCGGCCGCCCAGCCGCTGACGGGCACGAATACCGCTACGGCCAGCAGATAGCTGGTGATGATAATGTTCATGCGGATCACGCTGGTGTCCAGCGACTGCGCCATGGTGGGCAGGGCGGTGGCCACCACGGTGGAGTCGAGCATTTGCATGAACAGCGCGCAGCCGACAATGTAGGGAATAATGCGCACGGCACGGCGCTCCTGGGGGGACATGGCCGCATCAGGGGCGGTTTCGGTCGTGGCAGGCGTCATGCAGCAAGCTCTCCGGCGTCCGGTGCAGTAAACTCGAACTTTTGATTGATCCAATTACTTTAGGCGTACAGGTATTATGGCAAAGAATTACGAATCGGAAATTACGCAGTTCATCAAACAATATAAAGATCAGTATCCCGATACCGATGCCCGCCAGCGCGAAGGCCGCCATCGTCTCTGGGACAAGCAGATCGACCAGGAACTGCAAGATGGCTACAAGGCCGGGCGCACGCCTCAGAAGCCGTACGTCTACTACGAAAACAACTGAACCAGACTGCCTGACCTGTGCCTGATATCGAGCCGGACCTCGTGCTGGACGAGCCGCAGGCCGACGCTGTTCTGGCGCGCCTGTACGGCGAGCCTTTGTTTGCCATCCCCCAGGATCTGTACATTCCGCCCGATGCGCTGGAAGTCTTTCTGGATGCGTTCGAGGGACCGCTGGATCTGTTGCTCTACCTGATCCGCAAGCAGAACTTTAACGTGCTGGATATTCCCATGGCTCAGGTCACGGGACAGTATCTATCGTACGTGGATCAGATCCGGGCGACCAATCTGGAGCTGGCCGGCGAATACCTGTTGATGGCGGCGTTGCTGATCGAGATCAAGTCGCGCATGTTGCTGCCGGTGCGCAAGGCCGACACCGGCGAAGAAGTCGAGGACCCGCGTGCCGAACTGGTGCGACGCCTGCTGGAATACGAGCGCATGAAGCTGGGCGCGCGCCGTCTGGACGATTTGCCCCTGCAAGGGCGCGACTATCTCTTGGCCGGTGCGCACGCCGAACTGGTGGTGGAAGAAATATTGCCCGAGGTGTGCGCCGACGATCTGCGCCAGGCCTGGCTGGGCATTCTCAAGCGCGCCAAACTGAATGCCAGCCATAAAATCACCCGCGAACAGTTGTCGGTTCGCGATCACATGAGCCAGATCTTGCGTCGCCTGCAGGATGTGCGTTTCATGGAATTTACCCAGCTTTTTTCCGAACGCCTGGATCAGGGCGATCCGGCGGCGGTGATCGTCGTGCATTTTCTGGCCATGCTGGAGCTGGCGCGCGAGTCATTGCTTGAAATCACGCAGGCCGAGCCCTATGCTCCCATTTACCTGCGCCTGACTTATATCCGGGCCTAGGGGCGTTTGGCCGGTCTTATTCCGTAGCGGAGAATTTTTTTGAAAGTCGTCCACAATATCCAAGAACTGCGCGATCAGCTGCAAGGCCAGACACGCGTGGCATTCGTGCCGACCATGGGCAATCTGCACCAGGCGCACTTGTCCCTGATGAAGCTGGCGCGCCAGCATGGCGATCCGGTGGTTGCCAGCATTTTCGTCAATCGCCTGCAGTTTGGCCCCAACGAAGATTTTGACCGCTATCCGCGCACCTTGCAGGATGATGTGGCCAAGATGGAGCAGGGGCGCGATGTCTACGTGCTGTTTGCGCCGTCGGAAAAAGAAATGTATCCAGAGCCGCAGAACTTTCGCGTCAGCCCCCCCGATCACCTGGGCCGCATCCTGGAAGGGCATTTCCGTCCGGACTTCTTTGAAGGCGTGTGTACGGTGGTGCTCAAGCTGTTTTCCTGTGTGCAGCCGCGTGTGGCCGTATTTGGCAAGAAGGACTACCAGCAACTGATGGTCGTGCGCCAAATGGTGCGCCAGTTTCAGCTGCCGGTAGAGATTCTGGCACACGAGACGGTGCGCGAGGATGATGGTCTGGCCATGTCATCGCGCAATCGCTATCTGTCCGACAGCGAACGGGCCGAAGCACCGCAGCTGTATCAGGCGTTGCAGGAAATGGCGCGGCAATTGCAGCAAGGCGATAGCCGTGAGCAGATCGAGGCACGGGCTACCCGTACGCTGGCTGAACGCGGTTGGCAGGTGGACTATATGGCCCTGCGTCGCCAGTCGGACTTGCTGGAGCCGACCGAAGAACAGATCTTGGCCGGCGAGCCGCTGGTTGCCTTGGCTGCGGCCAAATTAGGCGCTACCCGCCTGATCGACAACCTGGAAATGACAAAAGCCTGATTTCGGCGCGCAGACGCCCGAATGACGCACAGCACGGCTTGGTCCGTGCTTTTTTTTGGTTCTTCGAAGCATTCCGGGAGTCAATTTACTCATTCGATGAGGAACGGGCTGTTTGAAGACGCCATTCAAGGCGCAGCACCGTCCGAGCATGCCGCGCCTTGAATGGCTCAAAACACAGGCGACATAGTCCCGGCGATATGCCTTCATGCCGAACAAGAAATTATGTGGGTGGCTGATACCTTGTACGGTGTATACGGACATCCCGCCGTTTGGGTCGTGCACCGCGGTGCCGTTCTCGCCAGGCCGGCCTTAGCGGGACGGCGGGCGAGTCAGGGCCTTCGCCGCAGGCGGGATACTGGGGCGGGAGGCAAGGGGCGTGCTGTTCGAGCAGGGTGTTTGTGATTCGTCCAGTGGACGAATCACCCTGCGAGTTCACGCCCCGCCCGCCCCGGTATTCTGACCAGGGAACCCGCGCGCAGCGCGGGCGAAGGACCCAGCCAAGCCGGATCGCTAAGGCCGGTCTGGCGAGAACCCGAATTTCTGTCTGTTTGACCCAAACGACCAACCCAATACAAAGGAATCCCGGTATATAGCGAAGAACCTATTTTTGCTCTTGATATTCAGAGGATTTGTTCGGAATGATGGCGGTAGCAGGGAGGCGATGCTTGTGAAACCAGGAGGTCGGCCGATGCGCCTATGTCAGGCAGGGACAATAAGGTAGATTAGGCATGTGACAAAGTCATCCTGTCAAAGCTAACAGTCGCCAGCTTGTTGCATAGAATGACAAACTATGTGTCCTAGCTAATGTTTAATGGATCGGATGGTTTCTTCGTCCGGTGTCTAAATCGTGAGCCTGATATGGTGTTGAATGGTCATCTTCCCGCTTCCGTCCTTTTTGACAGTCTGACGCCGCGTGAGCGCGATGTATTGTCGTACATCGCCATCGGCAAGGCGAATAAGGTCATTGCCGCCGAACTGGCGATTTCACAGCGCACGGTAGAAGCACACCGGGCGCGTGTTTTTCAGAAGTTGCGGGTGCGCAATGCGGTAGAGCTGACTCGTTTTGTCTTTAGCGAACCGGATTTGCTGGATGTGCTGCCGCCCAGGGTCATGGGCGGCAGTGCTTGCCAGGTGGCTTAGCGGCAGGCCGGAACGGGTTTGCCGTCCAGTTCTGCAATAGGATCTATGTCGGCCTGGCGGGTCAGCCGGCTTTCCAGGGTCGGACGCTGCTGATTGAAGGTATTGATACGCAGTACGTTGCCATTTAGAAAGCTCAGGTCTGCCATCGTGCTGTCTTTGTCGGTCAGCAAGGCGATGCGGGTTGGTTGCGCCCCGATAGGAACCCAGCAACCGCCCGCGCTGTGTGTCTGGCCACCGCCCAGTGATTCGGTGCGCAAGCGCCATTGGCCTGCCGGTGCCAGGGTCAGGCTGATCTTGGAAGGCGTGCAGGCACCGCTCTGGGGGGGGCAAGACAAGGTGCCCAGAAAGGTTTTGGGTTCGGCCAGTTCGGCGATGGCATTGCCCAGCGGTGCGGCTTCTTGCGTGGGTTGGGCTGGTTCGACGGCACGCACGCCTTCCTGGTCGCCAAATCCCAGCGAAATCTGGGAAGGGGCGCGTGCTGTGTCCCGGCCCTGGGCGTTGCGCAGGGCGTCTTGCTGTGTGGAGCCACGGCCTTGGTTGGCATCTGGCTGGGACGGAGTCTGGGCGCAGGCGGCCAGCAGGGCGACCAGCACCAGGGAAAGAGGACGCAGGGACGAGATCTTCTGAGCAAGCATGGCGCAATTCCGTGAAGAGGGATAGTGCGATTCTACGCGAGACCGTAGCAGCATGACAGCGCCTTTGAGGCAACCGGGGTGGTTCCTGGGACTGGGCGTTCATACAGGATAGAAGGAACGCCTGCCCTGCGTTACAGTTTCATTTTTGACGGGCGGGCGGAACATGCTGACGATAGGGCTGACGGGCGGTATAGGGTCGGGCAAAAGCCGGGTGGCGGATTTTTTCCAGGCCTGGGGGGCGGCGGTGGTAGATACCGATGTCATCGCCCATCAGCTGACGGCACCGGGCGGGCAGGCCATAGAACCCATACGGCAGGCGTTTGGTCACGAGTTCATTGCGCCGGACGGTGCCATGGACCGCGAGCGGATGCGCACCCGTGTTTTTCAGGATGCCCAGGCACGCCGTCGTCTTGAAGAAATCGTCCACCCTTTGATCTTCGCTGTAACAAAAGCACAGACCTTGGCGGCTAAGGGATGTTATCTTGTGGTGGTTGTGCCTTTGCTGGTGGAATCCGGACGTTGGCGGGACCGGGTCGATCGCATCTGTGTTGTGGATTGCGATACGGCTACGCAGGTGCGCCGCGTTCAGCAGCGCAGCGGACTGTCGGTCGCCACGATTGAGCGTATCATGGCCGCTCAGGCTTCGCGCCAGCAGCGGCTCGCGCTGGCTGACGATATTGTCCTTAATGACGGGGACACAACGCTGCCGCTCCTGGAGCAACGTGCCCGGGCTGTACATCAAGCCTGGTGCGCTTTGTCTGGTTGAGCGCAGGTCTGCCCCCGGCCCAAGCAGTCAATTAAAGGTTTCTAAACGCGTGACTCTATACGAATACCCATGCAACGAGCGTGTCAGGGCTTTGCTCCGGGTCGAGTACCTGTTCGAGCGGCTGTTTCACTTCGCCCGCAGCCTGGATGCGCATTCTCATCAGATCGCTGTGGCGACGCTGTTTGATCTGCTGGACATCTCCGATCGGACCGATCTGCGTTCTGCCGTCCTTCAGGATCTGGAGCGCCAGCGGATCGCGCTGGCTGCCCTGCGCGAACACCCCGGCGTGCAACTGCAGGCGCTGGACAATATGCTGGACGAAATCAACGGTGCCGCCGCCGATCTGTCTGCCCAGGGACGCGTGGGCCAGGGTCTGCGCGAGAACGAATGGCTCAGCAGCCTGCGCGGACGTGTCGCTGTGCCGGGCGGTACGTCCCAGGTGGATTTGCCGTCGTACTATTCCTGGCAGCAGCGGCCCGATGCCGAGCGTGTCGAGGATATCCGGCTCTGGTCCGAGCCATTTACCCCCCTTTATCAGGGTTTGGCGCTTATTTTGCGGCTTTTGCGTCAGTCGGGGGATGCCATCAACCAAGTGGCGCGCGAAGGCTCCTACCAGGAAATGCTGGCGGGCAAGTCATTTCAACTGCTGCGGGTCTGGGTGGATGCAGGTGCGCGCATTTACCCCGAAATGAGCGCCAACCGTTATGTGGTCTGGGTGCGTTTTGTGCAGCAGGACAATCAACTTAAGCCCCAGCCGGTGACGGCCGATATCCCTTTTCGTCTGGCGCGTTGCAATTTCGGCTGAACGGCTTCGTTCATATCAGGTTCATATAGCGAAATTTATACTGGCCCGGGCAGGCGCGCTTTATGGCGCGCCTGTTGCACATAGGCTGCGCCTGAATGTTTGAGCTTGTTTCGCATCGGCGCTGCGATGGAGAATATCGTGCGCACGCAGGCGTGCCCTCCAAGGGCCTGGACTGCGGTCTGTTAAACGCTGATTTTGACGCTGTGCGCAGACAATCTAGTTTTAGCCGGGAGCTTACATGTCGGAGTTCAATGCAGGCAGGGGCCGCAAGTCCCGGTCGTTCTATGTCTGGTGGGGGCTGGGTGTGCTGGCCGCGGGCCTGGCTTATTACATGCTGACCCCGGACTCGACGGCCACCGACCAAGAATCGGGTCGAGCGCGCGGCATGCTGGGAGCCGGCAAAGTCCCTGTGCGGGCCGTAACGGTGCAGCCAGGACTCATCGATCAGACGCTGACGGCGATTGCAACGGTCAAGCCGTTGCAAACGGTGGCGGTCCGGGGCGAAGTTGACGGCGTGCTTGAGCGTGTCTATTTCAACGATGGCCAAAGCGTGCAGGCTGGCGATGTGCTGGCCCAGATCGATCCGCGTACCTATCAGGTGCAACTGGATCAGGCGCGTGGGCAACTGTTGCAGAGTCAGGCCCAACTGAAAGGGGCCCAGCAGGAGCTGCAGCGGCATCGCGTGTTGTTTCAACAGAATTCGGTGTCGCGTCAGGCGTTGGAAACTAAGCAGACGGCCGTGCAGCAATTGCAGGCGCAGGTCGTATCCCAGCAGGCGGAGGTGGCGCGCACTCAGTTGCAGCTGGATCGTACCCGCATTACCGCGCCTTTGACGGGGCGCTTGGGCTTGGGCAAGCTGGATCAGGGTAATCTGATTTCCGCAGCGAACACGGACGGCATGGTGATTATTACTCAGGTCGATCCGATCGGGGTGGAGTTCTCTTTGCCGCAGAACCAGTTGACGGCTTTAGTCCAGGCGATGCGCCAGAGTCAGCAGCCGCTGCGCGTGGAGGTCACCGGCAGCGACGGACAGGTGTTGTCGGACAAAGGGCGGTTGCAGGCGCTGGACAATCAGATAGATGTGGCCACGGGCACCTTGCGTGTCAAAGCCGAATTCGATAACCCCGACGAGCATCTGTTTCCCAATCAATTCGTCAATGCACGCGTGTATTTGGGCCAGCAGCAAGGACTGCTGATTCCATCTTATGCCGTGCAGCGCGGCTCGGTGGGTACGTATGTATATACGCTGAATGCGGATGACAAGGTGCATATACAGCCGGTGGAGCTGGGCACGGCGTCGTTGGACCAAACCTTGGTCGTGTCGGGGCTGAATGCGGGTGATCGTATTGTGGTGGAAGGCACGGACCGCCTGCGTGAAGGGTCTGTGGTCGAGGTCATGGAGAATGGCGAAAAAGTTCGGGCAGCCGGGGCACAGCACAAAGGCAGCGGCCCTGATGACGAACTCGAGGACGACTAAAGCGTGAGCATGTCCCGCCTTTTCATATTGCGCCCGGTGGCCACTACGCT
The DNA here is from genome assembly GCF_038237375.1 of Alcaligenes sp. SDU_A2. Classification (NCBI taxonomy): domain Bacteria; kingdom Pseudomonadati; phylum Pseudomonadota; class Betaproteobacteria; order Burkholderiales; family Alcaligenaceae; genus Alcaligenes; species Alcaligenes sp. SDU_A2. The sequence goes on along the minus strand of NZ_CP151273.1, from coordinate 3,406,780 downwards.
GGCGATGGTGGCATTGTTGGTGGCCGGTTTGCTGGGGTACCGCATGCTGCCCGTGGCCGCGTTGCCCCAGGTCGATTACCCCACGATCCAGGTTGTGACCTTATATCCGGGAGCCAGCCCGGATGTGGTGGCGGCCCTGGTTACATCGCCGCTGGAGCGGCGTTTCGGCAGCATGTCCGGTCTGTCGCAGATGATTTCGTCCAGTTCGGGGGGGGCGTCGCGCATTACCTTGCAGTTTGAATTGGGCTTGTCCTTGGATGTGGCCGAGCAGGAAGTGCAGGCGGCGATCAATGCAGCCTCGACCATGTTGCCTAACGACCTGCCGGCACCGCCCATCTACAACAAGGTCAATCCGGCTGACACACCGGTTATTTCCTTGGCGGTCACTTCTCCGAACATGCCGTTGCACGAAGTGCGCGATCTGATCGATGTGCGTGTTGCGCAAAAGCTGTCTCAGGTCAATGGAGTGGGTCTGGTCAGCATTGCAGGCGGTCAGCAGCCGGCCGTGCGCATCCAGGCCGATCCGTCTGCGCTGGCAGCCCGCAACCTGACGCTGGCCAGCGTCCGGCAGGCGATTGTCGCTGCGAACGTCAACCAACCCAAAGGCAATCTGGATGGGCCGCAGCGCTCGACCAGCATCAGCGCGAACGAACAATTGCAGTCGGTGCGCGATTACGAAAATCTGATCATTGCTTATCAGAACGATGCCGCCGTACGGTTGGGCGAAGTGGCAACGGTCGTGCGCGATGCCCAGGACGTGCGCCAGGCGGCCTGGGTGGGGACCGATCCGGCTATCTTGTTGAATATCCAGCGTCAGCCCGGTGCCAATGTCATCGATGTGGTCGACCGCATTCAGGATCTGCTGCCCGAGATACGGCAATCCTTGCCGGTCGGGGTGGACGTGACGGTCGCCACAGACCGGACCCAGACCATCCGCGATTCGGTCGATCATGTTCAGAAAGAAATGTTGCTGGCCATCGCCCTGGTGGTGCTGGTGACGTTTGTATTTCTGCGTACCTGGACGGCGACCATTATTCCCAGCGTGGTTGTGCCTATTTCCCTGATCGGTACGTTTGCGATCATGTTTTTATGTGGCTTTAGCGTTAACAACCTGACGTTGATGGCGTTGACGATTGCCACGGGCTTTGTGGTGGACGACGCCATCGTCATGATCGAGAACATTGCCCGGTATATCGAAAAGGGCGAGAGCGCCATGCAGGCAGCCCTGAAAGGCGCGGCGCAGATTGGTTTTACCTTGCTGTCCCTGACCATTTCCTTGATTGCCGTGTTGATCCCGCTGCTGTTCATGAGCGATGTGATCGGGCGCTTGTTCAGCGAGTTCGCCATTACGCTGGCCGTGGCCATTTTGTTGTCACTGTTTATATCGCTGACGCTCACGCCCATGATGTGCGCGCGTATGCTCACGCCCAGCGCGCAGCAAAAACATGGACGCTTTACGACCTGGGCCGGCGTGCAGATGGATAGGTTGATTCAGGCTTACGACAAGGGCCTGGTGCTGGTGTTGCGGCATCAGACGCTGACCTTGTTGGTGGCGCTGGGAACGGTCGTGCTGACTGCCTTGCTGTACCTGATGGTGCCCAAGGGATTTTTTCCCCAGCAGGATACCGGCTTGATTCAGGTAATCACCCAAGGGCCGCAGACCGCGTCTTTTCGCTCCATGAGCCGTTTGCAGCAAGAAGCCGCCGCCATAGTGCTGCAGGACCCGGATGTGCAGACGGTTACTTCGTTTATCGGTGTAGATGGAACGAATGCCACGTTGAACAACGGCCGTATGCAGATTGCGCTTAAACCACAGAGCAGCGGCCGGGCCTCGGCCAACGAAATCATGGAGCGGCTGGACGAACGCCTGGCGGGGATACCTGGCCTGACGTCTTACCAGCAGTCCATTCAGGAGCTGACGGTTGATGATCAGATCAGCCGCAATGTGTATCAACTGGCTCTGTCCGATCCCGACCCGCAGATTCTGAACGAGTGGATGCCTAAGTGGCTGGAGGCGGTGCGTGCCTTGCCTCAGATTAAGGAAGCGTCCACCAGCCTGCAGAACGATGGCCTGCAGGTACTGCTGGATATAGATCGCGATGCGGCGGCTCGGGTAGGCGTGACCAAGGCGGCAATCGACGATGCCTTATACGATGCGTTCGGGCAGCGGCTGATTTCCACCATCTACACGCAGTCGGCTCAGTACCGCGTCGTGCTGGAAGTCAAGGAACAGGCCCGCCAGAGTCCGCAGAATCTGGAACACATATATGTGGCGACCAGCGCGGGCAATATGGTGCCGGTGACCTCCCTGGCTCGCGTCCAATTGTTGCCGGGCGCGCTGTCGGTAGAGCGTCTGGGCCAGTTCCCGGCCGTGAATGCATCCTTTGATCTGGCCCCCGGCCATTCCTTGTCCGATGCGGTTCAGGCCATTGAAGCCGTAGGCGCGCAGATCGGTATGCCCGATTCGGTAGACTTGCGCTATCTGGGCGCGGCCAAGGCTTTTAATGCGTCGCTGTCCAGTACGCTGTGGCTGATGCTGGCTGCCGTGCTGACGATGTACATCGTGCTGGGGATTTTGTACGAAAGCTATATCCATCCCGTTACCATTCTGTCCACGCTGCCGTCGGCCGCCATCGGTGCCTTGCTGGCTCTGCTGCTGGCCGGGCGGGACCTGGACATGGTAGGCGTCATCGGCATTATTTTGCTGATCGGCATCGTCAAGAAAAACGCCATCATGATGATTGATTTCGCCCTGGAGGCCCAGCGCGAGCAGGGCTTGACGCCGCGTCAGGCGATTCACCAGGCGGCGCTGCTGCGTTTTAGGCCGATTCTGATGACGACGCTGGCCGCCTTGTTCAGTGCCATTCCGTTGATGTTCGCCACCGGCTCGGGCGCGGAGCTGCGCCAGCCGCTGGGCCTGGTCATGGTGGGTGGCCTGCTGGCCAGCCAGGTGCTGACTTTGTTCACGACGCCTGTGATCTACCTGTTCTTCGACCGTTTCACTCGCCGCAGCGGCGCGCGTGGGCAGGCATGAAGCGTTTGCTGGGTTTATTCATTTTCCGACCAGTAGGCTCCAGCCTGCTGGCACTGGCCATGGTGCTGGTGGGGGCGCTGTCTTTGCGGCTGTTGCCGGTGGCTCCCTTGCCGGAAATGGAATTTCCTATGATTGCGGTCACGGCCAGCTTGCCTGGAGCCAGTCCGGAGACGATGGCCTCCAGCGTGGCGACACCGCTGGAGCAGGCGCTGGGCTCGATTGCCGGTATTAGCGAGATGAGCTCACGCAGCAACGAAGGCTCGACCCAGATCATTTTGGTGTTCGAGTTGGAGCGCAGTATCGAGAGTGCGGCCCGCGATGTGCAGGCGGCTATCAATCAGGCGCGGCCCATGTTGCCTTCGGGCATGTCCAATGTGCCGACCTACGAAAAGGTCAACCCTTCGTCCATGCCGGTCATGGTGCTGGCGCTGACCTCACCCACCGCGACCCAGGCGCAACTCTACGATATGGCCAGCGGTATCGTGCAGCAGAAGCTGGCGCAGATCCCAGGGGTGGGTTCGGTGGAGGTGGGCGGTGGTTCGCTGCCGGCCGTGCGTGTCGGCCTTAACCCCCAGGCTCTGGCATCGGCGGGCATTGCGCTGGATGATGTGCGCACTGTCATCAACAACGCCAACAGTCTGCGGCCCAATGGCTATCTGGATAACGCCCAGGAACAATGGCAACTGAGCTCGGGCAAGCAGTACAACCAGGCCCGGCTGTTTGAGCCCCTGGTCCTCAAGACCCAGGACGGGCAGGTGATACGCCTTGGCGATGTGGCCAAGGTTGAAGATTCGGTCGAGGACATACACAGTCTTGGCTATCTGAACGATCAGCCGGCGGTGTTGTTGATTGTGCGCCGTCAGGCGGGGGCCAACATCATCGAGACGGTCAATACCATACGCGAACGCCTTGCAGACATCGAAGACATGCTGCCCAGCCAGGCGCACCTGTCGGTGGCGCAGGACCGCACGCCCAGCATACGGGCCACACTGGAGGAGGCGCAGCTGACGCTGATTATCGCCGTGGCCCTGGTCGTGCTGGTGGTCTTGCTGTTTCTGCGCAATTGGCGCGCTGCCCTGATACCGGCCATCGCCGTGCCGGCGTCGCTGATCAGCACGTTTGCGCTGATGTATCTGTTTGGATTTACGCTCAACACCATTTCACTGATGGCCTTGATTGTGGCCACCGGTTTTGTGGTGGATGATGCCATCGTCGTTCTCGAGAGCATCATGCGCTACCTGGAGAAGGGACTGTCGCCCATGCGGGCGGCGTTGCGCGGCACGCGCGAGGTGGGGTTTACCGTTACGGCCATGAGCCTGTCTCTGGTCGCGGTATTCATTCCTTTGTGGTTGATCGGTGGACTGGCGGGCCGCCTGTTCATGGAGTTTGCCGTGACCTTGTGCACGGCGGTGCTGGTGTCGCTGATCATCTCTCTGGTAGTCACGCCCATGATGTCGGCCCGTTTGCTGCGTCCCGGACCTCAGCATGGACAGGTCCGCAATCCGATCAGCCGTTTTCTGGGTTGGGTGGGACGGGTCAGTTGGCTCGGCTATCGGCGTTCGCTGGAGTGGGCCTTGAGGCATCACCGGCTGATGTTGTTTTCGCTGTTTGCCACGATAGGTTTGAATGTCTATTTGTATGCCGTGGTGCCCAAAGGTTTGTTTCCGCAGCAGGATACCGGTCAGTTGATGGGTTTTTTTCGTGTGGACCGGGGCACCTCCTTTCAGGCCATGGAACCCAAGCTGGAACATTTCCGCTCCATTCTGAATCAGGACCCGGATATTCAATCGGTGGCTGTGTTTGCGGGCGGACGCGGCGGAAGCACCTCCTCATTCATTCTGGTCGAACTTAAACCCCTGGACCAGCGCGGTGCCAGCGCGACTGATGTGGTCAACCGTTTGCGTGTGCCGCTGGGCACGACACCGGGCGCGCGCATGTTCATGGTGCCGCAGCAGGATATTCCGGTGGGGGGAGGCGGGGGTTCTCGTTCGGGGTCGTACGATTATTCCTTGTTGGGCAGCGACCTGGATCTGCTCAAGACCTGGGTGCCTAAAGTCCAGCAGGCCATGGCCGAATTGCCCGAGCTGGTGGATGTGGATACCAGCACCGATGACAAGGCCGGGCAGGTGCGGCTGGCCATCGACCGTGATCGGGCCACCCGTCTGGGTGTGGACATGGCCCTGGTCGCCAGTACCTTGAACAATTCCTTCAGCCAGCGGCAGGTATCCACGATTTACGGACGGCTGAATCAGTACAGTGTGGTCATGGAGGTAGAAAAACGCTTTGCCCAGGATCTGCAGTCGCTACAGGAAATCGAGGTCGTAGCGCGGGACGGCAAACGTGTGCCTTTGTCGGCCTTTACGACGTTTACCAGCGGCACCACGCCGCGCGGCATCAACCATATAGGTTTGTTGGTGGCGGAGTCCGTATCTTTCGGTTTGGCAGAAGGCGTGACGCTGAGTCAGGCACGGGCCGCGATCGACCAGGCGATGGCGCGAATCCAGTTGCCGACACGCGAGATTCAGGCCGGTTTCGAGGGCAATACTGCCCAGATGCTCGACTCCATCGCCAAGCAACCCTTGATGTTTCTGGCAGCACTGGTCGCTTTGTACATTGTGCTGGGCATGCTGTACGAAAGCTATATGCACCCGTTGACGATCTTGTCTACTTTGCCTTCTGCCGGTATCGGTGCTTTGCTGGCCCTGATGATGACCAGCGGCGAGTTCAACCTGATCGCCATGATCGGCGTTTTTCTGTTGATCGGCATCGTCAAGAAAAATGCCATCATGATGGTCGATTATGCCTTGCAGATGGAGCGCGAACGCGGTCTGGACTCGCGTCAGGCCATTTACGAAGCCTGCCTGGTGCGTTTCCGGCCCATCATGATGACCACCTTGTCGGCTATTTTTGGCGCTATTCCGCTGGTATTGGCCTCGGGGCCGGGCGTGGAGATGCGTCAGCCCTTGGGGGTGACCATCGTCGGTGGTCTGGTGCTCAGTCAGATCCTGACGCTTTACACCACGCCAGTGGTCTATCTGTACCTGGACCGCTTGCGCCATCGTTTTTCGCGCCGTGCGCGCCGTACTATCTTGAATGAGCAGAGCTGATATGCCCGCTAACCGTCGATTCATCGCGTCCCGAAGTCGGGCATTAAGCCTGGCGGTATTGCTGGCTGCGCTGGCCGGTTGTGCTGTCGGCCCCGATTACCAGCGGCCCCAGGCCCACGTCGGCGAACACTTCCGCGAGGCGAAAGCCCAGGGAAGCTGGCAGCCCGCGCAGCCGGCCGACCTGCAGGACAGAGGGGCATGGTGGCGGGTCTTTAACGACGGGGTGCTCGATACCTTGATGAGCAGCCTGAACGAGCAGAACTACTCCTTGCAGCAGGCCCAGGCGCGGGTGCGGCAGGCCCAGGCCGCTTTGTCCAATACCCGTTCGGGTTTGTTTCCTGCGGTCAGCAGTTCGGCCTCGTCCACACGCCAAGGCAGCGGGTCGGGGACGAGCAGCCAAAGCAGCAGCGCGTACGACCTGAGCTTGAACGTGACTTGGGAAGTGGATTTGTGGGGCCGTATACGCCGGCAACTGGAGTCTGGCGACGCGTCTTTACAGGCCAGCGCAGCCGATATGGCCGCGACCCGCCTTAGCTTGCAGTCTCAGTTGGCGCAGACGTATTTTCAGTATCGCAGCGCGGAATCGGCGGTGCGGTTGCTGGATCGCACGGTTCAGGCTTACGAGCGCTCTTTGCAGATCAATCAGAATCGCCTGGATGCTGGATTTTCCGCGCCCGGCGATGTCGCGGCGGCGCTTAGCCAGCTGGAAGGGGCGCGCACTCAGCGCTTGGCGCTGGACCGCGAGAAATCGTCGTATCACCATGCGATGGCCGTATTGGTGGGACGGGCTCCGTCGCAGTTTGAAGTGGTGCCCAATGCGCCCTGGCCAGTGACACCCGAGATTCCCGTAGGCTTGCCGTCCAGTTTGCTGGAGCGGCGCCCCGATGTGGCCGCCGCCGAGCGTCGCATGGCACAGGCGAACGCCCAGATCGGCGTCGCCAAGGCGGCCTGGTTTCCCAGCTTGACCTTGAATGCGGGCGGCGGCTTCAAAAGCTCGGACCTGAGTAATTGGCTGACTGCGCCGGCGCGGGTCTGGTCTTTAGGGCCGTCCCTGGCGTTGACCTTGCTGGATTTTGGCGCACGCCAGTCCCAGGTCAATCAGGCCCAGGCCAGCTACGACGAGCAGGTGGCTGCGTATCGACAGACGGTGCTGGAAGCTCTGAAAGAGGTCGAGGATGCGCTGTCCGAGCTATATGGCCTGGGACGTGAACAGATCAGCCAGTCTCGCGCGCTGGCGGCTGCGCGCGAGTCTTTGCAATTGACTCGGAATCAGTTTGATGCCGGTCTGGTGGACTATCTGAGTCTGGCCCAGACGGAAACGTCGGCGTTTTCGGCGGAGCAGCAGGCCTTGGATATAGAGTCGCAACGCCTGCGGGCAGCGGTCAAATTGCTGGTCGCGCTGGGCGGGGGCTGGACGGCGGTGTCCGATACGGCCGCTGCGTCTGGTGCTGTGGCTCAGCCAGCGGTGCCGTAGCGCCCTGCGGGCCGCTCGGGGCCTACGCAGGGGGGCGTTTCAGTCTTGTTCCATCCAGGCATACAGACCGTCTACCCAGCGGCGGGCGTCGAACAAGTCCCATTGCGCCTGGATACGATCAGCCCGTTCGTAGAGCTCGTCGAAATCGATCTGCGGCGCTTCGTTAAAGGCGATGGCGACAATATTGCCGTCGTGGGTCTCGGGCATCCAGGCGACGGCGGCGAAGCTGTTTTGCAAGGCATGCAGATTGCGGGCGTGGACCAAGGGCGAACCCAGCAGGTTGACGGTCAGCAGCCCTTGTGGGGTCAACGCCCGTTGGCAGGCCTGATAAAACGCCTGATCTTCCAGGGCCGGATGTTCGGCCTGGTCCGAATACAGGTCTACCTGCAAAATATCCAGGCTAGCGTCCTGCTTTTCCAGGTAGTCCAGTGCATCGCACACATGCACGTGCAGCCGTTCGTTATCGGGCGGCAGCTCGAATAGCAGTCGGCAGGCCCGCAGCACATCGGGATTTAACTCCACCGCCTCGACCAGTGCCTGGGGAAAGCGTTGGTGACAAAAACGGGTCAGCGCCCCGGCTCCCAGTCCTAACTGCGCAATGCGCCGGGGCTGTTCCAGAAACAGTGTCCACATCATCATCTGGCGTATGTATTCCAGCTCCAGACGGTCGGGATCGTCCAGGCGCATGGCACCCTGCACCCAGGGCGAACCCAGGTGCAGGTAGCGTACGCCTTCGTGCTCCGAGATGGTGACGGGCGGCATCATGCGGGCGGGGTGTCCAGAAGGGCGCGTATGCCAGCGATGCCGTGGGCACCATGCTGGCGGGCGATAGGCAGTGTTTGCGCGGATTGCCCACCGATGGCGTAGACCGGGCGGCCGGCTAGCCCCGCCAATTCGCTGAAATGCGCCCACCCCATGCCGGGCTGGCCGGGGTGGGACGGGGTATCCAGCACATGGCCCAGCACCAGAAAGTCGGCCTGAAGCCGGCGGGCCACGTCGATGTCCGCGGCTTGATGAGCGGATACTCCGATCAAGCCTTGCTTGAGGGCTGGCACCGAGGTCAGCGTGTCGTGATGTCGCTCGGCCAGCGCCTGGGCATCGACACTGCGCAGATGCACGCCGTCGGCATGGTCCCACCAGCTTTCCGGGTGAACGCTGTTGACCAGACAGCGGGCGCGGTAGCGGTGGCATAGGTTGACCACTTGCAAGAATGCTTGGTGCAAGCTGAATTCCGCATCTGCACGCGCCGCCCATTCGGGTTCACGGAATTGAACCAGTGCCACGCCTTGCTGCAAGGCGTGCTCCAGTTGTTGCAGATAGCCGGCCAGCCTGGCCGGCTCCTGGATCTGGGTGATCAGGTAGCGTTCGGGCAATTGCAGCCATTTAAGCGGGGGTTCCGTGGCCGGCAGCACCGGGCCGACGCTCAGGGGGCCGGCGGGGTCTACCCAGGCCAGTTCCTGCCCCTCCATGCTGCGCGGCGTGCCTTCCCAGCCGCGCACCAGGCAAAAGTACAGTTTGACGAAGTTTTTTGGGTATTCGTGCGTATACGTTACCCAAGGCTGGGCCTGGGTAACGGTGATGTCCAGCTCCTCGCGCAGTTCGCGAACCAGCGCCTGCAACACATCCTCGCCGGGCTCGATCTTGCCACCAGGCAGCTCCCACCAGCCCGGCCAGGGCTTGTCGGCCGGTCGGCTGCCCAGCAGCACTTTGCCATCAGCTTGCAACAGGACACCCACAGCCACTTCGATGCAGGGTTTAGACATGGCGGGCCGTCCAGTCGCGGGCAAATTGGCGCGCCACGCGTCCCGAGCGCGAACCGCGCTCCAGTGTCCATTGCAGCGCTTCGGTGCGCGCCGCTTGTATCTGGTCGGCGGGGCATCCCAGCTCGCCCAGCCAGTAGTAGACAATGTCCAGATAATCGTCTTGCTTGAACGGGTAGAAGGACAGCCACAAACCAAAGCGCTCGGACAGCGATACTTTTTCCTCCACGGCTTCGCCGGGGTGGATCTCGCCGTCGGCGGCGGTGGACGTACCCAGATTTTCCTTCATGTATTCGGGCATCAGGTGACGTCGGTTGGATGTGGCATAGATCAGCACATTGTCGCCGGGCGAGGCCACCGAGCCGTCCAGCACGGATTTCAGGGCCTTGTAGCCGGCTTCGCCTTCCTCGAAGGACAGATCATCGCTGAAAATGATGAAGTGTTCGGGACGGGTGCTGATCAGTTCGATGATCTCGCCCAGATCGCCCAGATCCGATTTGTCCACTTCGATCAGACGCAGCCCTTTATCGGCAAATTGCGACAGCATGGCTTTGACCAGCGAGCTTTTGCCGGTGCCGCGCGCGCCGGTCATCAGCACATTGTTGGCGGGCTTGCCCTCCAGAAAGTGGCGTGTGTTGCGCTCGATGATGCTTTTCTGGCGATCGATGTGCTGCAAATCTTGGCTGCGTATGGCCGCAATGTGCCGGACGCCTTCCAGCCAGCCGCGTGAGCCGTTCTTGCGCCAGCGAAATGCAATGGCGTCCCAGTCGATGGGCGGGGGGGCGGGGGGCAGCCAGGCTTCCAACTGGGCCAGGACGCGTTCGGCGCGGCCAATCAGGGTGCTGAGGTCTTGCGGATTCAAGACAGTCTCCGTAAACGGTCTGCAAAACCTCTATTATCGCTAATTTGAAACGCTTTCCACTCATCAAGTCCCTGCATGATGGCTAACAATAGGCTTAACACCACTCAAAACCGTATAATTGAGCACTTGTGTTTGGCTGTACCACTTACTCGTCCGGAATTTTGTTTTGAACCTCGCAACCCTGATTGAACCTATCGCCGACGACATGAAGGCGCTCGATGTCGTTATCCGTGCACGTTTGAATTCGGACGTGGTACTTATACGCACAATTGGCGAATATATTGTCAGCGCCGGCGGCAAGCGCATGAGACCCGCCTTGCTGCTGCTGGTGGCCAGAGCCTTGGGCTATCAGGGCGGCACGCATCATCTGCTGGCGGGCGTAGTGGAATTTATCCATACCGCCACCTTGCTGCACGACGATGTAGTGGACGAGTCGGACATGCGCCGTGGCCGCCAGACGGCCAATGCGGTTTTCGGCAATGCGGCCAGCGTACTGGTGGGCGATTACCTGTATTCCCGTTCCTTCGAAATGATGGTCGAGTCCGATTCCATGCGCTCCATGGCCGTGCTGTCGGGCGCGACCACGGTCATTGCCGAAGGCGAGGTCCTGCAGTTGCTGAACGTGCATGATCCCGACGTTTCTCTGGAGCGGTACTTGCAGGTCGTGCGCTACAAGACCGCCAAGCTGTTCGAGGCCGCTGCCCAGGTGGGTGCCATCGTTGCCGGCGCGCCGCCCCAGTTGGAAGAGGCAATGGCATCCTATGGTCGTCATTTGGGTACTGCCTTCCAGTTGATCGATGACGTTCTGGACTACACCGGCGATACCGAGGCACTGGGCAAGAACGTGGGCGACGATCTGCGTGAAGGCAAGCCTACCATGCCCTTGATTCGAGTCATGGAAGTGGGCACGCCCGAGCAGGCGCAGCTTATCAAGAACGCCATCGAAACCGGCGACGCCGATTTTGCGGCCGTGGCCCAGGCCATTGAACAGACCGATGCACTGGCTTATACCCGCCAGGCTGCCGAAGCCGAAGCTGAATTGGCCGTGCAAGCTCTGGAGTCGGTGCCCGAGAGCGAATTCAAACAGGTTTTGTTGCATTTGTGCGCTTTTTCCGTGCAGCGCGACCGCTGATCGGCGATTGCGTCTCTCCCTATGAAACCCGCTTTTTAGCGGGTTTTTTTTGTAAGCAGATCGCGGTAAATAGGCGTTTATTGCCCGTTAAATCAATAGTTCATGTTATTTTCTGAACCCCGCTGCAATTTGCTAGCACAGGCGGGCCGCGCTATCGTGTGGCCGGCCTGCAACTTATTTGCGCGCGCACCCGGGTCGTTGCGGCAGAGAATCCTGCCCAGGTTTGGCGGGGCGCGTACCTATCCAAAAGATGTAAGGGAAAGGATTCATGAATATCGAGCTTGATATCGCGCAGACAGTCGGCATGGCCGCTGTCTTTCTGGTTTTAGGGGAGTACATCAAGAATCGTGTTGCCATTCTGGCGCGCTACTTCATCCCCAGCCCCATCATCGGCGGACTGGTGTTTTCGCTGATCGCTCTGCTTGGTCACCAGACCGGTACGTTTACCTTCCAGTTCAATGACGATATCCGCAATTTCCTGCTGATGGCTTTTTTTACGACCATCGGTTTTTCAGCCAGCTTTGAGCTGCTCAAGAAAGGCGGTCTGGCCGTCGGGCTGTTTTTGGGTTGTGCGGTAGCGTTGATCATTTTGCAGAACGTCGTGGGCGTGTCGCTGGCGATGCTGCTGGGGGCTAACCCTTTGATCGGCGTGGCGGCGGGGTCAGTGGCGATGACAGGCGGGCATGGTACGTCGGCCGCCTTTGGCCCTGTGATGGAAGCGGCCGGTGCCACCGGCGCATTGCCGGCGGCCATCGCGGCGTCCACGTGGGGTTTGGTCATGGGTTGCGTGATCGGTGGGCCGGTGGGCCTGCGCTTGATGAAGCGGCACGGCATCACGGGGCCGGCTCCCCACCGCCGCCATCGTCGCCAGCACGAGGGCAAAGATACGGCCCCGGCCATGCATACCGAAACCATACAGGTGGATGACAGCGGCTTTGACATGCCGGTGTACGCCGTCGTGCTGCTGTCCGTGGCGATTGGTGCCGGTAGCCTGATCATCAACTGGATGGCCGATCAGGGCATCATTCTGCCCGCGTACCTGGGTTCCATGCTGGTGGCGGCGATTATGCGAAACATTATCGACTGGCGTCGTTACCGCCTGCCCGAGCGCGAGTTCGAGATCATAGGTAATGTGTCTTTGGCTTTCTTCCTGGTCATGGCATTGATGGTTATGAAGCTGTGGCAACTGGCCGATGTTGCTGGACCCTTGCTGCTGATTCTTGTCGCCCAGACCATTTTGATGTTTACGTTTGCCTACTTCATCACGTTTCGCGTCATGGGCAGAGATTACGATGCGGTCGTCATGTCGGCAGGCCACTGCGGTTTTGGCATGGGGGCTACACCCAATGCCATGGCCAATATGCAGGCTTTTACTGAAGATAACGGGCCTTCGTACAAAGCGTTCTTTGTCATACCGCTGGTAGGTTCGCTGTTCATCGATTTTTTCAATGCCGTCATCATTACCGGATTCATGAATGTGCTGAACTAACGCAGCCGCCAACTGCTCTTGCCGCCAGCTTGCTCTGGCGCAAGGACAGCCATCTTGGCCTGAGTTCCAATCAGTGTATGGAACGGAGGTGGTTGATGAAAAAGCAAGTGGGGGTTATGTTGGCGGCGTTGCTGGCGGCATGTTCGGGTGGCGAACAGGCGGCCCGCTCCGATGTGCCGGAACTGGTCAGTGTGGCTGGTCCGGCGCGCCAGCTGGTTCAGCCGGGTGAATTTCTGCTGGATGGCCGTCTGATAGCGGCCGATACGGTTATGTATGCGCCCAGCCCATCCTTGCAGGTCATGAAATACCTGGTCAGTCAGCACGACTATAACCAGTGCGTCGTGGCCGGCGGCTGCAAGAAGGCCGATCCGGTCGGTCAGGGACAGGCACCCACTATGCCGGTTGCCGGGGTCAGTTGGCAGGACGGGCAGGACTATGCCGCCTGGCTGTCCAAGCGCACCGGCAAGACTTTCCGCCTGCCTACTTTCCTGGAGTGGAGCTACTTTGCCGGTCAGCAAGCTCCCGAGTCTGCGGGGCAATCATTGGATGAAAATGCCCAAGCCGCCTTGTGGCTGGAAGAATATCTGGTGAACTACAAGCGCAAGCAGGAACAGGAAGTCCCGTTGGCACCGCTGGGCCAGGGGCAGGCTAATCAGTATGGGATTTTCGATGCGGGTGGGCAGGTTTCCGAGTGGACCGACACCTGCCATGTGCGTGTGCACAGACTGGGCATGCCACCGGTGCAATCCCGTCTGGAAAACTGCGGCGTACGCGTTCTAGGCGGGGAACACGCCGCTGCCATGCCCGATTTTATCCGCGATCCCAAGACGGGGGCTTGCTCGGTGGGGGTGCCCCCGCGCTATCTGGGTTTGCGTCTGGTCACGGAAGGCTAGCGTACGGCGCGGATCATGTGCGCTCCAGCACGGCCCGCGCGAAGTTGTCCAGGTCGGCGATGGTGATTTGCTTTCGGCCCGCCTGGAGCAGCCCTTGATTGTCCCAACTGCTGACGATGCGGCTGGCGGTGTACAGCGTGGTACCGGCCAGTTCGGCCAAGTCCTGGCGAGTGACTGGAATGCTGAGCGATGTGCCCTGCGCATCGTTTTGTCCTACTTGCCGTATCAGGCGCAGCAGGCTGTGCGCCAGACGTTGTTCGACTTCCAGACTATGGATTTCCAGCAGCCTGTCGTCCGCTTCGCTCAGGCGGCGCGATACCGTGTCCTGTGCGCAGTGCAGCAGGCAGGGGTATTGCGCGGTCAGGCTTTCCCAGGATTGTTCCGGCCAGGCCAGCGCCGCGCTGTGCGTGACGCTGATGGCGGTGGCCGGATAGTTGCGCCGGCGCAGGGCAGGGGCGATGCCGATGACATCGCCCGGCAAGGCAAAACGCACCAGCAATTGCGAACCGTTGGGCATGGTGCGCACGACCTTGATCAAACCTTTGAGCAGCACGAAGAACTGGTCGCTGGCTTGTTCCTGACGAAATACCTGGCTGTCTTTGTCGTATTCGATCAGGCGGCCCTGCTGCCAGAGATCGTCCAGGCCGGCGGCATCCAGCTGGGAAAAAACGGGCAGGGCCGACAGCATGGAGGCTTGGGAAATATCAGTCATGGGTAACAGTCTCGGGGCGGGTTTTAAGCCCTAGTTTACCGGCCAGTTTATGCAGGTTGCTGGGGTCCAGGCCAAGGCGGCGTGCCGCCAGACTCCAGTTGCCATCCGTTTGTTCCAGGGCCTGCCGGATAAGCTGGCGCTGTAGCTGTTCTACCGACTGCCGCAGCGGCTGCCATGCAGAAAGCGGCTTGGCTTCGGCCTTGGGTATGCATGAGTTTACGGCAGGCGCTATGCCCAGATTATCAGTATCCAGTGTGAATATCTGGTTTCTGTCCGGCGCATCGACCAGCAAGCGAATGGCGGCGCGGCTGATCAGGTGTTCCAGCTCACGGACATTGCCCGGCCAATGGTATGCCAGCAGGGCGTTTTCGGCAGCATGGGACAGGCGTATGCCGCGCAGGCCCAGCCGCGACCGGTTGGCTTCCAGAAAGTGGCCGGCCAGCAGCAGCACGTCGTTCTGCCGTTCGCGCAGCGGTGGAACGGTCAGGGGAAAAACCGACAGGCGGTGAAACAGGTCTGAGCGAAATGCCCCCTGGGCCACCTGCTGGTTCAGGTCGCGATTGGTGGCTGCCACCAGCCGGACATCGAGCTTGATGGGATGGTCCGCCCCCAGGCGCTGGACTTCGCCGTTTTGCAGCGCGCGCAGCAGCTTGGCCTGCACCGATAGTGATAATTCGCCGATTTCGTCTAGGAACAAGGTGCCTCCCCGGGCGGCCTCAAAGCGACCGGCGCGGTCGGTCTGTGCGCCGGAAAATGCGCCCTTTATGTGGCCGAACAGTTCGCTTTCGGCCAGCGACTCGGGCAGGGCGGCGCAATTGACGTAGACCAGCGGCTTTTGGTTTCGGCGCGAACGCTGGTGCAGGCGCTGGGCAAATAATTCTTTGCCTACGCCGGTCTCGCCCAGCAGCAACACGGGTAACTCTGAATCGGCCACCGTATCGAGCAGATGGATGACGTTTAGCAGGGGGATGCTTGCGCCGATGAGTTCTGTGCTGCCGTTCTGCACCAGGTGGCTGGCCGCCTGGGTCGATAGCAGGCGCAGGCTGCGGTTTTCTTCTTCCAGTTCGCTGACGCGTATTGCGCTTTCCAGCACCAGGCTGCAGCGCTGCAGCTCGATTAAGGCCTGTTCGGAGAATGTGCCCGGTTGCAGCGCGTCCAGGGTCAGGATGCCCCATGGGATGCCTTTTAGGTGCAGGGCGATTCCCACGCAATCGTGTACGGGCAGGGGTAGGCCGCGCTTGTCGTCCAGCAGGCCGTCGTAGGGATCGGGCAAAGGGCTGTCCGGCTCGAATCGGATGGGGGATCGGCTGGCCAGAATCCGCGCAAAGCGTGGATGGTCGGCGATGACGAAATGGCGGCCCATCGTGTCGTTGCTCAGACCGCTGGCGGCCACAATGCGCAGCACCGTATCGTCCAGCTTGAGCAGGCCGACGGCATCACAGGCGAAGTAACGCGCCACCAGTTGCACCATGCGCTGCAGGCGCAGCGCTCCAGGAATATCGGTGGCCAGATCGGCAATCAGCAATTCAAGCATGGGTGAAAACTACCCTGTTGGTAAAAAGAACCCGTTTTTCGATGGGTTATTTATACCCTGTTTGCCTGGAAACCCTTTTAATCAAGATCAAAACAGCTTGGCATGATCCTTGCTTTAAGTGCATGGCAATTCTTTTTTTAAGGAGTATGGCATGACACTTGAACTTCTGGAGCGCAGCTTGAGCGATCTTGCCAGCGACATACCAGGGGCTACCCGTGTATTTCGTCAGCACAAGCTGGATTTTTGTTGTGGTGGACAAGTCAGCTTGCGCGAAGCGGCCGAACGTCGGTCGCTGGATGCAGTCGGGCTGGCCCGGACCCTGACGTCGTTGCTGGAGCAGGCCGAACCGGCCGACCAGGACTGGCGGCAGGCGTCGGTGCCGCAGTTGATCGAGCACTTGACGCAGCGCTATCACCAAACCCATAGGGAACAACTGCCCGAGCTGATTCGCCTGGCGCGTCGGGTGGAAGTGCGCCATCAGGAGCATACTGACTGCCCGGCAGGACTGGCCGATGTGCTGGAGTTTCTGCATCAGGAGCTGGAAAGCCATATGCACAAAGAGGAACGGGTGTTGTTTCCCATGTTGGCACAGGGGGCTGACGCAATGGCGCAGAGCCCGATCGTGGTCATGCGCCTGGAACACGAACAGCATGGCGAAAGTTTGGAGGCTGTGCTGGCGTTGACGGCTCAGCTACAACCGCCTGTCGATGCTTGCACGACCTGGCGTGCTTTGTACGGCGGGCTGGAGCAGTTTCGGCAGGACCTGATGGAACACATTCATCTGGAAAACAATATTTTGTTCAATCATTCGGTGCAGCGTGCACGGGGAGACCACCATGCGTAGCTACAAGGGTCTATGGCTGGCTTTGCTGGCCGTATTGGTCGTTACCTTCTCCATACTGGGCTGGACCGGCGTGGAAATATACCGGCAGGCACCGCCGATGCCTGCCAAGGTACTGACCCAGGATGGCGCGCTGTTTACGTCACAGGCACAGATAGAGCGCGGCCAATCTGCCTGGCAAAGTACCGGCGGCATGCAGCTGGGTTCAATCTGGGGGCATGGCGCGTATCAGGCACCGGATTGGAGCGCGGACTGGTTGCACCGCGAAGCGCTGGCCTGGCTGGATCTGGCCGCACGCGATGCCTATGCGCTGGACTACGGACAGCTGACTTCGTCCCAGCAGGCCAATCTGCGTCAGGAGCTGCAGGACGAATATCGTGGTAACCGTGTCGATGACGCGACGGGCGAGTTGCGCATCAGCGACAGGCGTGTTCAGGCAATCGAGCAAACCGCTCAGTACTATATTGCCTTGTTCGGCGATGCCCCCGAGCTGAAAAGTACGCGTGCCAGCTTTGCCATGAAGGACGATACGCTGCCCGATCTGCAGCGCCGCGAAGACCTGACCCGCTTTTTCTTCTGGCTGTCCTGGGCGGCGGCCACGGAACGTCCCGGCACCGATGTGACCTATACCAACAACTGGCCACATGAACCACTGATCGCCAACCATCCGTCCACGGCCAATGTGGTCTGGTCTGTCGTCAGCGTCGTTCTGTTGCTGGCGGGCATTGCCTTTCTGGTCTGGGGCTGGTCTTTCCTGCATAAGGACGAACCTCTGCCTCAGGCCCCGGCTCAGGACCCTGTGCTGAGCATCCGCCTGACGCCTTCGCAGCGCGCTCTTAAAAAATATGCCTTTCTGACGGTGGCGCTGTTCGTGCTGCAAGTGTTTCTGGGCGGTTTCACGGCTCATTACACCGTCGAAGGGCAGATGTTTTACGGCATTGATGTCTCGCAGTGGTTCCCCTACGCCTTGACGCGTACCTGGCACATTCAGGCGGCCTTGTTCTGGATTGCCAGCGGTTTCCTGGCGGCGGGGCTGTTTCTGGTGCCCATTATCAATGGCGGGGAAGATCCCAAGTTTCAGCGGCTGGGCGTCGATATTCTGTTTGTGGCGCTGGTCGTCTTGTTCCTGGGCTCGTTTACCGGCAATTATCTGGCCATCAAACATGTCTTGCCTGCCGACCTGAATTTCTGGTTTGGTCATCAGGGTTACGAATATGTGGATCTGGGCCGTTTCTGGCAGATCATCAAGTTTATCGGCCTGGCTTTCTGGCTGGTGTTGATGCTGCGCGGCATGACGCCCGCCTTGCGACGCAACAAGGGCGATAATCACCTGTTGATGCTGCTGGCTGCGTCCACCGTGGCGATTGGTCTGTTCTATGGTTCGGGTCTGTTCTATGGCGAACATACCAATATCACCATCATGGAATATTGGCGCTGGTGGGTGGTACACCTGTGGGTCGAAGGCTTTTTTGAAGTGTTCGCCACCACGGCATTGGCTTTTATTTTTGCCACTCTAGGCCTGGTTTCGCGGCGCAGCGCTACTATCGCCAGCCTGGCTTCGGCCTCTTTGTTCCTGCTGGGCGGTGTGCCCGGTACGCTGCATCACTTGTATTTTTCGGGCACGACCACACCCATCATGGCCATAGGCGCGACCTTCAGTGCTTTGGAAGTGGTGCCTTTGATCATTCTGGGTCACGAGGCCTGGAGCAGCTGGAAATTGCAGGAACGCGCCGGCTGGATGCAGGATCTGCGCTGGCCGGTCATGTTCTTTGTGGCCGTGTCTTTTTGGAACATGCTGGGCGCAGGTGTTTTTGGTTTCATGATCAATCCGCCTATCGCGCTGTATTACATTCAGGGTCTTAACACGACGCCGGTACATGCGCACGCGGCCTTGTTCGGAGTGTATGGCTTTCTGTCTCTGGGCTTTGTGCTGCTGGTGGTGCGTTACCTGGCACCGAATGTGCGCTTTAACGACCGCCTGATGGCCTGGGGGTTCTGGACGCTGAATATCGGACTTGCGCTGATGATGTTCATCAGTCTGTTGCCTGTGGGCATCATCCAGGCCTGGGCGAGCATTTCCGAGGGTATGTGGTATGCCCGTAGCGAGGAATTCATGCAGCAACCCATTTTGCAGTCGCTGCGTTGGTGGCGTACGCTGGGCGATGTGGTCTTTATTGCCGGTGCGCTGCTGGTGTTCCTGCAAGTGGTGGTCCGTATCTGGGCCGGCCGTCGCAGCCGGGATGTATTGCCGGCAGGCTCGGTTCCCGGATCGGTTCGCTAGTTTCGTTTTTATCCGGCTTGAAAACCGCCTTCGGGCGGTTTTTTTATGGTTCTTCGCTAAATACCGGGGGCTTTCGTATGGCCTGGGCCGTTTGAGTCAAGCAGAGAGAACCTCGGGTTCTCGCCAGGCTGACCCTAGCGGGCCGGCTTGGCTAGGTCCTTCGCCCGCGCTGAGCGCGGGTTCCCTGGTCAGGATACCGGGGTGGGCGGGGCGTGAACTCGCAGGGTGATTCGTCCACTGGACGAATCACAAGCGCCCTGCTCGAGCAGCACGCCCCTTGCCTCCCACCCCGGGATCCTGCCTGCGGCGAACGCCCTGACTCGCCCGCCGTCCCGCTAGGGTCGGCCTGGCGAGAACAGCACCGCGGTGCTTGGCCTATATGGCGGGACGTCCGGGTACGCTGTACAAGACATCAGCCATACGCTCAATGGTCTGTTGGGCATGAATACGTATAGCCGGGGCTATGTGAATGGCGTCTTCAAAAAGCCAGTTCTTCATCGACTGGGTAAATTGGCTCCTGGAATTTTTCGAAGAACCTTTTTTATGCTTCTTTTAAATGCTTAGAAGGGTGCCATCAATCATGCTGAGTCGTCATTTTCAGCAGGTTTCAGGAACTCTTGGGCTGGCGGCAGGCTGATGCTGTACGCCGGTGCCCTTGCCTAGCAACTGGACCGGGCGCAGCCCAAATCCGTAGGAAATTGCGTGCCATCGTTTGATGGCATGTGAATGGTCTGTGGTGTATTGCTCAGTGCAGATGGCGTCAGGATCAGCCTTATATGTGTTTGGATTTATTGGCAGGTCCTTTGCCTATATATAAGTGCGCCCGTCCGTGCTTTGCTTGTGTGGCTAATGTGTCGTTTTTTGGAGAGGTAGTGTTTAAAACACCGTATATCAAGAAAAACAGTTCTAGTTTGTGCCACAGCAAAGAGTGAACTCCCAAGATGCGGTGCAATACAGCCATGGACTGCACAATCTCGCAGAACACTTATTATCAGGCACCAAGCCTGGATACATCGGGAGGTTTTATGGAACGTCGTCATTTCTTGAAAAGCGCAGGTCTTGGAGTGGCTGCCGGCACAACTTTGCTGGCCGCCAACGTACATGCGCGCGAGACCGCCGCCCCCAAGAAAGCGGCCCCTTGGCTGGCTGCGCGCAGCGAGGCGGATATTGCCAAGCTGCAACGCGTCAAAGTAGATCTGGTGGCACCACCTCTGGTGCATCCCCACGAACAAAAAGCCGGCCCCGAGCCGCGCGTGGTCGAGTTTCGCATGTCCATCGCCGAAAAAGAGATTGTGGTCGACCGCGACGGCACGACGATGCATGCCATGATGTTCGACGGTTCCATGCCCGGGCCCACCATGGTTGTGCACGAGGGCGACTATCTGGAACTGACCCTGGTCAATCCGGCCACCAATTCCATGCCGCACAACATCGACTTTCATGCGGCCACCGGCGCGCTGGGCGGTGCCAAGCTGACCAATGTCAATCCTGGCGAACAGGCCACACTGCGTTTTAAGGCCGATCGTGCGGGCACGTTTGTGTATCACTGCGCGCCGGAAGGGTCGGTGGCCTGGCACGTGGTGGCCGGCATGCACGGCACGGTGATGGTGCTGCCGCGTGACGGCCTGAAGGATTCGGCCGGCAATCCGCTGAGCTACGACCGTATCTATACGATCGGCGAGTTCGACCTGTATATTCCACGCGACGAAAAGGGCAATTTCAAGAAGTACGGTTCGGCGGCGGAAAGCTATGGCGACACTTTGGAAGCCATGCGCGGTCTGATCCCCAGCCACGTGGTGTTCAACGGCAAGGTCGGTGCCTTGACCGGTGACGGTGCCATGAAGGCCAAAGTGGGCGAAACGGTGTTGTTCATTCACTCGCAAGCCAACCGTGATAGCCGTCCGCATTTGATCGGCGGGCATGGCGACTGGGTATGGGAGCTGGGTAAGTTCGATGACCCACCAGCCAAGAACCTGGAAACCTGGTTTATCCGTGGCGGCTCGGCGGGTGTGGCGCTGTATACCTTCAAGCAGCCCGGTGTGTATGCCTACGTCAATCACAATCTGATCGAGGCGATGGAGTTGGGGGCCGCCGGCCATGTGCTGGTGGAAGGCGATTGGAACGATGATCTGATGAAGCAGGTCAGCCCTCCCGGTCCTATCAAGGCTTAAGCACGATCATCCAGTCATGGCGGCGGCATGGTGGCATGCCGTCCGCACCACGGAGAAACAAATGAAAATCTGTCGTCGTCCATCCACCCTCGTTTCCGCGTTCCTGGCTGGGTTGGCCGTGCTGGCCGCTATGCCGTCCGCCCAAGCGAATCAGGACGAAGCCATCAAGCTGTATCGTTCGTCCTGCATGGTCTGCCATGCTTCCGGGATGGCGAATGCGCCGCGCCTGGGCGATAAGGCGCGCTGGACACCTCTGAAGGAAAAAGGCGAAGATGCCTTGATGACGGTTGTGATCAACGGCAAGGGTGCCATGCCGCCGCGAGGCGGTGCCGCCAAGGCCAGCGACGAACAGTTGCGCAGTGTAGTGCGTTATATGCTGGAGCAGTCTAACTGATCGTCGATGTGTGGATGGGACTGCATGTTGTGCATCCCGTCAAAAGTAGAAAAAGCGTCGGCCATCTGACCGACGCTTTTTGATTTCCTGTGCGGCTGGCCGGAGCCGATGGACGTGCTGCCGGTGTGCCAACAATCCCCGTTACAAGGTCCAGTCGTAGTCTATGGTCAGGGGGGCGTGGTCGCTGAAGCGCTCTTCTTTATAGATAGAGGCGTGTCGGGCCGTGGCGGCGATGCCGGGTGTGGCAATCTGGTAGTCGATGCGCCACCCCACGTTTTTGGCCCAGGCCTGGCCACGGTTGCTCCACCAGGTGTAGCACTCGTCGGTGGTGTCTGGATGCAGGCTGCGGTAGACATCGACCCAGGATAGTTCGCCCAGCACTTTGCTCATCCAGGCGCGTTCTTCGGGCAGAAAGCCGCTGTTTTTCAAATTGCCTTTCCAGTTCTTCAGGTCGGCTTCGTGGTGTGCGATGTTCCAGTCGCCGCAGATGATGAATTCCCGGCCTGTGTCGCGGTGTTCTTTCATCAGATCCTTGATCCACTGCTCGAAATGATCCAGGAACCGGTATTTGGCATTTTGGCGTTCGTCGCCCGACGAGCCCGAGGGCAGGTAGGCACTGATTACGCTGAGCTTTTCCCAATCGGCGCGCAGAATGCGTCCTTCGGCATCGAATTCTTCGCACTCCATGCCTTCGGTCACAGCCTGCGCGCGTGGGTTCAGATAGATCCCCACGCCGCTGTAGCCTTTTTTCTGGGCGTGATGGAAATGGCCTTCGTAGGAACCGGGGTGGCGCATATCGTCGGTAAGGTCAGCGGCGCTGATCTTGATTTCCTGCATGCAGACGATATGGGGCTGTTGAGCCTGGAGCCAGTCGGGCAGGCCTTTGCGAAAGGCGGCGCGAATGCCGTTGACGTTTAACGAGGTGACGCGTAGCACGGGATAGTTCTCCTTATAGCGTCAGCACTGTAACCCATCATGCCGCCCGGCGTCAGGGGGCGGCATGTTCAGGACGGATCAGGCCGGACCGAAACGGTAGCTGGAGACGGTCAGCCCCCCGAAGGCCTGGGTTTCGTGGTGAAAGCGATGGGCCGGCTCGTGGGCAGCGGCACCGACAGCCACCATAAGAGGCACCAGATGGTCTTCGCGGGGATGGGCAATGCGTGCGGCCGGTGCCTGCTCCCAATCCAGTAGGGCCTGGCGACGTTGCTGCGGGTCGGTCAGTGCAAGGGACTGTTGCAACCAGTGGTCGAACTGGGCGGAAGGCTCTACGCCGCCCGCGCCCATATTGCGTAGGTTGTGGTAGCTCAGGCCGCTGCCGATGATCAGGATGTCCTGGTCGCGCAAGGGTGCCAGGGCTTGACCCATTGCATAATGCAGCGCCGGATCGTAATTGCCGTGAATGGATAACTGCACGATAGGCACATTGGCCTGCGGATAGATGCAGTAGGCCGGCACGAATGCTCCATGATCGAAACCGCGTTGGCTATCTTCTTGCGTGGGCAGTCCCTGGGATTGCAGCAACTGACACACCTGCGCGGCCAGTGTCGGGTCGCCGGGCGCAGGGTAACGGATTTCGTAGGTGTGGGGCGGAAAGCCGTAATAGTCGTAGACCATGTCGGGATGGGCGCAGGAGGCGACCAGCAGGTGATCGCCTTGGGCTTCCCAGTGGGCCGACACCATCAGGATTGCCTTGGGGGTGCGGCCCAGTTGTCGGGGAATGTCCTTGAGGGCGTCGCGCAGCGGCGCATACATGGCCTGAGCTTGAGGCATCCACGGCCAGGGACCTCCGCCGTGGGAGATAAAGTAAGTAGGCATGCTCATGAAAAGCTCCAGCCCCTGCCTGGGCAGGCAGGGGGTGTTCAGAATAAAAAATGCTTAGGTGGCCTGGCGGGCAGCGTCCACGCTCCAGGGTCCGGGGCCCGCCACGGCCAGATACAGGAATGCAAAGCAGAACAGCACGGCGGCCTCGCCGCCATTGAGCAGCGGGAATGGGAAGGTATTTTCACTGGCATGGCCGATGAAATAGGCGGCAGCGCACAGGCCGGAGGCAATGAAGGCCGCAAAGCGCGAAAACAGGCCTATGACCAACAGGGCACCCAGGATCAACTCCAGTATGCCGGCCACCCCGTACATCGAGGTTAGTTGCAGGTTGGCGAACATATCTACTTTGGGAAAGCCAAGGATCTTGGCGGTGCCGTGAGTCAGCAGCAAATAGCCGGTGACGATGCGCAAAATGCTGAGCACGCGGGAAGTCCAGGGAGAGGTAACTGCGCTCATGATGGTTCCTTAGAAAAATTGAGGGCATCGATGGGGTAGGGCAGTAAGCAGGCTTCTGAACATTGAGCCTGCGCATAGTATGACGATATTTACCTGCTCTGCCCACGACAAGGTTCAGGGCACGCCATCGATTGGTCTAGTTCGGAAGCTTATTGAATTACTATCATGAAATAAACCCAGTTTTTTTATTTGAATGGTTTCTTAAAAGGAAATCATGGATACCGTACAAAGTTTGCGAGTGTTCCGGGAGATTGTTGCGGCAGGCAGTTTTGTGGGGGCCGCCCAGCGTCTGGACATGTCTGCGCCTATGGTCAGCAAGCATCTGGCCCATCTGGAGAAACAGTTGGGTGCGCGCCTGCTCAATCGCAGCAGCCGTAAACTGAGCCTGACCGAACTGGGTCAGACTTACTTCGAGTATTGCCTGCAAGCGTTGGAAACATTGCAGAAAGGGCAGGACGCCTTGGCAGGAACAGGGCAGGCACCGCAAGGTGTGTTGCGGGTGACAGCACCGGTTTGGTTTGCCAATGCCAAGGTGGCCCGTTTATTGCAAGGCTATCAGCAGCGTTTTCCCGATGTCATGCTCGATATGCATCTAAGCAATCACAAGATCGATCTGGCCGCCGAAGGCATGGATCTGGCGCTGAGGGTAACGCGTGACCCTTCCCCACACCAGATCGCGCGTCATATTTGCACGATTCCCTTTTATCTGGTGGCATCCCCCGATTTTGTCGCGCGTCATGGCGCACCGCGTACTTCGGTCGATGTCATGCGCCTGGCTGCCGTGACGCCTAGTTATCTGCAGCAGGATGGGTTTGAGTTTGTGGGGCCGGAAGGGCGCGAGTTGTTGCGGTTTCGTACGGCCATGAAATCCGACGACACCAATTTGACCTATCAGGCTGCCCTGCAGGGGGTGGGGCTGGCGTATCTGCCCGATTGGCTGGTGGCTGATGACCTGCTGAGCGGGCGTTTGTTGCGCTTGCTGCCTAATTACAATCAGGCCCCTCAGGAATTGCATGCGGTCTATGCCAGTCGTCGTTATCTGACGCCTAAAGTGCGTAGTTTTATCGACTATTGGCTGCAGGCCCTGGGGACAGGGAGCGGGACGCGCGTCGCCAAGTCTGTAAAATAGCGTTTGTTTTTTCCATTACAGATATCGTCATGTCGGCCAAACAAGATAACCGTCGCAATTTCGTGCGCTTTTCCCTGGAACAGGGTGTGTTGCGTTTTGGAGAGTTCAAGGTCAAGTCCGGCCGTCTGAGCCCTTATTTTTTTAATGCCGGTTTATTCAATACCGGTCGCAGCGTGGGCCAGTTGGCTCGTTTCTACGCCCAGGCCTTGCTGGATTCGGGCGTGCCGTTCGATATGTTGTTCGGACCGGCCTACAAGGGCATTCCTTTGTCCACCGCGACATCGATTGCGCTGGCCGAACATCCCCAGGCCAACGGGCGTGATGTGCCGTTTGCGTTCAACCGCAAGGAAGCCAAAGACCACGGCGAAGGTGGCACGCTGGTCGGTGCGCCTTTGCAAGGCAAGGTCGTGATTATTGACGATGTGATCACTGCGGGCACATCGGTGCGTGAGTCTATGCAGATTATCAAGGCAGCGGGTGCCGAACCGGCCGCCGTGCTGATTGCGTTGGATCGTATGGAGCGTGCCGGGGCCGATGATGCCTTGTCGGCCCATTCCGCCGTGCAGGAAGTCGAGCAGACCTACGGCATTCCGGTGATCAGCATCGCGTCGCTGGCCGACATCATGGATGTGCTGGCCGACGATCAGACCCTGGCCGCCCACGCCCCGCAAGTCAAGGCGTACCGCGACCGTTACGGCGTCTGAACGCTGTCGCCCTTGCCCCTTAGCCCCGGCCTGGCCGCTATTTGTCCGTGGGTATTTTTACGGAAGTAGGCGGCTTGCCGCTTTGCGTGTCGATGCCTGGCGAAGGCCCAGGAGTTTTTAGCGAGCTTGCGCAGGCCGCCAGCGCCGCGCCGTCCAGTCTGCCAGTGCTTGCAGGCCACTGCAAAATAGATAATAGACCAGGGCGACGAACAGGAAGATTTCGACGGGATAGACCATTTCGCGATTGCTGACCTGGGTGGCGACAAAGGACAGTTCGGCTACGCCGATTACATAGGCCAGCGACGTATCCTTGATCAGCGCCACCCACTGGTTGATAAAAGAGGGCAGCATGATCGGCAGGGCTTGGGGCAGGATGACCCAGCGCATCAGTTGGCGGCGGTTCATGCCCAGGGCCAGAGCGGCTTGCCATTGTCCGGCGGGCAGGCTGCGAATCCCGGCGTGTACGGCATGGGCCAGATACGCACCGCCGATCAGCGATAGGGCGCAGACCACGGTGGCGGTGCCTGGAATGTCGATCTGAAACAGGATGGGCAGTAAGAAATAGGTCCAGAAAATCAGCATCAGCACGGGAATGGCGCGAAAAAACCCCAATATCAGCAGCAATATCTGGTGAGGCAGGCCGCGTGTCAGCGCGAGCGCCACGCCTAGAATCAGCCCTAGCACAGCGGCAGCCAGCGCGCTGCCCAGGCTCAGCAACAAAGTCAGGACCGCTCCGCCCAGCGGGCCGTGCGGCCAGGCCCCGACCATGAAGTACAGCAGATTGTCCTGGATGACGTGCAGGTTCATCGCTGTCCTCCCCATACCTGGTAGCGGCGCTGTTGCAGGTACTGACCACCGATCTCGACCAGAGCGACCGCCAGTACATACAGAGCGGTAGCGATGCCGAAGGCTTGAAAGGCTTTCAGACTTTCGGTTTCCACTTGGCGCGAAGCGTAGGACAATTCGGCCAGACCGATCGCCATCGTTAGCGATGTGTTCTTGATTGTGTTCATGTATTGCCCCAGTAACGATGGGAAGGCGTTGCGCAGCGCCTGGGGCATGATGATCCAGCGCCAGATCTGAAAATCCGTCAGCCCCAGCGAACGGGCGGCGGCCCACTGGCTTGAGCGTACCCCTTGCACGCCCGAGCGCAGTTCTTCGGCGATGAAGGCGGCCGCGTATAGGCTCAGGCCCCACAGGGCGGCCAGGAACTCAAAACTGGGCCAAGACAGGGTTAGGCCGCCCAGCGTCAGTTGATGCGGGGTGTTCAGCCAACTGACCCACGCTTCGGGCATTAGGCCGGATGCGCCGAAATACCAGAAGAAAAGCTGAATCAACAAAGGGGTGTTGCGAAACAGGCTCAAGTAGGCCCGTGCCAGAAACGAAAGCACAGGGTGGCGCGACAGGCGGCCCAGACATACAAAAAACCCCAGGATGGTGGCTGTAACGGATACCAGGGCGGACAGCCATAGCGTCAGGGCAAAGCCTTGCAGTAGCCAGCCTACATAGTGCGGGGCCAGCCAGTCGGAGAAAGCGCTCATAGCAGAAATGGAAACACAGGGTTGTGGGTAGGCTGCTGGAACAAAGACAGCCCACGCCCGGCATGGCCGAGGTGGGCAGGATGTGCTAACGGTGATGGGTGTGTCGCTGTTGCGGTCACGCCCTATACGCCGAGGACGACACGCTTATTGAGCTTGGCCGATCTTGTACAGGCGGGTTAGCGGCGTGGCGGTGTCAGGGCCGAACCAACGATTGTAGATTTCGTCGGCCTTGCCGCTTTTTTCCAGTTCCAACAGCGTAGCGTCTACGAATTTTTTCAGATTGTCTTCGCCTTTGGGGATGCCGATACCGATCAGGTCATTGGAAATGGTGAAGGCGGGTATTTCGTATTTGTCCTTGTCGGGCACGTTGGCCAGCAGACCGATCAGCTTGGGGCCGTCCTGGGTGATGGCTTGGACATTGCCGTTGCGCAGAGCCGTGAAGGCGAACGGCGTATCGTCGTAGGCAACCAGCTTGGCACCTGGGAATTTTTCGCGCAGCACGATTTCGTTGGTCGTGCCCTTGTCCACACCGATGCGCAGCGAATTGAGCTGCTCAGGCGAGGTGAGCACGCCTTTCTTGGCGATGAACTGCTGGCCGGATGCAAAGTAAGGAATGCTGAAGTCGATCTGCTTGGCCCGTTCCGCGGTGATGGTGAAATTGGCTACGACCAGATCGGCTTTCTTGGAGCTGAGCAGGGGGATGCGGTTGGCTGGATTGGTGGGCTGAATGGCAAGTTTGACTCCCAGCTTGTCGGCCAGCGCCTTGCCGAAGTCCACGTCCAGGCCCGCGATCTGGCGAGTCTTGGGATCGACAAAGCCAAAGGGTGGGTTGCTGTCGAAAGCGGCGATGGTCAGCACGCCGGACTTTTTGATGTCCTCCAGGCGATCAGCATGGGCCAGACCGGCGGCCAGAGACAGGGCGAAAGAGGCAAACAGCTTGAAAGACGTTTTCATGACACTTCCAGTAAGAAACAAGGCCCGCGGGTTTGGGCCGGCCGATGGTGGATGCGGCAGAGAGCGGATTGCTCGGTAGCGGCAGGACTTCCATGAAAAGCATTTCAGCATGTGACCGCCAGGCCCTGGAAATACGAAAAACTTGCTTGCTTATAACTATTCTGGCTTATCGAATTTATTCTTAGCTGCCAAATGAATAAGTCGGGCAAAAGCGAAGCTGCCGTATCCGCCGTGGGCGGAGGTGTGTATAGGTGTGGGGGCAGTGCAAATATAGAGGTACAGATGTAAACACTGTTGTTGTTGGTACAAAGTCGGCATAAAAAAACACCAGGCGCTGAGCCTGGTGTTTTGGAACAAACGATAGAAAAGACTTAAGCGTCCAGCTTTTGCTTGAGCATATCGTTGATCTGCTGCGGGTTGGCTTTGCCCTTGGCCGCTTTCATGACCTGGCCGACCAGTGCGTTGAACGCTTTTTGCTTGCCGGCGCGGTACTGCTCGATCATGTCGGGGTTGGCGGCCAGAACCTCGTCCACCATAGTGCCGATGGCACCGGTGTCGTTGATCTGTTTCAGGCCCTTGGCCTCGATGATCGCGTCTGCATCGCCGTTCAGTTCGCCTTCCCATTGGGCTGCGAATACGTCGCGGGCGATCTTGTTGGAGATGGTGCCATCGGCGATGCGGGCGATCAGCTGAGCCAATTGGGCAGCGCTGACGCGTGATTGGGATAGGGGCAGCTCCTGACGGTTCAGGGTGGCGGACAATTCGCCCAGAATCCAGTTGGCGGCCAGCTTGGCGTGGGCGGGGGAGCCGGCCTGCAGCACGGCTTCGAAAAAGTCGGCCGTGGCGCGATCTACCGTCAGTTGGGCGGCGTCGTAGGGGCTTAGTTCGAATTCACTCTGAAAACGAGCCTGCTTTTGGGCCGGCAGCTCGGGCATGTCCTGGCGCACGCGCTCGATCCAGTCGGCCGCAATGATGAGCGGCGGCAAGTCCGGGTCGGGGAAGTAGCGATAGTCGTGGGCATCTTCCTTGCTGCGCATGCTGCGGGTTTCGTCGCGGTCGGCATCGTACAGGCGGGTTTCCTGCGTGACCTTGCCGCCATCTTCGATCAGTTCGATCTGGCGGCGGGCCTCGTACTGAATGGCGCGTTCCAGGAACCGGAAAGAGTTGATGTTCTTGATCTCGCAGCGCGTTCCAAATTCGGCCTGGCCTTTGGGGCGCACGGATACGTTGGCGTCCACGCGGAAGGAGCCTTCCTGCATATTGCCGTCGCAAATGCCCAGCCAGACGACCAGACTGTGCAGCGCGCGGGCATAGCCCACGGCTTCGGCGGCCGAGCGCATTTCGGGTTCGGACACGATTTCCAGCAGCGGTGTGCCGGCGCGGTTCAGGTCTATGCCGGTGGATGATTCGCCATGCGGACCACGGAAGTTTTCGTGCAGCGACTTGCCGGCGTCTTCTTCCAGGTGGGCGCGGGTCAGATTGACGGTTTTTTCTTCGTCGCCAACCATGAATGTGATCGTGCCCCCGGAGACAACCGGGATTTCCATCTGGCTGATCTGATAGTTCTTGGGCAGGTCTGGATAGAAGTAGTTCTTGCGCTCGAATACCGAGCGCGGCGCGATATGGCCGCCCACGGCCAGGCCCAGGCGGATGGCCCGCTCGGCGGCACCCCGGTTAAATACGGGCAGCGCGCCGGGCAAGGCCATATCGACTTCGTTGGCCTGCGTGTTGGGTGGCGCGCCGAAACGGGTGCTGCTGCTGGAGAAGATCTTCGATTCGGTCGAGAGCTGGGTGTGGGTCTCCAGCCCGATGACAATTTCCCATTCCATTATCGTTGTCCTGGTTGACGTTGGTGCCAGTCGGTGACTTGCTGGAAGCGGTCTGCGAATGCGAGCAATTGGCCTTCCTGGAAGTAATTGCCGATGATCTGCAAGCCGATGGGCAGGGGTTGGTCGCCGCCGCTCAGGCCGCAGGGGATGGACATGGCGGGCAAGCCGGCCAGGCTGACGCCCAGCGTGTAAATATCGCCCAGCCAGTCGGCTGTGGGGTCGTCGGTGGCATCGCCGATTTTGCGGCCCAGGGTCGGGGTAACCGGTCCCAGGATCAGATCGCATTGGGCGAAGGCTTTCTGGAAGTCGTCCACGATCATGCGGCGCACGCGCTGTGCCTGCAGGTAGTAGGCGTCGTAATAGCCGTGCGAGAGCACGTAGGTGCCTACCAGGATGCGGCGCACGACTTCGGGGCCAAAGCCTTCGGAGCGCGAACGCGAGATCATGCTGGCCAGGTCGGTGTATTGCTCGGCACGGTGGCCATAGCGAACGCCGTCAAAACGCGACAGATTGGTGGAGGCTTCAGCCGGGCTGATGACGTAGTAGGTCGGGATGGACAGTTCGGTCAGGGGCAACTGTACCGTTACGCGTTCTGCACCCAGGCTTTCGTAGGTTTGCAGCGCCGACTCGATGCCGGCGGCGATGGCCGGGTCCAGGCCAGCGCCAAAGAATTGGGCAGGTACGCCGATACGTAGGCCTTTCAGGGGTTGGCTGCCTTGGGCATCGTACTGGCCCAGGTGCTGCTGGAATTGAGTGCGGATGCGCGCGCCCGTGTTGGGCTGGTCGTCGCAAAATTCCAGGCTGGTTGCGTCTTGTGGATCGAAACCACACATGGCTTCCAGCAGATCGAGCAGGTCGCGGGCGTTACGCGCGATGGGACCGGCCTGATCCAGGCTGGAGCCATAGGCGATGATGCCAAAGCGCGATACGGTGCCGTAGGTTGGCTTGATGCCGCTGACCCCGCACAGGGCGGCGGGTTGGCGTATGGAGCCGCCCGTGTCGGTGGCCGTCGCGCCGGCCACCAGGCCGGCGGCTACCGCCGCAGCCGAGCCGCCCGAGGAGCCGCCCGGAATCATGCTGCTGTCCCAGGGGTTGCGCACCGGGCCGAATACCGAGCTTTCGTTGCGCGAGCCCATGGCAAATTCGTCGCAGCTAAGCTTGCCCAGCGAGACGGCACCCGCCGCTTGTAGTTTGCTGACGACGGTGGCGTCAAATGGGCTGATATAGTCGCCCAGCATTTTGCTGCAGGCGGTGGTGCGCCAATCGCGCGTGACGAACAGGTCTTTGTGGGCAATAGGAATGCCGGTCAGGGGGCCGGCCTTGCCTTGGGCGATCAGGGTGTCGGCAGCATCGGCCTGGGCCAGCGTCAGGGCTGGCTCCTGTTGCACAAAGGCGTTCAGGTCCTGGTGCTGCGCGCTGCGCTCCAGCGCCTGCTGGGCCAGTTCGCGCGCGCTGATGGATTTGTCCTGCAGCGCTTGCCGCAGGGTGGCGATAGAGGCGAATTCGGGTGAGAGAGACATGGTTCAGCTTTATTCGATGACCGTGGGCACCAGGAACAGGCCGTCCTGTTCGGCGGGGGCATTGCGCATCATGGCTTGGCGATCGTCCTGCGAGCCTGTGGGCAGTGCCTGGTCTTCGCGCAGGCGCAGGGCGATGTCCTGGTGAGCGGACAAGGGGTGGGCCATAGGGACCACACCGGCGGTGTCCACGGTTTGCAGGGTCTGGATCAGCCCCAGGATGCGCGTCAGATCCTGTTCGGCCTGAGCGGTCTGCTCGGCAGATAAATCGATGCGCGCCAGTTGCGCGATACGGGCGATATCCTGTTGATTGATGGACATGAGGGTCGTATTCGCAGATAAGTAATAAAAAATGGCGGGAACCTGCCAGTTAGCAGCAGATTCGCGTTTTTATAGGAAATGTGGAGGTTACAGAACTTAACTGACCATTAAAACAGTCCTAATGTAGACCAATTATAAGTTATCATTGACCGTTTCCTTCCCAGGTATTTTTGAATTCGTTGCCTGGTTCTTGTGCCTGCCGTTTCACGCTTGAGTTCCGCGCCGAATTTACCTGTCTCTCCCCCAAACACTTATCACCTTGCGCGCCCATGTTCGGATTCCTACGCAGTTACTTTTCCAGCGATATGGCAATCGACCTCGGTACGGCCAATACCCTCATCTACGTACGTGGCAAGGGTATCGTACTGGATGAACCATCCGTTGTAGCCATCCGCCATGAAGGCGGCCCCAATGGCAAGAAAATCATTCAGGCAGTCGGGCACGAAGCCAAGCAGATGCTGGGCCGGGTGCCTGGCAATATCGAAGCCATCCGTCCCATGAAGGATGGCGTCATTGCGGATTTCACCGTTACCGAGCAGATGCTCAAGCAGTTCATCCGCATGGTGCATCCGCGCAGCATGTTCGCGCCTAGTCCGCGCATTATCGTCTGCGTTCCCTGCGGCTCCACGCAGGTCGAGCGCCGCGCCATCAAAGAATCGGCCCTGGGTGCCGGTGCCAGCAAGGTCTACCTGATCGAAGAGCCTATGGCGGCTGCCATCGGCGCGGGTCTGGCGGTGTCGGATGCCAGCGGCTCCATGGTGGTGGATATCGGCGGAGGCACCACCGAAGTGGCCATCATTTCGCTGGGCGGCATGGTCTACAAAGGATCGGTGCGCGTGGGTGGCGACAAGTTCGACGAAGCCATCATCAACTATATTCGTCGCAATTACGGCATGTTGATCGGCGAACCCACTGCCGAACTCATCAAAAAGCAGATCGGTTCGGCGTTCCCCGGCACCGAAATCCGCGAGATCGAAGTCAAGGGCCGCAACCTGTCCGAAGGCGTGCCACGCAGTTTCACGGTGTCCTCCAATGAAATACTGGAGTCCCTGACCGATCCGCTCAACCAGATTGTTTCGGCCGTCAAGACCGCCCTGGAACAGACGCCCCCTGAATTGGGTGCCGATATTACCGACAAGGGCATCGTCCTGACCGGCGGCGGTGCTTTGCTGCACGATCTGGACCGTTTGCTTCAAGAAGAAACCGGTTTGCCCGTGGTGGTGGCCGAAGACCCCCTGACTTGCGTTGTGCGTGGTTGCGGTGAGGCGCTGGAGCATCTGGAGCGCCTGGAATCCGTATTCATCTACGACTGATCCTCGCTCAGTCCCCCGGGCGCTCCATGCCCTGGGGGCAAGCGTCCGAGTGCTTGAGTAATGCGAGAACAAAGCTCCATCCGGCTTTTCAGGCGCGGCACTTCTGCCGAGCTGCGAGTGGCCGCGCTGCTTGTGCTGGCCCTGGGCCTGATGCTGGCCGACGCTCGCATGTCGGTGCTCGAACCGGTGCGCCAGGCCGTGGCGGCCGTGCTTTATCCTTTTCAGCGCGTGATGCTCGCGCCGCGCGACCTGGTCAGCTATTTCAGCAGCTGGACCGATGCGGCCTCGACGGCCCGCTCTGAAAAAGAAGCCCTGCAGCGCCAGCGTATCGAACTGGCCCAGTTATCGACGCATGCAGCCCAGTTATCGGCAGAAAACGAGCAGTTGCGCCGTTTGCTACAAGTGGCTGATACGGTTACCCAGCCTTCGGTGGCCGTCGAGGTGCTGTACGAGCCGCCTAATGGATACGCCCGACATCTGATTTTCAACAAAGGCTCGTCCCATGGGATACGTCCCGGCATGCCCGTGATTGATGAAGGCGGGGTGGTGGGACAGGTCGTGCGCGTGACCCGCTTTACCTCCGAGGCGGCGCTGATTACCGACGACAAGGTATCGGTACCGGTCCAGGTGTTGCGCAGTGGTCTGCGCTTGATTGCTTTTGGCGGCAATCCAGGCGGCAAGGTGGAAGTACGCTTTCTGACGGCTGATGTGGACCTGCAGGAAGAAGACACGTTGATCACCAGCGGTATCGGCGGTCTGTTTCCGGCGGGTCTGCCGGTAGGCACGGTGGACCGTATCGAGCGCGATGATGCCTCGGGCTTTGCCCTGGCACTGGTCACGCCTTTGTCGCACCCGGAGCGCTATCGTCATTTTCTGATACTGCTCGTGCCCGAGAGTGATCCACCTTTCGAACAGGATCTGCCCGATCATGAATCGCCCTGATTCCCAGAGTACGGCGTTCAGGCGAGCGCGTCCGTCGTCCCTGAGCAGCCTGCAACCCATAGACAGCAGCCCGTTTTCTCGCGCCTCCAGTCCCTGGCTGGTTTGGGGGTCCATTTTGTTGATGTGGCTGGCCTCCATGCTTTCCTGGCGGCTGTGGCCATTCGCGCCGGACCTGTTGATGTTGGTGCTGGCTTTCTGGGCCGTGCACGAGCCGCGTCGCGTGCCCATGTCCTTGGCCTTTGTGCTGGGTATTCTGGTCGATGTGCACGACGGCACGCTGTTGGGCGAACATGCCGTCAGTTATGTATTGGTTGTGTATGGCGCTTTGGTGCTGCGCCGCCGCATGCTGCACTTTGGCATGTGGACGCATGTGCTGCACATGTTGCCCGTCATGCTGCTGGCCCAATTGATTGTGCGGGTGCTGCACGCCTGGCTGGTGGGCGAATGGTCGGGGTGGGACTGGGTTGGTGCCGTCTTGCTGACTGCCGCGCTCTGGCCGTTGGCCGATAGTGTGCTGTTTCTGCCGCAGCGTCGCCATGACGAGACCGATTCCGGTTCGCCCTGACCGGAACGGCGGCCATGTTTGAATTTAAAAAAACCACTCACCAGCAGCGCCAGCGCATGTTGATTCGCGCCATGGTGGCCGGTATTCTGGCCGCCTTGTTGCTGGGCGTGCTGGGCGTGCGCCTGTGGTATTTGCAGGTCGTGCGCTACGAAGGTTTTGCGGCCCGGGCGGACCAGAACCGGATTGCGGTGGTGCCTATTACTCCCCGGCGTGGCGAAATCCTGGATCGCAACGGCGTCGTGCTGGCGCGTAATTACCGCGACTACACCCTGGGAGTGGTTCCTGCCAATCTGGAAGGCAGCGTGGATGACATGCTGGACCGAATCGGCAGGCTGATAGAGCTGAGTCCGCGTGACCGGCGCCGCT
This sequence comes from Alcaligenes sp. SDU_A2, assembly GCF_038237375.1. Taxonomy (NCBI): domain Bacteria; kingdom Pseudomonadati; phylum Pseudomonadota; class Betaproteobacteria; order Burkholderiales; family Alcaligenaceae; genus Alcaligenes; species Alcaligenes sp. SDU_A2. The sequence goes on along the minus strand of NZ_CP151273.1, from coordinate 3,371,638 downwards.
TCAAACAGAGTGTGGCGCAGAACAGCCGCTATTCCGAAAGCATGTTGCGCAACAACCTGAATGATGACGAAGCCTCGTGGTTTGCCGCCCATGCTTACAAATTTCCGGGCGTTACCTTGCAGGCTCGTTGGGTGCGCGAGTACCCGCAGGGCGAGTCGGCAGCACATGTCATCGGTTATGTGGGGCGTATTTCCGAAGCCGATCAGCAGCGTCTGGAAGAAAGCGGACAGACGGGCAACTATCGCGGCACCAGCGTCATTGGCAAGAAAGGCATAGAACAGACCTGGGAGCAGACCCTGCATGGACGCACCGGCATCGAGGAAGTCGAGGTTGCCGCTTCGGGGCGTCCGGTGCGCACGCTCAGCCGCGTGGACCCCGTTCCTGGGTCCAGTCTGAAGCTGTCGCTGGACATCGAATTACAGAAAGTGGCCGAGGCTCAGTTCAAGGGGCGGCGTGGCGCATTGGTGGCGATAGAGCCGGCAACGGGCGAGGTGTTGGCGTTTGTTTCGGCGCCGTCTTTTGACCCTAACCTGTTCATCGACGGCATCGATGTGGAAAACTGGCGCAAGCTGAATGACTCGCCTGATCACCCCCTGATCAACCGCCCCCTGTACGGCACGTATCCCATTGGCTCTACGTATAAGCCATTCGTGGCTTTGGCGGCGCTGGAGCTGGGCAAACGCAAGGCCACCGACCGTATCGCCGACCCGGGCTATTTCGAGTTTGGTGGTCAGCGGTTCCGTAATGCGGGTGGAGCCGTTTACGGCTCCACCGACATGCACCGCGCCTTGGTGGTGTCATCGGACACGTATTTTTATTCGCTGGGGCCGGAAATCGGCGTGGATAATCTGCACGAATTCATGAAGCAGTTCGGTTTTGGTCAGTACACCGGCATTGACCTGGACGGCGAACGGCGCGGTATCCTGCCGTCAACCGACTGGAAGCGCAAGGCGTACCGTAAGCCTGCCCAGCAGCGCTGGTATGCGGGCGAGAGCATTTCCGTGGCGGTGGGCCAGGGATATAACTCGTTTACCTTGCTGCAACTGGCCCATGCCACGGCGGTGCTGGCCAATAACGGAATCGCCCGCAAACCCCATTTGGTCAGTCAGATCGTCAACCCGCATGATCCCAGTCTGGAAAAGCCCGTCAATATTGAAACGCAGGTCATTCCTTTGCAGCAGGAGCATCTGGATGTGGTCAAGCGTGCCCTGGTCGATGTGGTGCGCATGGGCACGGCGCGGCGCGCCTTTGCCGGGGCGGCTTATCAGGCGGCAGGCAAAACCGGCACAGCCCAGGTGTTTAGCCTGCGTGGTGCCAAGTACAACGCCCATGCCATCGACGAGCGCCTGCGCGACCACGCCTTGTTCATGTCTTACGCGCCGGCGGAAAATCCCAAGATCGCCGTGGCGCTGATCGTGGAAAATGCCGGTTGGGGGGGCTCGGTCGCGGCTCCGGTCGCCCGTCAGGTGTTTGACTATTGGCTGATCGAGCGGGGGCACCTGCAATGAGACGGATTCTTCAATGGGGCCTGAAAGCCATCAATGCTTTCGACTGGCCGCTGTTTTTGTTATTGGTGCTGATGACCGTGCTGGGTATGACGGTCATGCATTCGGCCGTGGGCGGCACGGACTGGCGTTTTGCCGACCAGACACGAAATTTTCTGTTGGCCTTTGGCGTTATGTGGGTGGCGGCCCTGATGCCACCGCCTCTGTGGATGCGGCTGGCCCCGGTCATCTATTCGATTGGCGTGGTGCTTTTGCTGGGCGTGGAGTTTTTTGGCGAAACCAGCAAAGGCGCGACCCGCTGGCTGGATCTGGGCGTGGCGCGCATCCAGCCTTCGGAAATGCTCAAGATATCGGTGCCCTTGATGCTGGCTTGGTATTTCGACCGCCATCAGGGGTCGCGGATGCGTTTCATGGATTTTCTGGTGGCCGGCGTGCTGCTGATGATCCCGTTTCTGCTGATCGTGCGCCAGCCCGACCTGGGTACGGCGCTGCTGGTGTTTGGCGCGGGTTTTTGCGTCATCTATTTTGCGGGCCTGTCGTTTCGTTTATTGGTGCCGATTTTCCTGGTGCTGGTGATGGGTATCAGCGCATTGCTGTACTACGAAGACCAGATTTGTATTCCGGATCTGGACTGGGTCGTGCTGCACGATTATCAGAAGCACCGGGTCTGCACCTTGTTGAACCCCGGCAGTGATCCCTTGGGTAAAGGATTCCATACGATACAGTCTATGATCGCCATCGGCTCGGGCGGGGTATATGGCAAAGGCTATATGATGGGTTCGCAATCGCATCTGGATTTTGTGCCCGAGCGCACGACCGACTTTATTTTTGCCGTCTTTGCCGAAGAGTTTGGTTTGTATGGCGGCATCATGCTGCTGGTGCTGTATGCATTGTTGATTCTACGTGGCCTGTCTATCGCCGTGGCTGCGCAGACTCAGTTCAGCCGCTTGCTGGCTGGTTCCATGTCCATGATGCTGTTTGTGTATGTCTTTGTGAATATCGGCATGGTTACCGGCATTTTGCCTGTGGTGGGTGTGCCGTTGCCATTCCTGAGCTATGGCGGTACAGCCCTGATGACATTGGGGGTGGCCTGCGGGATGCTGATGAGCATCAGTCATCACAGGCCTGTTCGGGTCTAAGTCTTGTGGGCCGCTGGCGCTGCCGGCATCGCTGCGCGGGCTTATCAAGCCCCGCTAGTGCGCAGGGTGCGTCAAGGGTGTTCGGCTAACGTCAATTGCGCGTTGGAGTCTGGCGCATACAGGCCATCAAGCAGCTTGCGTATCGGGGCCGGCAAGGCCGCCTGCGGCAGGGCGTCTAGCGCCAGCCAGTTCTGGCGGGCGGCGGGTTCGGCCAGTACAGGCGCATCGCTTTGCAGCAGCCAGGGCGTGATGTGCAGCCTGAAGTGCGAAAATACATGCTGGAACGAAGCCAGGGCCACCGGTTCTTGTGCGGACCAGCGCTGCGCGGCCACGTGCAGCTGTTGTTCGTCATCGAATTGCGGCAGGGTGTGCAGGCCGCCCCATATGCCTGTATCGGGGCGTTGCTCCAGCAGCAGTTGGCCGTCCTGTTCCAGAACCAGCACATGGCAGTAACGCTCATTCTGGCGCGTGCGCACCTTGGGACTGGGCAGTTCGGCCTGCGCTTGATGCGTATGGGCATAACAGTCCGCTTGCAAGGGGCACACGCTACAGGTGGGCTTGCTGCGTGTACAGCACTGCGAACCCAGATCCATCAGGCCCTGGGTATAGGCAGCCATGTCCAGGTCGGCGCGGGACAGCGCGACGGCTTGCTCGGCCTTGTCCCACAAGACGTTTTCCACCGCTTTTTTCTGGGTCTGTCCGTAAATGCCGAAATACCGCGTAAAGACTCGTTTGACATTACCGTCCATGATGGGGCTGCGCTCGCCGTAACAGAATGCAGCGATGGCGCAGGCGGTGGATCGGCCTATGCCCGGTAGTGTCGCCAGCTCGGCAGCGGTGGGCGGAAAGTGTCCGTTCCATTGTTCGGCCACCTCGCGTGCGCAGCGGTGCAGATTGCGGGCGCGCGCATAATAGCCCAGGCCAGCCCAGTAGGGCATGACCTCGTCCTGATCGGCGGCGGCCAGATCCAGCACGCTGGGAAAGCGCTCCAGAAAACGCTGGTAATAGCCCAGGACGGTGCTGACCTGGGTTTGTTGCAGCATGATTTCAGACAACCAGACGCGGTAGGGGTCTTGCGTGTGCTGCCAGGGAAGGTGATGGCGACCGGCTTGTTTTTGCCAAGTCACCACGCGCTCTGCCAGCGTGCGTGTACAGGGTTCGGGTAAAGGCATCAGTATTGGGTACTGCGGGTAACGGACCAGCGCGCCGCCAGCGCTCCCAGTATGGCCACCAGCACGGCGGCGGTCAGCAAAAGCGAAAAATCGGGCAGGCGCAACTGTAGCGGGACGCCATAGCTGGCGGCCAGCCGTGTCAGAGCGTGATTCAATGGCGTCAGTGCCAGCAGCGCCAGGCCGCTGGCCAGTGCGCTGGCCAGCAGGCCGGTCAGCGCGCCCATATACAAAAAGGGACGCCGCACAAAGGCTTCGGTTGCGCCGACCAGGCGCGCCACGGCTATTTCATCGCGCTGGCTCAGGGCCTGGAGGCGCACCGTGTTAAAGACGGTGGCAATGACCACCACGCCTACGCCAGCCATCAGAATCCACAAGCCTATGCGCACAAAGCGCAGAATCGCCTCCAGGCGCTGGACCCATTCGCTGTCCAGCAGCACGCTGTCTACACCATCGCGCTCTTTGAGCGCCTGGGCCAGCGTATCGGCCCGTGCGGCTAGGTCCGGCGCGTCGTGCAAGGTCAGCACGATGGCATGGGGCAAAGGGTTGCTGGGCAGTACGGCCAGTGCGTCGGCCCAGGTAGGATTGCCCTTGAGCTGGCCCAAGGCCTGCTCGTTGCTGACCAGGCGGGCCTGGGCAAGCACCGGGGCGAAGTCCTTGTTGATGGCGGCGGTCAGGGCCTGGGCCTGTTCCAGCTTGGCATCCTGCTCCATGAAGACCGTCATCTCAGGCGAAATCGGAATTTCGCGCACCACGGGTTGGGCGGCCAGCAGGATGGCGGCCCCTAGTATAGGCACGGCCAGAGTCAGGGCAATGACCACCAGATTGGACAGTGACGAAAACGGTTGGGTTTTCAGACGGCGCAGTGCGGTCAGCAGCGCGTATTGGTGATGCCGGAGCCAGCGCGTCATGCCATGACTCCTGGATGGTCCTCGAAACGGCCGTCCCGGATCAGCAGTGTGCGGCGCGCGTAGCGCGCCATCAGCGTCAGGTCATGCGAGGCGATCAGCGTGGTGACGCCGACCCGGTTGAAATCCATCAGTACATCCATGATGCGTTTGGCGTTGTCGGCGTCCAGATTGGCGGTGGGTTCGTCCGCGATCAGGATGGCCGGGCGGTTGACGATGGCCCGAGCGATGGCCAGGCGCTGCTGCTCCCCGCCGGATAGTTCCACCGGCGTCAAGTCCTCTTTGCCGCGCAAGCCCACTTTTTCCATGGCGGCGCGGGCGCGCGCCTGCGCTGTGCGCGGGTCCAGGCCCACGACGGCCAGCGGCAGGGTGACATTGGCCAGGGCGCTGCGATCATACAGCAGGTGGGTGTCTTGCAACACCACGCCCACGGCGCGGCGCAGATAGGGGCGGGCGCGCGCCGAAAGCTTGTCCAGCCGGTGCCCATTGACTTGCACCGACCCGCGGCTGGGCGGCTCCAGGCCGCCGATCAGGCGCAGCAAGGTGGACTTGCCGGCTCCGGATGGACCGGAGACGAAGATGAACTCACCGGCCTGGATGCGGAAGTTGATGTCGGCAAGAATATTCTTGCTGCGGCCATACGACTTGAAAACGTGTTGGAACTCGATCATCGCAATGGAAAATCAAAGAAAAGTCTGACTGGAATGCCACGATGGCAATTCGGGCGATCTGGCGGGCCAAAGCCGGACCGGGTGTCGTCGGGGGCCGGCTGCCTGAGAGGGAAACTCCCCATATTTGTTTCCTCTGGCAGGTCTTACGATTGGATACCAACAGCTTAGCTGCAATTGTAATCTGCATCCATTTACCAAAAGTAAACAGGAGGTGACATTCCATGAGGTTCGTACAAACCATTGCATGCGGTGTGGCTTTAATGGCATTTGGTGCCGCCGTACAGGCTGGCGAGACATTGGATGCCGTTAAGAAGAAGGGGTTTGTCCAGTGCGGTATCTCGACCGGCATTGCCGGCTTTTCTTTGGCGGACAGCAAAGGTAACTGGAGCGGCCTGGATGTGGATGTCTGCCGCGCGATTGCTGCGGCTGTGTTCGGTGATGCCAGCAAGTACAAGGTAACACCATTGACTACCCAGCAGCGCTTTACCGCTTTGCAATCGGGCGAAGTGGACGTACTGACGCGAAACACCACGGCGACCATTGCCCGCGACACCACGCTGGGCCTGATGAGCGCCGGCGTGAATTATTACGACAGCCAGGGCGTCATGGTCAAAAAGACGCTGGGCGTGAAAAGCGCCAAGGAATTGGATGGCGCGGCGGTCTGCGTACAGCCAGGCACCACGACCGAGTTGAATCTGGCCGATTGGTTTCGGGCCCAGAACATGAAGTTCAATCCTGTGGTCATCAACAATCCCGAAGAGGCGATGCGTTCGTTTACATCGGGACGCTGCGATGCCTTCACGACTGATAAGTCGCAGTTGGCGGCCGTGCGCGCTGCGCAGGCGACGCCGGACGAATTTGATATCCTGCCCGAAGATTTTTCCAAAGAACCCCTGGGACCGATGGTGCGTCAGGGCGACGATGACTGGTTCACACTGGTGCGCTGGACCCTGAACGCCATGCTGGAGGCCGAAGAGTACGGCATCACGATGGCCAATGTGGACGAAAAGGCCAAAAGCGACAACCCCAATATACAGCGCATACTGGGCGTATCCGGGGAGCTGGGTAAAGGCTTGAAACTGGACAATAAGTGGGCCTACAACATCATCAAGCAAGTGGGCAATTACGGCGAAAGCTTTGAGCGTAATCTGGGTAAGACGACGCCCTTGAAGCTGGATCGCGGCCTGAATGCTCAATGGCGCAATGGAGGTCTGATGTACGGGTGGCCGGTGCGTTAAGATTCCTTATCTTTTCCATCTGTTTCCGCGCTTCGGTCAGGCGACCGGGCGCGGGCCATTCAGCAGGGCTACGCGTAGTGCTGCAAACACGGGTTTTACGCTATGGCACACAACACAACTACGCCACAGGCACCGCGCCGCCGCCTGTCCTGGAACGATCCGTTTACGCGCGGCATCCTCTATCAGGTCTTGATTCTGGGCGTCTTGGGCTTTTGTGTGTGGTATCTGGTCTCCAACACCTTGCACAATCTGGCGGTGCGTAATATTTCCACGGGCTTTGATTTCCTGGGGCGCGAGGCCGGTTTTGCCATCGGCGAGACTCCCATTGCCTATACGCCTTCCGATACGTATGGGCGCGCTATTCTGGTTGGCCTGTTCAATACGCTTAAAGTGTCTGTCGTCGGCATTGTTGCTGCGACAGTGTTTGGCACGGTGCTGGGCATTGCGCGTCTGTCTAAAAACTGGCTGGTGTCGCGCCTGGCCGGCTTATATGTCGAAGTCATGCGTAATGTGCCGCTGCTGCTGCAATTGTTTTTCTGGTATGCGCTGATTACCGAAGCCTTGCCGGGACCGCGTCAGGCTCTGCATCCAGTAGACGGCGTATTTTTGTCCAATCGCGGCCTGAAACTGCCTGCGCTGCAGGGCGACGGACTCAGTTGGATACTGCTTGGTCTGGCGTTGGCCATTGTGCTGGTCGTGGTGATGGCGCACTGGGCCAGGCGGCGTCAGGAACTGACAGGCAACATTTTTCCGGTGGCCAGAGTCGGGCTGGTGGTGCTGTTGCTGGTGCCGGCTGCCGCGTTGCTGATCAGTGGCGCGCCGCTGGCGCTGGATATGCCTGAGCTGCGTGGTTTCAACTTTGTGGGCGGACTGACCCTGTCGCCGGAATTTGCGGCGTTGCTGGCCGGGCTCATCATCTATACCTCCGCTTTTGTGGCCGAAGTGGTGCGCTCGGGGATACAGTCGGTGGGCAAGGGTCAATGGGAAGCGGCGCAAGCCCTGGGCCTGTCGCGCAGCCGTATGATGCGGCTGGTGATTTTGCCGCAGGCGCTGCGCGTCATCGTTCCGCCCATGACCAGTCAGTATCTGAACCTGACCAAGAACAGTTCGTTGGCCGTGGCCATCGGCTATCCGGATATCGTCTCGGTGGTCAATACCACCTTGAATCAGACCGGCCAGGCCATTGAAGGCATCTTGATCATCATGGCGGCTTACCTGACCGTCAGTCTGTCGATCTCGATCTTCATGAACTGGTACAACAACCGCATTGCCCTGGTGGAGCGCTAAATGACCGCTGCGCAAACCTCTACCTTGTCGGCTCCCCCTTCGCTGCACCGCGGTGTCTTGGGCTGGCTGCGCGAAAATCTGTTTTCATCGCCCCTGAATGCCATCTTGACGGTATTGGTGCTGTGGCTGCTGCTTTTAACAGTGCCTGCTCTGGTGGACTGGCTGTTCATCAAGGCTAATTTCGGCGCGCAGAACGCCCAGGAGTGCCGTGCCAGCGCCGGAGCCTGTTGGGCCTTCATACGTGAAAAGCATCGCCTGATCCTGTTCGGCATCTACCCTTACGACGAGCAGTGGCGCCCGCTCCTGGCCTCTGTTCTGCTGACCTTGCTGATTGTATGCAGCTGTGTGCGCTGGTTCTGGAAGCCCTGGCTGCCTTTGTTGTGGCTGGTTGGTCTGACGGCGGTGGGCGTGTTGATGTGGGGCGGCGTGCTGGGCCTGAGTTATGTGGAAAACAGCCTGTGGGGTGGTTTGCCCCTGACCCTTATTCTGGCCACGTTCGGCGTTGCCTTTGCTTTTCCGCTGGGCCTGCTGCTGGCCTTGGGCCGCACTTCGCACTTGCCGGCCGTCAAGGCGGTGTGCGTGGTGTACATCGAATTGATCCGCGGGGTGCCCTTGATCAGTTTGCTGTTCATGTCTTCGGTCATGTTGCCGCTGTTCATGCCCGAAGGCTTCAACATCGACAAGCTGCTGCGCGCCCAGATCGCCATCATCCTGTTCGCGGCCGCCTATATCGCGGAAACCGTGCGCGGTGGTCTGCAAGCCATTCCCAAAGGGCAATACGAGGGTGCCGAGTCCCTGGGCCTGAGCTACTGGCAGACCATGCGCAAGATTGTGCTGCCGCAGGCGCTTAAAATCGTGATTCCCCCTCTGGTGGGCATTTTCATTTCATTGTTCAAGGATACGTCTCTGGTGGTGATCATCGGCATTTTCGATTTGACCCAGGCCGCCAAGGTGGCGCTGGCCGATGCCGCCTGGCGTGGTTTCAGCACCGAAGCCTACCTGTTCATCGCCTTGATTTACTTTGTATTCTGCTATTCGATCTCTCGTTACAGCCGCTCTCTGGAGCGGCGCCTGCAGACCGGATACGAACGTTGAGACATGCCGTTGCGGCTATATAGCGGCCCAGCGGGTCCTACGAGGAGTTATGCATGGCAGACGCCATCATTCAGCTAAAGAACGTCAACAAGTGGTATGGTCAGTTCCATGTGCTGCGCAACATCGATCTGGAGGTCGGTCGTGGTGAGCGTATCGTGATCTGCGGGCCGTCCGGATCGGGCAAGTCCACCTTGATCCGCTGCATCAATAGGCTCGAAGAGCATCAGCAGGGTCAGATCATTGTAGATGGCGTGGAGCTGGGCAATGACCTGCGCCAGATCGAGGCCATACGCCGCGATGTAGGCATGGTGTTTCAGCACTTCAACCTGTTTCCGCATCTGACTGTTCTGGAAAACCTGACGTTGGGGCCGATGTGGGTGCGCCGCAAGACCAAGGCGCAGGCGCAGGCTTTGGCCATGCAGTACCTGGAACGAGTGCGTATTCCCGAGCAGGCCAATAAATACCCCGGTCAGCTTTCAGGAGGGCAGCAGCAGCGTGTGGCGATTGCGCGCTCATTGTGCATGGAGCCGAAAATCATGCTGTTCGACGAGCCCACTTCGGCGCTGGACCCGGAAATGGTCAAGGAAGTGCTGGAAGTCATGGTGGAGCTGGCCCATACTGGCATGACCATGCTGTGTGTTACCCACGAAATGGGATTTGCGCGCAAAGTGGCCGATCGGGTCATATTCATGGATCAGGGCGAGATCATCGAACAAAATACGCCGGATGCGTTCTTCGATGCCCCCCAGAACGAGCGCACGCGGGAGTTTCTCAGTCAGATCATTCACTGATGGCCTGCGTGGTTTTACGCCTGTGTCTTTTTGATGCAGGCTTGTTTTATGTTGAAGAAGGATAGTTCGATGCTTTGTGCACGCAAGTGGCTGTTGGCCGTCTCGGGCGTGGCTGCCGTGATGGCGGTTCCCGCCGTCCAGGCCCAAGACGCCTTTCCCTCCAAACCCATCCAGTTCGTGGTTCCTTATCCTCCTGGCGGTCCTTTGGACAGCATGGCGCGTCTGTTGGCCGAGCGCGTCAAGGACGACCTTGGTACCGTGGTGGTGGAAAACAAATCGGGCGCGGGTGGCAATATCGGTGCCAGCATCGTTGCCAAGGCGGCACCGGACGGCTATACCTTGATGATGGGAGCGGTTGCCATCAATGCGATCAACCCTTGGCTGTACAAGACAGTGCCGTTTGATCCGGTGAAAAGCTTCGAGCCGATCGCCTTGGTGGCCTCGGTACCCAATGTCCTGATCGTCAACAAGGAATTTGCGCAGAGCAAGCAGATTGCGACGGTGCAGGATCTGGTGACCTATGCCAAGCAGCATCCGGGGCAGCTGAATTTCGCTTCGGGCGGCAACGGCAGCGCAGGCCATCTGGCCGGCGCAGTGCTAAATACACGTTCGCAGATCGACTCGGTGCACGTGCCCTATGCGGGCGCGGCTCCGGCCAAGACTGCGCTGCTGGCCGGGCAGGTACACTTTATGTTCGACAACCTGGCCTCGGCCGCCCCGCTGATCAAAGCCGATTCCGTCAAGGCATTGGCCGTGACCACGACCGAGCGTTCCAATTTTTTCCCCGATGTGCCGACGATGGAACAGGCCGGTGTCAAACCGTTTGACCTGGGCACCTGGTTCGGCGTGTTTGTAACTGGCGGGACACCCGAACCCGTCGTTCAGAAACTGCACGATGCCTATGCCAAGGCTCTGATGGAACCCTCGGTCCGTCAGGCGCTGGCCGTCATGGGATCGGACGCTGAGCCGGGCACCGTGGCGCAGTTCCGCGATCTTGTCAGTCGCGATCTGAAGAAGTACAAGGAAGTGGTAGCCAGTTCCGGAGCAGAATTGTTCTGATATATGGCAAGAGCGGCACCTATCGGGTGCCGCTCTTTGACAATGCTGCATATCGGATCAAGAATTGTGAAGTCCTTTGTTTGGAGTCATTCTGTAACACCGCCTCTGGGCTAGCCTTGCTAGCATAGAGACGCTCGATAGGCCCCTGGTACTTAATTTCGAGTTTACGGAGAAAACAATGACAATTTCCATTCGTTCAGCCAAATTAGCTGCATGCGCAGGCGCTTTTGCCATTCTTGCTGGTTGCAGCACCATGGACAATATGGGGACTGGTGGACGCACTGCCGTCGGAGCAGGTGCGGGTGCTGCCGTCGGTGCCGGTCTTGGTGCACTGATCGGCGACAGCAGCAAGGCAGCCGCCATCGGTGCCGGTATCGGTGCCTTGGCCGGCGGGATCGCGGCCTATAACTGGTCGGGTATCAAAAAAGATGTCCAGCAGTCCGGTGCCAGCAGCCTGGGCGTGGATGTGACGGAAATGCCCGACGGCAGTCTGCGCGTCAATATTCCCAGCAGCGTCTCGTTTGATACTGGCAAGTATCAGTTAAAGCCGGCTCTGCTGCCGGTTCTGGATAGTGTGGCGCGTTCCATGGTGCAGCATCCCGAATTGCGCGCCAAAGCGGTTGGCCATACCGATAGCACCGGTTCGGCGCAGACTAATCAGACACTGTCTGTCAATCGAGCCAGCGCCGTCACCAATTATTTGACCCAGCAGGGCGTAGGCCAGGGCCGCTTGATGGTTGAAGGCCGTGGTCCCAACTCGCCGATAGGCGATAATGCCACCGCTGAAGGCCGTGCCATGAATCGTCGCGTGGAATTGTATTTGTACGCTCCGCAAAAGCAGTAAAAAAGTGACACCCATCGGAACGTCCGATAAAGATCAGATGTAAAAATGTAGTTTGCCCGGTCCCTGTGCCGCTTGATATGCGGCGCAGGGATTTTTATTTTCTGAACTGTTCGTATGGGTAGCGCGTATTGGCTGTCGTGGTTTCGTTGCTGATACGCCCATTGTTGCAAAATAACCTCTATAGTTGTTGGAGGAGGCGGCTTGCGAATACGGACAGAAACGTGGATTCGGTCCTGTACGATTTTGTTGATTAATTTGAAAGCCATTTAGGAGTCCTATTGGAAATAGGAGTCCTAAATGGCTGGAATGTATGGAGAAATAAAGTCAGTTAAAAATCTTAAAAGCCGAATAAATTATTTATATATAAATAATATGTTAACTAATTGTTGTGTGCTCTCATATCCTGGTGCTTATTGGCGTGGGGAAATGTCTGACCCGGCAAAAAATGGTTTTGATTGTTGAAACAGAATCATCATATAGAATGCTCATGAGAATCAATCGCATTTGCATTTTTATGGTGGGTGTATGTTGCATGCTGAAGGACAGGCTGCCCTATGTAAAGAGCATTTGTGCCTTGTGTTTGTAAAGGACAGGGCGCAGCTTGCACGGATTGCTTTTGACATTGTCAAAAATCTGGCCGTTGCCGAAGAGATCATCCAGGATGCGTATGTACGCGTGTGTCATGGCAGCTCTCCCCCTGAAATACGCAATGCAAAAGCGTATTGTTGCCAGGTCGTGCGCAATATTGCGCTGGATATTTACCGTCGTACCGCCAAGCAAGGCGTGCATCTGATTGAAGATAATGGCGAGCAGACCTTGGATTCCGTGCAGTCTGCCTGCCGTACGCCCGAACAGACCATCTACCTAAAACAAGTCTGGAGCGCCGTGTTGGCCAAGCTGAGCATACAGCCTGAATGCCAGCGTCGGGCCTTTATGCTGCATTACGCTCAGAATATGACACAACGGGAGATTGCCGCCGAGCTGCAATGCTCGGCGGCCTCCGTCAATATTTACTTGAAAAATGTTCGGGAAGCGCTGATGCAATGCGATATATGCCGTGCGTTTGTGCAGTACGGCATGGCATGAATGGGGGCTGTGGCGCGCCTTGATGTGTCAAAACCTGATAAGAACGGACTGGATTGAACAAAAAGCTTCCTACTTCGTCTTTGGGTAATAAGAATCATTACCTTTCAGGAGTTGGCGATGTCGACAAGTTGTTTTGATCGCGAGGACGAGACGTTCATTGTCCTGATGAACCACGAAGAACAGTATTCCATCTGGCCACAGTGGAAGGCGGTGCCCGGTGGCTGGCAAGCCGTGGAAGGAGTCCAGGGCGATAAGCAGCATGTCCTGGATTACGTCAAGATGCATTGGACCGATATGCGTCCTTTGTCCTTGAGGAAATGGATGCAGGAGCAAGCCCAGGCCGACAGCGTCCAGCCATGACGCTCAAGCTGCTTGCGCTGCCCTGCGCCGGTGCCAGTGCAACCATGTATTTGCGCTGGCGCCGCCACCTGTCGCCCGTCGTGCAATTGATACCTTTGGAGCTGCCTGGCCGCGGCACCCGGATGAATGAACCGTGCGAGGAGAACTTCCTGGCCCTGGTCCGGAAATTATGCGCTGAATATGCCCAGCACCTGCAAGGCGACTATGTATTGTTCGGACACAGCATGGGGGCGCTGCTGGCGTACGGCATGGCCTTGCATCAGCGCCAACATAAATACCCGTTGCCACGGGCGCTGCTGGTGTCGGCCAGCCCTGCCCCCTCTGTCCGAGACCCGGACCGTTTTGCGAACAAGGACACCGATCAGGCCTTGATCGAGGATCTGCGCGACCAAGGGGGTACGCCCGAAGCGGTGTTTGCCAATGCGGAGCTGCTGCGCATGACCCTGGATACCCTGGGGGCCGATTACCGCGTGTGCGACACCTTTTCGCATGATGAGCCGGCAAGGCTGCCGGTGCCGCTTCATGTGTTGGCCGGCAAGAAGGACGATATCAAGCCGGACAGCCTGCATGCCTGGAGGCAGGAAGGGGCCGGCCGCTTCACGCTGGACTGGTTCGAGGGGAACCACTTTTTTATCTGGCAACAGCAGGCGCAGGTGCTTGAGCGCATCAACCATCTATTGCGGTCTGTTTAGTCGGCGCATCCAGGATTTCACATAGTTTATTGCCGTCCATGCCTCATGGACTCCGATGCCGGTGCGCCGCAAGGTCTGCTTGCGTCGGCTTGCACAAAGGAAAAGCGGATGATGATGCACACTACCTTTGCCTCCTGCGCAGACGCATTTGTGCCGCCTGCCGACTTCGTGCAGGGGCTGATGCACCTGGCCGGACAGCGTGGTTCTGATACAGCCCTGACGGTGGTCGGGGTAGAGCAGGGCGAGCCGTTCGAGCGTACTTTTACTTATGCGCAGATCTGGCAGCGGACGACCGCCCTGGCTGCTGTGCTGCAAAAGAAAACGCGCCCGGGCGAACGAGCCCTGCTGCTGTTGGAAAACGATGAGCATTATGTGTTCAGCTTGTTCGCGTGTTTTGCGGCCGGCGTTATTGCAGTACCTGTCTTTCCCCCTGAGTCCAACCGGCCGCAGCATGCGGCACGTTTGCTGGGTATTGCCCAGGACGCACAAGCCAGTTTGATTCTGGCCCCCAGCCGTTGCGCCGGGCTGGTGTCGGGTCTGGCGCAGCAACTAGGCGTTGTCGATCTGGTGCTGGTCGATCAGGTCGATCCCGAAAATGCCTCGCAGTGGCGCTCTTTCCAGCCAGCGTTGTCGGATATTGCTTTCTTGCAGTACACCTCGGGGTCGACCTCGGCTCCCAAGGGCGTCATGGTGACCCATGCTTGCCTGATGGCGAACGAAGCGGCCATCCGCAGCGGGCTGTCGGTCAGCTCCAACGATTGTTTTGGCGTTTGGTCGCCCTTGTTTCACGATATGGGCTTGATCGGCGGTTTGCTGCAACCTTTCTACAGTGGCATTGCTTGCGTGCTCTGCACGCCGCAGTACTTCACGGCCAGTCCCTTGCGTTGGTTGCAGTTGGTGGATCGTTACAAGGTCAGCATCAGCGGCGGTCCGGATTTTGCCTATCGCCTGTGTCTGGACCGTATCAAGCCGCAAGATTGTCTTGGTCTGGATTTGAGCCATTGGCGGGTTGCGTATACGGGCGCGGAACCGGTGCGCCATGACACCATGCGGGATTTTATTGATCGTTTCGCCGCTTGCGGATTTGCCCCGCAGGCCGTGTACCCCTGCTATGGCCTGGCCGAGGCGACCTTGTTCATTACTGGCGGCCGTCGCGGCGCGGGTCTGCATACACAACGCTTCTGCACGTCTTTGTTGTCGTTGGGACAGGTGCAGCCTGATGAAAGCGGGGCAATTCTGGTGGGGTGCGGACAGGTTGCGGTTGGGCACGAGTTGCGCATTGTCGATCCGCTCAGCCTGCAAGAGCAGACCGAGCAGTGCATCGGCGAGATTTGGGCCAGCGGCCCCAGCATCGCCGCCGGCTACTGGCGCAACCCGCAGGCCAGTGAGCAGACCTTTGTGGCCGATGCATCGGGCAAACGGTGGCTGCGCACAGGCGACCTGGGGTTTCAGCATCAAGATCACCTGTATATTGCCGGCCGCCTGAAAGACATGGTGATTGTGCGCGGACATAATGTTTATCCGCATGACCTTGAAAAACTGGTTGAAGATGGCGTGGCGGCGGTGCGCAAAGGCCGGGTTGCGGCATTTTCGGTGCAGCTCAATGGGGATGAGGGTGTGGGGATTGCCGCAGAGGTTTCGCGGGGCGTGCAGAAACGGGTCGGTCCTCAGGAGGTGGCGAGTCAAATTGCCGATGCGCTGGGTGCCCATCTGGGCCAGGCCCCTCGGGTGATCGCATTGTTAAATGCCTCGGGCATGCCCAAGACGTCCAGTGGCAAGTTGCAGCGTCAGGCCTGCCGTGCCCAGTGGCAGCAGAATACGCTCGATGCCTATGCCATTTTTGAAAATGGACGTTTGGTGGTCGGGGAAGCATCTCATGGCTCCCCGCAGGCTGCAGGGATGGCTGATTCCGTCAGTCAACAGTTGGCGGCTTTCTGGGCGCAGGTGCTCGGACAGGCAGGGTCGGACGCACCAGAAGCACACAGCCATTTTTTTATGGTTGGGGGCAACTCGTTGACTGCCGCACAGCTGGCCATGTGCATCAGCAGGCACTACAGCGTGTTGTTTCAGCCGCGCGATGTCTTTCTTTATCCCAGGTTGGGCGAGATGGCTCAGGCGATACGCAGGCTGCAAAAGTCGCAGCGCAATGCGCCCCTGCGCATCCCGCCGCTGGAACCCGGGCAGCGTAGTCAGGCCCAGCCTTTATCGGCTGAGCAACAGCGCCAGTGGTTCCTGTGGAAACTGGACCCGGACGGCACCGCTTACCATGTCCAGGGGGCTTTGCAGATCCAGGGGGATTTGCATCTGGACGTGTTCGAGCAGGCCGTGCAGTGCCTTGTCGAGCGACATGGGGCATTACGCACGCGTTTTATGCTGACCGACGATGGTCAGGTGCGCCAGTGTTTGCTGGAGAACGTCTCGGTGCCGCTGGAGCCTGGTCCGGCGCAGTGCGAGCAGCAGGCCGAGCTGACACGCTATATGGCGCATTTTTTACAGCGTCCTTTTGATTTGCTGCAAGGGCCTGCGGTTCGGGCCGCGCTTATCCGCCAATCGGAGCAGCGTCATTTGCTGGTCTTGGTGATGCACCACATTATTTCGGACGCGGCCTCCATGCAGGTACTGTTGGAGGATCTGGGCGCGCTCTATGCCGCCTTGCTCGATCGGGGCTCTTGGCCCGAGGAGCCTGTGCTGCAGTACGTGGATTATGCAGCATGGGTGGGCAGTGCCGGCAGGCCGGATCATGCGCAAAGCCTGGACTATTGGCAGCGCACTTTGGGCTCGGAGCACACCGTATTGAAGCTGCCGCATGATTTTCTGCCGGCGAAGCAGGGCTCGCGGCCAGCGGCGCAGTACGAACTCGATATAGCGCCATCTTTGTTTGCCCAGGTGCAGCATCTGGCCGGAGACACAGGCGCGACGCCTTTTGTGATCTTTTCGTGCGCACTGCAGTTACTGCTGCATTGTTATACGGCGCAAGAATGCATTCGACTTGGCGTGCCCGTGACCAATCGCCACTATCCGGGATTGGAACGGATGGTCGGCTTTTTCGCCAATACGGTGGTGTTGCAGCAGGTTTTCAGATCTGGCGACACGCTGTCGGGTCTGATCGGGCAGGCGATCCAGAGTCACCGGCAAGCGATGGCGCATTCGGATCTGCCGTTTGAACAACTGGTCGATGTGTTGCGTCCTGAGCGCAGCCCCGGCGTCAATCCTTTGTTTCAGGTGATGTTCAATTACCTGCACGAAGACTTTTCAGGCTTTGCCCGCAACAGCGGCCTGTCGGCAAGCGTAGTCAGGCTGGATGCCTTGCAGGCCCAGTTTGAGTTGAGCGTGGAGGTACGAGAGCACGCTCGACATGGTGCCAGCGTGCGTTTCGTGTACGACAGTGCTTTGTTTGCTGACGACACGATTGCCCGGATGGCCGGGCATTATTTGGCGCTTGTGCAGGCCATGCTGGCGGACGATGGGCAGGTGCTGGCAGCTCTGCCTTTGCTGGGGACGGCGGAGCGGGCGCAGCTATTGTCGTGGGGAAGCGGCGCAGCATGCGAGGTTGCGCCCAGCCCCGTTCACGCACAGATCAGCATGCATGCGCAGTCCACACCGCACGCTCCGGCGCTGGTGTTCGAGGGACAGAGTCTGTCCTACGGCGAACTGGAGGCGCAGGCCAATCGACTGGCGCACGCCTTGATCGCGCGCGGGGTGCGGCCCGAAGACCGGGTGGGCATTGCGCTGGAGCGTTCGCTGGAGATGGTGGTGGGGATACTGGCGGTGCTCAAGGCCGGGGCGGCGTACGTGCCGCTGGACCTGGATTACCCGCCCGAGCGCCTGGGCTATATGGCGCAGGACAGCGGCATGGGTTTGTTGTTGAGCCGCAGCGGGGTGGACACCTCGGCCTGGCGTCCGGCAGACGTCAGTCTGGTGCTGGTGGACCGGCTCGATAGCGGCGCGTATCGCCCGGACTGCCCGGCGGTGGCGGTGCATGGCGAACAGTTGGCCTATTTGATCTACACCTCTGGCTCCACGGGTCAGCCCAAGGGGGTGGCGGTGCGTCACCGGGCGCTGTCGCAGTGCATGGGCTGGATGCAGCATACCTACGGGCTGGGTGCGGACGACACGGTGCTGCACAAGGCCCCGTTCAGCTTCGATGTGTCGTGCTGGGAGATTTTTTGGCCCTTGAGCTGCGGTGTGCGGCTGGTGATCGCCCGTCCGGGCGACCATCGCGACCCGCAGCGTATTTTTGACCTGATCGAGCAGCATCGGATTACGACCGTCAATTTTGTGCCGCTGATGCTGCAGGCCTTTTTGGCGCAGTGCGGCGAGCAGGTGCCCAGCCTGCGGCATGTCATGTGCGGTGGCGAGGCGATTAGCGCGGCGGTGCAGTCCTTGTCGGTGCAGCGGCTGGGCGCGGGCGTCTTGCAGAACTTATACGGACCGACCGAGACGACGATACATGTAACACGTTGGACATGCCAGGATGATGGTCGCACGCCGGTGCCAATCGGCCGCCCGATCGATGCGACCCAAGCCTATGTGCTGGATGGCTCCTTGAATTTGGTACCTGCCGGCGTGCAGGGCGAGTTGTATATAGGCGGGGATCTGCTGGCACGCGGTTATCAGAACCGGGCGGCGCTGAGCGCGGAGCGCTTTGTGGCCGATCCGTTCGGTGCGGACGGCGGGCGGCTGTACCGCACGGGCGATCTGGTGCGCTGGAATGCGCAGGGTCAACTGGAGTACCTGGGCCGTCTGGACCATCAGGTCAAGGTGCGCGGTTTCCGTATCGAGCTGGGCGAGGTGGAGTCCCAGTTATTGGCGCTGGACGGGGTGCGCGAAGCGGTGGTGGTGGCCCGCGAGGGGCCGCAGGGCGCGCAACTGGTGGGCTATGTATCGGGTGATCGCCTGGTGGGCCAGGGCGTAGTGGATCAGCGAGTATCGAACGCGGTTACTGCTGGTCTTGATCCTGCGGCTCAAAATATTGCCGTTAGCGTCGATTCAGGCACGACGATCTCGGGCCAACAATTGCGCGAACAATTGGCGCAGCGCTTGCCGGACTACATGGTGCCAGCGGTGATCATGGTGCTGGACGCTTTGCCTTTGAACGCCAACGGCAAGATTGACCGCAAGGCGCTGCCCGAGCCGCAGTTTGTCGGTGGCCAGGACTACGAAGCGCCGCAGGGCGAACTGGAGACGGCGCTGGCGTCGATCTGGGCGCAGGTGCTGGGCGTGGAGCGGGTGGGCCGCCGGGACAACTTTTTCGATCTGGGCGGTCATTCCTTGTTGTTGGTGCAACTGCATGAACGCATACGCAAGGGCTTGCAGACGGATTTGTCGGTGATGGACCTGTTCCGTTATCCCAGCGTTCAGGCGCAAGCGGCTTTTATGCAAGCGGTGGGTACCGATATGCAAGAACAGGTCGAACGACGGTCTATTGACATGCAGGCCGAGCGCAGGAAGCAGGCCTTGTTGCGGCGTAAGCAGACGCCCCAGCGGGGGCTGGCATGACAGCACAGAACACCACAACTGGATTGGAAATTGCCCTTGTCGGCATGGCAGGACGCTTTCCTGGTGCCGAAGATGTGCAGACGCTGTGGGAGCGCATCTGCCAGGGCACGGAGTCGGTGGTCCAGTACAGTGAGCAGCAATTGCGCCAGATGGGTGTTCCCGACGCGCTGCTGCAGGACCCGGATTACGTACGGGCAGGACTAGAGTTTGACGCGCTGGAGCAATTTGATGCCGCGCTGTTTGCCTACACGCCGCGCGACGCCCAATTGCTCGATCCCCAGCATCGGGTATTTCTGGAGTGCGCCTGGCATGCGCTGGAGCATGCCGGTTATATGGGGGACGGGTCGGCGGGGCGGGCTGTGGGCGTTTTTGCGGGCTGCGGTGCCAGCGTGTATTTAATTCGTCATTTATTGGCGCAGACTCCGCTGAACGAACGTACTACCGTGACCGATATGCTGTCTTTGCTGGCCGGCAACGGTCCCGATTCATTGGCGACGCGTGTCGCGTACAAGTTGAATCTGCAAGGTCCTGCAGTGGCGGTACAGACAGCCTGCTCCAGTTCGCTGGTGGCCGTGCACATGGCTTGTCAGTCGTTGCTCAATCATGAATGCGATATGGCACTGGCCGGCGGGGTGTCCTTGAATCTGTTGCAAAAGGGCGGTTACCTGTATCGCAATGGCGCGATCTTTTCGCGGGACGGTCATTGCCGTGCTTTCGATGCCAAAGCCAGCGGAACGGTGCTGGGCAGCGGCGCGGGCGTGGTGGTGCTCAAACGGCTGGAGGAGGCGATTGATGATGGCGACACCATTTACGCCGTCATCAAAGGCTCGGCCATCAATAATGATGGAGCCCAGAAAGTGGGCTTTACCGCGCCCAGCATCCAGGGCCAGGCGCACGTGGTCCAGGCCGCTTTGGCGATGGCCGATGTGCCGGCCGACTCCATTGGCTATATCGAGGCACATGGCACCGGAACTGTATTGGGCGATCCTATCGAAGTGGCCGCCTTGACGCAGGCCTTCGGCGCACCGGCCCGGCCCGGCAGCTGCGTATTGGGCTCTATCAAGACCAATATCGGTCATCTGGACACGGCAGCAGGCGTGGCCGGTTTAATAAAGACTGCGCTGGCCTTGCGCCATCAGGTGCTGCCGGCCAGCCTGAATTTTGATGAGCCCAATCCACAAATCGATTTTGCGGACAGTCCCTTTTATGTCAATACGCAGACGCGCCCCTGGCCGGCAGGAGCTGACGCGCGTCGGGCTGGCGTCAGCTCCTTTGGTATTGGCGGCACCAACGCGCACGTGGTCTTGCAGGAGCATTGCCAGACTGTGAACCAGACAGCGGATCTGGTCGGGCAAGAAGCGGTGCCGGCAGGCGGCTATGCGTTACCGGTCAGCGGGCATACGTCCCGGTCGCTGTCGGCCAACAGGGCCAATTTGGCGGATTATTTGCACTCCCAGGAGTGTGGCAGCCTGCAGGCCGTCTCCTCGACCTTAATTGCGGGGCGTCGCCATTTAGGACAGCGTTGCATCGTGTTGGCCCATACGCCAGCGCAGGCCGCGCAGGCCTTTCTGACGGAAACCCCGAATGCTTTTTTTCAAGGCTCGGTGTCGGCGGATGCGCCCGCCGTGGCATTTATGTTTCCCGGGCAGGGGGCGCAACATGTGGGCATGGGGCGCAGTCTGTATCAGCAGCATGCTTTATATCGGCAAATCGTGGACGAATGCTGCCAGATATTGGAGAAAGATCTAGGGCTGGATATCCGCCAGATGATGTTTGCCGCACCAGACCAAGAAACGCTGGCCGACGAGCATCTGTCCCAGACTCGCTATACCCAGCCGGCCTTGTTCGTCATGGAGTATGCGCTGGCACGCTTGTGGATGAGCTGGGGCATTACCCCCCAGGCCATGATCGGACACAGCATAGGGGAATATGTCGCTGCTTGCCTGGCGGGCGTGTTCACCTTGGAAGATGCGCTGCGTGTTGTGGTTCTGCGTGGCAAGTTGCTGCAGAAGCTGGCACCCGGTGCCATGTTGGCGGTGGGTCTGTCCGAGCATCAATTGCTTGCCGCGCTGCCCCACGGTTGCGACATTGCCGCCGTCAATACGGATGCCTTGTGCGTGCTGTCCGGCTCGGTGGCGGCCATTGAGCAGGCTCAGGCCCAGCTAGGCAAACGGACCGCTGTGTTGCGGCGCCTGCATGTCTCTCATGCGTTTCATTCGGCGCTGGTCGAACCCATGCTCGATGCGTTTGCCCAGGTGCTGTCCGGCCTGATGCTTTCGCCGCCAGCCATTCCTTTTATTTCCAACCTGAGCGGGACATGGATATCGCCCGAGCAAGCCGTGGACCCCGCTTATTGGGTACGCCATGTGCGCGGCGCGGTGCGTTTTGCGGATGGCGTGGGCACTTTACTGGCGTTGCCCGGACGCATTTTGCTGGAAGTCGGGCCAGGCCAGACGCTGAGCGCGCTTGCGCGTCAACACCCCGGGCGCGGCGCTGTGCCGGTGCTGGCCTCGCAAAGTCACCCCCGACAATTGGCCGGCAATGCAGGGCAAGTGTCGTGCTGCCTGGCGCAACTATGGGTGTCCGGTGTGGATATCGACGCCAGTCCTTTGTTCAAGATGGAGCACGTCCGGCGTATTCCCTTGCCCTTGTATGCCTTTGACCGGCAGTCGTACTGGGTGGCGGCCGATGCTCCGCATGTGCCCGACGCAGCGGTGTCCGTTTCGGTAAGCGATGCGCAGGCACCAGAGTGTCAGGCGGGAACCCATGTCTATGTACCGGTCTGGCAGCGGCAGGCGTTGCGCGTGGCTGAGCCGATGGCTGACGGCCAGGCACCATGCTTGTTGATTTTTGGGTCGAACCTGTCGTTTGCCGCGCAGTTGCAGCAGCGCTGGCAGTCACTCGGGTATCCGGCCATTGTGGCCAGCGCGGGGCCGGCCTATCGGCGTCTGGGGCCCGATCATGTGGAGCTGCGTGCGGATCGGCAGGAGGACGTGGCGCGTTTGCTGAGCGAGATCAGCGCGCAGGGCAAGCTGGTTCAGCAGGTCTGCGCGACCTGGGCCTTAGAGGAGTGTGACGAGGCCCGGGCGCAGGCTGCGGCCTGCTCCTTGTTTATTCCCGGGCTGTTGAATCTGGCCAGGGCCTTCGGTGCCTTGCGGGACTCGCCGGTTCGATTCACGGTGCTGACCTCGCCGTTGAACGATGTCACCGGAACAGAAAATCTGTGCGCGGCCAAGGCACTGTTGCAAGGACCGTGCCGGGTGATGGGCCAGGAATACGAACATATCGATTGCCGATTGCTGGATCTGGACGGCACCAGCCCCGAACAGCAAACATTGGAGCAGGTCTTGGCCGAGTTGAAGGGTGGGGATCAATCCTTCGCGGTGGCGTATCGAGGCCGGCACCGCTGGGTCCAGTCGTACGAGCCCTATGTACTGCAGGATGCGGCGTCCGCGAGTGCGTTGCGGCGCGGCGGCACCTACCTGATTACCGGCGGGCTGGGCGGTATCGGCTGGCACATCGCCGAACATCTGGCCCAGCACTGGCAGGCCAACCTGGTGCTGATTGGGCGCTATCTGGATGCAGAACGGCAAACGCGCCTGGATGCTTTAAGACGCAGCGGCGTTCAGGTGCTGGCGTGTGTGGCCGATCTGGCTTGCAAAGACGATGTCCGGGCCGCCCTTCAAACGGCCCGTCAGACCTTGGGCGCGATCCACGGGGTCGTGCATGCCGCCGGCGTGGCCCAGAGCCGCGTCATCAGCCAGTTACGCGCTGAGGATATAGGCCCGGCGTTGGCCGCCAAGGTTCAGGGAACGCAGCATCTTTTGCAGGCCATCGAGGCCGACAGTCCGGATTTTGTCGTGTTGTTTTCTTCCTTGGCCAGCGTTCTGGGCGGCTTGGGCAAGTCCTTGTATGCCTCGGCCAATGCCTATCTGGATGCTTTGGCGCACGCCTGGGCCGACAAGGCGGGCGCGCCCAGGCTGATCAGTATCAATTGGGATGGCTGGCGCGACATCGGCATGGCGGCCCAGAGTCAGTGGCCTGCCCATATCGGCATACGTCCGCAGCAGGGCATGGCCTTGCTGGAAATGGTGCTGTCCCAGGGCAGGGTGCCTCAGCTTCTGGTCAGCACGACCGCCCTACAGGCGCGTTGGCGAGTCGATGCGCAGGACATGCTGGCTGTGTCGGCTATCCCTGAACCTTCGGCTCAGGCGGTGTTGTATCCCCGTCCGTCGCTGGCGGTCGAATATGTGGAGCCGGACGGCGAACTGGAAGATGGCTTGGCCGCGCTGTGGGGCGATTTGCTGGGCATGCAAGGCCTGGGCAGTGAAGACAGCCTGTTCGAGTTGGGCGGTGATTCCTTGCTGGCGATCCAGTTGCTGGCCAAGGTCAAAGCCACGTATGGGGTGGATGTTCCGCCCGCCGTGTTTTTTCAGGACCCCACCATTGCCGCTTTGGCCGCCGTGGTGGAAGCGGAACTGATTGATCAGATTGAGCAAGACAGCCTTGCTCATTAAGTCTATTTAGCGCAGAACCCGAGGTGTGACCATGTCTAGGAAGGAAGAGCGAGCAGCACGACGCGCTGCATTGAGCCCCGCCCAGAAAGAGGCTTTGCAGGCGAGGCTGAAAGGAGGGGGAGCGGCTATCGAGCAGCAGACCATTTTCGCCGCCCATCCTCGTCAGGACGGTGTCGTGTCCTTTGCTCAGCAGCGTCAGTGGTTCCTTTGGCAGCTCGACCCCGACAACACGGCCTATCACATGTGCGGTGGGCTGCGGTTGGCAGGCGAGCTGGACGTGCAGGCGCTGAATACGGCCTTGCAGACCGTATTGGAGCGGCATGCCGCTTTGCGCACTACGTTCTTGCCCGACGAGCGCGATGGCGTCCGTGCCGTGATTCATAAGCAGGCGGACCTGGATATACGCGTGAGGGACTTGAGCCAGACGTCGGAGGCATCGCTTGATGATCGCATTGCCCAGGTCTGCCAGCGCCCCTTTGATCTGATCAAGGGGCCGGTATGGCGTTTCGAGTTGCTCAAAGCAGCACCGCAGGAGCACTATTTGCTGGTCGTGGTGCATCACATCGCTTGCGATGAATGGTCGGTGCAGATCATCTTGAACGAACTGCAGACCCTGTACCGGGCCGCTCGTCTGGGCGAAGCGGCCCAACTGGCGGCCTTGCCGATCGAATATGCCGATTTTGCCCAATGGCAAAGAGGCTGGATGCAGGGGCAGCAGGCCGCGCAGCAGTTGTCCTGGTGGCGCAACGAACTGGGCAATGAGCACGAGGTGATTGCCTTGCCCGTGGATCAGCCGCGGCGTGCCGATGCGCAGTATCACGCGGCCCAGCATAGTTTTACGCTGGACGCAGCCTTGGTCGAGCGTTTGAAAGCGCACG
Organism: Alcaligenes sp. SDU_A2; assembly: GCF_038237375.1. Classification (NCBI taxonomy): domain Bacteria; kingdom Pseudomonadati; phylum Pseudomonadota; class Betaproteobacteria; order Burkholderiales; family Alcaligenaceae; genus Alcaligenes; species Alcaligenes sp. SDU_A2. Next base: position 3,346,900 of record NZ_CP151273.1, on the reverse strand, counting down.
CCGCGCAGGCGGGGGCGACGCTTTTCATGTCATTGATGACGGCCTTTCATGCCTGGCTGTACCGTTATACCGGTCAGACGCTGATCCGGGTCGGCATACCACTGGCTCAGCGCAGCCTGCCCGAGACCCGTTCCCTTGTCGGTATGTTCGTGAACACGCAGATCGTGCAGTCCCGACTTGCCGGGAGCATGGATTTGAATGCCTTGTTTGAACGCGTCAGGATGGCAGTCATCCATGCGCAAGCTCATCAGGACCTGCCTTTTGACCACTTGGTGGAAGCGGTGCAGCCGCAGCGTCAGCTGGGTGTGCATCCCTTGTTCCAGGTTCTGTTCAATCATCTGCGCCGGGACGGTCAGGCACAGCAGGACTGGCCTGGTCTTGAGGTACAGCGTTTGCATTTCGCCGAGCCTCACGCTCAGTTCGAGTTGGCGGTGCAGACTCTGGAAGAGGAAAGCGGCGCACTGACAGTCAGTTTTGTCTATGCCCAAGAGCTGTTTCATCCAGAGCGCGTGGCCCGCATGGCCGAGCATTATCGGACCGTGCTGATGGCCTTGCTGGAATCGGGTACTACCCGCCTGGATGCGGTTGAGATGTTGAGCCCGTTGGATATTCAACTGGCTCTCGAATGCAATGTGAACAGGCATCAGCCGCCTCAGATCGAGCCCATTCATCGTTTGTTCGAGTCGCAGGCAGCGACCCATCCCGATGCGATTGCCGTGCTGGATCAGGATGGCAGCCTCAGTTATGGGGAGCTCAATCGCCGCGCCAATAGCCTGGCGCATTACCTGATTGCTCAAGGGGTAGGCCCCGAAGATACGGTGGGCATGGCCGCCTTACGCTCGGTCGACATGGTGGTGGCGATGCTGGCGGTGCTCAAGGCCGGGGCGGCCTATGTGCCGCTGGACCCGGACTACCCGGCTGACCGCCTGGCGTATATGTTGCGCGACAGCGGTATTGCCTTGTTGCTGTGCCATGCCCAGGTGCGCGCGCACCTGCCTGTGCTGGACGCTGTGCCGATTGTGGAGCTGGATGACCCGTCGCTGTGGCAACAGTCGGCTCAGAACCCGGCGATGGCCGTGCATGAGGGTTCCCTGGCCTATGTCATCTACACCTCGGGTTCGACCGGGCAGCCCAAGGCGATTGCGGTCAGCCACGGCAGTCTGAGCGCCCATACGCACGCAGTGGGGCGTCGGTACGGTCTGCGGCCCAGCGACCGTTTGCTGCAGTTTGCTTCGATTAGTTTTGATGCGGCGCTTGAGCAGTGGGTAACGCCTCTGGTGGCTGGGGCCAGCGTGTATATCGTTGCCGATCGTCATCTGGATGGCCATGCGCTGCGCGAGCATGTGCGCCGTCACGATGTGACGGTCTTGTATCTGCCCCCGGCTTATCTGCGCCAGGTCGTCAACTCGTCCAACGAGTCAGTCTGCGCGGTGCGAATGTGCATTGTCGGTGGCGAGGCCTGGGCGGTGGATGATTTGCACAAGGCCAGTCAGGTGTTGGGCGCGCCGCAGTTGTTCAATGTCTATGGACCGGCCGAGACGGTGATTTCGCCGACACTCTGGTCAGGCACTGCTGGGGATGGGTTGACTGGAGCGTATGTCCCGATTGGGACGGCCGTGGGCGCGCGTGCCTTGTATGTGCTGGACGGCTCCTTGAACCTGGTGCCTGCCGGAGTGCAGGGCGAGTTGTACATAGGCGGGGATCTGTTGGCACGCGGTTATCAGAACCGGGCGGAGCTGAGCGCGGAGCGCTTTGTGGCCGATCCGTTCGGCGCGGACGGCGGGCGGCTGTACCGCACGGGCGATCTGGTGCGCTGGAATGGGCAGGGTCAGCTGGAGTACCTGGGCCGTCTGGACCATCAGGTCAAGGTGCGCGGTTTCCGTATCGAGCTGGGCGAGGTGGAGTCCGGCTTGTTGGCGCTGGACGGGGTGCGCGAAGCGGTAGTGGTGGCGCGCGAGGGGCCGCAGGGCGCGCAACTGGTGGGCTATGTGTCGGGCGAGGGTCTGTTGGGCCAGAGCGTAGTGGGTCAGCGCATATTGAGCTCGCAAACTACCGGTCTTGACCCGGCGGATCACGAGCTTGTCGGCGGCGGTGGTGGTGGTGGTGGTGGTGGTGGTGGTGGTGGTGGTGGCGCTCCAGGTTCGATGATCTCGGGCCAACAATTGCGCGAACAATTGGCGCAGTGTCTGCCGGACTACATGGTGCCCTCGGTGATTATGGTGCTGGATGCCTTGCCCTTGAATGCCAACGGCAAGATCGACCGCAAGGCGTTGCCCGAGCCGCAGTTTGTCGGCAGCCAGGACTACGAAGCGCCGCAGGGCGAATTGGAGACGGCGTTGGCGTCGATTTGGGCGCAGGTGCTGGGTGTGGATCGCGTGGGTCGTTACGACAATTTCTTCGAGCTGGGCGGGCATTCGCTGCTGGCATTGAGCCTGATCGAGCGGCAACGTGCCGCTGGTATCGTGGCGCAGGTGCGCACCGTGTTCCAGCATCCGGTGCTGAGCGCGTTTGCGCAGGCCGTGTCGCAGGCGCAGCCGGTTAAGGATTGTGTGGTGCCCGCGAACGGCATTCCGGCCGATTGCACGGCGATCACACCCGATATGCTGCCCCTGGTGGCCCTGAGTTCTGCCGAGATCGCCGCGATTGCGCAGCAAGTGCCCGGCGGCATGGCGCAGATCCAGGACATCTATCCGCTGGCTCCCTTGCAACAAGGCATGTTGTTCCATCACTTGCTTGATGCCGAGCGCGATGCGTATGTGACACCGACGCTGCTGGCCTTTGACAGCCGCGCGCGCCTGGAGCGCTTTGTGGACAGCCTGAATCAGGTGATTGCCCGGCACGATATTTTGCGCACCTCGGTGCATTGGGAGGGCGTGGCCGATCCGGTGCAGGTGGTGCAGCGCCGTGCGCAGGTGCAGATCCAGTGGCCCACCTTGCAGCCGGGGCAGGATGCGCAAGCTCAATTGGAAGCCCTCGCTACGAGCGGTCAGTATCGTCTGGATGTGCGCCGCGCGCCCATGATCGATGTGCTGGCCGCGCATGACCCGTCCTATCTTGCCGCGCAGGACGGCGCACAGGGTCGGTACTTGTTGCAGTTGGCACTGCATCATTTGGTCGGTGACCATACAACGCTGCAACATATCGTTCATGAAATCAGTCTGATTCAGCAAGGGCAACTCGACGCCTTGCCGGCGGTGGTGCCATTCCGCAACTTTGTGGCTCAGTCCGTGTTGGGCGCGGACGAGTCCGCGCATCGGGCCTTTTTTAGCCGGATGCTGGGCGATATCGACGAGCCGACGGCCCCGTTCGGGATTCTGGATGTGCGTGGTGATGGACGCTTCATACAGGAGTCCGTGCAGCAGATGCCGGCAGGCTTGTCGCAGGCGATTCGCGCTCAGGCGCGCAGACACGGTGTCAGTGCGGCCAGCGTGTTCCACCTGGCTTGGGCGCTGGTTTTGTCGGCCACCAGCGGTCAGAGTCGTCCGGTGTTTGGCACAGTGCTGTTCGGTCGCATGCAAGGCAGTTCAGATACAGCCCAGGCTATGGGGATGCTGATCAACACGCTGCCGATAGCCATTGATCTGACGCAAGATACGGTAGCCCAGGCTTTGCAACAAACGCATCGTCTTTTGACCGAGCTGCTCGAGCATGAGCATGCCAGCCTGCCGAAGGCCCAGCAGTGCAGCGCGGTGCCTGCCGGAGTGCCACTGTTCACTTCAGTATTCAACTACAGGCATAGCGCAGAACAGGCGCATGATAGTCCGGCCTGGGAGGGCATGCAGGTGCTGGGCGGGCAGGAGCACACCAACTATCCCGTGGGTATGTCGGTGGATGACGATGGTCGCTCATTTACCTTGGTATCGCAGGTGATTCAGGATATAGGCGCGACCAGGGTGGCGCAGTATATGCAAACGGCGCTGACCAGTGTTGTGGCCGGTTTGGAATCCGACATCCCCTCTTTGTTGGCAGATGTGCAGGTGCTGCCTTCTGAAGAAATTCAGCAGTTAGCACATTTGTCAGTTAATCAATCTGCTTATAGTTCGCATTTGCTAATACATCGCTTGATCGAAGCTCAGGCCGAGCGAACGCCGGACGCACCTGCTCTGTGTTTCGAGTCCCAGACCTTGACCTACCGGCAGTTGAACGAACAAGCCAATCGTCTTGCCTCTTACTTGTTGCAACACGGCAGCAGGCCCGAGGAGCGTGTCGGCGTGGCGTTGGACCGTTCCTTGGAAATGGTGGTGGCGTTGCTGGCGGTGCTTAAAGCCGGGGCAGCCTATGTGCCGCTGGACCCGCAATACCCTTTGGAGCGTCTGGCCTATATCGCGCAGAACAGCGGCATGCGTCGTGTCATTTCAACGACTGCCGTGCAGAGCGCTGTGCCTTTGCAGGATGTATTGGCAATTTTGCTTGATACGGTGGATTTGAGTGCTTGCAGCTCTAGCAATCCGTCCGTAGATCTACACCCGGACAATCTGGCCTACGTGATTTATACCTCGGGGTCGACAGGGCAGCCCAAAGGAGTCGCCGTCAGTCATGGGCCCTTGGCTATGCATATTCAGGCCATTGCAGATGTGTTCGATATGCGCGCGGACGATAAGGCCCTGCATACCTTTTCCTTCAGTTTCGATGCGGCAGGCGATATGTGGATTGTGCCCTTGATCCGGGGGGCCAGCGTCTACATTACGCCGGACATTCTGCTGCAGACCGACGATATCAAGCGTCGTATAAGCGACCAGGGCCTGACCATGATCAACTTGCCGCCCGCGTATGTGCGGCAACTTTGCAACGACCTGGCACCTAATGAGCTCTCTGTTCGTGTGTGCATTGTCGGCGGCGAGGCGTTTGGCCGCGACGATTATCGTCAAATCGTCAACAAGCTCGATGCCCAGCGCGTGGTCAATGCGTATGGACCGACCGAGACGATTATTGCGACCAGCATGTGCGTGTGGCAGCGTGGCGAGCAGGAAAGTCAGCGCTCTTTATACATGCCGATTGGCCGGCCGGTGGGTAGTCGTACGGTGCATATTCTGGATTCCCGGCTCAAATCCGTTCCTGTGGGGTTGGCTGGCGAGTTGTATGTTGGGGGCATAGGCCTGGCGCGGGCGTATCTGGAACGAGCCGCGCTGACGGCCGACCGTTTTGTGGCTGATCCGTTCAGCAAGCAAGGGGCACGGTTGTACCGTACTGGCGACATTGTCAAATGGAATGAGCAGGGGCAGTTGGAGTATCTGGCGCGGATCGATGATCAGATCAAAGTGCGTGGTTTTCGTATCGAACTGGGAGAGGTCGAAAACAAGGTGCTGGCCCTGGATGGCGTCAAGGAAGCGGTGGTCATGGCCAAGCAGGGTGCTTCCGACACACGGTTGCTTGCGTATGTGGTTGCTCGTGCGGGCCATGTTCTGGAGTCGTCTGTACTAAGAGAAGCCTTGGCGAGAGCGTTGCCGGACTACATGGTGCCAGCGGTAATCATGGTGCTGGATGCCTTGCCCTTGAACGCCAACGGCAAGATTGACCGCAAGGCGCTGCCCGAGCCGCAGTTTGTCGGTGGCCAGGATTACGAAGCGCCGCAGGGCGAACTGGAGACGGCGCTGGCGTCGATCTGGGCGCAGGTGCTGGGCGTAGAGCGCGTGGGCCGTCAGGACAATTTCTTCGAGCTGGGCGGGCATTCGCTGCTGGCATTGAGCCTGATCGAGCGGCAACGTGCCGCTGGCATCGTGGCGCAGGTGCGCACCGTGTTCCAGCATCCGGTGCTGAGCGCGTTTGCGCAGGCGGTGTCGCAGGCGCAGCCGGTTAAGGATTGTGTGGTGCCCGCGAACGGCATCCCGGCCGATTGCACGGCGATCACGCCCGACATGTTGCCGCTGGTGGCCCTGAGTTCTGCCGAGATCGCCGCGCTGGCCCAGCAAGTGCCCGGCGGCATGGCGCAGATCCAGGACATCTATCCGCTGGCACCCTTGCAACAAGGCATGTTGTTTCATCACTTGCTTGATGCCGAGCGTGATGCATACGTGACACCGACGCTGCTGGCTTTTGACAGCCGCGCGCGCCTGGAACGCTTTGTGGACAGCCTGAATCAGGTGATTGCCCGGCACGATATTTTGCGCACCTCGGTGCATTGGGAAGGGGTGGCCGATCCGGTGCAGGTGGTGCAGCGCCGCGCGCGGGTGCAGATTCAGTGGCCTACCTTGCAGCCGGGGCAGGATGCACAAACCCAATTGCAAGCCCTGACTCGCACGGGCCAGTATCGTCTGGATGTGCGCCGCGCGCCCATGATCGATGTGTTGGCCGTACACGATCCGGATCATGATCTGGTGCATGATTTAAAGGATGGACAGGCGCGTATCCCGGCCCATGATATCCAGTCCAGCTTAGGGGACGAGATCGCGGATAAGGCAGCGCAGGCGTTGAGCGATACCGAACAAACCGTTGTTCAAGGCCGGTATCTGTTGCAAGTGGTGCTGCACCACCTGATCAGTGATCACACCACCTTGGAGCGTATGGTTCAGGAAATCAGCCTGATCCAGCAAGAGCGGTTCGATGCCTTGCCCGCAGTAGTGCCGTTCCGCAACTTTGTGGCCCAGTCCGTGTTGGGTGCGGACGAGGAGGCACACCGAGTCTTCTTTAGCCGGATGCTGGGCGATATCGACGAGCCGACCGCCCCGTTCGGGGTGCTGGATGTGCAGGGCGATGGCCGTGCGGTGCAAGAAGTCTCGTTGCCGTTGCCGCCCGAGCTGTCCCGCTCCATCCGCGATCTGGCGCGTCGTCAGGCGGTCAGTGCGGCCAGCGTGTTCCATCTGGCGTGGGCCTTGGTGCTGTCGGCCACCAGCGGCCAGAGTCGCCCGGTGTTCGGCACGGTGCTGTTCGGGCGTATGCAGGGTGGCCAAGGCATAGATCAGGCGATGGGCATGTTCATCAACACCTTGCCGGTGTGCATCGATCTGCAAAATGGCACGGCCAGCGCCGCCTTGCAGCAGACGCATCAGTGCCTGAGCGAGTTGATGGCGCACGAGCATGCCAGCTTGTCGCAGGCCCAGCAGTGCAGTGCGGTGGCGGCCGGGGTGCCGCTGTTCACCTCGATGCTGAACTACCGTTACATTGCGCCGCAGGCGCACGAGCAGGCTGCGGCCTGGGAAGGCATGCAGGTGCTGGGCGGGCAGGAACGCACCAATTTCCCGATTTCTGTGGCTGTGAATGATTACGGTCAGGACTTCGAGCTGGTACTTCAGGCGGTGGACTCGATAGATGCCCCAAGCTTGGCGCTGTATCTGCAATCCGCGCTAGAGAAGCTGTTGCAGGCACAGGAACGCGATAGTGACGATGTGGTCGGACGTCTGGGTTTGCTACCCGCCGACGAACAGAGGCGGGTTCTGGCCTTGGGCCGTGGCGAGCAGACCTCGGAACAGCAGGTACCGGTACATGTGTGGATCGAGCAGCAGGCGCATCGGCAGGCCGATGCGATTGCCGTGCTGGATCAGGACGGCAGCCTCAGTTATGGGGAACTGAACCGCCGCGCCAATAGCCTGGCGCATTACCTGATTGCCCAAGGGGTAGGCCCCGAAGATACGGTGGGCATGGCCGCCTTGCGCTCGGTTGACATGGTGGTGGCGATGCTGGCGGTGCTCAAGGCCGGGGCGGCCTATGTGCCGCTGGACCCGGACTACCCGGCTGACCGCCTGGCGTATATGTTGCGCGACAGCGGTATTGCCTTGTTGCTGTGCCATGCCCAGGTGCGCGCGCACCTGCCTGTGCTGGACGATGTGCCGATTGTGGAGCTGGATGATCCGTCGCTGTGGCAACAGTCGGCTCAGAACCCGGCGATGGCTGTGCATGAGGGTTCCCTGGCCTATGTCATCTACACCTCGGGTTCGACCGGGCAGCCCAAGGCGATTGCGGTCAGCCACGGCAGTCTGAGCGCCCATACGCACGCAGTGGGGCGTCGGTACGGTCTGCGGCCCAGCGACCGTTTGCTGCAGTTTGCTTCGATTAGTTTTGATGCGGCGCTTGAGCAGTGGGTAACGCCTCTGGTGGCTGGGGCCAGCGTGTATATCGTTGCCGATCGTCATCTGGATGGCCATGCGCTGCGCGAGCATGTGCGCCGTCACGATGTGACGGTCTTGTATCTGCCCCCGGCTTATCTGCGCCAGGTCGTCAACTCGTCCAACGAGTCAGTCTGCGCGGTGCGAATGTGCATTGTCGGTGGCGAGGCCTGGGCGGTGGATGATTTGCACAAGGCCAGTCAGGTGTTGGGCGCGCCGCAGTTGTTCAATGTCTATGGACCGGCCGAGACGGTGATTTCGCCGACACTCTGGTCAGGCACTGCTGGGGATGGGTTGACTGGAGCGTATGTCCCGATTGGGACGGCCGTGGGCGCGCGTGCCTTGTATGTGCTGGATGGCTCCTTGAATCTGGTGCCTGCCGGTGTGCAGGGCGAGTTGTACATAGGCGGGGATCTGCTGGCACGCGGCTACCAGAACCGGGCGGAGCTGAGCGCGGAGCGCTTTGTGGCCGATCCGTTCGGTGCGGACGGCGGACGGCTGTACCGCACGGGCGATCTGGTGCGCTGGAATGCGCAGGGTCAACTGGAGTACCTGGGGCGTCTGGACCATCAGGTCAAGGTGCGCGGTTTCCGTATCGAGCTGGGCGAGGTGGAGTCTGGCTTGTTGGCGCTGGACGGGGTACGCGAAGCGGTGGTGATGGCCCGTGAAGGGCCACAGGGCGCGCAACTGGTGGGCTATGTGTCGGGCGAGGGCCTGTTGGGCCAGGAGCTACGCGATCAGTTGGCGCAGCGTTTGCCGGATTACATGGTGCCCTCGGTGATCATGGTGCTGGACGCCTTGCCCTTGAGTGCCAACGGCAAGATTGACCGCAAGGCGTTGCCCGAGCCGCAGTTTGTCGGCAGCCAGGACTACGAAGCGCCGCAGGGCGAACTGGAGACGGCGCTGGCGTCGATCTGGGCGCAGGTGCTGGGTGTGGATCGCGTGGGTCGTCAGGACAACTTCTTCGAGCTGGGTGGGCATTCGCTGCTGGCATTGAGCCTGATCGAGCGGCAACGCGCCGCCGGTATCGTGGCGCAGGTGCGCACCGTGTTCCAGCATCCGGTGCTGAGCGCGTTTGCGCAGGCCGTGTCGCAGGCGCAGCCGGTGCACGATGTCGTGGTGCCCGCGAACGGCATCCCGGCCGATTGCACGGCGATCACGCCCGACATGTTGCCGCTGGTGGCCCTGAGTTCTGCCGAGATCGCCGCGCTGGCCCAGCAAGTGCCCGGTGGCATGGCGCAGATCCAGGACATCTATCCGCTGGCCCCCTTGCAACAAGGCATGTTGTTCCATCACTTGCTCGATGCTGAGCGTGATGCATACGTGACACCGACGCTGCTGGCTTTTGACAGCCGCGCGCGCCTGGAACGCTTTGTGGACAGCCTGAATCAGGTGATTGCCCGGCACGACATTTTGCGCACCTCGGTGCATTGGGAAGGGGTGGCCGATCCGGTGCAAGTGGTGCAGCGCCGCGCGCAGGTGCAGATTCAGTGGCCTACGTTGCAGCCGGGGCAGGATGCACAAACCCAATTGCAAGCCCTGACTCGCACGGGCCAGTATCGTCTGGATGTGCGCCGCGCGCCCATGATCGATGTGTTGGCCGTACACGATCCGGATCATGATCTGGTGCATGATTTAAAGGATGGACAGGCGCGTATCCCGGTCCATGATATCCAGTCCAGTCTAGGGGGAGACCGTGCGCCAGCGCCGGTCCCGACCGACGATACAGCCCCAAAGGCCGTTCAAGGCCGGTATCTGTTGCAAGTAGTGCTGCACCACCTGATCAGCGATCACACCACTTTGGAGCGCATGGTTCAGGAAATCAGCCTGATCCAGCAAGAACAGTTCGATGCCTTGCCCGCGGTAGTGCCGTTCCGCAACTTTGTGGCCCAGTCCGTGTTGGGTGCAGACGAGTCCGCGCATCGGGCCTTCTTTAGCCGGATGCTGGGCGAGATCGACGAGCCGACGGCCCCGTTCGGGGTGCTGGATGTGCAGGGCGATGGCCGTGCAGTGCAGGAGGTGTCGTTGCCGTTGCCGCCGGAGCTGTCCCGCGCCATCCGCGATCTGGCGCGTCGTCAGGCGGTCAGTGCGGCCAGCGTGTTCCACCTGGCGTGGGCGTTGGTGCTGTCGGCCACCAGCGGCCAGAGTCGCCCGGTGTTTGGCACGGTGCTGTTCGGGCGTATGCAGGGTGGCCAAGGCATAGACCAGGCGATGGGCATGTTCATCAACACCTTGCCGGTGTGCATCGATCTGCAAAATAGCACGGCCAGCGCCGCCTTGCAGCAGACGCACCGCTGCCTGAGCGAGTTGATGGCGCACGAGCATGCCAGTCTGTCGCAGGCCCAGCAGTGCAGTGCGGTGGCGGCCGGGGTGCCGCTGTTCACCTCGATGCTGAACTACCGTTACATTGCGCCGCAGGAGCTGGATCAGGAGTTGGCCTGGGAAGGCATGCAGGTGCTGGGCGGGCAGGAACGCACCAACTTCCCGATTTCTGTGGCTGTGAATGATTACGGTCAGGACTTCGAGCTGGTACTTCAGGCGGTGGACTCGATAGATGCCCCAAGCTTGGCGCTGTATCTGCAATCCGCGCTAGAGAAGCTGTTGCAGGCACAGGAACTTGGTGATGACGATGTGGTCGGACGTCTGGTTTTGCTACCTGCCGACGAACAGAGGCGGGTTCTGGCCTTGGGCCGTGGCGAGCAGACCTCGGAACAGCAGGTACCGGTACATGTGTGGATCGAGCAGCAGGCGCATCGGCAGGCCGATGCGATTGCCGTGCTGGATCAGGACGGCAGCCTCAGTTATGGCGAACTGAACCGCCGCGCCAATAGCCTGGCGCATTACCTGATTGCCCAAGGGATAGGCCCCGAAGATACGGTGGGCATGGCCGCCTTGCGCTCGGTTGACATGGTGGTGGCGATGCTGGCGGTGCTCAAGGCCGGGGCGGCCTATGTGCCGCTGGACCCGGACTATCCGGCTGACCGCCTGGCGTATATGTTGCGCGACAGCGGTATTGCCTTGTTGCTGTGTCATGCCCAGGTGCGCGCGCACCTGCCTGTGCTGGACGCTGTGCCGATTGTGGAGCTGGATGATCCGTCGCTGTGGCAACAGTCGGTTCAGAACCCGGCGATGGTCGTGCATGAGGGTTCCCTGGCCTATGTCATCTACACCTCGGGTTCGACCGGGCAGCCCAAGGCGATTGCGGTCAGCCACGGCAGTCTGAGCGCCCATACGCACGCAGTGGGGCGTCGGTACGGTCTGCGGCCCAGCGACCGTTTGCTGCAGTTTGCTTCGATTAGTTTTGATGCGGCGCTCGAGCAGTGGGTAACGCCTCTGGTGGCTGGGGCCAGCGTGTATATCGTTGCCGATCGTCATCTGGATGGCCATGCGCTGCGCGAACATGTGCGCCGTCATGATGTGACGGTCTTGTATCTGCCCCCGGCTTATCTGCGCCAGATCGTTAACTCGTCCAACGAGTCAGTCTGCGCGGTGCGGATGTGCATTGTCGGTGGCGAGGCCTGGGCGGTGGATGATTTGCACAAGGCCAGTCAGGTGTTGGGTGCGCCGCAGTTGTTCAATGTCTATGGACCGGCCGAGACGGTGATTTCGCCGACACTCTGGTCAGGCACTGCTGCGGAGGGCCTGACTGGCCCTTATGTCCCGATTGGGACGGCCGTGGGCGCGCGTGCCTTGTATGTGCTGGATGGCTCCTTGAATCTGGTGCCTGCCGGTGTGCAGGGCGAGTTGTACATAGGCGGGGATCTGCTGGCACGCGGTTATCAGAACCGGGCGGAGCTGAGCGCGGAGCGCTTTGTGGCTGATCCGTTCGGTGCGGACGGCGGACGGCTGTACCGCACGGGCGATCTGGTGCGCTGGAATGCGCAGGGTCAACTGGAGTACCTGGGGCGTCTGGACCATCAGGTCAAGGTGCGCGGTTTCCGTATCGAGCTGGGCGAGGTGGAGTCCCAGTTATTGGCGCTGGACGGGGTGCGCGAAGCGGTAGTGGTGGCCCGCGAGGGGCCGCAGGGCGCGCAACTGGTGGCTTATGTGTCGGGCGAGAGCTTGTTGAGTCAGGGCGTAGTGGAGCAGCAAGTAGCAAACTCGCAAACTACCGGTCTTGACCCGGCGGATCACGAGCGTGTCGGCGGTGGTGGTGGTGGTGGTGGTGGTGGTGGTGGTGGTGGTGGTGGTGGTGGTGGTGGTGGTGCTCCAGGTTCGATGATCTCGGGCCAACAATTGCGCGAACAATTGGCGCAGCGTCTGCCGGACTACATGGTGCCCTCGGTGATTATGGTGCTGGATGCCTTGCCCTTGAACGCCAACGGCAAGATCGACCGCAAGGCGTTGCCCGAGCCGCAGTTTGCAGGCAGCCAGGACTATGAAGCGCCGCAGGGCGAATTGGAGACGGCGCTGGCGTCGATCTGGGCGCAGGTGCTGGGCGTAGAGCGGGTGGGCCGTCAGGACAACTTCTTCGAGCTGGGCGGGCATTCCTTGCTGGCATTGAGCCTGATCGAGCGGCAACGCGCGGCCGGCATCGTGGCGCAGGTGCGCACCGTGTTCCAGCATCCGGTGCTGAGCGCGTTTGCGCAGGCCGTGTCGCAGGCGCAGCCGGTTAAGGATTGTGTGGTGCCCGCGAACGGCATCCCGGCCGATTGCACGGCGATCACGCCCGACATGTTGCCGCTGGTGGCCCTGAGTTCTGCCGAGATCGCCGCGATTGCGCAGCAAGTGCCTGGCGGCATGGCGCAGATCCAGGACATCTATCCGCTGGCGCCCTTGCAACAAGGCATGTTGTTCCATCACTTGCTCGATGCCGAGCGCGATGCATACGTGACACCGACGCTGCTGGCCTTTGACAGCCGCGCGCGTCTGGAACGCTTTGTAGACAGCCTGAATCAGGTGATTGCCCGGCACGATATTTTGCGCACCTCGGTACATTGGGAAGGGGTGGCCGATCCGGTGCAGGTGGTGCAGCGCCGTGCGCGGGTGCAGATTCAGTGGCCCACCTTGCAGCCGGGGCAGGATGCGCAAACCCAGCTGGAGGCCCTCGCTACGAGCGGCCAGTATCGTCTGGATGTGCGCCGCGCGCCCATGATCGATGTGTTGGCCGTACACGATCCGGATCATGATCTGGTGCATGATTTAAAGGATGGACAGGCGCGTATCCCGGTCCATGATATCCAGTCCAGTCTAGGGGGAGACCGTGCGCCAGCGCCGGTCCCGACCGACGATACAGCCCCAAAGGCCGTTCAAGGTCGGTATCTGTTGCAAGTGGTGCTGCACCACCTGATCAGTGATCACACCACCTTGGAGCGCATGGTTCAGGAAATCAGCCTGATCCAGCAAGAGCGGTTCGATGCCTTGCCCGCAGTAGTGCCGTTCCGCAACTTTGTGGCCCAGTCCGTGTTGGGTGCGGACGAGGAGGCACACCGAGTCTTCTTTAGCCGGATGCTGGGCGATATCGACGAACCGACGGCCCCGTTCGGGGTGCTGGATGTGCAGGGCGATGGCCGTGCGGTGCAGGAGGTCTCGTTGCCGTTGCCGCCTGAGCTGTCCCGCTCCATCCGCGAGCTGGCGCGCCGTCAGGCGGTTAGCGCGGCCAGCGTGTTCCATCTGGCGTGGGCGTTGGTGCTGTCGGCCACCAGCGGCCAGAGTCGCCCGGTGTTCGGCACGGTGCTGTTCGGTCGTATGCAGGGTGGCCAAGGCATAGATCAGGCGATGGGCATGTTCATCAACACCTTGCCGGTGTGCATCGATCTGCAAAATGGCACGGCCAGCGCCGCCTTGCAGCAGACGCACCGCTGCCTGAGCGAGTTGATGGCGCACGAGCATGCCAGCTTGTCGCAGGCCCAGCAGTGCAGCGCGGTGGCGGCCGGGGTACCGCTGTTCACCTCCATGCTGAACTACCGTTACATTGCGCCGCAGGCGCACGAGCAGGCTGCGGCCTGGGAAGGCATGCAGGTGCTGGGCGGGCAGGAACGCACCAACTTCCCGATTACGCTGTGCGTTGATGATATGGGCGACGATTTCGTCTTGTTGTCCCAGGCCCATACCCAAGTCGGTGCCCAGCGTCTGGCGCATTACTTACGCCATGCCTTGGAAGGTCTGGTCCTTTGCCTGAAGCAAGACGATCCGTCTCCGCTGCGTGCGTTGTCTATTCTGCCCACTAAAGAGGATGCACAGCTTGCGCATTGGGGTCGTGCGCAGTCGCAGTTCCGAGTCGATGGGTCTATCCATGCTTTGATCGAAGCCCAGGCGTGCATGCGGCCCCATGAGACCGCGGTGGTCATGGATGGAGTCGGCATCAGCTACGACACTCTGAACCGCCGCGCCAATCGTCTGGCCCATTACTTGATGCAAAGCGGGGTGGGCCTGGAAAGCCGGGTCGGCTTGGCGGTAGAGCGCTCGGTGGACATGGTGGTGGGCTTGCTGGCCATTTTGAAGGCGGGCGGGGCCTATATGCCTATGGAGCCGGACTATCCGGCCGAACGACTGGCCTACATGATGCAGGACAGCGGCATCAGTGTGCTGTTGACGCAAGAAGATGTCCTGGCCCGCTTGCCTGGAGCGGCGCAGATCACCACGGTTTTGCTGGATGACGAGGCAATCGGGCAGCAGCCCGATACCAATCCGTGCGTGGCGGTGCATCCTGAGACGCTGGCCTATCTGATCTACACCTCCGGCTCCACAGGCAGGCCCAAGGGCGCGCAGCTGTCTCATGCCAATGTCGTGCGTTTGCTCAGTGCTACTGAGCCGTGGTTCGACTTTGGGCCGCAGGATGTCTGGACGCAGTTTCACTCGTATGCGTTCGACTTCTCGGTCTGGGAGATTTTCGGGGCCTTGTGCACGGGCGGCAAGCTGGTCATCGTCCCTTATCTGACCAGTCGATCCCCGCGTGATTTCCTGCAGTTACTGCATCAGGAAAAAGTCACGGTGCTGAACCAGACTCCATCGGCTTTTGGGCAATTGGTGGCGCTGATCGGGCAGGACATGCCGGCCTTGGCGCTGCGTGCCGTTGTGTTCGGCGGGGAGGCGCTGGAGCCTAAGCGTCTGGAACCCTGGATCGATGTGTTCGGGGACGCGATGCCGACGCTGATCAATATGTACGGCATTACCGAAACGACGGTTCATGTCACCTACCGGCCTGTGCGCAGACAGGATCTGGCCGAGACAGGCAGTCCGGTCGGGGCCGCCATTGCGGATCTGGGGCTGTATGTCCTGGATAGCGCACTGAACCGTGTCCCGATCGGGGTGGCAGGTGAGCTATGCGTGTCCGGGGCGGGCTTGGCGCGTGGCTACCTGAACCAGGCGGCATTGACGTGCGAACGCTTTGTGGCAGACCCATTCAGCGATCAAGGCGAACGCATGTATCGCACGGGCGATCTGGCGCGTTGGACGGCCCAGGGGCAACTGGACTATCTAGGCCGTATCGACCATCAGGTCAAGGTGCGGGGTTTCCGCATTGAATTGGGCGAAATAGAAAGCCAGTTGCTGGCGCTGGACGGTATACGCGAAGCGGTGGTGCTGGCCCTGGGCAACGGCGCGGACACGCGGTTGGCAGCCTATGTGTCGCTGAAATCCGGCCATCAGTCCAGCCCTGCGCAATTGCGTCAACGCTTAAGCGAGGTGTTGCCGGACTATATGCTGCCAGCGGCCATTGTGGTGCTGGAGGCGATGCCGCTCAATGCCAACAGCAAGGTGGACCGTCGCGCTTTGCCGGAACCCGAATTCAGTGCCACGGCGGCTTACGAGGAGCCGTTGGGCGAGACGGAAATTCAGCTGGCCGGCATCTGGGCCGAATTGTTGGGACTGGAGCGAGTGGGTCGGCACGACAATTTCTTTGAGCTGGGAGGACATTCCCTGTTGGCCGTTCAACTGATTGCCCGTATCCAGACCGCCATGCATCGTCAGGTCGAGATCAAGGATGTGTTCATGCATGCCACGGTAGCCGCTTTGGTGCAGTTTTGGGCTGGCGACGGTGCCGATCCGCTGTCGGATCAGGCTATCGACGATATCGAAAGTTTTCTTTTTGGCTTGGTGAAATAAGATGAGTCTTTCCGAAAATCGCCTCAAGGCCATTGCGCAGCAGTTCGCAAGTCTGGACAAGGAGTCCAGTCGCGCTTTCTACCAGAAAATTTCGGAGCAGGGGCTGCGTGCCAGCCAGTTTCCGATTGTGCCGCGCGCTGATGACCGGCGCGCCGCCAGTCGCGCTTCGTTTGCGCAAGAGCGGCAATGGTTTTTATGGAAGCTGGACCCGGCCGCCTCGGCCTATCACATCAGCGCAGGCTTGCGTTTGTCTGGCCCCTTGGATATTCAGGCCCTTGAACGTAGCTTCCATGCGCTGGTGTCGCAACATCGGGCGTTGCGCACGGTTTTCCAGGCCGATGAGCGCGCGGCAGTCTATCAACGTGTTCTGGAAGTACCAGACCCGATTGTGCAGTTGGTGCATCTGCCGGTCGACAGCGCCGCGAAACAGCAAGAGTCTTTGCACGTACAGATAGAGGCCTTGCGCAGCATGCCTTTTGATCTGGAGGCGGGGCCTTTGCTGCGGGTTGCTTTGTTTCGTCTGGCAGAAAGCGAGCATGTTCTGCTGCTGGTCATGCACCACATCATCTCCGATGGGTGGTCCATGGATGTACTGGTCAGGGATTTTGCTCAGGCCTACTTGCAGCACAGCCAAGGGGAGCAGGTCCGATTCGCTGACTCGCCCGTCGACTATGCCGATTATGCGCTGTGGCAGCGGCAGTGGATGCAGGCGGGGGAGACCGAGCGGCAACTACAGTATTGGCGCGCTTACTTGGGAGATAGTCATCCGGTTCTAGATTTGAGTGCCGGACGACGGCCGGCGGTTGATGGGCCTTGCTGGGCCGATCAACGAACGGTGGAACTGCCTGCTCAGCATGTTTCGGCTGTGCGTTTGCTGTGCCAACGTCACGGCGTGACGGTGTTCATGGTTCTGCTGGCGGCGCTGAAAGTAGTGCTGAACAAGCGTACAGGACATGAGGACATACGGGTCGGCGTGCCCAACGCCAACCGCTATCGTCCCGAAACGGCAGCCGTTGTTGGTTTTTTCGTCAATACGCAGGTGTTGCGCAGCCAGGTGACGGGCCGCAGTACCTTGCGCGACGTCCTGGAACAGGTCAAAAGCGGTGCGCTGGGCGCGCAGTCCCATCAGGATTTGCCGTTCGAGCAGTTGGTGGAAGCTTTGCAGCCGGAGCGTAACGTCGGCGTCAGTCCTTTGTTTCAGGTCATGTATAACCATGTTCGGGAATCGGCCTCGGATGCCTTGTTGCAGTTGCCGGGTATACAGGTAAATGCCTACCCTTTGCCGCAGCAGGATGCGCAGTTTGACCTGACCGTCACGGGTCAGGAAAACGCAGCGGGTGGACTGGCTGTGCAATTTAGCTATGCCCGAGAGCGGCTCCAGGCCCAGACGATAGAACAGATGCAGACTTTGTATCTGGACGTTCTGATGGCGATGGCGCAGGAACCGGATACCCGGGTTGGCGATATCGCCGTGCTTTCCGAAGCGATGCAAGAGCAACAGGCTGCTTGGGGCACGCACCACACCCCCACCTTGATGTGCGAGCCGATCCACCGGCTGTTCGAGGCGCAGGCCCTGCGGCAGGGCGCGCGCATCGCGTTGACGGGCGCGGGCCCGGATCTAAGCTACGCGCAACTGAATGAACAGGCCAACCGGCTGGCGCACTACCTGCTGGCCCAGGGCGCGCGCCCGGAGGACAAGATCGGGCTGGCGCTGGAGCGCAGTCAGGCGCAGATCGTCGCCGTGCTGGCGATCTTGAAGGTGGGTGCGGCCTATGTGCCGCTGGATCTGGACTACCCGCCCGAGCGTTTGCGGTACATGGCGCAGGACAGCGGGATGCGCTTTGTGCTGACGCGCAGTGACGCGGGCAGTCTGGACTGGCTGCCCGCCACCGTGCGTCCCGTGCTGCTGGACTGCCTGGACACGCAGGGGTGCGGCACGGATAACCCGTCTGTGGCGGTGCACGCCCACAATCTGGCGTATGTGATGTACACCTCCGGCTCCACGGGCCAGCCCAAGGGGGTGGAGATCGCGCACCACGGGGTGTTCCGGCTAGTGCATCAGGCCAACTATGCTCGTTTGGACGAGTCGGTGCGGATGTTGCAGTTTGCGCCGCTCAGTTTTGACGCGTCCACCTTGGAGGTCTGGGGAGCTTTGTGCAATGGTGGCACGCTGGTGCAGGCCCCGGCGGGCTTGCTGGACTATGCCCGTTTGGGTCAGGTGATCGAGCGCGGTCAGGTTGATACGGCCTGGCTGACGGCCGCCTTGTTTAATCGGATGCAGGACGAAGCGCCGCAGGCGCTGGGCCGCTTGCGCCAGTTGCTCAGTGGTGGGGAGGCAATGTCCTTGCCGCATGCGCAGCGGCTGATCAGCGCAGCCGAACAGACGGTGCTGATCAATGGCTATGGGCCGACCGAATGCACGACCTTTGCGGTGTGCGCTCGGGTGGACGCGCAGGCGGTGCAGGCCGCTCAGGTGCCGCTGGGTGTTCCGATCAACGAGACGTGCTGCCGGGTACTGGATGGCTACTTGCAGCCGGTGCCGGTCGGGGTGGCGGGCGAGTTGTATCTGGGTGGTCTGGGCTTGGCACGCGGCTACCAGAACCGGCCGGACTTGAGCGCGGAGCGCTTTGTGGCTGATCCGTTCGGCGCGGACGGCGGACGGCTGTACCGCACGGGCGATCTGGTGCGCTGGAATGGGCAGGGTCAGCTGGAGTACCTGGGCCGTCTGGACCATCAGGTCAAGGTGCGCGGTTTCCGTATCGAGCTGGGCGAGGTGGAGTCTGGCTTGTTGGCGCTGGACGGGGTACGCGAAGCGGTAGTGGTGGCCCGTGAAGGGCCGCAGGGCGCGCAGTTGGTGGGCTATGTGTCGGGCGAGGGCCTGCTGGGTCAGGAGCTACGTGATCAGTTAGCGCAGCGTTTGCCGGACTACATGGTGCCTTCGGTGATCATGGTGCTGGACGCCTTGCCCTTGAATGCTAACGGCAAGATCGACCGCAAGGCGTTGCCCGAGCCGCAGTTTGTCGGCAGTCAGGAGTACGAAGCGCCGCAGGGCGAACTGGAAACGGTGCTGGCGTCGATTTGGGCGCAGGTGCTGGGCGTAGAGCGTGTGGGCCGTCAGGATAACTTCTTCGAGCTGGGCGGGCATTCGCTGCTGGCATTGAGCCTGATCGAGCGGCAGCGCGCCGCTGGCATCGTGGCGCAGGTGCGCACCGTGTTCCAGTATCCGGTGCTCAGCGCGTTTGCGCAGGCGGTGTCGCAGGCGCAGCCGGTGCACGATGTCGTGGTGCCCGCGAACGGCATCCCGGCCGATTGCACGGCGATCACGCCCGACATGTTGCCGCTGGTGGCATTAAGCCCTGAGCAGATCGCCGCGATTGCACAGCAGGTGCCCGGCGGCATGGCGCAGATCCAGGATATCTATCCGCTGGCCCCTTTGCAGCAAGGCATGTTGTTCCATCATGTGCTGCAAGCCCAGGGGGATGCCTACATCACGCCCACCTTGCTGGCTTTTGACAGCCGCGCACGTCTGGAACGCTTTGTGGACAGCCTGAATCAGGTGATTGCCCGGCACGATATTTTGCGTACTTCAGTGCATTGGGAAGGGGTGATCGAGCCTGTGCAAGTGGTGCAGCGCAGCGCCCGGGTGCAGATTCAGTGGCCAAGCGTGCAGGCGGGGCAGGATGTCCGCGCCCAGTTGGAAGCCTTGGCCATGCCGGGCCAGTATCGTCTGGATGTGCGCCGTGCACCCATGATCGATGTGTTGGCGGCTCACGACCCGGAGCATGGCCCGATGCATGAACAGGCCCATGAGTCGGCCTCTGGCATAGCTCGACCTGCCGCGCAGGGGCGGTATCTGTTGAAGGTGGTGCTGCACCATCTGATCAGCGATCACACCACGCTGGAACGTGTTATTCATGAAATCGGGCTGATCCAGCAAGAGCGGTTTGATGCCTTGCCGGCGGTCGTGCCGTTTCGTCATTTCGTGGCGCAGTCCGTGTTGGGTGCGGACGAGGAGACGCATCGGAATTTTTTTAAGCAGATGCTGGGCGACGTGGAGGAGACCACGGCTCCGTTCGGTTTGCTGGACATACAGGGCAATGGCAGCGATGTAGAGGAGGTCCATCGTGCCTTGCCTGATGAATTGGCCGTCCGTATCCGCACGTGCGCCCGAACCTATGGTGTCAGCGCCGCCAGTGTGTTCCACCTGGTTTGGGCGCTGGTAGTGTCGGCAGCCAGTGGGCAAAGTCGTCCGGTGTTTGGCACGGTGCTGTTCGGGCGGATGCAGGGCGGTCAGGGCATAGACCAGGCTTTGGGGATGTTTATCAACACCTTGCCGGTTCGGATCGATCTGGAGGGCGGGTCTGTCGCGCGTGCTTTGACACAGACCCATGCCAGCTTGACGGCGCTGATGAATCACGAAAGCGCCAGTCTGGCCTTGGCGCAGCGTTGTAGCGGCCTGCCCGAGGGAACGGCGCTGTTTAGCGCCTTGCTGAACTATAGGCACGATGCGTCGCTGGGCGATGGACAGAGTTCGGCGTGGGAGGGTGTCCAGGTGCTGTCCGTGGCAGAGCGAACCAACTATCCCATTGGGTTAGCCGTCAATGACAGCAGCGATGGCCCATTCAGCCTGTCTTTGCATGTGGTGCGCCAGATTGGTGCCGCGCGCATTGCCGATTACGTGATGCAAACGCTAGAGCACCTTGTGCAGTCTTTGGAGGCCGGGGGCCGGCAGCCTGTGGAGATGGTGTCTGTCCTGCCCGAGCAGGACAGACAGACCATGATGCGGTGGGGAGTGAATACGCGGCGTTACGCCTCTTTGGTGCCGACCCATATCATGTTCGAGCAGCAAGCCCGGCTGCATCCCGATCGGATCGCTGTGGTTTTTGATGGGCGCAGCCTGAGCTACGAGCAATTGAACACGCGTGCCAATCAACTGGCACACGACTTGATGGGGCGCGGCGTGGGGCTGGAGTCCAAGGTGGGGATTGCGGTTGATCGTTCGCTGGAAATGATGATCGGCCTGTTGGGCATCCTGAAAACCGGTGCGGCCTATGTGCCGCTGGACCCGGATCTGCCCCAAGAGCGTCTGGCGTTCATGATCCAGGACAGTGACATCCGTCTTTTATTGACCCAGCCTCATCTACAGACCCTGCTGCCTTGCGATGAAACGGCGACTGTCATTTTGCTGCAGGCGCAGGCGGCGATCAGCGCACCGATCTTGAACCCTGGCGTGGCGGTGCGTCCGGACAGCTTGGCTTATGTGATTTATACGTCTGGGTCGACCGGCAGACCCAAGGGTGTCGGCAATACGCACGATGCGCTGTCCAATCAGATGGTCTGGATGGAAGAGGAGTTTCGGTCCGAGGGCCGGGACGTGGTGTTGCAAAAGACACCGATCAGTTTTGATGTGTCTTTGCTGGAGCTGTTCTGGCCTCTGACCAACGGCTCCAGGCTGCATATCGCCAATCCGGGCGATCATCGCGACCCGCAGCGGCTGTTGGCCTTGATTCGTGAGCACAGCATCACCACGATTCACTTCGTGCCTTCCATGTTGCAGGCGTTCATGGCCGGGGATGTGGTGGAAGATTGTCGTAGCCTGAAACGGATTATCTGCATTGGCGAAGCCTTGGCGGCAGAAGTGCAGAACGATGTGCTGGCCCGCCTGCCCTGGGCCGATCTGTACAACATTTACGGACCGACCGAAGCGGCGATTGATATCACCAGTTGGCAGTGTCAGCCCGACGCTGTGGGGGTCGTGCCTATCGGCAGGCCGATTGCCGATTCCACTTGCTATGTGCTTGATAGGGCTCTGAATATGATCCCCCAGGGGACGGCGGGAGAACTCTACTTAGGCGGCTTGCCCTTGGCACGGGCATACGAGAATCGGGCCGACTTGAGTGCCGAGCGCTTTGTGGCCGATCCGTTCGGAGCGGACGGCGGGCGGCTGTACCGCACGGGCGATCTGGTGCGTTGGAACGCGCAGGGTCAGCTGGAGTACCTGGGGCGTCTGGACCATCAGGTCAAGGTGCGCGGTTTCCGTATCGAGCTGGGCGAGGTGGAGTCTGGCTTGTTGGCGCTGGACGGGGTGCGCGAGGCCGTTGTGGTTGCTCATCCGGGCAAGATGGGCGCGGTGCTGCTGGCCTATGTGTCCGCCAAGTCCGGCGTCCAGTTGGATGTTGCTGCCTTGCGTCAGCGTATGTCGCAGACCTTGCCGGACTATATGGTGCCTAGTGCCATCGTGGTGTTGGATACCTTGCCCTTGAGTTCCAACGGCAAGATCGACCGCAAGGCGCTGCCCGAGCCGCAGTTTGTCGGTGGTCAGGACTACGAAGCGCCGCAGGGTGAGCTGGAAATGGCGTTGGCGTCGATCTGGGCGCAGGTGCTGGGTGTGGATCGCGTGGGTCGTTACGACAATTTCTTCGAGCTGGGCGGGCATTCGCTGCTGGCATTGAGCCTGATCGAGCGGCAACGTGCCGCTGGTATCGTGGCGCAGGTGCGCACCGTGTTCCAGCATCCGGTGCTGAGCGCGTTTGCGCAGGCCGTGTCGCAGGCGCAGCCGGTGCACGATGTCGTGGTGCCCGCGAACGGCATTCCGGCCGATTGCACGGCGATCACACCCGACATGTTGCCGCTGGTGGCTTTGAGTTCTGCCGAGATCGCCGCGATTGCGCAGCAGGTGCCCGGCGGCATGGCGCAGATCCAGGACATCTATCCGCTGGCCCCGTTGCAGCAAGGCATGTTGTTCCATCACTTGCTCGATGCCGAGCGCGATGCATATGTGACGCCCACCTTGCTGGCCTTTGATAGCCGTGCGCGTCTGGAACGCTTTGTGGACAGCCTGAATCAGGTGATTGCCCGGCACGACATTTTGCGCACCTCGGTGCATTGGGAAGGGGTGGCCGACCCGGTGCAGGTGGTGCAGCGCCGCGCGCAGGTGCAGATTCAGTGGCCCACGCTGCAGGCGGGGCAGGATGCGCAAGCCCAACTGCAAGCCCTGACCCACACCGGGCAGTATCGCCTGGATGTGCGCCGCGCACCCATGATTGATGTGTTGGCCGCGCATGACCCGGCCGATAAGGCCTTGCAGGATGACACGTCGGGTCCGTGCTTGTTGCAGGTGGTCTTGCATCACTTGATTGGCGATCACACTACGCTGGAGCGGATTGTTCAGGAAATCAGCCTGATCCAGCAAGAGCGGTTCGATGCCTTGCCCGCAGTGGTGCCGTTCCGCAATTTTGTGGCCCAGTCCGTGTTGGGTGCAGACGAGTCCGCGCATCGGGCCTTCTTTAGCCGGATGCTGGGCGATATCGACGAGCCGACTGCCCCGTTCGGGGTACTGGATGTGCAGGGTGATGGCCGTACGGTGCAGGAGGTGTCGTTGCCGTTGCCGCCTGAGTTGTCCCGCTCCATCCGCGATCTGGCGCGTCGTCAGGCCGTCAGCGCGGCCAGCATGTTCCACCTGGCGTGGGCGTTGGTACTGTCGGCCACCAGCGGCCAGAGTCGCCCGGTGTTTGGCACGGTGCTGTTCGGTCGTATGCAGGGTGGCCAAGGCATAGATCAGGCGATGGGCATGTTCATCAACACCTTGCCGGTGTGCATCGATCTGCAAAATGGCACGGCCAGCGCCGCCTTGCAGCAGACGCACCGGTGCCTGAGCGAGCTGATGGCGCACGAGCATGCCAGCTTGTCGCAGGCCCAGCAGTGCAGTGCGGTGGCGGCCGGGGTGCCGCTGTTTACCTCGATGCTGAATTATCGCTACATTGCGCCGCAGGAGCTGGGTCAGGAGTTGGCCTGGGAAGGCATACAGGTGCTGGGCGGGCAGGAGCGCACCAACTTTCCCGTTGATTTGTCGGTCGATGATCTGGGCCAGGATTTCGTCTTGCAGGCACAAGCCGTCAAGGCGATAGGTGCGCAGCGCATGGTCGATTATATGGAGCGTGCGCTGCAAGCGCTTATCGAGCAGGCGGGTGCGCTGCCCGATCTGGTCGATGCCGTCGTGGGCGAGGGTGAGCGCGCTCAGCTTTTAAGCTTGGGCCGCAATATCCAGCCCTATGCCTATACCGAAGCAGTGCATGTCACGATTGACCGCCAGGCCCAGGGCCAGCCCGCTGCGGCGGCTGTGCTATGCCAAGGGGAGACGCTCTCTTATCAGGTGCTGAATCGACGCGCCAATCAATTGGCGCATGCGTTGATCGCACAGGGCGTGCGTCCGGAAAGCGCGGTGGGCCTGGCCGTGGAACGCTCGGCTGACATGATTGTGGCGGTGCTGGCGATTCTGAAGGCGGGTGGCGTGTATGTACCGCTGGACCCGGATTATCCGCAGGATCGCCTGGCGCATATCGTGCATGACAGCGGCATGACGTATGTCCTGACAGACAGTGCCTCGGATCATGTTTTTGCTACCTTATCCGGCGTGCGGGTGCTCAAGCTGGATGCCCTTGATGTGGACGGGCACCCTGGCGATGCACCTGTGGTGCCGCTGCATGGCGATAACCTGGCATACATCATCTACACCTCGGGTTCGACGGGCACGCCCAAGGGCGTGGCGATGACGCATCGGGATCTGGCGGTGCAGAGCGCGGTGGCCCGCGATGCCTATGGCTTGACCGGGCAGGACCGTGTCCTGCAGTTTTCGACCATCAATTTTGATG
This sequence comes from Alcaligenes sp. SDU_A2, assembly GCF_038237375.1. Lineage (NCBI taxonomy): Bacteria > Pseudomonadati > Pseudomonadota > Betaproteobacteria > Burkholderiales > Alcaligenaceae > Alcaligenes > Alcaligenes sp. SDU_A2. Next base: position 3,322,164 of record NZ_CP151273.1, on the reverse strand, counting down.
CTTTTGTGGAGCAGGTTTTTCCGATCCTGACCGCGGGTGGCAGCATGCTGGTGCGTGGCCGCGAGGTCTGGGACAGCGTGACCTTTTACGAGCAGTTGATCAGCCAGCACATTACGGTGCTGGACTTGACGGCGGCGCATTGGACCGTGCTGGTTCATGACTTTGCCCGACAAGGGCAACGGGATTACGGCCGCTTGCGGCAGGTGCTGGCGGGTGGCGAGGCGATGCCGCCCGAGGCGCTGGTCAGTTGGCGCTCCGCAGGGCTTGAACATGTTCGCCTGCTCAATGCCTACGGTCCGACCGAAGCCACCGTGACCGCGACCTTGTTCGATTGCACGCAGTATGTGCAGGGCAGTCTGCCTTTGCCGAAACATATGCCTATCGGCACCGGGCTGGCGGAGCGGCGCTTGTACATATTGGACAGGCAGCTCAACCTGGCCCCCGTTGGTGTGGAGGGCGAGCTGTACATAGGCGGGGATCTGCTGGCACGCGGTTATCAGAACCGGCCGGACCTGAGCGCGGAGCGCTTTGTGGCCGATCCGTTCGGTGCGGGTGGCGGGCGACTGTACCGAACGGGCGATCTGGTGCGCTGGAATGCGCAAGGCCAATTGGAGTATCTGGGGCGTCTGGACCATCAGGTCAAGGTGCGCGGTTTTCGTATCGAGCTGGGCGAAGTGGAGTCCGGCTTGTTGGCGCTGGACGGGGTGCGCGAAGCGGTGGTGGTAGTGCGCGAGGGGCCGCAGGGCGCGCAGTTGGTGGCTTATGTGTCGGGCGAGGGCCTGTCGGGTCAGGAGCTGCGCGATCAGTTGGCGCAGCGTTTGCCGGACTACATGGTGCCTGCGGTGATCATGGTGCTGGATGCTTTGCCCTTGAATGCGAACGGCAAGATCGACCGCAAGGCGCTGCCCGAGCCGCAGTTTGTAGGCAGTCAGGACTACGAAGCGCCGCAGGGCGAACTGGAAACGGCGCTGGCGTCGATCTGGGCGCAGGTGCTGGGCGTAGAGCGCGTGGGCCGCCGGGACAACTTCTTCGAGCTGGGTGGGCATTCGCTGCTGGCGATGCAGATCGTCAATCAGATCAAGCAGCAACTGGCTTTGCCGATTTCTTTGTCCCAGTTGTTTCAGGCCCCGAGTGTCCAGGCTTTGGCGCAGCATTTGCCTGGGCAGGAACAGCAGGCCAAGAGTCACCATGCCATGCACGAACTGGATGTGTTCATGGACTCTTTATTGGATGTAAATGATGAATAAAAGCGTGTTGATGCAGTTGGCGGAACGGTTTGCGACGCTTGCTCCCGCGCAACAGAAAAAATTCTATGCCAAGGTCCAGGAACAGGGGCAAGGCTACGAACAGTTTCCGATTGTGGCCGGTGGGCAGGTCGGACCCGATGGTTGCGCCGTCTCTTATGCGCAGCAGCAGCAATGGTTTTTATGGGAACTGGATCGGGACAGCAGCGCCTATCATTTAAGCAGTGCTTTGCAATTGCAGGGGCGTTTGGACCGCGCTGTCCTGCAGCGCAGTTTTGACTTTCTGGTCGAGCGGCATGCTCAACTACGCACGGTGTTTGCAGCCGGCGCCGATGGTCAGGCAAGGCAGTATCCGCAGCCCGTGGCACCTGTGGCCGTTGATGAGCAGGACCTGAGCGGCGTTCCCCTGTCGGACAGAGACGCGTGCGTGCAGGATGCGCTAAGCCGCTGGCAGTTAAGGCCCTTCGATCTGGAGCATGGGCCTTTGTTGCGGATCGGCTTGATCCGAACGGATGAACAGACACATATTTTGCTCGTGGTGGTGCATCACATCGTGGCCGACGATGGGTCTTTGCAGCAACTGCTGGGCGAATGGGTACAGAGCTACCATGCTCTCTCGCAGGGCAAGGTGCCGGTGCTGGACCCCTTGCCGATTCAATATGCCGACTATGCCCAATGGCAGCGTCATTGGATGGAGGCGGGCGAACGGCAGCGGCAACTGCATTATTGGACCGCCCGACTGGGCGAGCCGCAACCTGTCTTGCAGCTTCCCGCAGACGGGCCGCGCCGTCAGGATGGCCGTTATACCGTTGCCGGTCATCACCTGACCTTGCCGACGGAATTGGCGGCAGCGCTGCGTTCGTTCTGCGCGCAAGAGCAGATGACCTTGTTCACGGTATTGCTGGCCGGATTTCAGGTGCTGCTGTATCGCTATACCGGTCTGGAAGATATCCGGATCGGCATACCGTTCAGTAACCGTACCCGTCCGGAGACGGAAGGGCTTATCGGTTTTTTTGCCAATACGCACGTGCTGCGCCATTGCTTCGATCCACGCGCCAGCCTGCGCAGCGTTGTGTCTACGGTCAAAGACACCTTGTTGCAGGCGCAGGCGTATCCGGACTTGCCATTTGAACAACTGGTGCAGGCGCTGCAGCCAGAACGCCTGTTCGGGGTCAATCCTTTGTTTCAGGTGATGTTCAATCACCTGGTGCAAAGCAAGGGTTTGGAAAAAGTGTCTTTACCGGCTTTGTCCTTGCAGGGCTATCCGCTGGCCAGCCAGCAGGCTCAGTTCGAGTTGGTGCTGAACACGCAAGAAACGCAGGATGGTACCTTGATGGTGACCTGCTCATACGCGCAGGAGCTGTTCCATCCGGATACGGTGGCCAGGTTTTGCGGGCAGTATCAGCGCATATTGGAGGCCGTGCTGGCGTCTCCCGATTGTCCGGTGGGTAGTCTTGCACTGATGGCCCCGGAGCAATCGCGCGAATTGAGCGTGTGGGGAACGGGCAGAGATTCGGGGGCGATTCCCAGCCCTGTTCACGCACAGATCAGCATGCATGCGCAGTCCACACCGGACGCCCCGGCGCTGGTGTTCGAGGGACAGCGTCTGTCCTACGGTGAATTGGAGGCGCAGGCCAATCGACTGGCGCATGCCTTGATCGCGCGCGGGGTGCGGCCCGAAGACCGGGTGGGCATTGCGCTGGAGCGTTCGCTGGAGATGGTGGTGGGGATACTGGCGGTGCTCAAGGCCGGGGCGGCATACGTGCCGCTGGACCTGGACTACCCGCCCGAGCGCCTGGGCTATATGGCGCAGGACAGCGGCATGGGTTTGTTGTTGAGCCGCAGCGGGGTGGACACCTCGGCCTGGCGTCCGGCAGACGTCAGTCTGGTGCTGGTGGACCGGCTCGATAGCGGCGCGTATCGCCCGGACTGCCCGGCGGTGGCGGTGCACGGCGAACAGTTGGCCTATTTGATCTACACCTCCGGTTCCACGGGCCTGCCCAAGGGGGTGGCGGTGCGTCACCGGGCGCTGTCGCAGTGCATGGGCTGGATGCAGCATACCTACGGGCTGGGTACGGACGACACGGTGCTGCACAAGGCCCCGTTCAGCTTCGATGTGTCGTGCTGGGAGATTTTTTGGCCCTTGAGCTGCGGTGTGCGGCTGGTGATCGCCCGTCCGGGCGACCATCGCGACCCGCAGCGTATTTTTGACCTGATCGAGCAGCATCGGATTACGACCGTCAATTTCGTGCCGCTGATGCTGCAAGCCTTTTTGGCGCAATGCGGCGAGCAGGTGCCCGGCCTGCGGCATGTAATGTGCGGTGGCGAGGCGATCAGCGCGGCGGTGCAGTCCTTGTCGGTGCAGCGGCTGGGCGCGGGCGTCTTACAGAACTTATACGGACCGACCGAGACGACGATACATGTAACACGCTGGACGTGCCAGGATGATGGTCGCACGCCGGTGCCTATCGGCCGCCCGATCGATGCGACCCAAGCCTATGTGCTGGATGGCTCCTTGAATCTGGTGCCTGCCGGCGTGCAGGGCGAGTTGTATATAGGCGGGGATCTGCTGGCACGCGGTTATCAAAACCGGGCGGAGCTGAGCGCGGAGCGCTTTGTGGCCGATCCGTTCGGGGCGGACGGCGGGCGGCTGTACCGCACGGGCGATCTGGTGCGCTGGAATGCGCAGGGTCAGCTGGAGTACCTGGGCCGTCTGGACCATCAGGTCAAGGTGCGTGGTTTCCGTATCGAGCTGGGCGAGGTGGAGTCCCAGTTATTGGCGCTGGACGGGGTGCGCGAAGCGGTGGTGGTGGCCCGCGAGGGGCCGCAGGGCGCGCAACTGGTGGGCTATGTGTCGGGCGAGGGTCTGTTGGGCCAGGGCGCAGTGGGTCAGGGCGTACTGAACTCGCAAACTACCGATCTTGACCCGGCGGATCACGAACTTGTCGGTGGTGGTGGCGCTCCAGGTTCGATGATCTTGGGCCAACAATTGCGCGAACAATTGGCGCAGCGTCTGCCGGACTACATGGTGCCTGCGGTAATCATGGTGTTGGATGCCTTGCCCTTGAACGCCAACGGCAAGATCGACCGCAAGGCGTTGCCCGAGCCGCAGTTTGCAGGCAGCCAGGACTATGAAGCGCCGCAGGGCGAATTGGAGACGGCGCTGGCGTCGATCTGGGCGCAGGTGCTGGGCGTAGAGCGGGTGGGCCGTCAGGACAACTTCTTCGAGCTGGGCGGGCATTCCTTGCTGGCATTGAGCCTGATCGAGCGGCAACGCGCGGCCGGCATCGTGGCGCAGGTGCGCACCGTGTTCCAGCATCCGGTGCTGAGCGCGTTTGCGCAGGCCGTGTCGCAGGCGCAGCCGGTTAAGGATTGTGTGGTGCCCGCGAACGGCATCCCGGCCGATTGCACGGCGATCACGCCCGACATGTTGCCGCTGGTGGCCCTGAGTTCTGCCGAGATCGCCGCGCTGGCCCAGCAAGTGCCCGGCGGCATGGCGCAGATCCAGGACATCTATCCGCTGGCACCCTTGCAACAAGGCATGTTGTTTCATCACTTGCTTGATGCCGAGCGTGATGCATACGTGACACCGACGCTGCTGGCTTTTGACAGCCGCGCGCGCCTGGAACGCTTTGTGGACAGCCTGAATCAGGTGATTGCCCGGCACGATATTTTGCGCACCTCGGTGCATTGGGAAGGGGTGGCCGATCCGGTGCAGGTGGTGCAGCGCCGCGCGCGGGTGCAGATTCAGTGGCCTACCTTGCAGCCGGGGCAGGATGCACAAACCCAATTGCAAGCCCTGACTCGCACGGGCCAGTATCGTCTGGATGTGCGCCGTGCGCCCATGATCGATGTGTTGGCCGTACACGATCCAGATCATGATCTGGTGCATGATTTAAGAGATGGACAGGCGCGTATCCCGGTTCATGATATCCAGTCCAGCTTAGGGGACGAGATCGCGGATAAGACAGCGCAGGCGTTGAGCGATACCGCACAAACCGCGGTTCGGGGTCGGTATCTGTTGCAAGTGGTGCTGCACCACCTGATCAGTGATCACACCACCTTGGAGCGCATGGTTCAGGAAATCAGCCTGATCCAGCAAGAGCGGTTCGACGCCTTGCCTGCGGTAGTGCCGTTCCGCAACTTTGTGGCCCAGTCCGTGTTGGGTGCGGACGAGGAGGCTCACCGAGCCTTCTTTAGCCGGATGCTGGGCGAGATCGACGAGCCGACCGCCCCGTTCGGGGTGCTGGATGTGCAGGGCGATGGCCGTGCGGTGCAGGAGGTCTCGTTGCCGTTGCCGCCCGAGCTGTCCCGCTCCATCCGCGATCTGGCGCGTCGTCAGGCGGTCAGTGCGGCCAGCGTGTTCCACCTGGCGTGGGCGCTGGTGCTGTTGGCCACCAGCGGCCAGAGTCGCCCGGTGTTTGGCACGGTGCTGTTCGGTCGCATGCAGGGTGGCCAAGGCATAGATCAGGCGATGGGCATGTTCATCAACACCTTGCCGGTGTGCATCGATCTGCAAAATGGCACGGCCAGCGCCGCCTTGCAGCAGACGCACCGCTGCCTGAGCGAGTTGATGGCGCACGAGCATGCCAGTCTGTCGCAGGCCCAGCAGTGCAGTGCGGTGGCGGCCGGGGTGCCGCTGTTCACCTCGATGCTGAATTATCGCTACATCGCCCCACAGGCGCACGAGCAGGCCGCGGCCTGGGAAGGCATGCAGGTGCTGGGCGGGCAGGAACGCAGCAACTATCCCGTGACTGTCTCGGTGAATGATGATGGTGTAGTGTTTTCCCTGGATGTACAGGCCGCCATTGCGGGCAAGGCAGATCAACTGGCCTTGTATACACAAAAGGCGTTGCAGCAATTATTGCTGGTGTTGTCCACCGATGTGTCGCAGCCGATCCGTACAGTTCAGATCTTGGGTGACGATGAACTGAGCGTGCTGGGGCGTCTGGGCACGCACCATACCCCCACCTTGATGTGCGAGCCGATCCACCGGCTGTTCGAGGCGCAGGCCCTGCGGCAGGGCGCGCGCATCGCGTTGACGGGCGCGGGCCCGGATCTAAGCTACGCGCAACTGAATGAACAGGCCAACCGGCTGGCGCACTACCTGCTGGCCCAGGGCGCGCGCCCGGAGGACAAGATCGGGCTGGCGCTGGAGCGCAGTCAGGCGCAGATCGTCGCCGTGCTGGCGATCTTGAAGGTGGGTGCGGCCTATGTGCCGCTGGATCTGGACTACCCGCCCGAGCGTTTGCGGTACATGGCGCAGGACAGCGGGATGCGCTTTGTGCTGACGCGCAGTGACGCGGGCAGTCTGGACTGGCTGCCCGCCACCGTGCGTCCCGTGCTGCTGGACTGCCTGGACACGCAGGGGTGCGGCACGGATAACCCGTCTGTGGCGGTGCACGCCCACAATCTGGCGTATGTGATGTACACCTCCGGCTCCACGGGCCAGCCCAAGGGGGTGGAGATCGCGCACCACGGGGTGTTCCGGCTAGTGCATCAGGCCAACTATGCTCGTTTGGACGAGTCGGTGCGGATGTTGCAGTTTGCGCCGCTCAGTTTTGACGCGTCCACCTTGGAGGTCTGGGGAGCTTTGTGCAATGGTGGCACGCTGGTGCAGGCCCCGGCGGGCTTGCTGGACTATGCCCGTTTGGGTCAGGTGATCGAGCGCGGTCAGGTTGATACGGCCTGGCTGACGGCCGCCTTGTTTAATCGGATGCAGGACGAAGCGCCGCAGGCGCTGGGCCGCTTGCGCCAGTTGCTCAGTGGTGGGGAGGCAATGTCCTTGCCGCATGCGCAGCGGCTGATCAGCGCAGCCGAACAGACGGTGCTGATCAATGGCTATGGGCCGACCGAATGCACGACCTTTGCGGTGTGCGCTCGGGTGGACGCGCAGGCGGTGCAGGCCGCTCAGGTGCCGCTGGGTGTTCCGATCAACGAGACGTGCTGCCGGGTACTGGATGGCTACTTGCAGCCGGTGCCGGTCGGGGTGGCGGGCGAGTTGTATCTGGGTGGTCTGGGCTTGGCACGCGGCTACCAGAACCGGCCGGACTTGAGCGCGGAGCGCTTTGTGGCTGATCCGTTCGGCGCGGACGGCGGACGGCTGTACCGCACGGGCGATCTGGTGCGCTGGAATGGGCAGGGTCAGCTGGAGTACCTGGGCCGTCTGGACCATCAGGTCAAGGTGCGCGGTTTCCGTATCGAGCTGGGCGAGGTGGAGTCTGGCTTGTTGGCGCTGGACGGGGTACGCGAAGCGGTAGTGGTGGCCCGTGAAGGGCCGCAGGGCGCGCAGTTGGTGGGCTATGTGTCGGGCGAGGGCCTGCTGGGTCAGGAGCTACGTGATCAGTTAGCGCAGCGTTTGCCGGACTACATGGTGCCTTCGGTGATCATGGTGCTGGACGCCTTGCCCTTGAATGCTAACGGCAAGATCGACCGCAAGGCGTTGCCCGAGCCGCAGTTTGTCGGCAGTCAGGAGTACGAAGCGCCGCAGGGCGAACTGGAAACGGTGCTGGCGTCGATTTGGGCGCAGGTGCTGGGCGTGGAGCGTGTGGGCCGTCAGGACAATTTTTTCGAGCTGGGCGGGCATTCGCTGCTGGCATTGAGCCTGGTTGGGGAAATCGGTAAGCGTAATCTGGGCATAGCCGGTGACTTGGCTACCTTGCTCAGAACTCAGACGGTGGCGGCGTACGCCGCTGCACAAAGCACGAGTAGCCGTACGATTGCCTTGAATCAGTGTGCGCACGAGATACCGGCGTTATTCATGATTCATGACGGCAGAGGCAGTGTGCTGGATTATTTTTCTGTGGGCCAGACTCTGGCGCAGACATGTCCCGTGATCGGGCTGCCTTTGGAAAGCCGTCATGTGCCAGGAAACCTGCACGATATTGCCGCTATGCATGCACGAACGATTCAGGAGCATCAGCCCGTCGGGCCTGTGAAGATTGCCGGTTGGTCCTTGGGTGGCGCACTGGCATTTCAGGTTGCCGCATTGCTGGAGTCGCAAGGTCGGCAAGTGGCATGGGTCGGAGCCATTGATCCGTACATTCAGGCGCTGGACGAGCTGGATGTCGATTTTCCGCGCTTTGCGCATGAGTATCTTCTGGCGCTGGTTGATCCGGACCGGCATGAAAACGTGTTGGCGGATGCTGATGTGATGCGGTGGCTGGCGCATGCCCAGCCAGATCAGACTGGCATTGCCCGGATGACCCGACATGTCAGAGAGCAGCATCCCCCCAATCGTCTCAGTGGTTTGGCGCGACTCGGTGATACGGAGCTGGCTGATCTGTGCCTGACGTCCTGGCTCTTGTATCAAGCGCGTTCCGTGCGCTGCCCAGGGGTCAACCTGCAGGCTCCGGCCTATCTTTGGTGGGCAGGATCGGATGCCAATGCCGCCGAATTTACGAGCTGGATGCGCAGCGAACACCATGTCCAGGTTCTGCTGCCACAGGACGATCATGGCAGCATTATCCGTTCGTCTGCCTTGCTGGCGGACATTCAGGTGCTGTGCCAGGCAGGGCCGGGCCAATGCCAAGGTGTTCTGGCGGACTTGCCGGTGTGTGGTCACGTGTGATCGACCATAAAAAAACCAGCGCAACCGTTTAGGTTGCGCTGGTTACTGCAAAGGCTCTTTTTCGCTGTTTAGAACTGGTGCCTCAAGGTGGCCATGATGCTGCGGGGCGCGCCGTAGTCGCGGTAGCCGATCTGCTTTCTGTAGGTTTTGTCGAACAGGTTGTCGACATTGACCGTCAGATTTGTGTCGTTGTTGAACTGATAGCTGCTCATTAGATTGACCGTGGCATAGGCTTTTTGCGTGTAGCTATCCCGCACGACGGCGGGGACTCTATCGTTGTAGATCTTGCTTTGCCACTGGACGCCGCCACCGATTTTTAACTGGGGCAAAGAGCGTGGCGTGTAGGTGGTAAACATTTTGAACATATGCACAGGCAGGTCGGTGTTCAAATGCTTGCCCTTGCTCGATCGCGTCATGGTGCGGCTATAGCCGGCCTGCATGTTCCAGCCGGGGGTGATTTCGCCGGCCACTTCGATCTCCCAACCGCGCCCCTTGGTGTGATCTTCGGCGCGGTAGGCCGGGGTTCCCTCGGGCGTCACGTAGTTGCCGTCCAGCACGGCCAGGTTTTCTTTGCGCACCTGGAAGAAAGCAGTACTGATGTTCAATCGCTTGTCCAGGAGTTCTGCCTTTAGGCCAATTTCGTAGTTCTTGCCTTCTTCCGGGTCAAGAATGTTGCCGCTTCGATCCTTGCTGCTTTGAGGATTGAAGATTTCTGTATAGCTTGCGTAAGCCGTTAGGTTGTCATTGATGTCGTACAGCACGCCCACATAGGGGGTGATAACGCCATTTTCTTTGCGCTCAGAAGGGAAGGAGCCTTTACGCGTGAATTTCCAATCGCTCCAGCGACTGCCCAGAATGAGCGAGAAGCGGTCCGTGGGCCTGAGCCGTGTGGCCAGATAGGCACCAAATTGTTCGGTGGTGGAGATAAAGGGGGCCTGGAAGCTAAAGCCTTCCCAGTCCATAGGAGGAAACTGGAGCCGGTCATCGCTGTAGAACACGCCAGGCACAAAACCGCCGGCATGCGTGGACATGTCCCGGTGCACGCGCGAGCCATTGAAACCTGTAATCAGGTCGTGCTTGCGGTCAAACAATTCAAAGCTGCCGTTCAGGTGCGCATTGAATGCGTTCTTGGTCTCGACACTATTGTTATTGCCTACCCACAAGTCGGGGATCTGCAGGTCGTGGGTGACCGCGTAGATTTTGTACCACTGGTCGTGGAACTTGCGGTGGCCGTAGCTGTAGGACAAGGTGCCTTTCCAGTCCGGGTTGAATTCGTGTTCCAGTGCGACGGTCAGGTCTGTGCGTTTGTCGTTCTTGTAGGCCCAGTCAGGTGCCGTATTCATGCTTCTGTCATCCGGCGTGGGTATTCCATCAGTAAAGATGACCGGAAAACCGCTGCTGTAGCTGATGCTGTCCGCCTTTTCTTCGTCGTATTGCAGCGTCAGTCTGAGCAAGGTCTTGTCGGTCAGGTCGGACTCCAGCACGCCATAGGCCAGCGACTTTTTACCTTTGTAGTTGTCGATCCAGGAGTTGGATCTATCGTGCAGGGCGATGAAACGTCCCCGGAACGTGCCTTCTTCGTTCAGCGGTCCCCCGACGTCGAATACGCCACGACGCCGGTTCCAACTGCCCAGAGTGCCTTCCACAGAGCTCTGGAATTCGCGGGTGGGACGCTTGCGCGTGATGTTGATGCTGCCGCTGGGGTCGCCGGCCCCGGTCAACAGGCCGGTGGCTCCACGCACAACGGTGACCGAATCGTAGATGGCGGTGTCCAGCGAACCGGCACCGTAGTAAGACCAGCTTTGCGGGGAGGCTGGTAGACTGTCGATTACCAGATTTTCGAGACGAAAGCCGCGCGAAAAATAAAACGACTCGCCGCCAATCGGCGTGCCTGAGCGGTCGTTGTATACGCCTGTGACGGCAGTGACGACATCCGAGAGCGATGTCATGGCCTGATCCTGCATACGTTGTTGCGTGATCACCGTCAGGGCTTGCGGCGTATCGCGCAAAGACAGATTCAGGCCGGTTGCCGCCGTGCTGCTGGCTGCGTTATAGGCACCGGTGCCTTCGGTGATTTCGTTGAGCCTGGAGCCTTTGACGGTGACTGGTGCCAGTTGGGTTGTCTGCGGCTCGCTTGCTTGGGTCTGGGCAGATCCGGACGAGACGTTTTGAGGCGCTTGAGATGGTGAATCGACGGGGCTTGATTCCGCCTGTTGGGCAAGGGCGACCTGGTGGATGGAACCTAGGCCCATCAGCACGGCGGCGGCCAGCGCATTTAAACGCGCAGCGGTGGGAGTGCCCGTGCGGCGGCGCGGGCATGACTCGTGATATTTCATGGGATTGACTTATCGAAAATAACAGCAACAGAGCAAATATGATTAGGGTGAGATGAATCCCACCCTTTTGTTTTTTACTCAGTATTGATTCTATCTGTTTATTGTTTTAGGAGTTTTTCCATAGCCTTAATTGCTGCTTCTGACTTTGATAAATCTGTTTCTAGAAATTTCTTATACTCTTGCAGTTTTTTTATTTCTGATGAAACTTCTTCTGCTGGTTTTTTGTTTCCTTCTCTTTTCTGGTTTTCATTCTTGCTTTGTGCTTCTGTTAGTTCTTTCTCTGTTTTTTCTTTTTCTGTTTTTATTTTCTTGATATTTCTTTCAATTCGCTCTTTTTCTGCCTCGTAGCTCTCTTTTTCTGACATTATTCGGCAGGGTTGTTTTTCGCTGACTTTCTTGTCAGCCATGTTGAATGTTTGGACGGTGCATGCGCCTGGTTTTTCTAGTCCATCTATTCCTTTGGTGTAATCGGCCAGCGTTACTTTGCTGATCAGACCATGTTTTTCCAGATTTTTTTCTGCCCAGAATTTTTGCGTAACAAAGAATTCTGTGTTTTTGGTTTCTTCGCGTAAATGGATGTTGCTGACTAGCCCACGGAAAAAGAAATCGACCTCGTCACTGATGAGGATATTTCTGAAAGGCCGATTTTCTAATGATTTTTCATCATTGGGTAAGTCAACGACTGCCACGGTTTTTGATTCTAGATTTGTTACCAATGCTTGATTTAGATCTGCTTTGTAAGCAACTTCTAACGACGCGGCTCCAGTGAACAAGGAGCTTTGGTGATTGTTCTTGAGGTCAAAAAGATAAAGGCCTGGTTGGCCCGTTGAGTTCATTTCTGTAGCAAGAAGTGTTCCCTCTGGTCCTGGTGTGTAGTTGAATAACGTAATCGCAGTGTTTTTTTCTGTTAGGTTTTTAATTTCTCCGGTTTTGCTGGGGATTGATGTAATGCCCTTGGACCCTGCAAAAATTTTATTTTCTTTATAAAGCAGTGGGAATGCAATATTGTTTTCAATAACATTTATTTTAAAATTGTTATCTTTTTTTCCATCTTTTTTGTATTTTACAACGATTGATTCACCCTTCTCGTTTCTTACTGTATTGTAATTTATGTAGAAATCGCCATTTTCGTCAACTTGGACGTATCTGCCTTGAAATGGGATGTCTCCAATATTGGCGTTTGGTTTCAGGCATGTCGTTGTTCCTTTTTCCAAATCTACCATGCTGAATGCATTCGCGCTGGTGTGTGTCACAATCAGTTTGTTGTTGGTTTTGTCCAATGCCATAGCGTGCGCATGGAAAGGTAAAGGAATTGCTTTTTCATATTGCAGTGTGTCCGCGTTAAGGACGACGACAGCGCCGGGGCGCGCTCCTTTAACAGGTCCTTCCGGTCCAATCGCTCCACCGAACGCGGCATACAATTTCCCATCTTTTTCGACCATCTGATAAAAGCCGAAAATAAAATCGTAATCTTTCTTGGGTTGTAGCTTCAGGCCGTATTCTTCCCCGTAGCTGGCCCAGTCAGGGTCGTAGCCCTTGACTGTTTCGCAACTGCTAGTCTCGAACGAAGGGAATTGAGCAGAGCCCTGTGCTTGTGCAACAGATGCGGTTAACAGGCTGGAGGTCAGGATAGCTGCGTAGTGATAAATATGCTTTTTCTTCATGATTAAATCCATTCAATTGATTCTATTGGTTCTTCAGTTCTGAAAAATCGATATATTTTGTTTCAATCGATTGTTATTACCATCGATAGGCTATATTTCCGATTATCCGTCGGCGGGCCCCATATCCGCAAAATCCAGCCACATCCCCGCAAGCGGTGAAATATGTTTTATCTGTTAAGTTGTTTATGTTTAGGGATAGTGTAATCGGTCCGGTTTCATAGCTTGCCATTGCGTCAATTAATGTTGTCGCTGGCAGTTGTTGGCTGTCCTTTATTCCTAACCCTGTTTTTCCTTTGTATGTTACGCCTGCACCCATTCTCAAGTTTGGTATTCCAAGGTGATCAAACTTGTGCGTAACCCATAAGGATGTCGAGTTTCTTGGGAGTCCGGAGATTTGCTGATTAATTCTGTTTTCCCTATAAATATCTGCTTTTGTGAATTTATTATTAATATGAGAGTACTGGGCCATTATGTTCCAGTTTTCTAGGTTTATCCCTGCCTCTAATTCAAACCCATTGCCTTTTCGTTCAGCAGATTGTTCGCTAAAACCAGGGTGTTTCAAGTCTGCTGAAATTCCGTTTTCTTCTTTTATATTAAATACGGCAGCGCTTAGTAGAATGTTTTGATCTTCAGACTGCCATTTTATTCCAGCTTCAACTTGTTTCCCAACCAATGGCTCTGCTAGTTCCCCATTGAATTTCCGCACGCCAAAGACAGCTTGGAAGGATTCCGAATAGCTTATGTATGGAGAAAATCCGCCGCCTGCAAGCCATACCAAACCTATTCTCGGGCTGATTCTGTCATCTTTTTGATGAACACCATTTTGATATTGAGTTGCAATATCGTATCTGAGCGCCCCAGTCAGCAAAAATGTATCTGCGATCTTTACTTGGTCTTGCAGTGTGATCCCATATTGCTTCATTTGCTTATGGGTTTCTGGTGCTTTCGATAGGTCTGGCGGTGTAAAATTGTCGTGTCTGGGATTGTCGATATTAATCGACGAGCTCATCCCTTCAAGCCAGGCACTATTTCCATGTACATTGCTCATGTCGAACGCAAACAAGGTGTTGTGTTCAAGAGGCCCTGTCCGGAATTTTCCTTGTAAAAGTACATCGGTTGCGTAGGCAAAACGGCGCTCCGATTCGTAGTGGAAGGTGCGCTGCATGTATTCGCCACCGATCGGGTCTGGAATTCCGTTGGCATTTGTATACACATAGTCGCCTGCCCAATAGGCAGGAACCAGGGTTTGGAGCTTGCGGTCTGATACGGAGTAGCGGAAATGGTGCTTCAGCTGCCAATTGTCGTTGAGCTGTTTATCGAACTCCCATCCGATACGTTGGCGTGTGCCGCGGGCTTTGTCCCATCCTGGTTCACTGATAAATCGATTCGTGGGGATGTTTCCTAGGGCTCGATCCCGGATGGTGCCCAGATGCGGCAGGTAGCCCAGAACGGTATTGTTGTCATCGTGTTGATATTCGGCGAATACAGTCAGGCTTGTCGTGGCATCGGGGTGCCAACTGATGGTGGGACGCACGAATGCACGTTTGGATTTTGCTGTATCGACTTGGGTCTTGCTGTCGTTGCCGACCGCAATCAGGCGATATAGCCATTCTCCCTGTTCGTCGATGGGGCCGGTCAGGTCGGTAGCGATCTGCTTATAGCCGTAATTGCCATAGCTAATGGAAACTTCCCTGGCAGCCGTGGCCTGTGGACGTTTACTGACCAGATTGACAACGCCACCGGGAAAGTTATTGCCCGAAATAACAGCACTGGGTCCTCGCAGAACTTCGATCCGTTCATAGGCATATGGTTCACTGCGTACATCCGCCTTTTCGGAGACGGATATGGTGTCGGATAGTCCGTCCTCGAAGGTTTTTGCTCCAAAGCCCCGCACCTGAAGCCAGTCTCCAAAGTTATCTACACCGACGTTGCCTGGATTGACTCCAGGGGTGTATCGCAATGCATCGGACAGGCTTTGGGAGCCTTGGTCTTTAATCTGTTGGGCTCCGATGACACTGATGGACTGAGGAATTTCGTTTAATGGGGTATCGGTTCTTGTAGCCGTGGCGGATCGTTTGGCAACATAGCCCGTGACCGGATCAAAGGCGCTGCGCTCTTGTTGGGCTTTGATCGTAATGCTCGGCAAGGTCGCGGGAGCATCGTTTGAAGCAGGTGAGATGCTGGTGGCGCTGCTTTGTTGTGCTTGGATAGCAGGGGATAACAATACACTGCACAGAGCGAGGGCTAAAGGAGAGAGTTTGAGTCCGTTTTGGCACATGATCCGAGTTGTCTTTTAAAAGTAATTAATCCGCTCAATTGCAAGATGTGTTTTAGGCGACGAGTTTTTGCCTATAGAAAACTCACTCGCAATGGAAATTCAAGTTCTGATACATATTCTTTATTGAGACGAAATAGGAATCATTCTGTTTAAATTGGACCTACGGCTACTGGGCGAATGCGCTGCGCGGTTCTGGATGTTCAAAAAAGACAGCCCGCGCGGGCGGGCTGTTGCAGGTGCGGACGCCTATGTGGCGCAGTTCAGGGCGCAGGCACAGTCAGCGGGTCGGGGGGCAGTCCCATTTGCTCGCGCCCCATTGCTTGCGAGCACAGGTCGTAGTCGGTATAGGCGTGCGCCGCAGTGACATTGATGTCGCGAAACAGACGTTGCATGGGGTTGTGGTCCAGCCAGGCCGATCCGCCCGACGCGGCGAACAGGCGGTTGACCGCTTCGGCGCACATTTTGATGGCATAGGCTTGTTCGGTGCGCCATTCCACGGCGGTGCGTTGCGACGGGTAGGTTTGGCGCTCGGCATGGATACGATGATCCTGCCAGGACTTTTCCATCAGTGCGCGTGCCGCCTTGACCTGGTGGGTGGACTCGCCCAGGCGCAGCAACATGGGTGGCATGGTGCCCACCAGCACGCCACTGTAGGCCCGCCGCCGGTTGCGGTTTTTTTCGATGAACATGGCCAGTGCTTTTTCGGCGATGCCCAGCCCCACAGCGGCAAAAATGCTGGCGAAGTAGGGGCGGTAGGGCGAGTGGAACAAGGTGCTGTCCGGGTATTGGCTGATGCCCGCCGAGCGCCCTTCGAACAGCATATCGTCGATGGCTTGGATGCGGTGGTTGGGCACGAAGGCCTTGTCCAGGACGATGGACTTGGAGCCGCTGCCGGACATGGCCATGCTGTGCCAGTCGTCCTGGATGCGATAATCGCCGCGCGGCACGACGGCAAAACTGTAGATGGTCTGGCCCTGTGCGTTGAGTCGGTTTACCCCCAGGATGGCCCATTCGGTGTGGTCGCAACCGCTGCTCCAGCCGAAGGTGCCCGACAGCAGGATGCCGCCGTCCACTTCCTCGTATCGTCCCAGAGGCGCAATGCTGCTGCTGGCGGTGCAGTTGGGATCGCTTGCCCAGACTTCGTCCTGCAATTGTTTGGGAAAGTGCGCCAGCATATAGTTGTGCGTGCTCATCAGGCCAAAGGCCCATGCCGTGCTGGCGCAGGCGCTGGCCACATCGACCAGGCATTGCGCAAACTCGGGCAGGCAGGCTTCATAGCCACCGTAGGTAATGGGCAGAAAGACCCGGTGCAGTCCTGTGGATTTCAGAAGCGCGATATTTTGCGGCGGCACCATCCTGTCTTTTTCGGTTTTGGCGGCAGACGCTTCGATGGCGGGCAAGACGGCTCTGACGCGCTCGCGCAAGCTCTCTTTGGGTTTGTCGTCCGGTGCGGCGCTGGCGGGAAAACTTAGAACTCGGTGTGGCTGCATAAGGTGCGTGTCCCTGGCTTAAGCGGCTTGTATTTCTTGGTTCAGTAATTGATTCAGCAGTACGTGCGCCACTTCGCCGGCCCGCACAGCGGTCAGCGAGAGTAAGGTGTCGCTCAGGCCGTGGGTGGTTTCATTAGAGCCAAGCACGAAGATCGTGGGTTTGAGTTCGCTACGGGTCTTCAGGCGATAAAAGCGATCAGTGCTGAAATCGTCCATGTACGGCTGTAGCGGCTTGAGCAGGGCGTGGTGCAGGTCGCGTTCGTAGCCGGTGGCCAGAATGACGGCGTCGTAGCGGCGCAGCACGCTGGTGCCGGTGTTCAAATTATGCAGCCGCAGCTCTATATGGTCCGGGCTGGCCGTGATGGCCTGAACCTGGTGGCGCAGGCACAGGTTCAGGCGCTCCTTGCCTTGTACCTGTTGTTCGTACAGCAGGCGGTTCATGGCGTTGAGCAGGTCTACGTCTATGCAGGCGTAGTTGGCATGACGAAATTCCTGCAGAAATGCGAGCCGTTGATCCGGCTCCAGGTGATAGATGTGCTCGACAAATTCCTTGTTGAATATTTTGTTTACGAAGGGGGTTTCATCGGCAGGCTTGGGCGCGTAGGTGCGTGCGATCAGCTCGACGTTTTTATCTTGGTGCGAGGCCAGATCCATAAAGATTTCGGCGGCGCTCTGGCCGGCACCGATGACGGCTATGCGTTGTGCCTGGCTGTTTTCCCGGATTTTCTGCAGATAATGATGCGAATGAAAAATCCGTGGGTCCTGAATGGCCTGGGTGCAGAAATCGGGGATTTTTGGGGTGCCGCCGATGCTGGCGATCAGGTTGCGGGCAAGACGCTCCTTGCGTTCGCCCTTGGCGTTGCGAGTAACGACCTTGAGCAGGGTGACGTGATGGCTTTCGTTGATCGGGCTGACTTCGATGACTTGTTCGCCCGAGGCCACCCAGGGGCCCAGTTGCCGGGCGGCCCAGCCCAGGTAGTCGTTAAATTCGATGCGGCTGGGGTTGAAGCTTTTCAGGTTCAGGAACTGATCGAAACGTCCCTGGCTATGTATATAGTTGATGAAGGAATAGCGGCTGCAGGGATTGCGCGGCGTGGCCAGATCCTTCATGTAGGAAATCTGCATGTCGGCATCTTTGAGCAGCATGTGGGGGTGCCAGGCAAATTCCTGCTGCTGCTCGATAAATACCATGTTCAAAATATCGTGCGGGTCGCGGCTTGGGTGTGTTTTGGTCAGGCTTTCCTCCAGCGCGATGGCAATGGCCATATTCGAGGGGCCAAAACCGATGCCAATCATGTCATAGATAGTCATACATTTCCCGATCCCATTCATTGTTCTTCGTGCGTGCGACCAGGTTGGTGGCCGGCACGCGGATAAAGTGCATGTGCGTCAATTGGGAAAGATGACGATTTCTCTGTCATTTTGTTTAATGCGAATGATAGTTATTGTTATTATTTTTCTTGTTATTGAACAAAATGAATAGACGTTCGTCTCCAGGGCATACCTACGTGGGTATGCGAGCCGGATGCGGATGATTCATGAAAAGAAAATTAGTCTATGTAATGTCCTTGCGTAACGCCGCAGCGGACAAGGCCGGGCAATGGGTGGCCTATAAAGGCGAGCGGCGCTACATGATGTCGCCGCTGGAGTATCTGGTTCATCAGTTGAACGATTCCGAGTTGGGCAATCTGTATTCGCTGGAAGCGCTAATTTACGATGACATCGCGGATTACGCCGCCGATCAAGCCAAGCTAGGCAGTTATGGCCGGGCCGGTCGGGATGGTTCGCCCTGGATTTATCCCTTGGATCTGTGCGTGCAGGGCAGGCCCGTGAACGAGCTGCTCGAAAACATTCCTTCTACCTATCGCAGTCTGCCTGTGGGCGATCCGGCGCGCAGCTCGGGTAAGCAAGCCTTCGAGCAGCGCCTGCAGCAACGCTTTCAGGCGCTGGAGGCGGATTGGGTTGTACTGGACGGTTTGATTGTGATTCTGGACGAGCTTGTTCGTCCAGGGGCACCGTTTCAGGGTCGGATCGTCAATATCCACCCCGGTCTGACTCGCCAGGACTCGCCTTACCGTCGGCGCGGAGCGACCGCGACCCTGGATGCGTTGTACGGGGCGCGGGGGCAGCAGATTCTGAATTGGCAGACGATGGCAACGCGCGCGGTGACGCCCTTGAACAAGACGGGGGCGTCATTTCATGTCGTGGATCAGGGGATTGATTCTGGACCGGTGCTTTGGGAGGTGCTCAATACCCAGATCGAACCGGATGACACCATTCTGGAATTGCGCTGGAAAAACTTTACACACAGCTTGTTTCCAGCGCTCTCGCATGGTTTGGCCTATCTGGCCAGCCAGCCCCAGGGCTCGTGACCCAGAGCGTTCGCGGGCATGGTTTGGCCCATTTTTTCCGGCGTCGGGCATGGTGGTCCCAGTCCGGTTTATTTCTGCTGCGTAGTGTCGGCGCGCTGAAGCCTGTCGCGGCGGTAAATGGCGAGGCTTTGTGCCGGCATACGGTGGCAATCTATCAAGGATGCAGTCTTGTTTAAGTATCTCATCAAGAAATCCTGGCCTTTGCTGACCTTTTGCGCTGTTTTGAGCGTAGTCGGCGGTTTGTTGAGCGTGCGACTGCTGGCCCTGATTACCGAGGTCATCACGGTTTCGTCGGAGACATCCAAGGCGCAATTAGGCGTGCAGTTTGCAGCGACGGCCTTGGCAGCCATGCTGTTTCAGTCCACGGCGCAGATCCTGCTGGAGCGCCTGGGCCAGCGGGTCCATGCCCAATTGCGCAATTACATTGTGGATCACGTCAATGCGGCAGACTTTCGTTCCTTGGAGACAATGGGGCGGGGCCGGATGCAGGCCGCCATGTCCGAACACACATTGAATGTGAAGTTCTTTTTCGGCTTCATGCCCATTATGCTGACCAACGCGGCCATTGTGCTGGGCTGTTTGATTTACATGGCGTCCTTGTCCTGGGAGATTTTTCTGTTTGCCAGCGCTGTGATCGGCGCAGGGTTTTTGACGTTTCAGTTGGCAGGGCTGCGCGCAGTCAAGCATTTGCAACGGGCCGAGTACGAGCAGGACCGTATGTTGGGCATTTTCAATGCGCTGATCAATGGTGCCAAGGAACTGCGCCTGAATGCCGGCAAGCGGGATCGCTTTTTGCGTTCGCACATGCGCGATTCGATCGAGCAGGTGCGGCGCGAACGCAGCCTGGGCATGACGATCTACATTGTGTCCTCGGTCTGGAATAACTTTCTGATTTTTGTGTTTATCGGTCTGGTCTTGTTTGTGCTGACCGAGAGCGCCTCCGAGCAAGTGCGGGTCACGACCGGTTTTGCTCTGTTGCTGGTGTATATGGTCGGGCCGCTGGAAGCCGTGATCAATAGTCTGCCGCCCATGAAGTCGGCCGGCATGTCGGCCCGGCATATCGAGTCTATGGTGGCCGGGCTGACGCAAAGCGAACATATGGCCGAACAGGCCGGTCCGCAGCAGGTGCGCTCTTTGGTGCTGCGCGGGGTGACGCATCAGTATTATCACGAAGGCACCAATGACGTCTTTACGCTGGGCCCGATCGATTTGAGCTTTGCCCCCGGGCAGCTTAATTATCTGGTGGGCGGCAATGGCAGCGGCAAAACCAGTCTGGCTAAGCTGCTGGTAGGCTTGTACAAACCGGAAAACGGCACCATCGAGCTGAATGGCCAGAAGATCGATGATGACAATCGGGATAAGTACAGGCAGATGTTTTCGGCTATTTTTTCCGATTTTCATTTGTTCGACAGCTTGCTGGATAGCGTTTCCAGCGGCTTTGACGAGCGCGGCAACGCCTTGCTGACCAAGCTGAATCTGCACCACAAGGTGCAGATCAAAGAGGGGGCATTTACCACACAGGCTTTGTCGCAAGGCCAGCGCAAGCGTCTGGCTCTGGTGGCTGCCTATCTGGAAGACCGGCCTTTTCTGGTGTTTGACGAATGGGCGGCCGATCAGGACCCGGTCTTTAAGGATGTGTTCTACCACGAGCTGCTGCCCGAGCTCAAAGCAATGGGCAAGACCGTACTGGTCATCAGCCATGATGACCGCTATTTCCATCTGGCTGATCGCTTGATCAAAATGGAAAGCGGGCGGATTGTCCCGGATGCCGAGACAGGCCGTTAAAAACGAAAGATTAGCCTTGCTGGTGTGAAAGGGCCCCGTGCCGATGGAGCGGGGCCCAGGCCATCCAGGCCGCAAGGGGGCCGCGACCGGCGGGCCTAATGGGCGTGTTCGGCCATCAGGAGCAGCCGCTTTTGCATGGGAATGCGTGTGCAGTCGGGGCATTCCGCGCCGGGTTCTACCCGGTAATATTGGCAACAGACCTGGCGGTTCAGGCCCAGCCTGCCGTTGGGCAGCAATAAGGTGCCGCTTACCAGGGGCAGATTGGCCGCGCCCAACCATTTGTTCAGGCGGGTCTGGAGTTCGGTTTGGTCCAGTGCCTGTGCGGGGCCGGCCAGCTCGTTTTGCATGATCAGGCATTCGATGATGCTGTCTGTTGTCAGCTTCTGGGCCAGTTTCAGGGGCAGGGGAAAGCTTTGTGTGGCCGCCCCATGCAATTGTTCAAACAAGAGCTTGATCTGCTGGCCGGCATAGTCGATCAGGGCATCGTGCGGGCCAGTGGCGGCGGCATGGTTTTCCAGGGCGCTGCCTTCGATGCTTTCTTGGGTCACCCACAGGCCGCAGCCTTGCAGGCACAAACCACGGCCAATACTGTGTACGGCCATGATGCTAAGTAAAATCGGGTTCCAGGTGACGATGCGCCAGGCGGTGGTCGACCAATAGATTTTTCCGGCCTGCGCCTGCGCCTGTGCCAGCTTTTCGTGCAGCAGGGACAGATACATGGGTGCCTGCGCCGAGTCGAAGCGGAACAATTGGGTATGGGCGGGCGGGTTGAAACGGGTCGATAGCGCCGCTTTTTCGGGGTAAATAAAAACTTTGTATTCCGGGACCAAGGCCAGGATCTTGTTCAGAAGCAGCTCAAGGTGCATGGGCGTAAAAGCAGGCTCGAAAACCAGAGATTAAAGGACAGGACTTTTTTAAAAGACGAATCCTTGCCTGATCTGTTTACTTCTTGCCTGTTCCGGCCAGCCGGACCGGGGTCATGGGCGGCGGTAGCCGCCCATGAGGACAGGACATCCCGGCCTTTGGAGCAAAGCGGGGCCGGGGTGTCCTGTCAGGTGCTTGCCGTATCGGTCAGGCGTCCTGGTACAGCTTGCTGCCTTGCTGCACGAACTGTATCGACATTTCCTTCATGCCCTGATCCACCGCGGACTGTTCATCCAGGCCGTTGGCCTTGGCATAGTCGCGCACGTCCTGCGAGATTTTCATGCTGCAGAACTTAGGCCCGCACATAGAGCAAAAGTGCGCTACTTTCATGGAGTCCTTGGGCAGGGTCTCGTCGTGGAATTCGCGCGCCGTGTCCGGGTCCAGACCCAGATTGAACTGGTCCTGCCAACGGAACTCGAAGCGGGCCTTGGACAGCGCGTTGTCGCGGAAGGCGGCGGACGGGTGGCCTTTGGCCAGATCGGCCGCGTGGGCGGCGATCTTGTAGGTGATGATGCCGTCCTTGACGTCTTTCTTGTTGGGCAGACCCAGGTGTTCCTTGGGGGTGACATAGCACAGCATGGCCGTGCCCTGCCAGGCGATCATGGCGGCCCCCAGCCCGGAAGTAATGTGGTCGTAGCCCGGCGCAATATCGGTCGCCAAAGGCCCCAGGGTATAGAAGGGCGCTTCGTGACAGTGTTCCAGCTGCAACTGCATGTTTTCGGGAATCAGGTGCAGCGGTACGTGGCCAGGGCCTTCGATCATGACCTGCACATCGTGCTTCCACGCGACCTGGGTCAGTTCGCCCAGAGTGCGCAATTCCGCGAATTGGGCCTGGTCGTTGGCGTCGTAGCCGGAACCGGGCCGCAGGCCGTCGCCCAGCGAGAAGGCCACATCGTACTGGCGCATGATGTCACAGATGTCCTCGAAGTGCTCGTACAGAAAGCTTTCGCGGTGATGTGCCAGACACCATTTGGCCATGATGGAGCCGCCCCGCGAGACGATGCCCGTCATGCGGCTGGCCGTCATGGGCACGAAGGGCAGGCGCACGCCGGCATGGATAGTGAAATAATCCACCCCTTGTTCGGCCTGCTCGATCAGCGTGTCGCGGAAAATGTCCCAGGTCAGGTCTTCGGCGATGCCGCCGACTTTTTCCAAGGCCTGGTAGATGGGTACGGTACCCACGGGCACGGGCGAGTTGCGGATGATCCATTCGCGTGTTTCGTGGATGTTTTTACCTGTGGACAGATCCATGATGGTGTCTGCGCCCCAGCGTATCGCCCAGGTCATTTTTTCGACTTCTTCGCCGATGGTCGAGCCCAGCGCCGAGTTGCCGATATTGGCGTTGATCTTCACCAGGAAATTGCGCCCTATGATCATGGGCTCGGTTTCGGGGTGATTGATGTTGGCCGGCAGGATGGCCCGGCCCCGCGCGATTTCGTCGCGCACGAACTCGGGGGTGACCGAGGCGGGCAGCGATGCGCCAAAGCCTTGTCCGGGATGGACTTTGGTCAGGCGGCGCGCCATTTCTTCGCCTTGGGGACCGGTGGCGCGCAAGCTTTCTATGTATTGTTCGCGGCGCAGGTTTTCCCGAATCGCAACAAATTCCATTTCGGGCGTGATGATGCCGCGCCGCGCGTAGTGCATTTGCGTGACATTGGCACCGGGCAGGCTGCGCCGTGGCTGACGCTTCAGTTCAAAGCGCAGCGTGTCCAGCTCCGGGTCGGCTTGTCGGGCCTGGCCGTACTGGCTGTTCAGCCCGGCCATCAATTCCGTGTCGTTACGTTCCTGAATCCAGTTCTGGCGCAGCGCCGGCAGACCTTTGCGTATATCGATGCTGACACTGGGATCTGTGTAAGGGCCGCTGGTGTCGTACACGCTGAGCGCCGGATTGCGCTCCGTGCCGAACTGGCTGGGTGTGTCGGCCAGGGTGATTTCCCGGAACGGCACGCGCAGGTCGGGGCGCGAGCCGGTCTGATAGATCTTGCGGGAATTGGGCAAAGGCTGGATCGCAGCCGGATCGACACTGGCCTCGGTGGCGGTGAAAGAAGGGTTTTTGCTTGTCATTGCAGCTCCAAAGAATGGGTGGAGCCGATATAGGAAGAAGTGCCATGCAGGCATTGCACCTGGGGCACACGCTCCCAGCATCGGCATTATCCGTACTGGTACGAGGGTTTATCTCAACCCGCCTTTGGCGAGTACCCCTGCGTGTCGACAAGTATAGGTGTCTTGGAGCCTTTTGTGGGCAGATAAGGTTTATTTGTTTTTCATGCCATTGAGCAAATGGCGTATGGTCTGATCCAGATGGTCGCGGTCCTGGGAGGACAGCGCGACGACTTCATCCACCGAAAAGCGGCCAAACGGCCAGGTGACGATAGGGGGGCCGTCCCCGGCATCGTGCAGCACCAGTGCGCCGCCCAGACTGATTTCCATCGGTCCAAGCCCGCTTTTGAGCCATTGGGCGCTGACATTCAGGGCCTTGGCCAGATCCAGGATCTCGCGGGCGTCACGGCGCGTGCCGCTCTCGTAGTTGGAGATGGCGCTCTGGCTCAGGTTGCACAGTCTGGCCAGCTCGGCCTGGGAAAGACCGCGCTGCAACCGGGCATGACGTAGGCGTTCGGAAAAATGCTTCACAATGATGATTGTTCATGGAACGCCATACACGATGGTTTTCATGGATAATCCCATATGTGATGGGTGTGCCACGATGCGCTGCCCAGGGCGGGTCAGCGGGTTTTCATACCGTTCAGCAGGTGGCGTATGGTGCGGTCGATCAGTTCGCGCTCGGCGTCGGGCAATGCGACGATTTCATCCACGGAAAACCGCTGAAAAGGCCAGGTGACAATCGGTGGGCCGCCATCCGGTTCCAGCAACACCATGCCGCCCGAGCGGGGCTCCATAATGCCCACGCCGTTGCGCAACCACTGGGCGCTGACGTTCAGTGCCTTGGCCAGGTCCAGAATCTCCCGTGCATCGCGTCGCGTGCCGTTTTCGTAGTTCGAAATGGCGCTCTGGCTCAGGCTGCAAAGGCGTGCCAGATCAGCCTGGGACAGGCCGCGTTGTTGCCGTGCGTATCGCAGGCGGTCGGAGAAGTTCTTCACATCAGTGATTGTTGATGGAACGAACGACACGATGGTTTTGATTTTTAATCACATTTGTGATTTATAATGTCATGGAAGGTCATCTGGTGTCATTATAGTTAAGGTATCAACTATGTCGGTTACAAATCTCGTTGCTGGCGGTCCTGTTGTGCTGTACCTGTCCAGTGTCATTCCCGATCGCATGTTGCTCGAGCAGCAGGTGCAGGCCCTGGCCGAACGGGGCTATCGTCCGATTTCCTGCCGCGATTTCACGGCCTTGCTGCAACTGGCGCAAAGCCGGGGGCGCAGTGTGGGTTCGGTGTGTATTGCCTGGTTGGGCGGCGCGCTGTCCGACATTTGCGCGGCGGCGGTGCGGTTGCGTATGCTGTGCCCGCAAGTGGGCATTCTGATGCAGGCTGATTATTCCGATGCCGCTATGCTGCAGGCCTTGCATAGCGGGGCGGATCAGTTGTGTCCCAAAAATTCGTCGCTTGAGTTGCTGGCTGCCAATTTGCAAAGTTTGCAGCGCCGGCTTATTCAGGTGCCGACCTTGTCCGATCCCGTGCAGCGCGCCGATTGGTTTCTAGCCCAGGAAGGCTGGGCGTTGGTCGCGCCGGGTGGGCAGTCCTTTGCTCTGACCACCACCGAGCGTTCTTTTATCGGACGTCTTTTGCAGCATCCGGACCGGCGTGCCAGTCATCATGAATTGCTGACCGCCATTGCCGGTACGTCCGGCCAGATCCAGGACCCGCCGTCGGCTTTGCTGATTAATCGCCTGGGTGTGCTGGTCAGTCGGATGCGGCGCAAGTTCAGCCGGGGCGACGCTGTTTTGCCGGTGCGCTCGGTTCACAATTGGGGGTATATGTTCGCGGCTCATTGCGAGCTGCGCGACTGATCCGCCAGCCTCTGACGGTTAAGCGGCCTGGACAAGGCCAGGCCGCTTATTTTTGCCCGATGGTGGACAAGACTGCGTTCAACGGGCGTAGCGTTGTACCCCCAGGTCGTCGGAGCGTATGGCGGTTTCCCGACCGCTGATGATGTCAGCCAGCAGTTGGGCACTGCCCGTGGCCAGCGTCCAGCCCAGGGTTCCATGCCCGGTATTCAGGAACAGATTGCCGTAGCGGGTACGGCCGACGATGGGCGTGCTGTCCGGGGTCTTGGGGCGCAGGCCCGTCCAGAAATTCAAGTCCACGCCGCTTTGGTAGCTGCCGGGGAACAGATCGTTCAACACCATCAGCAAGGTCTGCTGGCGGCGCGGGTTCAGGCGTTTGTTAAAGCCTACGACTTCGGCCATGCCTCCGACGCGGATACGGCGATCGAACCGGGTCAGGGCGATTTTATAGCTTTCGTCCAGCAAGGTGGACTGCGGTGCCCGCGATTCGTCGGCGATAGTCGCTGTGATCGAATACCCTTTCAGGGGGTAGACCGGTATGGCCTGCAGGTCTTTCATCAGGCCGGTGGACCAGGAGCCCAGCGCCACCACGTAGGCATCGGCGGTCAACATCTGATCCGAGCACTGAACGCCCGAAATCTTTCCACCCGAGGCATGGATGCGCTGTATGTTCTGGCCCCAGTGAAACTGCACGCCTTCCTGCATGGCCAGTTCGGCCAGGCGGCTGGTAAATAGCTGGCAGTCCCCGGTTTCGTCGTCTGGAAAGCGCAGCCCCCCGCTGAGCTTGTGGGCCACGTGTTGCAGGGCAGGCTCTACCCGGTGCAGTTCGGCAGCGGACATCAGTTCGTGGCGCACGCCGGCTTGTTTCAGAACGTCCAGATCCGCCGCCAGAGCATCAATTTGCTGCTGGGTGCGGAACACTTGCAGGGTGCCCTGGTTGCGGTGCTCGAACTGTATGTCCGTCGCCTCGCGCAGTTGTGCCAGGCAGTGGCGGCTGTATTCGGCCAGCCGCACCATCCTTTCCTTATTGGTGGCGTAGTGTTCTGGCGTGCAGTTGCGCCACATGGCCAGCAGCCAGCGTATTTGCTGCAGGCTGCCGTCGGGGCGTATGGTCAGGGGAGGGTGGGTGTCGAACATCCAGCCTATGGCTTTGCGCGGGATGCCCGGCGCTGCCCATGGGCAGGCATAGCCAAAGGATAACTGGCCGGCGTTGGCAAAGCTGGTCTCCAGCGCGGGTCCTTGCAGGCGGTCTACGACGGTGACGCTGTGACCTTGGCGAGCCAGATAATAGGCGCTGGTGACGCCTTCCACGCCGGCGCCCAGAACGAGGATATGCATACTTTTCCTTGTAACGCGCAGTATCGTGGCGCGGGCAGGACAGCGCGCCGGTACGCACGCTGTCGTCATTCGATACGTTTTGCGGGTCTATTTCAACAGGCGCGCCCCAGGCGGGTCAAGGTCGCCGGTGTCCGGCCAGCGTTGAAAACACCCGTGCCATGATCTGGCGCAGTTCAGTCGGTTTCGTTTGCCCAGTGGGGCAATACCATGTTGTTGCGATGCATCAGTTCGGTATCGTTGGCACCGCCCAGCAATTCGTTGATCAGATGGCTGGGCTGGCCCATGATGCGCCGCGTGTCGTCGGACGAATAGTTGATCAGGCCGCGTGCGTATTCCACCCCGTGGCGATCCACGCAGGCGACCACATCGCCCCGATCGAATTCGCCTTCCACGTGGGTGACGCCTACCGGCAGCAGGCTTTTGTGGCCCTCGGTCAGGGCGCGCACCGCGCCGTCGTCCAGCGAGACGCGGCCCCGCACCCGCAGGTGATCCACCAGCCAGCGCTGGCGTGCCGAGCGCACCGGCAGCATGGCGCGCAATTCGGTCCCGATGCGCTCGCCTTGGGCCAGACGGGTCAGCACGTCGGTTTCGCGGCCCGAGGCGATGATGGTGTGACCACCGCTGTTGGCGGCCCGCTTGGCGGCCAGAATCTTGGTGATCATGCCGCCCGTGCCGACCAGGCTACCCGATCCGCCTGCCATCGCTTCCAGGGTAGGGTCGCCGGCCTGGGCCAAAGAAATAAACTCGGCCTCGGGATTACGGCGTGGATCGGCGCTGTACAGTCCGGCCTGATCGGTCAGGATGATCAGGGTTTCGGCTTCGATCAGATTGGTGACCAGCGCGCCCAGCGTGTCGTTGTCGCCCACGCGGATTTCGTCGGTGACCACGGTGTCGTTCTCGTTGACGATGGGCACCACGCCCAGGTCCAGCAGCGTATTGATGGTGCTGCGCGCGTTCAGGTAACGGTGCCGGTCGGCCAGGTCTTCGTGCGTCAGCAGAATCTGCGCGGTGCGCACGCCGTGCCGTGCAAAAGCCACTTCGTAGGCTTGGATCAGGCCCATTTGCCCCACAGCGGCGGCGGCCTGCAACTCGTTCATCGCTTTGGGCCGGCGCGGCCAGCCCAGGCGGGCCATGCCTTCGGCGATGGCGCCGCTGGAGACCAGCACCAATTGCTTGCCTTGCGCGTGCAGGCTGGCGATCTGGGTGGCCCACTGTTCAACGGCGTCAAGGGCGATGCCTTTGCCTTCGTTGGTGACCAGGGACGAGCCCACTTTGACGACCAGGCGTCGCGACTGGGCGACGGCGGACTCGGAGTGAGGGGAAAGCTGCATGATGAGCCTGAGATCTGTCGGTTAGCGTGGAAAAGAGGGAAGACCGGATGGACGGCAGGCTGGCCGCTGGTTCCGGTGCGTGTATGTGTGCGCCGGCGTTCCAGTGCCGGCGCAGCAAGCCGCCGGACTGCCTAGTCCTGGTCCGGGGCGAAGCGCGGGTCGTCGTACACGTGGGTGCCGTCGGCCTTGTCCTGTTCGATGTGTTCCTTGCGGGTTTCGGCGTCCAGCCAGGATTGCAATTGCCACACTAGCTCCTGCGTGCCTTCGCCTGTCAGGGCGGAGATGCCGAACACCGGACCGTTCCAGTCCAGTTCTTTAAGCAGGCGGGCTTTCAGGGCCTCGGGGTCATCGACCATGTCCAGCTTGTTAAGCACCAGCCAGCGCGGCTTGGCATAGAGCTCTTCGCTGTACAGGCGCAGTTCCTCGACGATGGCGCGGGCTTCGGCGACGACTTTTTCTACTACGTCCACATCCGGGTCCAGGCTGGATACATCCAGAATGTGCAGCAGGATACGGGTGCGCGTCAGGTGGCGCAGAAACAGGTGGCCCAGCCCCGCACCTTCCGAAGCGCCTTCGATCAGGCCGGGAATATCAGCCACGACGAAACTGCGCGATTCGGACGAACGCACCACGCCCAGGTTGGGGTGCAAGGTGGTAAACGGGTAGTCGGCGATGCGCGGACGGGCGTTGGAGACGCGGCTGATGAAGGTGGACTTGCCGGCGTTGGGCATGCCCAACAGGCCCACGTCGGCCAGCACTTTCAGCTCCAGACGCAGCTTGCGCTGTTCGCCTTCTTTGCCATAGGTAAACTGGCGTGGCGCGCGGTTCACGCTGGATTTGAAGTGCAGATTGCCCATGCCGCCTTGACCGCCCTGGGCCAGGGTGATGCGCTCGCCGTGGCGTTTCAGATCGTGCAGTTGTTCGCCGGTTTCCGCGTCAAATACCATGGTGCCCACAGGCACGCGTAGCTCGATGTCCGGTCCGGCTGCGCCATATTGGTCCGAGCCACGACCGTTTTCGCCATTGCGGGCGCGATGCAGGCGGGCGTAACGGTAGTCGATCAGGGTGTTGACGTTGCGGTCTGCGATGGCATAGATGCTGCCGCCCCGACCGCCGTCGCCACCGTCCGGCCCGCCTTTTTCGATGAATTTTTCCCGGCGGAAGCTGGCCACGCCATTTCCGCCTTTGCCTGCGATGACTTCAATGGTGGCTTCGTCTACGAATTTCATGATGATGGGTGTTGTATGGGTCGATGGGCGCACAGCCGATGGATGTCCGGCGGGCCGTATCCCGACCATTTTAAACAAAAAACACTAACTGTTCAGTGTATAGGAGATTGGACGCCGCGCTGCACGTGTCGGCTGATGCGTAGGCGTGGATTTTGCGGTGGCAGGGGTGTGCCGCCGGTACGCGGGGTGGGGGCTGATCACAAAAAAAGCCCTGCCGCATGCGGCAGGGCTTTCTGGCAGCTACGCGAGACGCGAGTGCTTATTCGGCAGAAACGACCGAAACGGTACGCTTGTTCAGTGCACCGGTGATGGAAAATTTGACTTTGCCATCGACCAGGGAGAACAGGGTGTGGTCTTTGCCAATGCCCACGTTCACGCCGGGGTGAAACTGAGTGCCGCGCTGACGGACAATGATGCCGCCAGCCAGAATTTCCTGACCGCCGTAAACTTTTACGCCCAGTCGTTTGGCCTGTGAGTCACGGCCGTTCCGCGTAGAGCCGCCGCCTTTCTTCTGTGCCATGTTTTAGCTCCTTGATGAAGAAATTACCTGATTCGTTCGGTGCAACGGCTTAGCCGTTGACAGCCTCGATACGGATTTCGGTGTAGTTTTGACGATGGCCTTGCGTTTTGCGGTAGTGCTTGCGACGACGCATTTTGAAGATTTTCACTTTGTCGTGACGGCCTTGCGCAAGAACGGTTGCTTTAACCACGGCGCCTTCGACGAAAGGAGCACCGATCTTCAGTGCTTCGCCTTCGCCTACGGATAGGACCTGGTCGAGCGAGATTTCTTGCCCAATGTCAGCCGGTATCTGTTCTATCTTGAGTTTTTGGCCAGCAGTAACGCGATATTGCTTACCGCCGGTTTTTATAACCGCGTACATAGGGAGTCCCTTAGAGATTCGATCCGGTTTCCGGGCGCATTGCGCCTGGCTGAACTGCAAGAGCAGCCTGCCAAAAACCGGCAATCGTTGACAATAACTTGGCAAACAAAATGCCAAGCAAAAGAATATAGGTCAAAAAGGCTTTGTCGTCAATGGCTTGGGTCCAGTCTTGTCTGCATTTCGCATCTGTTGGTTACGCATCGCAGGCGGTGGTCGGGGCCTGCTGCACAGTCAGGTAGCGATATTTAGGTCTTGTTAACGAGGGGCCGTACGCCTTGTGCTGTAACATCTGTTTATGTTTCCTGGCATTCGGTGGCGTCTTGGCCGATGCGATTGGCTACGGTAAAGGTGCGTTCGCTGAGCGTAAGTCATTATTTCTGAACCTTTACATAAGGAGCCAGTATGAATAAAGACACGATCGAAGGCAAATGGAAACAGTTGACCGGCAAGGCAAAATCCGTCTGGGGCGAACTGACCGACGATGATCTGGCCAAGGTCAAGGGCGATGCCCAGCAACTGGCCGGGCTGGTGCAGGAACGCTATGGACGTACCCGGGAAGAAGCCGAGCGTGAGGTCAGGGATTTTTACGACAAGTATGACCGTTAGCGTTGTCGTCGGCACCCGTCCGGCAACGTCTGGATAGGGCGCAGGGTACCTGTGTTAAAGGCTCGCTTTTTGGGGCGGCTGTCATCAGGAGAGTCCTATGCTTTATTACGCTCTTGTCTTTTTTATTGTGGCTATTGTGGCCGCTGTCCTGGGTTTTGGTGGCATTGCCGCAGGCGCTGCCTCGATTGCCAAGATCTTGTTCTTTGTATTCTTGATTCTGGCCGTAATTTCCCTGGTCAAGGGAATGGCCAAATAGACAAGGCCCGGAACGGGTCCGGGCCTTGGATATGCGCAGGCCCCGTCGGTGTTTTCCGGCGGGGCCTGTTGTTTGATCAGGAGCGGTAGTCGGCGTTGATGGTAACGTACTCGTGCGAGAAGTCGCAGGTATAGACCGTTTCGGTCGCTTGTCCGCGCCCCAGCGAAACACGCACCAGAATTTCAGCTTCCTGCATGACGCGTTGGCCGTCCTCTTCCCGGTAGTCCGGATTGCGGCCACCGCTGTGGGCGACCAGTACATCGCCCAGCCACAGGCGCAGTTTGGAGACGTCCAGGTCGGCAATCCCCGCGTAGCCGATGGCGCACAGAATGCGGCCCAGATTTGGGTCGGAGGCAAAAAAGGCGGTTTTGACCAGGGGGGAGTGCGCGATGGCATAGGCCACCTTGAGGGCTTCGTCAGACGAGCCGGCATCCTCGACCTGCACAGTCATGAACTTGGTAGCGCCTTCGGCATCGCGCACGATTTTCTGGGCCAGTTCGCGCGATGCATCCACCAGCGCATCGAGCAGCGTGTTGTAGTTGGGGTCGGCAATGGAATCGACCTGCACGCCGCTCTGGCCGGTGGCCATGATGATGAAGGAATCGTTGGTGGAGGTATCGCCGTCTACGGTAACGCGATTGAAAGAGCGGTCGGCGGCAATGCGGCACATATCTTTGAGCAGCGCGGGGGCGATGCCCGCGTCGGTGGCCAGAAAGCCCAGCATGGTGGCCATATTGGGGCGTATCATGCCGGCCCCTTTACTGACGCCGGTCAGGGTAATGGTCTTGCCGTCCAGGGTAATCTGTTTGGATACGATCTTGGGCAGCGTATCCGTGGTCATGATGCTGTGTGCGGCGTTGAACCAGTTATTGGCCTGCAGGTCTGCGACGGCCTGGGGCAAGCCGGCCAGCAGCCGGTCCATAGGCAGCGGTTCCAGGATGACGCCGGTCGAGAATGGCAGCACTTGTTGTGGACGCAGGCCCAGCAGCTTGGCCAGCTCGGTGCAGGTGCGGCGCGCATCGGCCAGACCTGGTTCGCCGGTGCCGGCATTGGCGTTGCCGGTGTTGATGACCAGGGCGGCAATACCGTCGTGGGTAGCCAGGTGGGCCTCGCACACTTGCACGGGCGCGGCGCGGAAACGATTGGTGGTGAATACGCCGGCCACGCTGGTGCCGGGTGCCAGTTCGAAGACGGTCAGATCGCGTCGGTTGGCCTTGCGAATGCCGGCTTGGGCAATGCCGATTTTTACGCCGGCGACGGGGTGGATGTCGGACTCGGAAGGGATGAACAGATTGACGGCCATGACGCTATCCGGAAAACAAGGTTAAAGGCGGCTCAAAAGAATAATGATACTTGCTTTGGCCGCCTGGCGGATAGACGTTCGGGAGTGGGCCGGCTCAGTTCTGGCGGGCGGCTATGGACACGTTGTTGCGGGCGATGAGTTTGAGTTCACCCAGGGCCTCGAACAGGTTTCTGCGTGCCTTTTCGGACAGATCGGCAAACATGTCCTGCAGCCATTGTTCGTGCGAAGCGGCCATCTTGCGGAACTGACGCTTGCCCTTGGGCGTCAGGCGGATCAGGGAGCTGCGGCGGTCGGTGGCCACTTTCAGGCGTTCGACCAAGCCTTCCTTTTCGAGTTGATCGGTAATGCCGGTGATATTGCCGTTGGTGACCATGAGATGACGCGATAATTCGCTCATTTTCATGCCGGCGGGCTGACGTTGCAGCTGGGCCATCAGGTCAAAGCGGGGCAGGGTGGTCTGGTGCTCGGTGCGCAGACGGCTGCGGATTTCGCCTTCGACCAGGTTGGTGCAGGCCATCAGGCGCAGCCACAGGCGTACGTCGAAGTGATCGTCGCTATTGGCGCGGCTCTCCAGGTCGGGGGCGGCATCGGCGACGGCGGAAGCGGGGATATCGTTCATGATCATAGATAGCTGGCCTTAATGGTGCATGTCCAAAATTTTTAGCTTTGAAGGACGCAGACCGCAGCCAAAAGTAAGCTGGGTTAGCTTGTGGGTCATTTTAGGTGGATGCCTGCAAGTTTGACATTGCGGCAGATCAAAGTAAATTCGTTTTTAAGTTTAAATTAATAATATTCCAAAAACGAGATGTCAGGCCTCGTAGCGTGACAAATAAAACCAAATAAAATCAAATGCTGGTAATTAGTTTATAAGTTCCGTCAATTTACAAAAAATGTCTGTCGGGTCTGACGGCCTGTGCCCGATAAGGTCGATAAAATCAAGGGACTATTTGCTTCAAGTATCATGCATCAGTGGACGTATGGATGCGACCGGATGCCCTGGACCACGACTCTGAGGGCGTTCTGTTTTGTTTCATAGTGAATACACTTTTTATTATTTTCTTAATTGAAAATTTCACGGTAATTTGGCGACTGTTTATTTTTACAAACGACGGTCGTTTATTTGGTGTCCGCGTTCAAAGAAGAGCTTTGGCATGCTTGGCGGCGCGCTTCAATAGGTCTTGCGGATGCTGCGCTACTGCGGATAACCCGTACGGGCAGGCAGTGGCGCTGATGTTTTTTTTTGCTAATATAGTTTAGAACTAAACAATATAGATTGCAGGGCAAACGGCGATGCGCGCCGCTTGACCCCGATCTACGCCCGAGCGGGGCGCAACACACGCAGGAGAACAGGATGGAGCGTTCGGCGCATATGGATACTTTTGCTCGCGATAATCTGCCGCCGCCTCAATGGTGGCCGCAGTTGCTGATCGAGGGCAATCCCGATGTGGACTATCCGGCCCGGTTTAATTGCGCTTCGGCCTTGCTGAGCGACCAGGTGGCGGCCGGGCACGGCGATCGTGTGGCTTTGCGCTGGTCGCAAGGCGAGCAAGACGCCAGCATGAGCTATGCCGAACTTGATGCGTTGACCAACCGGATTGCTCATGTTCTGACGCAGGATATGAAGTTGGTGCCGGGCAATCGCATTTTGCTGCGCGGCCCGAACAATCCTATGATGGCGGCCTGTTGGCTGGCCAGCATCAAGGCAGGTCTGGTGACCGTGCCGACCATGCCTTTGCTGCGGGCCGTGGAATTGAAGACCATCCTGGATAAAGCTCAGGTTCAGGCGGCCTTGTGTGATGTTCGCTTGCGCGAGGAGCTGGATCATTGCATGGATGCGCAGCACGACTCGTATGCGCCGGGTCTGGAACAACTGCTGTGTTTTAACGATGATGGCCAGACTGGGCTGGAGGCGCTTTTGCGCGACAAACCGGTGGATTTTGTGGCTTGCGATACGGCGGGCGACGACGTGTGCCTGATTGCGTTTACCAGCGGCACCACGGGTCAGCCCAAGGGCTGCATGCACTTTCATCGCGACGTGCTGGCCATGTGCGACACTTTTTCGCGCCATATTCTGCGTCTGACGCCTGACGATGTGGTGTGTGGCACTCCCCCCCTGGCGTTTACGTTTGGTCTGGGCGGTCTGTTGTGCTTTCCTTTGCGGGCAGGGGCATCGTCCGTGTTGTTGGAGCGCCTGACCCCGTCTGACCTGTTGGCGGCAGTGGATCGCTTCAAGGTCACCATGAGCTTTACCGCGCCAACCTTTTATCGGCAGATGGCTGCGTTGGTGGGGCGTTATTCTTTGAGCAGCCTGCGCGCCAGTGTATCGGCGGGCGAGGCCTTGCCCGATGCCACGCGTCAACTGTGGAAGCAAGCCAGCGGCATCGAGATGACCGATGGCATAGGCGGCACGGAAATGATTCACGTCTATGTCTCCAGCCCGCCTGAACAGGTGCGACCCGGCGCGATCGGCAAGGTGGTGCCCGGCTATGTGGCTGCTATTTTGGACGATGACCTGAATCCCGTGCCGGTGGGCACGGTGGGGCGTTTGGCCGTCAAAGGGCCGACCGGCTGCAAGTACCTGAACGATGAGCGGCAAAAGCAGTTTGTTCAGGGCGGGTGGAACTTCCCGGGCGACACGTTCAAGATGGACGAGGACGGATACCTGTATTACCAGGCCCGTAATGACGACATGATTGTATCTTCGGGCTACAACATTGCCGGCCCAGAGGTCGAGGGAACCTTGCTCAAGCATGAGGCAGTGGCTGAGTGCGGCGTGGTGGGCGCGCCCGATCCCGAACGAGGCCAGGTGGTCAAGGCGTTTATCGTGTTGAAACCCGGTTTTGTCGGCAGTCCGGAGCTGTGCAAGCAGTTGCAGGATTTTGTGAAGGAGAATGCCGCGCCTTATAAGTATCCGCGTGCCATCGAATTCGTTGCTCAGTTGCCACGTACCGAGACTGGCAAGTTGCAGCGCTTTTTACTGCGTCAGATGGCGCAGGGCTGAGGGCGGGGTTCCTTTGCATTGCTTGGCCCGTTTAGGCCAAGCGGACAGCAACCTGGGTTCTCGCCAGGCCGACCCTAGCAGGCCGGCTTGGCGGGTTCCTTCGCCCGCGCTATGCGCGGATTCCCTGGTCAGGATGCCGGGGCGGGCGGAGCGTGAACTCGCAGGGTGATTCGTCCACTGGACGAATCACACGCGTCCTGCTCGAACAGCACGCTCCTTGCTTCCCGCCCCGGCACCCCGCCTGCGGCGAAGGCACTGACTCGCCTGCCGGCCTGCTAGGGTCGGCCTGGCGAGAACAGCACAGCTGTGCTTGACCCAAACGGCGGGGCGTCCGCGTACGCCGTACAAGATATCAGCCATACGCTCAATGGTCGGTTGGGTATGGCTATGTATAGCCGGGGCTATGCCATCGGTGTTTTGAGTTGTTCAAGGCGCATCAACTCGTCCGAGTGTGCTGCGCCTTGAATGGCGTATTCAAAAAACCAATGCTTCATCGACCGGGTAAATTGGCTCCCGGAATGCTTCGCAGAGCCTTTTTTAATGCGGCGCCGTCAGCCCGGCCAGGTCGTTGGGGGGAGACTGCCTACCGAGACCCTTAGTTCTTGAACGTGGCGAAGACCTCGCGCGCGGCTTGGATGGTGGCGTCTATGACGTCCGGGGTGTGCGTGACCGAGACGAAGCCGGCTTCAAAGGCAGACGGCGCGAAGTACACACCCTTGTCCAGCATGGCGTGGAAAAAGTGCTTGAAGCGTTCGATGTCGCCTGCCGATACCTCGGCCAGGGAGGTGGGGATCTGCTCGCTGAAGTAGATGCCGAACAATCCGCCTTGGTGATCGGCGGAAAATGCCACGCCCGCCTCGCGTGCCGCCGCCCGCAGGCCATCAATCAGGCGCGCAGTGTTGGCATACAGGGTGTCGTAGAAACCGGGCTGTCCCAGTTTTTTCAGGGTGGCCAGACCGGCGGCCACGGCCACCGGGTTGCCGGACAGCGTGCCTGCCTGGTAGACGCCGCCCACCGGTGCCACGCATTGCATGATCTCGCGTCGTCCGCCGAAGGCTCCCACCGGCATGCCGCCGCCGATGACCTTGGCCAGCGTGGTCAGGTCGGGACGTACGCCGGTCAGGCCTTGCGCGCCTTGCGGGCCGACGCGAAAGCCGGTCATGACCTCGTCAAAAATCAGCACGGCTCCGTACTGAGTACACAGTTCGCGCAGGCCTTCCAGAAAGCCGGGCGCAGGCCGCACCAGGTTCATATTGCCGGCAAAGGGTTCGACGATAATGCAGGCGATGTCCTGGCCTTTTTGCTCGAAGGCGGCGCGTACGGCGTCCAGCTTGTTGTAGTCCAGTACCAGGGTGTGGGCCACGAATTCGTCGGGCACGCCGGCGGAGGTGGGGTTGCCGAAGGTCAGCAGGCCCGAGCCGGCCTTGACCAGCAGGCTGTCGGCATGGCCGTGGTAGCAGCCCTCGAATTTGATGATGGTTTTACGGCCGGTGTAGCCGCGCGCCAGTCGGATGGCGCTCATGGTGGCTTCGGTGCCGGAGCTGACCAGGCGCACTTGCTCGATGGAAGGCAGCAGGCGGGTAATGGTTTCGGCCAGGACGACTTCGCCTTCGGTGGGTGCGCCGAAAGACAGGCCGTGCACGGCGGTGTCCTGAACGGCTTTGACCACGTCGGGGTCGGCATGGCCCAGGATGGCCGGGCCCCACGAGCCGACGTAGTCGGTGTACTGGCGGCCATCCGCATCCCAGATATAGGGGCCCTGGGCGCGTTCGATGAAGCAAGGCGTGCCGCCGACCGAGCCGAAGGCGCGGACGGGCGAATTGACGCCACCGGGAATGAATTCGCAGGCACGTTCGAAAAGTTGCGTGTTACGGGACATGAGGCAGAAATCCAGACGGTTGAAGCGGTTGGGTCGTGGCAGGCGGGTCAGTCAGTGCTGGGCCTGGGCTCGGAAAAGATCGGTAAAGCGTTGTGCGGTGGCACGTACATCGGGCGTGTCGAACAGGCTGCTGATGACCGCCACGCTGTCCACCCCGGCGTGTATAAGTGCGGCGGCGTTGTCGGGCGTGATGCCTCCAATGGCGACCACGGCGGCACGTTTGCTGCGGCTCTGATCCTGGCATAGCAGGCGGGCCTGGCGCAGTGTGTCCAGTTCGGCGCGGGGCGCATCGGGCTTGACGCTGGACGGAAACATGGCCCCGAAGGCGATGTAGTCGGCTCCTTGGTCCAGCGCCTGGCGGGCCAGCGCGATACTGTTGTAGCACGAACGCCCCAACAGGGCGTGCTGGCCTAGGGTATGACGAGCCTGGATCAGGTCGCCATCGTCCTTGCCCAGATGGGCTCCCTGAACAGGGTACTGCAAGGCCCAGGCCCAGTGATCGTTGATCAGCAGCGGCAGGGCCAGCGAGGCGCATAGCTCGGCCAGTTGGGTCAGTTGTTGCCGCAGGGCTTGCTTGTCGCCCTTCTTGCGGCGAAATTGCAGCACCTTCAGGCCACCATCGTGCGCGGCTTGCACGGCGCGCAACAGGCGTGGGGTGTCGTCCCAGTCGGGAGTGATGCCGTACAGGCCGGCCGGAAAGCGCAGTGGCGTGGTGTCAGTCATGGCGATTGGTGGCGTGGTTGAACAGGCGATGGCCCATGCCGGGCTGAAAAGTGTCTTGCAAGCGATCTTGCAAGTGATTCAATGCCGATTCTAGCGCGCTGTCCAGTTCCATGCCTTGGGCCAGACGGCACGCGCAGGCAGCGGCCAGCAGGCTGTCCAGATCTTGTTGGCGCAGGTTGGAGTCCCTGGGCAGGGTGTAGGAGAGCTGTCCGTGGTGCCCGTGAAACAGGAAGTGCCACTGTCCGGCTGCGCCTGGCGCGCCGGTGCACAGTACGGCATGTCCGCCCGCGCCCAGCAGCCCGGCAATGGCGGATTCGCCGTCCTCGAGCATGCCGTCCGCCTGCCATTGTTCAAGACTTGCGTGATCGACGACCAGCAGCGCGCTGAGCGGCAGCAGCAGGCGCAGGCAGGCATCCAGGGCGTCTTCGGCATCGATATCGTCCAGGCCGGCGGGCATGGCGCTAAGATGCAGCACCAGAGGCAGTTCAGGATAGTCGGCGCACAGGCCGGCTACCATGCTGGCCATTTCGGGGCTATACACGGGCCCGCACTTGATGGCCTGGATGTTGACATCTTCGAGCAGGCAGCGGGCCTGGTCGTCGGCCGTGTCTTCGGACAGCGGCTGAATGCTTTCCAGTTGGGCGGTATCGCGCACCAACAGTGCCGTGGGCACGCTCAGGACATGGCAACCCAGACGGGCACCGGTCAGGGCGTCGGCCGGCAGGTGGGCGCTGCCGCTGGGGTCGTAGGGTGCCAGCACCAGCGTCAGACCGGTACTTGAATTTTCGAGATCAGCAGCCATTTGATGTCAGATGCGCCCCTGTGCCAATTATTTGGCCCGGATGACGCAGGGTTTAGTAATATTGACCCCATTTTAATGGATTGCCCCGATTTGCACCTGGATCGGTCTATGTTTACAAATACGGTAGGGATGTTATGCGTACGTGGATGTGCCTGATTTGCGGCTGGATTTACGATGAAGAAGCGGGCCTGCCCGAGGAAGGGATTGCTCCCGGCACGCGTTGGGAAGATGTGCCTCCGAACTGGGTCTGTCCCGAATGCGGCGCGCGCAAGGAAGATTTCGAACTGATCGAAGTGTGATCAGCCCCTTTGACAAGGTGGTTTGCCTGGGCGGGAGGTACGTATGAGCGCCACAAGTCAGTCTCCTCTGGTTCAGGAAAGCGCCAATCTGACCCACAATCTGTTGTTGGCCATGCCCGGCGTGGTGTCGGGCAGTCTGGCCGATACGGTCATCTATGTCTGCGAGCATAACGAGCAAGGCGCGTTGGGCCTGGTCATCAACCGGCCTACCGATCTGAGCCTGGCCGAGCTGATGGAGCGTATCGAGGTGTCCGTGGATGCGGGCACAGACCTGGCCGACACCATTGTTTATTTCGGCGGGCCGGTACAGACCGACCGGGGATTTGTCCTGCATGATTCGGACAAAGCCTATACATCCAGCTTGGCGGTGGGAGAACTGACCCTGACCACTTCCAAAGATGTGTTGCAGGATGTGGCGCATGGTCAGGGGCCGCAGCATATGCTGGTGACCCTGGGTTATGCCGGCTGGAGTTCCGGGCAGTTGGAAAGCGAGATGGCCGACAATGCGTGGCTGAACGTCAAGGCGACCCACGATATTCTGTTTTCCACGCCGGTCGAAAAGCGTTATGGCAGCGCCTTGGCCTTGCTGGGCATCGATCCGCTGATGCTTGCAGGCGATGCAGGCCATGCCTGAACACAACTGCGGCACGTCCGTGCCGGCGGCCGAAACCATATTGGCCTTTGACTATGGCCTGAAAAAAATCGGCGTGGCGCTGGGCAACACCCTGACACGTCAGGCCCGCCCGTATTCTATTTTGCGGCCGGTCACGCGCGAACAGCGTTTTGCCGCTATTCAGGCGCTGCTCGATGAATGGCAGCCCGACCGCCTGGTGGTAGGTTTGCCTTTGACCACGGAAGGCGGGGAGCAGTATGCTTCGCTTCGTTGCCGGCGTTTCGCCAATCAGTTGCATGGCCGTTTTGGGATTACGGTCGAGCTGGTGGACGAGCGCGGCTCCAGCATGGAAGCCCAGGCTTTGCTGGGAAATAACGATGATGATGATGCGGTGGCCGCTTATGTTATTTTGCAGCGCTATCTGGACAGTCTGCCACCCGCCTGAGTCCAATCACGAGGCTGAAGCCCTTTGACTATTTTTCGTTTTGCCTGGCGCGCCGTGGCGCTGGTTGTGTGGATATTGTTAGGTTTGTTGCTGGTGGGGCTGGCGTTTCCGGTCTTGCGCCCCGGCGGACGGCGGGCGCTGGTGCTGGGCATGTCGCGTCTTCTGATGCGTATTTGCGGTGTTCAGGTTTTTGAACATGGGCAGGCCGTACGGGACGGGGCGGTGCTGTATGTGTCCAATCATGTCTCGTGGTTGGATATTTTCGTGCTCAACAGCGTGCGTCCGACCTCGTTCATCGCCAAGAGCGAGATCCGTCGCTGGCCGATCTTAGGGTGGCTGGTGGCGGGTGCGGGCACCGTTTTTATCGAGCGCGGTCAGCGGCGCGCGGTACATATCGTGGGCCAGCAGATGGAAAGCCGTTTTCAGCGCGGCGATGCGGTTGGCTTGTTTCCTGAAGGCACCACGTCGACCGGTTTGGATGTCAAAAACTTTCATGCCAGCCTGTTCGAGGCGGCCATTGGCCTGCATGTGGACATACAGCCTGTGGCCTTGTTGTTCGAGCAGGACGGGCGTCGCACGGAGCGCTTTGCGTTCGTGGGCGAACAGTCTCTGGTCGGCAATATCTGGGTTTTGCTCAGTTCGCGCCGGGCCCAGGTGCATTGCCATTTCCTGGAACTGATGCCCGCGCAGGCCTGTGCGCAGTGGGGGCGCAGCGTGACCGCCCAGCACGCGCGCGACCGCATCCGGGCTGTTGTCTGCCCGGATTGAGCACGAGCGCCGCTTTATTCGCCAGGTTTCTGATTTTCCGGGCAATGGATCTGAACCAGACGCCGGTCTTGCAGGCGTACGGCACTAAGCTGCCGGCCCCAGACGCAACCGGTGTCCAGGCTGAGCAGGGTAGGCGTGTTCATCAGGCCCAGAGTGGACCAGTGGCCGAAAATAATAGGAATATCGGCGCTGACCCGATCTGGTAGCTCGTACCAGGGCAGCAGTCCTGATTCGGGGTCTGGAGCACCCTTGTGTTTGAAATCCATACCCCCGTCGGCCCTGCACATGCGCATGCGAGTCAGTGTGCTGACGATAGCGCGGCGGCGTGATTGCCCTTTGAGGGTGGCGTGCCAGGTATCGGGATCGTTGCCGAACAGTTCGGCGATATGTTCGCGCCAATCGTCGGCGCGCAGCAGCGACTCCAGTTCCTTGGCGTGTTCCAGCGTTTGCTCGGGACTCCAGGATGGATGTACGCCCGCATGAACCATCAGGTGACCGTGCTCGTAGTGTGCCAGGGGTTGATGGCGCAACCAGTCCAGCAGTTCCTGTGCGTCCGGTTCGGCCAGCAGTGCGGTCAGCGTGTCATGCTTGCCGCTCTTGCGCACGCCAGCCGCCACAGCCAGACAATGAATGTCGTGATTGCCCAGCACGCAGGTGGCGCGTTTGCCCAAGGCGCGGATGCGGCGTAGCGATCCGGCCGAATCCGGGCCCCGGTTGACCAGGTCGCCGGCGAACCAGAAATGGGCCTGTGCATCGGCCTGAATATCGGGGTGGCGCAGCAGTGTATCCAGAGAAGAGCAGCAACCCTGAATGTCGCCGATGGCCCAGATGGAAGCGGAGTGAGACAGTGGCATGGTTCAGTTCGAGACGCTGGA
Organism: Alcaligenes sp. SDU_A2; assembly: GCF_038237375.1. Classification (NCBI taxonomy): domain Bacteria; kingdom Pseudomonadati; phylum Pseudomonadota; class Betaproteobacteria; order Burkholderiales; family Alcaligenaceae; genus Alcaligenes; species Alcaligenes sp. SDU_A2. The sequence goes on along the minus strand of NZ_CP151273.1, from coordinate 3,280,183 downwards.
GTGGCGACGGCGCAGATTATGGCGGTTTTCCATCAGGATAAGTCCTCCCAGGGCCAGGGCCATCGCCATCAGATTGGGCAGCAGGGCGGTGACCCAGGGGGCCAGATCGCTGAGCATGGCCACATTCAGGGCCAATTGATTGATCATGAAGAACCCGACGCCCAACAAGATGCCGGTAAATACTTTGGTGCCCACGCCACCGTGGCGCGTCTGCATGAAGCCGATGGGCGCGGCAATGGTAATCATGACCAACAGCGTAAACGGGTAGGCGACCTTGCGCCACAGGGCCACGACCTGGCGTTTGGTTTGTAGCTTGTTCGCTTGCAGGTAGTCGATGTAGTCCTTCAGGTCCAGAATGGACATGCGCTCGGGTGTGACGACGCGGGCAATCAGGCGATCGGGGGTCAAGGTCGTTTGCAGCACCAGTTCTGGGCGTTTCTCGATACGCACGAGTGGCTGGTCCGGTGCTTGCAATTGGGCCAGCGCTTGGTGGGAGTGTTCGCTCAGGTGGGTTTCGGTCACGTCGGTCAGTACCAGTTCGTTGCCGTTGAATACGCCTGTGGGGGCCTGGGCGACGGTGCTCAGGCGTTGGCCGTCGATAAAGTCGTAGATGCTGACGTCGGCGACATTGCCATTGCCTTGCAGACTGGCGATGTTGATGATGCGCATGCCATTGTCAGGCTTGTTTTCTTTGAACCAGTAGCCGCTGTCCAGGCGTCCGCCGCCGGAGCGGCCAAGCAGCGCCATGCCTTGTTCGCTGGATTTGACTTCGGCCATTGGCGTGACGTATTCCGAGAGCACGAAGGCACCGGCCACCAGCGGCAGCGTGACGGTCCAGAGCATCAGCATCATGCGCATCCCGCTGACTCCCGAGGCGCGCAGAATGACCAGCTCGTTGCGTTGCGCCAGGCTGGCCAGGGCCAGGATGGCACCGATCAGCAGGCCGATGGGCAGCAGATCGTACAGGCGTGTCGGCAGCTCCAGCGCCTGAATGTAGAACAGGCTGGCCAGGGAGAATTTGGAACCTACGTTGTCCAGTTCTTCGATCAGGGCGAAAAAGGTGAACAGCCCCAGCAGGGCAAGCAGGACGACCGCGCTGGAGCGGTAGATTTCGGAGGCAAGATAGCGGCGGGCGGTGCGCATGAAATAGGGTTGTGGCAAAGACGTGGCTAGATTAACAAAAAAGCCGTGCGTGGACACCCTGAAAAGGAGGGTGAGGGATGTTTAGGGGATGGCGGCCTGGCGCATGCGCTGGCTGATTGTTCGCGTGCGTGATTGCAGGTAGGAACTGTCGCGGCGGCGGTCGTAGTAGGCCGGGTTGGGCAGCATTCCGGCCAGCCGTGCGGCCTGCACCGCGCTGATTCGGGCGGCGTCCTGTTTGTAATAGTGGCGGGCGGCCGCCTGCGCGCCAAATACGCCTTGGCCCCATTGGGCTACATTCAGGTACAGCTCCAGGATGCGTTCTTTGCTCATGACCGCTTCTATCATATAGGTCAGGATCAGCTCCTGGCCTTTGCGCAGATAGCTGCGCGATTCGGACAGAAACAGGTTTTTGGCCAATTGCTGGGAAATGGTGGAGCCGCCACGGCGGCGCGCCGAGCCTTTTTCGGACTGGCGACGATTGTAGTCCCAGGCTTTGCGTATGGCATCCCATTCTACGCCGGTATGCTGCATGAAGTTGGCATCTTCGGAGGCAATGACGGCGCGTTTCAGGTTGGTGCTGATCTGATCGTAGGGCACCCACTCGTAGCGTATCCGAGCGTCCGGTTCGCTGGCGCGCAGTTCGCGCTGTTCGGCCGCCATGAAAGGCGTGAGCCTGGGCGGCATCACACTGTACCAAAGCACCATCAGAAACAAGGCGATCTGGTAGAGCAGCACGCCGACCGCTAGGGCCAGCAGCGATAGACGAACCCATTTCCAGGGCTGGGTGAAGACAGTCACGTCAGATGTGTCCGCTGTGCTGGCGCAGCGCAGCCAGTACGGGTTCTACGTCCGGTTCCACGCCATGCCAGATGGCAAAACTGGCGGCTGCCTGCCCGACCAGCATACCCAGGCCGTCAGCCACCTGATCGGCACCGGCCCGCTCGGCCGCCACCATAAAGGCAGTGGGCTCCCCTGCATAGAACATGTCGTAGGCCAGGGAGTGTTTGCGGTAACGGGCATCGGGCAGCTCGGGCAGGGACTGTTGCAAGCTGGCCGAGGTGGCGTTGATGATAATGTCCCAGTCTCCGGAGTGATCGTCCAGTCCGCCGGCGCTCAGGCGGCGCGATGTATCGGGCTCCAGCGCGACCACGTGTTCGCGCAGATCATGGGCTTTTGTGCTGGTCCGGTTGATGATGTGCAGCAATTCGCAGCCTGCTTGCAGCAGTGGAAACACCACGCCGCGGCAAGCGCCGCCCGCGCCGATCAACAAAATACGCCTATCAGCCGGATCGTGGCCCAGCCTGCGCAGATCGGCGCACAGGCCCACGCCATCGGTATTGCAGCCGTGCAATTGGCCATCCTGTAGCCACAAGGTGTTGACTGCGCCGGCCATGCGGGCCCGGCGGCTCAGATTGTGCGAAGCCAGCTCGAAGGCCTGTTCTTTGAACGGCAGGGTGACGTTCAGGCCTTTGCCGCTCTGGAAAAAATCCTGGACGCTATGCTCAAAACCATCCAGCGGAGCCAAGATTCGTTCGTAACTTAGCGCGATGCTGCACTGTTGCGCGAATTGTTCGTGGATTTCGGGCGAACGGCTGTGCCGGATCGGATTGCCGATGACGCCGTAGCGCCCGGCCGAGCGGGTGTCGGACATGTGAGGCTCTCTGGAAATGTCTTGTTATAGGATCTGGCCGGTCTGGATGTCCTTGTTCTGTGTCTGGACATCGGTGCTCTGCCTGGTCAGTGGTATTTTACCCATCCGGCGCGCGTCGCGGGGCGCGCTTTGCGCTAGGCCATTGGCGCGTCCGAATGTCAGTCCTGGCTTGGGGCCTGCATGCTGAATGTATCGCGGGTGAAGTTCCAACTGCGTGAGATAACCAGCACATCGGCACCGGGAGCAACATCGGGAGGCAGCGGCGCAAAGGGCGCGGCCAGCTCCACAATGCGGCGGGCGGCCAGGTTCAGGGCCGGTTCCTTGGCGGGCTGGGTCAGTTCGGCGCGCAGCAAACTGCCGTCGCGTCGGATATAGACCGTCATTTGCAGGTGCCCGTACAGCTTCTGTCCGTCTTGCCGCGGATAGTGGCGGGTGCCGGTCTGTTCGATGGTCTGACGCCATTGATCCAGGTAGTGCGCTTCGTCGCTGGCGCGCGCGCTCGGGCCAGCATAGTGATAGCGTGGCTGGCGCTGCTGTTCGCGGATCTGGTCGCGCAGCAGGGCAATGCGGGCGTTGCTGACTACCGGGCTGCGGTCGGTATCGTCCTGTCCGGGGCTTTGCGCGGCACCTATATATTCGGTGGTCGGCGTGGGCGGCGGAGCGGTGTCGGATGGGTCCAGCTCACCTAACAGACGCTGTTGCTCGATTTCCAGGCTTTGCTGGCGCTTGCGCAGCGCTTCCAGCACCAGCAGATTAGGCAGATCGGGGTCCGTCAGCGGCAAGGGCTGGCTGGCCTGGCCTTGTGTATCCTGGCCGCCGCCCTCCAGGTTAAGTTGGGCCAGCAGATGCGGGGACAGGGGGGCGGTTTCGGTACTGAAATTGACCAGGGCCACGTCCATGTCCTGCGCGGGGCGCGGGACGCTGCGCCCGTGTGGCCAGAAAATCAGCACGGCATGCGCCAGAGCCGAGATCGCCACCGCCGGCCACAGGTAGTCGCGAGGTAAGCGGCGGCGGGGCGACGGCGCTGTCATGGCGATCAGGCTGCGGTCGCGATCTCGCGCAGGCGGCATTCCACCGTCAGCGCCAGCTCGTCAAAGGCCAGCAGGTCTATGGTGACTTCCTGGCCTCGGTCCAGCGCGGGCAGGCCGGGCACGTGCAATACCAGGGGAGCGTCGTTCAGGCGCACCAGGTCTTCTTTTATAAAGGTGGCCCGGGCCTGGGTAATGCCCTGCTGTTGCAGCCAGCGCAGGCACCAGTAGCGCTCCAGGGCCGATTGGTAGTCGGACCATTGGGCGTATTGGCCCTCGAATGCGCCGATGATGGCGAACAGGTCGGCGTCCTTGGGCTGGAAGGGGGCTGCCAGCCGCGCAGAGATGCCGTGTTCGGCGGCCGCCAGAATCTGGCCCTGGTTGATCAGGTCCACATAGCGGCGCAACGGCGACGTGGACCAGGTGTATTGCGGCACGCCTATGGATTCGTGGGGGGCGGGCGTCGTGGACATGCGCGTGCGCATGAATTGTTGGGAGCGGTAGATGCCGGGCACATTGTGCTCGGCCAGCAGGCCGCCCCAGAGCTGGTTGGCCAAAATCATATATTCGGCCACCAGCAGGCTCAGGGGGGCATTGCGCACGCGCGGCACCAGGCGGATGATGGAGTTGGGATCGTCGTGCGGGCCGTCCAGCTCGAAGGTGTATTCCACCCGGTTGTTGTTTTCGGGTTTGCCCCGTATGGCCTCGCGTTGCGCTGCCAACTGGCGTGAAAAGGCCCACAGCGGGCGCAGCCAGTCTGCATACGGCAGGTCGGCGGCCGGATCGTTCAAGGCCTGCTCGGAGATCAGTGGGTCCAGCTCGTGCTGGCGCAAATTGCGTTCGACGGCGATGCGTTCTAGTCGCGTCTGGTGGCCCAGTATCTCGCCCGTGTTGCTGTCGGCATCGACATACAGCGACAGCGTGGGACGTACTTGGCCCTGGTCCAGGGAGAAACGGGCGATCAGCTCTGGCGGCAACATGGGGATTTTGTAACCCGGCGTGTACACCGTGGCCATGCGCGCGCGCGCCAGTTGATCCAGTTCGTTGCCGCGTTTGATGGCCAGTGCCGGCACGGCAATGTGAACGCCGACTCGGATACGGCCCGGCTCGGGAACCTGCACCGACAGGGCATCGTCGATTTCAATGGTATTGGCGTCATCTACCGAATAGGCGGTCACCTGGGCCAGTGGCAGATCCTGCCCCCAGTCCTGGACCTGGATGGCCGGAAAGCCCGTGCCTTTGGGGAAATGGGCCGACAGAAAACGGTGCTGGTGCAGCGTTAATGGGTTGGACCAGGCCCCCAGCGACAGCAGTAGTTTCTCGGTGCCCGTATTCAGTTCTTTCTGTGCCTGATCGAAGGCTTTCCATTCCAGCGAATTCTTGTCCGGCTGGGCCAGGAAAGTGTGGGCCTTCTGGGCGATAGCCTCGGGCAGGCGGCCTTGCACCATGTCTTGCGCCCAGGCTTCGATTTGTTCTTGTTGCAGGCGTTTTTTCTCGATAGCGGCCAGCGCGGCCTGCAGGATCTCGGGCGGGGCGGGGCGATACAGCCCTTTGCCGCGCCGATGGAAATAGGCGGGCGCGCTGTGCAGGGCGAAGATCGTGCCGGCTTTTTCGACGGCACCGGGCGTATGGCCGAAATAGTCCTGGGCCAGGGCGGCGGCCTCGAATTCCTCCTGGGGTGCGCATTCCCACAGAAAATTGATGTCCAGTGATTCGGCCAGGGCTTGCGCCTGTTCCATCAGTTGGGCGGGCGCGGGTTGCTCAAAGCTGAACAGCACGCTGTTTTTCTTGATCTTGCTGCGTTTGCCGGAGGCCGATTCCACTTGCAATGTGGTGTCGCTCTCGGAGAAGACTTTTTCTGCCTTGAAGTTGCCGCTGTCTTCGAAAAGGACGTACATGATGTTCCATGTGGATGGCCGCTGCCATCCGGTAAGTATTAGTAAGGTCGTTGCAGGGCGAAGTGCAGAATTTCGGGAATCCAGGGATCGAAATCCGAAAAACCGTGATCGCCGCCCTCAACGATGTGGCCCTGGCTGCCTCGGTACCAGTCTGCCATCTCGCGCCAGTTCAGGACTTCGTCGCCTTTGGCCGCCAGCAGGTAGAACTGCTTGGGGTCGGCGGGGCGGGGCACTTGTATTTCGTCCAGCTCGTCTACGTATTCGGGTAGAAAGTGAAAGGGCGCATCCGAGTGGTAACTGACGTGCTCACCCACCTGGGTAGCCAGATCGCGGCCGGCGTACACCACGGGGTTGATCAGTACGGCACGGCAACGATAGTGCTGGGCCAGGTGGCTGGCGTAGTAGCCGCCCAGGGATGAGCCCATGATGCACAACTGGTCGGGCGTATGGCCGGCCTGCAGTTCTGAATCCAGAATGCGACGGCACAGCGCGATGGCTTGTGCCGGACTGGCCGGCAATTGGGGGCAGCGCCACAGGTCCTGCAGCTCCCGTTCCTGCAGGGCTTGCTGCATGCGCTGCGCTTTATAGGACAAGGGCGAGGAGCGAAAGCCGTGTAGGTAGAGAATCATGAAGGCACCTGTGGGGGTAGGGGGTCAGCGGGGCAGGCGGTCCAGCAAGCGCTGGTGTATGCCGCCAAAGCTGCCGTTGCTCATGACGACAATGGCATCGCCGGGCTGGCTTGCCTGGACAATGGCAGACACCATTTTATCTAAATCGTTCCAGGCTGTGGCGCGCTCGCCCATCTGGGCCAACACAATAGCCGGGTCCCAGCCCAGGGCATGTTTGCCGGATGTTTCGCCATAGCAGAAAGCCAGATCGGCCTGTTCCAGTGATGACGGCAGGCGGGCGGCCATCGCTCCCAGCTTCATGGTGTTCGAGCGCGGTTCCAGCACGGCCAGAATGCGAGTCTTGGGGCCGACCTGGGCGCGCAGCCCTTCCAGCGTGGTCGCAATGGCGGTGGGGTGGTGGGCAAAATCATCGTAAACCGTAACACCTTGAACAGTGCCGCGTACTTCCATGCGGCGTTTGACGCCTTGAAAGTGACTGAGTGCTTCGATGGCCTGCTCGGGGGCGACGCCGACATGCTGGGCGGCAGCGATGGCCGCCAGCGCGTTGAGCTGGTTATGCCGCCCGGTCAGTGCCCAGCGTACCGTGCCTTGCAGGTGGCCGCGATGGATGACCTCAAAGGTGGTCGGGCCGATATCCCGGCTGTCCCAGTCGCCTTGCAGGCCAAAGTAATTGACAGGCGTCCAGCAGCCGCGCGCCAAGGTCTGCTCCAGAGCGGGGGTGTCGGTGGGGCACAGGATCAGACCCGAGTGGGGGATGGTGCGCACCAGATGGTGGAACTGGGTCTGTATGGCGTGCAGGTCGGGGAAGATATCCGCATGGTCGTATTCCAGATTGTTCAATACAGCCGTGCGCGGCCGGTAGTGGACGAATTTGGAGCGTTTGTCGAAAAAGGCGGTGTCGTACTCGTCGGCCTCGATCACAAACAGTGGCTGGGCCGGGTCAAAGCGCGCCGATACGCCTAGATCGGGGGCCACGCCGCCGATCAGGAAGTTGGGTTCGTGTCCGGCTTGTTCCAGTATCCAGGCCAGCATGGAACTGGTCGTGGTCTTGCCGTGGGTGCCGGCGACGGCCAGCACGTGCTGGCCGCGCAGTATATTTTCGCCCAGCCACTGCGGCCCCGAAACATAGGGCAGGCCTTGGTCCAGAATGGCTTCCATCAGGGGATTGCCCCGGGAGACCACGTTGCCGATGATGTACAGGTCGGGGGCCAGGCGTGTCTGGTCGGCATCAAAGCCTTCGATCAGCTCTATGCCCTGTTCCTGCAGTTGGGTGCTCATGGGGGGGTAGACCCCGGTATCGCAGCCGGTGACAGTGTGGCCTGCCGAACGGGCGATCAGCGCCAGACCACCCATGAACGTGCCGCATATGCCTAATATATGTATGTGCATGACAATCCTCCGGCCTGTATTTTAGTCGGATGTTTGATCTGGCGCGTCGGCCTGCTTCGTATGCGGGTGCTATCATCGTCCGATACTGTCTATTTATGTGTGAGCACGTATGCAACGGCGCTTATTTTTGCAGCGGTCCCTGGTGTGCGCGGGACTGTTGACCTTGCCCGCGGCGTCCTGGGCCGGCTTGTTTCCGCCCGATCCTTTTCTGGCGCAGGCATTTCCCGACCTGCAGGATCAAGATCGCACCCTGTCGTCCTATGCTGGCAAGCCGCTGGTCATTAACTTCTGGGCGACCTGGTGCGCTCCCTGCGTCAAGGAAATGCCCGATCTGCAGGCCTTGCACCAGCGTTACCCCGAGGTGAACTTCGTGGGTATTGCCGTTGACTCCAAGGACAACGTGCGGGAGTTTTTGCAGCGCGTGCCGGTCAGCTACGACATTCTTCTTTCGGGTCCGGGCGGAGTCAAACAGATGCGCAGCCTGGGCAATAAGAAGGGGGGCTTACCCTTTACCGTGGTGTTTGGCAGCAATGGCCGGATCAGTGAGCGGATTCTTGGACAGATCGATCCGCAAAAATTGGACGAAGTTATCAAGCGTCAGCGTTAACTGGCTTACTTCGTCGTTCAATTGCGGCAAATTTCTGGTTCAGCACGGTTTGCCGCTGTAAACCCAAAAGTGTTCCGTTACCGCTTGTAATCGGGGTTGTTGATGGACAAATGGTGCTTTTTAGCGTAAAAAGGCGATCTGTCTTCACGAAAAATCCGCTATGGCGAATCATGTTCTGGTCCTGAACGGGCCTAACCTCAATCTGCTGGGTACCCGGGAGCCGGATGTCTACGGACATCAGACCCTCGACGATATCAACGGCAGTTTGCGGGCCTTGGCAGATCAGCATGGCGCCCGGTGTCATTTTTTCCAAAGTAATCACGAAGGCGGGCTCGTCGACCGGATTCATCAGGCCCGTGCCGAAGGTGTCGAATTCATCATCATCAACGCCGGTGCTTATACACACACCAGCGTGGCGATACGCGACGCCCTGGCCGGGGTCGGCATTCCATTCGTCGAAGTCCACTTGTCCAATGTTCACAAGCGTGAGCCTTTCCGCCACCAATCCTATCTGTCCGACTGCGCCCGTGGCGTGATCGTGGGGCTGGGGGCGTTCGGGTACGAAGCTGCATTGCGTTTTGCCTTGGACAGCTAGGCGGCTGTCTTCGTTTTTTGACCAATTTTCTTTTTTTGATGCCGTTCAGTGTTCGAACAGGGCGGCATCGCGGGAAGCACGCATGGATCTTAGAAAACTCAAAACCCTGATCGATCTGGTGGCTGAGTCGGGTATTGCCGAGCTGGAAATCACGGAAGGCGATGACAAAGTGCGCATCGTCAAATTTTCGCAAAGCACGGCTGCGCCCGTGGTTCAGACGTTTGAAGCGCCGGCCGCTCAGGTTGTGGCCGCGCCGGCAGCGCCAGCCGCAGCAGCGCCCGCACCTGCCGTGGCCGAAGGACATGCTGTCAAATCGCCTATGGTCGGCACTTTTTATCGTGCTCCCAGCCCAGGTGCCGCCGCATTCGTGGAAGTGGGCCAGACGGTCAAGGAAGGCGATCCGCTGTGCATCATCGAAGCCATGAAGCTGCTCAACGAGATCGAAGCCGACAAGTCCGGCGTGATCAAGGAAATCCTGATCGAAAACGGCGGTCCCGTGGAATACGGCCAGCCTCTGTTCATCATCGGTTGATGATATGTTTGAAAAAGTCCTAATCGCCAACCGGGGCGAAATTGCCCTGCGCATCCAACGCGCCTGCCGCGAAATGGGTATCAAGACGGTGGTGGTATATTCCGAGGCTGACCGCGGTGCCAAGTACGTGCGTCTGGCCGACGAGGCCGTCTGCATCGGGCCTGCGCCTGCCCGCGACAGCTATCTGAGCATGCCGGCCATCATTTCGGCAGCCGAAGTCACCGATGCCGAAGCGATCCACCCCGGCTACGGCTTCATGGCCGAGAATGCCGATTTCGCCGAACGTGTCGAAAAAAGTGGCTTTGTCTTTATCGGCCCGCGTCCCGAAAACATCCGCACGATGGGCGATAAGGTCATGGCCAAGAAAGCCATGATCGAAGCCGGTGTGCCCGTGGTGCCCGGCTCGGACGGCGCTTTGCCCGACGATCCGCAGGAGATTTTGCGCATTGCCCGCGAAGTGGGCTATCCGGTCATCATCAAGGCCTCGGGTGGCGGCGGCGGACGCGGCATGCGCGTGGTCTATACCGAAGCGGCCTTGCTGACGGCGGTCGCCACGACCAAGTCCGAAGCGGCGGCGGCGTTCAACAATCCCGAGGTCTACATGGAAAAGTACCTCGAGAATCCACGCCATATCGAAATTCAGGTGCTGGCCGACGGCGATCGCAATGCGATCTGGCTGGGTGAGCGCGACTGTTCCATGCAGCGTCGTCACCAGAAAGTCATCGAGGAAGCACCGGCCCCCGGCATTGCGCGTCGTTTGATCGAGCGTATCGGCGAGCGTTGCGCCGATGCCTGCCGCAAAATGCGTTATCGCGGCGCGGGCACGTTCGAGTTCCTGTACGAAAACGGCGAGTTCTTCTTCATCGAGATGAATACCCGTATTCAGGTCGAACACACGATCACCGAAATGATCACGGGCATTGACCTGGTCCAGGAGCAGATCAAGGTGGCCGCGGGCGAGAAGTTCGTGCTGCGCCAGCGCGACATCCATTTCGAGGGGCACTCCATCGAATGCCGCATCAATGCGGAAGATCCATTCAAGTTCACCCCAAGCCCAGGCTTGATCACCAATTGGCACACACCGGGCGGTCCAGGCGTGCGTATCGATTCGCACGTGTTCTCCGGATACACGGTGCCGCCATTCTACGACTCGATGATTGCCAAGCTGATTACCTACGGCAAGACCCGTGAGCAGGCGATTGCCCGTATGGACATCGCCTTGTCCGAGATGGTGGTGGAAGGCATTCAGACTAACGTCGCTTTGCACCGCGAACTGATGCAAGACGCCAATTTCAAGGCAGGCGGCACCAGCATTCATTACCTGGAACAGAGACTGTCCCAGCGCAAGTAAGCCAACAGGGCGTGACGGTTCTGTACCGGCATGCCTTGCGCCGCGATCATGCAAAACAGGGGCTCGCCCCTGTTTTGCTTTATGGAAGAACTAGATGCGTGAACTCTTGTTGAGCTGCCCTGAAGAACAGGCAGAGCACTTGTCCGATGCCCTGCTGGAAGCGGGTGCCTTGTCCGTTTCCGTAGAAGATGCCGACGGGGACACCGAGCACGAAAAACCCTTGTTCGGCGAACCGGGCATAGAGCCTGAAGTATTGGCCTGGCACCACAACCGAGTCGTTGCTTTGCTGCCTGAGGACATGGAGCCTCAGGACATGGTGCAGTTGCTGGGGCAGGCGGGCGTGCTCGATCCGGCGCAGGTGCAGTGGAGTGTGCGCGATGTGCCCGATGCGGACTGGGTTCGCCTGACTCAGTCTCAGTTCGGCCCCATTCCGGTCGGTGAGCGTATTCTGATCGTACCCAGCTGGCACAAGGACGATGTGGATCTGCCTCTGGTGCAGGAGGCGGGCGATGGTTTGGTGCGCATCGAGCTGGACCCCGGGCTGGCGTTTGGCACGGGCAGCCATCCTACGACGCATCTTTGCCTGGACTGGCTGGCGCACCATGTCCAGCCGGGGCAGACCGTGCTGGATTATGGTTGTGGATCGGGCATTTTGGCCATTGCCGCGCGCAAGCTGGGGGCAGGCCAGACACTGGGCGTGGATATTGACGAACAGGCCGTGATTTCCACGCGCTACAATGCGCAGGTCAATCAGGTTCAGGTCCAGGGTTTGTTGCCCGATCAGATGCCTGCCGGGCAGACCGATCTGGTCGTGGCCAATATATTGGCCAATCCGCTGCGCATGCTGGCCCCTATGCTGGCTAACCGCGTCAAGCCGGGTGGCCATCTGGTGTTGTCAGGTATTTACGACTGGCAGGCCGACGAGATGATCGCCGTCTATTCGCCCTACCTGCCGTTGACGGTCTGGCAGATACGCGATGGCTGGGTCTGCCTGGCTGGTCAGCGTCCTTTGTAAGACGGTAAGTATTTAGGTGGGCTTATGGAGCTGAAGACTCGCTGCCCTCGGTGCTCAACGACGTTTGCAGCCAGTGTCGAGCTGTTGCAGCGCCGCCGGGGCTATATACGTTGTATCCAGTGCGCGCATATTTTTGATGGCTTCGAGGAGGTGATCGACGAGGGCGAGCCGGAACCCACCTATCGTGCGCCCTCCCAGGCTCCCGAGCCCTCGGTCAAGATCGAGCCGGTGCTGGCGCAGAACCGGCCCCCGGCGGCACAGCAGGTTGATCTGCAGGCACCCGTGCCAGGGCCGCGTTTTGTCGAGCATTCCCGTCATGCGCCGCCGCGCGACGAGGGGTCGGCCCACGACTCGTTGCAGGTGCGCAAGTTTCCTGATTCCGTCCTGGCCAATGCGCCAGTCGCGCCGCCCCAGCCCTCGACCCAAGCCGATCGATCAGACAGCGATGGGCACGAACAGCTTCCTTTTTTTGTGTCCGGACATCTGCCGGTTCAATCCAGTGAGCATCATATCGGTGCGGCATCCTGGGGGGAGTCCGACCCGGATTTCAGCGTAGGCGACCGTGCCCAGACTTTGCGCGCGGCTTACCCTTCGCGTCAGGCCGACGGGACGGCAAGGGCAGACGTCGAGCAGGATTGGACCATTCCTGCTAACCCGGCCTTGCAGCGCGAAACGCGCTACGAAGGTGAGGCAGGAACAGGACAGCGTATCTGGTCGTTCTTCTGGAAATTGTTGTGCGTGCTCGGTATCGTCGTGCTGCTCGGTCAACTGGTGTATGTTTACCGGGTGCAGATTGCCAGTCATGTGCCGGTGCTGCGTCCCGTTTTGGAACGGGCCTGCCTGGAGCTGGGCTGTCAGGTGCCTTTCGAGCGTCGTATCGATGCCATCCGCATCGTGTCGTCGGCCTTGCACAAGGAGCCGGGCGAAGGGTCGCGCTCCATGCTGCGTTTTACGCTGCGCAACGAATTTGAGCGTCCGCAGCAGTGGCCCACGCTGGTGCTGGACTTGAAGGATTTTTCCGGTGCCCTGATCGCCCGGCGCAACCTTGCTCCCGAGCAGTATCTGGTGCCGGGCTTGCGACACCTGCCTTTCGGGGCACGTGCGGAGCTGGCGGTGCAGTTGCCCCTGGATACCGGGGGACTCCAGGTCAACGGCTATGAGATTAGCCCTTTTTTTCCATAAGGTACGTTATGTCCGAGCGAGTGCTGGTGTGTGGATCTATCGCGTTTGATACGATCGCTGTTTTCGAGGGCTATTTTAAAGATCATATTTTGCCCGACAGCATTCAGGCGCTGAGCGTGTCCTTTTTTGTGCCCAGCCTGCGTAAAGAGTGGGGTGGTTGCGCGGGCAATATTTCCTATACGCTGAACATGCTGGGCGGCGAGCCTGTGCCAGTAGGCACGGTAGGGGGCGACGGCCTGGATTACGTCAAGCGCATGAATGAGCTGGGCATCGATACCGGCATGGTTCGTGTCATGCCAGAGCTGTTTACCCCGCAGTGTTTTATCACCACCGATCTGGCAGCCAGTCAGATCACGTCTTTTCATCCAGGTGCCATGTTGCACTCGGCCGATAACGACTTGTCGGGACAGCAGGCGGGCTGGGGTATTGTGGCGCCGGACGCCAAAGAAGGCATGTTTGCCCATGCCCGACGTCTGAATGCCATGGGCGTGCCGTTTATCTTCGATCTGGGGCAGGCTATGCCATTGTTTTCGGGTGAAGACTTGGTGGAGATGCTGCAACTGTGTCAGGTTCTTACCGCCAACGATTACGAGGCCGAGGTCATTGAGCAGCGGACCGGCAAGACCATGACGCAGATTGCCGGCGGCCTGAAGGCAGCTGTGGTCACCCGTGGTGCTCATGGAAGCACGCTTTACCGCGATGGCCAGGAAATTGCCATTGCTCCGGTCCCGGCCGCTCAAGTGCTAGACCCTACCGGTTGCGGCGATGCGCATCGTGCCGGCCTGTTATATGGTCTTACAAAAGGGTGGAGTTTTGAGGAGGCCTGCAGCTTGGGTAACCTGATGGGCAGTATTAAAATTGCCAGCCATGGTCCCCAGAACCATGCGTTTAAACGATCCGATGTACAGGCTATGCTAAAACAGCACTTCGGTATCGAACGCAGCCTTTGATCCTGAGTCCAGGCGCAAATGTGCTGGGTAGGCCAGGCGAATTTTCCGGAGTAAATCGTATGCATGCTTCTTTTTTTCATCGTCCCAAAGTCCGTCTGCTGATGGCAGCCAGCTTGGCCGTTCCGGTCTTTATGCTGGCGGGGTGCGCGAACCAATCGGCATCGAGCTCCGTTTACAGCTACGGCCAGGCCCAGCGTGAGCAGATTGTGCGGCTGGGTACGGTTGTCAGCGTGCGTTCCGTCACCATTCAGAAGGATCAGACTTCTGGCGTGGGATCGGTGGCCGGTGCTGCCATTGGCGGGGTGGCGGCCAGCTCCATCGGCGGCGGTCGTGGCAGCATTATTGCCAGTATCGGCGGTGCTTTGCTGGGTGGCCTGGTCGGCAATGCCGTAGAGAACCGTGTCGGCAAGTCCGATGGCCTGGAAATCACCGTCAAGCTGGATAATGGCGAAACCCGTGTGGTCGCTCAGGAAGCGGACGTTCCCTTGTCCGTTGGGCAGCGCGTGCGCATGCTCAGTGGCAACGGGCCTACCCGCGTGGTGCCTATGTAAGTGTGTCCTGCTTGGTAGCAAAGCGAAAACCCGGCGTCAGCCGGGTTTTTTGTGTCTGGCGCGCGATCGTGTGTGCTCAAGCGCTTTCGCGATCCAGCAAACTGCGCTTGCGCTCCAGCCCCCAACGGTAGCCGGCCAGGTCACCGTCCCGGCGCACGACACGATGGCAGGGAATGGCAACGGCCAGCGTATTGGTGGCACAGGCGCGGGCGACGGCGCGCACGGCGCGTGGCTGTCCCAGGCGTTGCGCAATATCGGTGTAGCTAAGGGTCTGGCCGACCGGAATGCTGCGCAGTATTTCCCAGACGCGCTGCTGGAACGTCGTGCCTTGGATGTCCAGGGGTAGATCCAGCCCTATCGCAGGGTTTTCGACCAATGCCACCACTTGCGCCACTCGCCGCTCGAACTGCGGATCGGCCCCGATCAACTGGGCCGCCTTGAAACGTTCTTGCAATTCTATTAGCAGTGCTTCGGCGTCGTCGCCCAGGGAGATGGCGCAAATTCCGCGCTCGCTTTCGGCCACCAGCAAGGCACCCAGGCTGCATTGGGCAATGGCAAAGCGTATGGTGTTTCCATGACCGGCCTGACGGAAGGAGCGGGCCGACATGCCCAGCAAGGTGGGGGACTCTTCGTAAAAGCGGCTGGCTGCGCCATAGCCAGCATCGTAGATGGCGCGAGTGATGCTGGTTTGTGGAGCATCCAATGTATGGCGCAGTCGGCGGGTACGTAGTGCTTGGGCGTAGGCGTGCGGGGTCAGGCCTGTCTGGGCCTTGAAAATTCGGTGAAAGTGGTAGGGGCTTAACTCCACGGCAGCGGCCAGCTCGTTCAGGCTGGGGGCCGGCTGCTTGGTTTCGATCAGGCGACAGGCCTGGGTGACGGCTTGCCTGTGCTTTTGCGCCAGCTCTTGTCGATCGGCATGGCGGTGGCGATTGGCTCGGAAACCGGCGGCCTGAGCTTGTTCGGGCGAATCGAAGTAACGCACATTTTCCGGTTTGGGGCGGCGGGCGGCAGCGCTGGGGCTGGCATAGGTGCCAGTGCTCAGTACGGCATAGACAAAGTGGGCATCGGCATTCGCGTCCCGCTCCAGCACCGCCTGCCAGCGCTGGGCAGGAGTGCTGTAGGGCTTTGGTTCTTTGGCGCTGGTGCGCGGGACGCGCCACAGATACCAGGCGGCAATACTGCGATAAGGCGACCAGGCCTGGCCCAGGTCGCGCAGGATCTTGGCAGAGGGGGCTGTTTCCAGGTTCTTCAGACGGCGATAACCGTCGCGGACTCCCCAGTCATCCGCCGGTAGTATGTCCTGGCGCTCCAAGGTGTAGATCAGCATCATCTCCACTGTCCAGCGGCCTATGCCGCGCAGTTGGCTCAGGGATTGAATCAGTTCCTGGTCGCTCATGGCCAGGGCGGCTTGCTGGTCTGGAATGCGCCCGTCCAGGCGCGCCTGCGCCAGTCCCTGGATGCTGGTGGTCTTGGCACTGGACAGCCCGCAGGCACGCAGTGTCTGCACCGGAGTGGCCAGCAGTTCTTCGGGTGAGGGACAGCGGCCATGTTCGTACACGCCCAATAGCCGTTGCAAAATGCAGTCGGCGGCACGCGTATGTAATTGTTGGTACACCACGGCGCGTACCAGGGCTTCGTAGGGATCGCGTTCCGGCCTGGGAGTGTGCACGCATGGGCCGACTGTTTCCACCAGAGTCTGCCAGTGCGCGTCCAGGCCGGCCAGAAAGCGTTCAGCGTCCTGATACGGGCTGGGCGTGTCGCGCAAGAAAAAAGGGCTGTTCATCGTGTGCGCCTGCGAATAGAAGTCCAGGCCAGTATAAAAGCACGAATCCCCGCCAGACTTCCTGATTCTTGCGCTTGAATTTTCTTGAATCGGAAAGGGATATCCACACCCGAGCGCGCAGCTCGACCCGTACAGGTGTCAGCGCACGTTCTTGAGCACCTTGCGCACCGTGTTGAAAATGTGGTCTATCTGCTCCTGGTCCACGATCAAAGGGGGGGAGATGGCAATGGTGTCGCCGGTATAGCGCACCAACACGCCTTCTTCGAAACAGGCATCGAATACTTCGGCTGCACGCGCGCCTGGGGAACCGACGCGGCTGGCCAGCTCGATACCGGCCACCAGGCCAAGATTGCGGATATCGATGATGTGCGGGCTGCCCCGCAGTGTGTGCGCGGCCTGCTCAAAGTAGGGGCTCAGGCGACGCGCCCGCTGGAACAGGGCTTCGTCCTGATACACCTCCAGCGTGGCCAGAATGGCGGCCGTGGCCAGCGGATGGGCCGAATAGGTGTAGCCGTGGAAGAACTCGATGCCGCTGCTGCTGGCTTGCACAATGGTGTCGTGGATGTCGCGTCGGACGGCGACGGCACCGGCCGGCACGGCGGCGTTGCTGATGCCCTTGGCCAGAGTGATCAGGTCGGGGGTGACATGGAAATATTCACTGGCGGTATTGTCGCCCAAACGGCCAAACGCGGTGATGACTTCGTCAAATATCAGCAAGATGCCGTGCTTGCTGGTGATCTGGCGCAGCTTTTCCAGATAGCCTTGCGGGGGGACCAGCACGCCAGTCGAGCCGGCCAGCGGCTCTACGATGACGGCGGCGATATTGCTGGCATCGTGCAGGGCGATCAGTCCTTCCAGGTGATCGGCCAGATGCGCGCCCCAGGCCGGCTGGCCTTGGCTGTAGGCATTGTGCTCAAGGTTGTGGGTGTGGGGCAGGTGGTCCACGCCTGCGAGCAGCATGGAGGAAAAAGCGCGGCGGTTGGCCGAGATGCCGCCTACCGAAATACCGCCGAGTCCGACACCATGATAGCTGCGTTCGCGGCCTATGAAGCGGGTGCGCTGTCCTTGACCGCGCGCCCGGTGATAAGCCAGCGCTATCTTCAGCGCCGTGTCGACCGATTCCGAGCCGGAGTTGGTAAAGAAGATGCGGTCCAAGCCCTTGGGCATCAGCTCGGCGACGGCCTGTGCGGCGCGAAAAGCATCTTCGTGGCCCAGTTGGAAGCTGGGCGCATAGTCCAGGTTCATGGTCTGGCGCGTCAGGGCCTCGATAATATGGGCGCGGCCATGGCCCGCGTTCACGCACCACAGTCCTGCCGTTCCGTCCAGAATGGGGCGACCGTCTGCCGTGTAGTAGTACATGCCCTTGGCGCGGGCCAGTAGTTTGGGGTGTTGCTTGAAATGCCGGTTCGCGGTGAACGGCATCCACAAAGATGACAGGTCGGTACTGGCGGGGGCTCGGATCATGGCGCATTCCTGGGTAAGGACGCACGACACCTGATTGTCGGCAGACAAACTGTATTGTGTCCTGTCCTTGTTGCGCTGCAAAGCGGCCAGGCCTGGGATAAACCCTAGTTCGCAGGGCAGATCATGGCGGACCGGTCGGCCCGCCATGCGGGTCAGCCAGGCTCAGACCTTGCGTCTGTAGGTGACGAAATCGAAAGACAGGCCGTTTTCGGGGGGCTGCGGCAATCGTTCGACTTCCGTCCACTGATCGTCTGCCAGCGCGGGAAAGAAGGTGTCGCCTTGCACCTCGGAATGGATTTCCGTGGCGATCAGCTCCCGTGCCTGGGGCAGAGCAAGGGCGAAGATTTGTTCTCCGCCGATGACGCAGGCGGTGTCAAAGTCGGCGCAGGCGTGCAAGGCGCTGTGAAGATCGCTAAAGACCTGTGCGCCGGGTGCCGCGTAGTCGGTATTGCGGCTGATGACGATGTTGGGCCGTCCCGGCAGGGGGCGGCCCAGCGATTCCCAGGTCTTGCGCCCCATAATAATGGGCAGGCCCATCGTGACGCGCTTGAAGTGCTGCAGGTCCGAGGGCAGACGCCAGGGCAGGGTGTTGTCCTTGCCGATGCAGCGGTTGGCCGCATAGGCTACGACCAGGCGGATGGCGGGCAGTGTGTTCATACGGCGACCGGAGCCTTGATGTGGGGGTGGGGGTCGTAGTCGGCGATCTCGAAATCCTCGAACTCGTACTCAAACAGGCTGGCGGGCTTGCGTTTGATGTTCAGCGTTGGGTAGGGGCGCGGTTCGCGCGACAGTTGCAGTTCGGCCTGCTCGAAATGATTGGAATACAGGTGGCAGTCGCCGCCGGTCCAGATGAAATCGCCCACTGCCAGATCGCATTGCTGGGCCACCATATGCGTCAGCAGGGCATAGCTGGCGATATTGAAGGGCACGCCCAGGAAAATATCGGCGCTGCGCTGATACAGCTGACATGACAGTTTGCCGTCCGCCACATAAAACTGGAACAGGGCGTGGCAGGGCGGTAGCGCCATCTGGCCAACGTCGGCCACGTTCCAGGCCGATACGATCAGGCGGCGCGAGTCGGGGTTGCGACGGATTTGCTCGATAAGCTGGCTGATCTGATCGATGTGCTGCCCATCGGGTGTCGGCCAGGAGCGCCACTGCACACCGTACACCGGGCCCAGATTGCCGTCGGCGTCGGCCCATTCGTCCCAGATCGATACGCCGCGCTCTTGCAGCCAGCGAACATTGGATTCGCCGCGCAGAAACCACAGCAGCTCGATGAAGATGCTGCGAGTGTGCAGTTTTTTGGTGGTGATCAGCGGAAAGCCCTGCGACAGGTCAAAGCGCATCTGGTGCCCGAAGACTGAGCGGGTGCCGGTTCCGGTGCGATCGGTCTTGGGCGTGCCTTGTGTGTAGACCAGTCGCAGCAGGTCTTCGTAGGGATGTGCGGACATGGTGGTCTCAGGCTTGCTGGATGTCGATGGAATAGGTGATTTCTGCTGTTTTACCCAGCATGGCGGAAGCCGAGCAGTACTTGTCGTGTGACAACTGCACGGCGCGCTCCACGGCTGCCTGCGGCAGGTCTTTGCCGGAAACCACAAAAGTGAAGTGGATGCGGGTAAAGACTTTCGGGTCGGTGTCGGCCCGCTCTGCCGTGAGCTTGACCTGGCAGCCGGTAATGGCGTGACGGCCGCGCTTCAGGATCAGCACGACATCGTAGGCGGCGCAGCCGCCGGCACCCGTCAGCAGCATTTCCATGGGGCGGGGTGCCAGATTGTTGCCGCCGCCTTCGGGGGCACCGTCCATGGCGGTGACGTGACCGCTGCCGGTACGGGCGATAAAGAGCATGCCGTCGGCACCGCCCCAGTCAATTGTGCATTCCATCGTGGTGTCCTTGATTCGGTGCGGGGCTTGCGCCCCGTCAAAGTGTGCTTGCCATGATTGTACTTTTTTGACCGCTTTTCGTCTGCGCACCGCCAGTGACAGGCAGGACTTGCTTGCGTTGCCTTTATGGCTATATGGCTTATCCGTTTATACGTATGTAGCGGGCCATGCATGGCGATATATGGAATGCGATATGACAGGCGCGGACAAAAATGTAGACAAAATGTAGGGCTTTATGTGGTTTTGTTTTTTGTCCTAGGATAATATGCAAGGCAGGTAGCAGGGAAATTGAAACAACCATGTCACACGGGTATACCCTCGCCTATAATGGCGCCTGTCCCTATACCAAAAAAAGTCGTGTCCGTATTTGTTCTGCCTCAATAAACCATGTTTTTGAAGTGGGTTTTATCAAGGTGTAACAGACGGGTGTTTTAACATGCGGCTCTCGCGACATTGGCAGTCGCAGATTTTTTGCGTCCACGCTCTTTTGATCTGCGACGCGTCATGTGCCGCCGAGCTGCTTGGCAGCTTCACATTAACCAGGCCTGGATCATTGTGAATACCGTTTCAATACTGCTTCTAGCTTTCATATTGTCCGTCACAGGACTTTTTGTCTTTATCTGGTCGTTGCGCCGGAACTTCTTTGACGACAGTCCTGCCGCCGCCAAGGAGATCTTCTCCAAAGGCGAAATCGGCCAGGTGGACGATCCGTCCGCCACGCCCGAGCAGCGTCTGGCACTGCAAAAGGAAATGGGCGAAACCGCCATTTCCACTGAAGATCGGCAGGCTCTGGGTGTTGAGCTGGCCGAGCGTGTGGAAGCCGACCGCTCCTCCGCTTACGTCACCTTCATGTTCCTGTCCTGTTCCATTGTCTGGCTTATCGTGGCGTCCACGGCCGGGCTGATCAGCTCGATCAAGCTGCACGAACCGGACTTTCTGGTCGAGCAGGCCTGGATGACCTTCGGTCGCATGCGCACGCTGCACCTGAACGCCGTTGCCTATGGCTGGGCTCCGATGGCCGCCTTCGGTGTGGCCATGTGGATGCTGCCGCGCCTGTTTAAGACCCCGCTGATGGGCGCACGTTTCGCCATTCTGGGCGGCGCGCTGTGGAACGCCGGCCTGATTGCTGGCCTGGGCAGCATTGCGGTCGGTATCACCGACGGCATGGAGTGGCTGGAAATGCCTTGGCAGGTCGACATCCTGATGGTGGTCGGCGGTGCCTTGGCCGCTCTGCCTTTGCTGTTCACTTTGCAGAATCGCCGCACGCACCACTTGTACGTGTCGGTTTGGTATATGGGCGCAGCGTTGTTCTGGTTCCCTATCCTGTTCCTGGTGGGCAACCTGCCTGCCGTGCACGTGGGCGTCGAGCAGGCCACCATGAACTGGTGGTTCGGCCATAATGTGCTGGGTCTTTTCTACACGCCCATGGCTTTGGCATCGGTGTATTACTTCCTGCCCAAGATCATTGGCCGGCCCATTGTTTCCTACAATCTGTCGCTGGTAGGGTTTTGGGGCCTGGCATTCTTTTATGGTCAGGTCGGCGGCCACCACCTGGTGGGTGGCCCCGTGCCGCAGTGGATGGTTACCCTGTCCATCGTGCAAAGCATGATGATGATCATTCCCGTGCTGGCCTTCTCGGTCAACCAGCACTACACCATGAAAGGTCACTTCCGCACGCTGATCCACTCGCCGACACTGCGCTTTATGGTGTTGGGCGGCATGATGTATACCGTCAGCTCCATTCAGGGCTCCTTCGAGGCGCTGCGCAGCATCAACACCATCACGCACTTCACGCACTTTACGGTGGCCCATGCCCACATCGGCCTGTATGGCTTCTTTACCTTGGTCATGTTCGGTGCCATCTACTATGTCATGCCGCGCGTCATGTCCTGGGAATGGCCTTACCCCAAGCTGATTTCTCTGCATTTCTGGCTGGTGCTGATCGGCTTTGCCGTCTACGCGGTGGGTTTGAGCATCGGCGGCTGGCTGCAAGGCGTGGCTATGCTTGACCCTGCCAAGTCCTTCATGGAATCTGTTTTTGTCACTATCCCCTACCTGAAGTCGCGTTCTCTGGGTGGCGGTCTGATGACTTTGGGCCACCTTGTGTTCGCCTTCCACTTCGTGGCAATGGCTCTGCGCTATGGCAGCCGTCGTATTGGTCCAGCCCTGTTTCACCAGCGCTCGGCAACTCGCAATGTAGTGGAGGCCTGATTTAGTCATGGAAAGCGAATACAAACTGTTGGGCGGCGCCATGGTGACGCTTGCCCTGGCCACCTCGGCTTTAGTGGTGATCCCGTATCTGCAGGTCGAGAAAGTCGAACCGCCTGAAGGCTTGAAGCCTTACACCAGTGTGGAACTGCGCGGTCGCCAGGAATACATCAATATGGGCTGTGTGTACTGTCACTCGCAGCAGCCACGCAGCCAAAACCAGGCTCCGGACTTTCAGCGCGGCTGGGGGCGGGCATCGGTGGCGGGCGACTACTATTACGATACGCCCCACCTGCTCGGCACCATGCGCACCGGCCCAGACCTGATGAACATCGGCGCGCGTCAGCCCAGCGTGGATTGGCACCTGGGTCACCTGTATCAGCCCCGTGCCTATACGCCTGGCAGCAATATGCCCGCCTATCCCTTTATGTTCGAGCTCAAGGACAAGGCCGAGCCCGGCGACAAGGTCGTCAATCTGCCGGGAGCCTTTGCTCCGGAGGGCAAGGTCGTGGTTGCCAAGCCAGAGGCTCTGGATCTTGTTCAGTATCTGTTGGCGCTGGATCGTACGTACCCCGTATCGCCAGCCAACATGCTCAAGTAATCAGGCACTGTCCAGCTAGTGCGCCCCGCCAGTCGGGGCGCATCGGAGAATTTGAATGACCGACAATCACAAGTACGACGCGCAGTTGCGCGAAAACGCCGATCCCGAAGAAAAAGCGGCACCGGTGCCGTGGGCGGTGTTGCTTATCATCGCCAGTTTGTTTCTGTGGGGCATCTACTATATTTTCAGCACCACCATGCACTACGATTCGACCGTGGGCGATAATCGCATCGCGGCCGACTTTCAGGCTCCCGAGGGCGCTGAAGGCGGCAAGATCGATGGTCAGCAGTTGTTTGTGGCGCAGTGTGCTGCCTGTCACCAGGCTACGGGTGCTGGTATCCCCGGTGTTTTCCCGCCGCTGGTGGGCTCCGAGTGGGTGATGCGCAAACCCGAGGTCCTGGTTCAGATTCTGCTGCACGGGATTACCGGCGAGCTGACCGTCAAGGGTAACAAGTACAATGGTGCCATGCCCGAGTTCCGCGATAAGTTCAATGACGCGGAAATGACGGCAGTAGTAAACTACCTGCGTACTGAATTGGGTGGCAACAGCGCCGATCCTGTGGACGAGGCCTTTGTCAAAGCTGAACGTGAAAAAACTGCCGATAAGAAGGATCACTGGAATGGCGACGCCGAACTGGCGCCCATGGAACAGTAATGTTGTATTAAGGGGCCGGGCATGAGGCTCCTGGCAAGTATCCTGTTGGTCTGCGCCCTGGGTATCGGGGCGCTGTTCCACCTGACGCAGGGATTTGCGGCCCTGACTTCCGAGACGGCCCGTCGCAACGATGTGGCCGCCTCGCCTCGACTTATTTCGGATGTATCGGTGTTGACTCCGTCCAACGCCGTGCGCAGCCTGCACGATGTGCTGCGCGACGATGGTCGCATCGCTATCGTTAACTTCATCTATACCCGTTGTGTCACGCTGTGTCTGGCCATGGGTTCCGAATACCAGCAGTTGCAACAGGCCATTCTGGACGAAGGCTTGCAGGATAAAGTGCGTCTGCTCAGCATCAGCTTCGATCCTTCGGACTCGGCCGACCGCTTGCAGCGCTACAGTCACATGATGAAGGCCGATCCCCAAGTGTGGCAGTTCGTCACGATGCAAGCGGGCGATCAGCGCCAGCGCGTTCTGGATGATTTCGGCATTATCGTCATTCCTGCGCCCTTCGACGAATACGAGCACAACGCCGCCTACCATGTCGTTACATCCGAACCCCGGCTGCGCCGCATCGTGGATTACGGCGAACCCATCCTGGCTTTGTCGCATGCCCGGCAAGCCTTAGAGCGTGTATCCAAGGACGCGCCATGATACGCCTGAATACTTCGCCTGCGCCGCGTCGCATCCATCCGTATCTGGGCAGCATACTGGCCCTGCTGGCCGCTGTTTTATTTGCGGCAGCAGCGTATTGGGACCGTTTTCTGACCGCCCAGATGAGTCTGCATATGCTGGTCCATATCCCGCTGCTGGTGCTGTCGGGCATTGTGCTGCAATTAGCCTTGAGCTTTCAGGGTGCAGGGCGGGGCAAGATCATGCAGGCGCTCCTGCGCCCTTATTACGCGTTAAACGAATACGGGCTGCCCGGCCTGATTCTGGTCAGTTTTGCCGCTGCCTACTGGATGGTGCCCAAGTCCCTGGACGACGTTTTGGTGTCTTCGTCCATGGCGGTGGGCAAGTACGTGGGGCTGGTGCTGATGGGCATGTTGTTCATGGAATCCTGGCGGCGCGCTCATTTGGTGTTTCGTTTGTTTTTTCTGGGCAATTTCTGCTGGATGATGGGCATTGTGGGTATTCTGTACCAGGAAAACCCCATGCGTCTGTGTAATTTCTATTTGCAGTCCGACCAGGAAATCGCCGGCATAGGCCTGGTGGTCATGGCCTGCGTCTTGCCCCTGTTCTGGCTATTGGCCGAGATCAAGGCCGTCATGGCTTTTTTGCGGCAATAATAGCGATTGATTCTGTTTTTCAGGTAAGCCTCCATGAATCGTTCTCTTTCGGCCGGTGCAGCGCGTCTGCACAGACGCAACAGCTTGTTCGACCAACTCTTGACCGAAGCGAACCGGGCATTGGATGTACTGGGGCGTTCGGCCCGCGCCTCGCGGCCCAATCCAGCCGGTAAAGAAGTATCGGATATCACGCCACAAGAAGCACGTCACGCCGCCGGACTGATGCGCGTCAATCACGTTGGCGAGATATGCGCCCAGGCGCTGTATCGCAGCCAGGCCATGTTGTGCAAAGACCCACAGGTCACGCAAGTGCTGCTGCACGCCGCCCAGGAAGAAGTAGACCACCTGGCCTGGTGCGATGACCGCTTGCGCGAACTGGACAGTCGGCCCAGCGTATTTAACCCGCTGTGGTACGCCGGCTCGTTCGCGCTGGGCCTGATTGCCAGCCGTGCCGGTGTGCCCTATAACCTGGGCTTTATGGCCGAGACCGAGCGCCAGGTGGAAGAGCATCTGGAAAGCCATCTGGAAACGCTGCCGGTGGCCGATGCGCGGTCGCGGCGTATTGTCGAGCAGATGCGCGATGATGAAATCGAACATAGACGCACTGCCGAGCACAATGGTGCCGCCGGTCTGCCGCCGCCGATCAAGTCGGTCATGCGCATGATGTCTAAGGTCATGACCACGACGGCCTACAGGTTATAAAACCAGATCCGAAGCTAATAAAAAACCGCTCCATGAGCGGTTTTTTGTGGCCTAGGGATAACGACTAGATACCTGCTGTGGGTTTTAGGGTAGCAAAATGAGGTGTCTACGCCACATCTTGACGGTTTAAGCGGGTTGGAGCGTATTTATCTTGCATCGCACAAATTTTGTCGCTACACTTTAGTTATCGGATGTCGAAAAGAAAGCGGGAAAAACAACCGTAATTACCCTAGCTTTCAGGCGCTGTGCATAGTCCAGCAGCCCGGCATGCCACGATTGTCTCCTCCACCCTCCTCCTTTGGTGGATTTGCCCGAGATCTTTTGATCTCGGGTTTTTTTTGCTCATTTGTCCGGCACGTCCCTACCCAAACACCGGCCGGTGCTTGAAAGCCGGACCAAGCAGTTCGCGGTTGCGTGGCCGATCAGTTCTGGGACAGATGAGGCACGGTGGCCACGTGCAGCAGATTGGTGCGACCGCTGGTGCCAAAAGGTACGCCGGCAATCATCACGATGGTATCGCCGGAACGGGCGAAATCGTGTTGCACTGCCACATCGGTTGCATGATCGATCATTTCCCCCAGGTCGCTGACATCATCGCAGGGAATCGCGTGAACCCCCCAGGCCAGAGCCAGGCGACGCGCCGTGTTGGGGCGTGGCGTCAAGGCCAGGATAGGGGCAGTCGGACGTTCGCGGCTGGCCCGCAGCGCGCTGTAACCGGTCGTGGTGTAGGCAACGGTCGTGGCCGGCTCCAGAATGCTGGCGACACGGCGCAGAGCGCAACAGATGGCGTCTGCCGTTGTGGCTTCAGCCGTGCTGTGGTTGGCTTCCAGAATGGTGCGCCAACTGGGGTCGTTCTCGATTTCCTTGATGATGTTGTCCATGATGGACACCGCTTCCAAGGGAAACTGCCCCGAGGCGGATTCGGCCGACAGCATGACGGCATCCGCGCCCGAGTAGATGGCCGTGGCGACATCCGACGCTTCGGCCCGGGTGGGCACGGGAGAGGTAATCATGGACTCCAGCATTTGCGTGGCCACCACGACGGGGCGGCCTGCTGCGCGTGCGGTACGCACAATTTGGCGTTGCAGTACGGGTACGCGCTGCGGCGGAACCTCTACGCCCAGATCACCACGGGCGACCATGACGCCATCGCACAGATTCACGATTTCTTCCAGGTGTTCCAACGCCTGGGGCTTTTCCAGCTTGGCCATGATCCAGGCCTTGTCGCCGATGATGGCGCGCGCCTCGCGGATGTCGTCGGGACGCTGGACAAAGGACAGGGCAACCCAGTCCACGCCCAGTTCCAGGCCGAATGCCAGGTCAGCCAGATCTTTTTCGGTCAGTGGGGAAATGGGCAGGACAACACCCGGTACGTTCACGCCCTTGCGATCCGACAAAGGCCCGCCCACCATGACAGTGGTTTGCGCAAAGTCGGGACCGAAACTGTCTACCCGCAGACGCAGCTTGCCATCGTCCAGCAGCAGATCGGTGCCGTTTTCCAGCGCGGCGAAGATTTCCGGATGGGGCAGGTGAGCACGCGTCTCATCGCCTTCGGCCGGGTCCAGATCCAAGCGAAATGCCTGGCCTGTCGTCAGTTGCACGCGGCCGTCTTTCATGGTGCCCACGCGCAGTTTTGGGCCTTGCAGGTCCATTAAAATACCAATGCTTCGACCTGTTTCCTGCTCGATCTGGCGGATCGCGTGGTAGCGAGCGGCGTGATCTTCGTGTGTGCCGTGGCTGAAGTTCAAGCGAAAAACATCGGCTCCGGCTTCAAACAGTTCACGGATGCGTTCGGGTGACGAACTGGCTGGCCCTAGTGTTGCCAGTATCCGGGATTGGCGTTGACGTTTCATGGTGTTGTCCTTGGAGAACGCAGGTTAGTCGGTCAAAGCGGCAATGCCGGCGCGGGCAATCTGGGCGTCTTCAGCCGCCTTTACGCCCGATACGCCGACAGCGCCGATGACCTGACCGTCGATCACAATGGGTTCACCGCCTTCCAAGGGGGACAAGGGCATGGCCAGAGCGGCGTAGCGGCCGTTGTTGACCATATCTTCAAAAACCTTGCTGGGCTTGCCGCTGATGGCCGAGGCGTGGGCCTTGCCAGGGGCGACCGTGGCGCTCATCGTGGGGGCGCCGTCCATGCGCTGCAGCCAGAGAGCGTGACCGCCCGCGTCGCAGATCGCGATGCTGACAGCCCAATTGTTCTTCAGGGCTTCAGCTTCGGCGGCAGCGGCGATGCGTTTGACGTCATCCAGTGTCAGTGCTTTGGTATTTCTCACGTTCATTCCTTTAAGTAATAGACAAATCGGGGGATACGACCAGGATGGCGCGAAAATCGTTGACGTTGGTCAGGGTCGGACCGGTGACCAGGGAGTCGTCCAAGGCCTCGAAAAACCCGTGGCCGTCATTGTTATCCAGGCTCTCGCGTGGGTGTATCCCCTTGCTCCATGCGCGTTCCAGCGTATCGGGACTGCAAAATGCGCCGGCAATCTCTTCTTGTCCGTCGACACCGTCAGTGTCACCGGCCAGGCCGTAGATGCCGGGTGCCCCGTCCAGCGCCAAGGCGGCGGAAAGCAGGAACTCTACGTTCCGCCCGCCGCGGCCTTGGCCGTGCAGGGTTACCGTAGTCTCGCCGCCGGATAGTAGCACGCAAGGGGCGTGGGCTGGCTGTCCGTGCCGGGCAGTGCTCAAGGCGATGCCCGCCATGACCTTGCCCACGTCGCGGGCTTCGCCTTCGATACTGTCGCCCAGCAGCACGGGACGCACGCCTGCGGCTTCGGCCACCCGGGCCGCGGCCAGCAGGGCCAGTTGGGGAGTGGCGACCAGATGAGTGGTGACCCGGGCCAGGCGAGGATCATCAGGCTTGATTGTTTCGCCTGTACCGGTTTGCAGCAGCGTGCGCGCAGCCGGCGGGATATCGATGCCATATCGGTCGATGATTTCCAGGGCTTGTTCGCAGGTGCTTGGGTCGGCCACGGTGGGACCGGAGGCGATATCCATAGGTTTGTCGCCGGGCACATCGGAAATCAGCAGGTTCAGCACACGGGCCGGAGCGCAGGCGGCGGCCAGGCGCCCACCTTTGATGGCGGACAGGTGGCGTCGCACGCAGTTCATCTCGCCGATGGACGCGCCCGATTTCAGCAAGGCTTTGTTGATGGCCTGTTTGTCGGCCAGGGTGATTCCTTCGGCCGCCAGGGGTAGCAAAGAGGAGCCGCCGCCGGAGATCAGGCAGATCACCAGGTCGTCCTCGTTCAATCCGCTGACCGTGCGCAGGATGTCGTGCGCGGCTTGTTCACCGGCCTGATCGGGGACAGGGTGAGCCGCTTCCAGGATTTTGATGTGCTCGCAGGGTACGCTGTAGCCGTAGCGAGTCACCACGACGCCGCTGACGGGGCCGTGCGCCCAGTGTCGCTCCAGTGCCTGTGCCATTGCGGCCGAGGCTTTGCCCGCGCCGATTACGATGGTGCGCCCTTTTGGGGGCGGTGGCAGATAGGGGGGGATGCAGTGTTCGGGTTGGGCCGCGTTGACGGCGGCCTGGAACATTTTGTGGAGCAGGTCTTGGGGCTCTATTTTCATGGCTATTCCTGGGTGACGGCATGGGCGGCGGGCGATAGGCTGCCCGCCGCAGCACGGCTCTTACTGGCCGATTTCGTAGTTGGCCATGATTTCCAGGGCGCGCACTAGCGCGGAGTGATCCTGACCTGCGCCACCGTGGGCCGCGCAGGTATTGAACAGCTCCTGGGCGACAGCGGTGCTGGGCAGGGCCACACCCAACTGGCGGGCCGTGGTCAGCGCCAGGTTCAGGTCTTTCTGGTGCAGCTCAATGCGGAAACCGGGGTCGAAAGTGCGTTTGACCATGCGTTCGCCGTGTACTTCCAGAATACGGGAGTTGGCAAAACCGCCCATCAGCGCTTCGCGTACCTTGGCCGCATCCGCGCCAGCCTTGGAGGCCAGCAGCAAGGCTTCGCCCACGGCTTCGATGGTCAAGGCCACGATGATCTGATTGGCCACCTTGGTGATCTGGCCATCGCCGTAGCCGCCCACCAGCGTGATGTTCTTGCCCATCAGGTCGAACAAGGGTTTGACCGTATCGAAGATTTCTTGCTTTCCGCCGACCATGATAGTCAGGGAACCAGCCTTGGCACCGACTTCGCCGCCCGATACGGGGGCATCCAGATATTCGCCGCCTTGCTCCACAATGCGTTGTGCGAAGTCTTTGGTGGCCACTGGGGAAATGGAGCTCATATCCACCACGATCTTGCCTTTGGACAAGCCGGCGGCCACGCCGTTCTCGCCGAACAGGGCATCCTGCACGTGAGGGGTGTCGGGCACCATGGTAATGATGATGTCGGCCTGGCGGGCAACATCCGCGCCATTCTTGCAAAGGGTGGCACCGGCGTCGCTGACGCTTTGGGGCACCTTGCCGCGGGTGTAGGCGAACAGTTCATGGCCGCCTTTGATCAGATTGATTGCCATGGGGGCACCCATGATGCCCAGACCGATGAAACCGATTTTTGCCATTGTGGAATCTCCTAGTTATTGGTGTGCAGTCAGCAGGGCGTTCAGGCGCTCAGGGCCTGAATCCAGCCCAGGCCGTCCTTTGTCAGGCCTGCCGGCTTGTATTCGCAGCCTATCCAGCCGTCGTAGCCGGTCGCGTCGATGTGTTTGAACAGCCAGGCGTAATTGATTTCGCCGGTGCCCGGTTCGTTGCGGCCGGGATTATCGGCCAGCTGGATGTGCGCAATCTTGTCCAAGTGCTTCTTGATGGTATTGGCCAGTTCGCCTTCCTGGCGCTGCGCATGGTAGATGTCGTACTGGATGAACAGGTTGTCCGAGCCTACGTCTTGCAGTAGGGCTGCCGCCTGTTCGGTGCGATTCAGGTAAAAGCCCGGAATATCGTAGGTGTTGATGGGCTCGACCAGAAGGCGTATGCCGGCTTCTTTCAATTTGCCGGCGGCAAACTGAAGATTGTCGACGAAGGTGCGGTGGGCAGTATCCGTATCCAGTCCGGCCGGTACTTTGCCAGCCAGGCAGTTGACTTGCTTGCAGCCCAGGGCCGTCGCGTATTCGATGGCCCGGCCTACGCCGTCCTGAAATTCGCCCACGCGTTCAGGAAGCACCGCGATGCCGCGTTCACCGCCATCCCAGTCGCCTGCCGGCAAGTTGTGCAGAACCTGGATCAGGCCGTTTTTCTGCAGTTGTTCGGCCAGTTGCTGTTTGTCGTAGGCGTAGGGGAACAGATACTCCACACCTTTGAAGCCGGCGTCGGCCGCTGCCTGGAAACGATCCAGGAAGTCGTGCTCGTTGAACAGCATGGTCAGGTTGGCGGCAAATTTTGGCATGTCGGTACTCCGTTTTAAATCAACAATCAGTTCATCAGCGATATGGCGGTGGGCGCATCGAGGCCGGATTCAGCCAAGGGCTCGAACTCGTTCACATTGTGCAGCTCGGTACCCATCGCGATGTTGGTGACGCGCTCCAGAATCAGCTCGATCACCACCGGCACGCTGAACTCCTTCATCAGGGCGCGGGCCTGTTCGATGGCCGGCTGGATTTCTTCGGGTTTGTGCACGCGTATGGCCTTGCAGCCCAGGCCTTCCACGACGGTCACGTGGTCCACACCGTAGCCTTTGGTTTCGGGTGCATTGATGTTATCAAAGGCTAACTGCACACAGTAATCCATATCGAAGCCACGCTGTGCCTGGCGGATCAGACCCAGATAGGCATTGTTGACCAGGATGTGCAGGTAGGGCAGCTTGAACTGCGCGCCCACGGCCAGTTCTTCGATCATGAACTGGAAGTCGTAGTCGCCCGAGATGGCCACCACTTCGCGCGAACGGTCGGCGGCAACCACGCCCAGGGCGGCGGGGATAGTCCAGCCCAGGGGGCCGGCCTGGCCGCAGTTGATCCAGTTGCGCGGCTGGTAGACGTGCAGAAACTGCGCGGCGGCGATCTGCGACAGGCCGATGGTGGTGACATAGCGCGTCGCGGGGCCAAAGGCGCGGTTCATTTCTTCGTACACGCGCTGCGGCTTCAGGGGCACGTTGTCGAAGTTTGTCTTGCGCTGCAGCGTGGCCTTGCGTTTCTGGCAGTCTGCAATCCATTGGTCGCGTTGGCGCAGCTTACCGGCAGCTTTGTACTCCTTGGCCACTTCAATGAACAGTTCCAGCGCGGCTCCCGCGTCCGAGGCAATACCCAGGTCCGGGCCGAACACGCGGCCGATCTGGGTGGGTTCGATATCCACATGCACGAACTTGCGGCCTTCGGTGTAGACGTCTACCGAGCCGGTGTGACGGTTGGCCCAGCGGTTGCCGATGCCAAACACGAAGTCCGAGGCCAGCAGGGTCTGGTTGCCGTAGCGGTGCGCGGTCTGCAGGCCGACCATGCCGGCCATCAGGGGGTGGTCGTCGGGAATGGTGCCCCAGCCCATCAGGGTCGGGATCACGGGCACGTTGACCAGTTCGGCAAACTCTTGCAACAGGGCCGATGCGTTTGCATTGATGACGCCGCCGCCCGATACGATCAGGGGGCGTTCGGCGGCATTGAGCATGTCGATGGCTTTTTCAGCCTGGGCACGGGTGGCGACGGGCTTGTAGGCCGCCAGGGGTGAGTAGGTGTCCAGATCGAACTCGATCTCGGCCAGTTGCACATCGATAGGCATGTCGATCAGCACAGGGCCTGGGCGGCCGGAGCGCATAATGTGAAAGGCCTGCTGGAATACGCGCGGGATCAGGTCGGGTTCACGTACGGTAACGGCCCATTTGGTCACAGGTTTGGCGATGGATTCGATGTCCACTGCCTGAAAATCTTCTTTGTACAGACGCGAACGGGGAGCCTGGCCGGTGATGCACAGGATAGGAATCGAGTCGGCCGATGCCGAATACAGGCCGGTGATCATGTCCGTGCCGGCGGGGCCGGACGTGCCTATGCACACGCCGATATTGCCGGGAGCCGAGCGCGTGTAGCCCTCTGCCATGTGGGATGCGCCTTCTACGTGGCGGGCAAGAATGTGATCAAACCCGCCTTCTTTGCGCATGGCCGAGTAAAAGGGGTTGATGGCGGCGCCGGGCACGCCGAACACGGTGCTGATGCCTTCTTTGCGCAGGATCGCGGCGGCGGCGTCCACTGCTCTCATTCGAGCCATTGATGTCTCCTCGTTCATCTGTTGACGAAATGTATGACTCGATAATAAGGAGCAGTGGGGTTGCTTTGAATTGGTGGTACGATTGCTTCTATCGATACTTGGAGTATTGAATGAGCCGTTATACCGAAATCCGAAGCTTCGCCTTGGTCGCTGAAAAAGGCAGTTTTGCGGCAGCTTCTGTCGTCGAAGGCGTGACGCCCGTCGTCATGGGCAGGCGTTTGGATGCGCTTGAAAAAAGGCTGGGCGTGCGCTTGATGCACCGTTCTACGCGTGGGCTGACTCTGACCGATCTGGGTGAGCAGTTTTTGGAGCAGTGCAAACAGATACTGAAGGACTTTGACGAAGCCGAAGCCAGTATCAGCGCGCAGCGCAAAGTGGTGCGCGGGCATCTGGTGGTGTCCGCGCCGGCTGCGTTCGGTCGCCGCCATGTGGCACCGCACGCCATCGCATTCAAGAAGCGCTATCCGGAACTGAAGCTGTCGTTCAACTTTACCGATAGCGTGGTCGATCTGGTGCGCGAGGGATACGACATGGCTTTGCGCATCGGCGAAGTCACCGACCCTAATTACGTGGCGGTGCGTTTGTATCCCAATCGGCGCGTGGTGTGCGGCACGCCCGCGTACTTCGAGCGCTATGGCGTGCCGCGCGTTCCCGAAGATCTGGCGCGCCACAATTGCCTGGCCTTCAATTTGCAAGGCGGTCAGCAACGGGGCTGGACATTTATGCGCGACGGCAAGCCCTTGGCGGTGCGGGTGGATGGCGACTTGGACTGCAACGATGGCGAATTGTTGTTTAACTGGGTCAAGCAGGGATGGGGGATAGGCTGGCGCTCCACGTGGGAGATCCAACCCGAGCTCAAGCGCGGCGAATTGGTCACTGTGCTGACCGATTTCGAGGCTCCTAGCTACGACATTCAGGCGGTATATCAGCAGCAGCGTTATTTGCCGGCCAAGGTACGCCGCTTTATCGACTACTTGCGCGCTATCTACAACACGCCTGGGTATTGGGATGGGGAAGTGCAGTTCTGACTCTGTGTTGCGTCGCTGAACTATGAAAGACAAACAACCGCTCGGAAGAGCGGTTGTCTGCCGTCAGGCGACAGCGATCAGAAGTGCCATTCGACCTGGACGGTCGGCGCGCTGGTCTTGATGCCGGGCTTGACGTTGCCATTGGCCATGTAACGGTTGCCGAACTTGTTGTGCCAGTATTCGTAGCCTATACCCACCCATAAGGTGTTCTTTTTGTCGAAGGCCAGTTTGCCCACGTCGGCCATGAGCGAGGTGCGCACCAGCACTTCGGATTTGGTGCTGATGCCGGCGTAGTCCTTGCCTTTGGGGCCGTTGTAGTTGGCAAAGCCCTGGAATTTCAGCGGCACCGCGCCGGCATCGAAGGGGAGGTTCCAGGTCAGACTGGCCATGAACTGGGGGGCAAAGGAGATCTTGCTGTCCGGGCAGGCGGGCGAGCCCAGGCCGCAATGATTCCATTCTTTGCCGTACAGCAGGCTCAGGTCTACAAATCCCTTGGGGACATCGAACTTGAACGTGGGGCCGACCACCAGCAGACGCTTGCGTGGGGCAAAGGCGGTGTTCTTGGTGTTCAGATCGAATCCGGCGGTAATCGCCACGTCTTTGACAGGGCCGAAAGACACGTCTTTGTCCAAGGTTTTCC
The DNA here is from genome assembly GCF_038237375.1 of Alcaligenes sp. SDU_A2. Classification (NCBI taxonomy): domain Bacteria; kingdom Pseudomonadati; phylum Pseudomonadota; class Betaproteobacteria; order Burkholderiales; family Alcaligenaceae; genus Alcaligenes; species Alcaligenes sp. SDU_A2. The sequence goes on along the minus strand of NZ_CP151273.1, from coordinate 3,246,264 downwards.
CTAGCGACAACTGGTGCCGGTAGGTGGCGTAGAACTCGGTCGCCCCATTGTTTTTGCTGCCGTTGGATGGGTCGTGGCGGTCCGACTGCAAGATGTCCAGGTTGAAGAAATTCTGCCCCAGGCTATAGCCGCTGACGTGCGTCAGGCTCAGGATATGCTTTTCGATATCGCGCGGGTTCATCGGCTCGGTATAGGCCGAGCTATATCGGTAAGCCAGAAAGGTGTCGCTCCAGGTGGCGGCAAGGGCAGGTGTAGCCGGGATGGCGGCCAGCGCCGTGCAAACCAGCACAGCGCAGTGCGGGTGTTTCATGATGTCTCCTCTTCAATGTGCTTGATAGCGTGTCCAGGGTCTGACGCCCGGTGTGTTGGACACAGGTATTGAATTTTCCTGTAGTTTTTTGTGTTTTTTATTTACATATAGGGTGGTCGATACTTTTTAGTATGGACTGCGCAGAGCAAAACGAAGGCCGCCTGAGTCCAGGCGGCCTTATGGGTAAGACGAATCAGTGTTGCGAGGCGAGTCTGCGCTCTTTGTCGGCGGTTTGTGTGTTTTCCTGCTTTTGGGCTTCGGCAGCGGTGGATTGCACCTCGTGGCTCTGGCCTGCAAATTTTTCTATGCCGTTAAAGAACAGGTTCAGGACAATAGCTGATACGGCTGCCAGCAAAATGCCGCTGTGCAGCAGGGGAGCCAAGGCGGCGGGCATCTTGTCCAGCAGGTGCTCGGCGACCAGGGGAATCATGCCAAAGCCCAGGCTGATGGCGATGATGTATGGGTTGTAGCGGTTGCGGTTCAGATTGGCCGACATCAGGATTTTGATGCCGGTGGCCGCCACCATGCCGAACATTACAATGCCGGCACCACCCAGGACATAGTTGGGAATAGAGGCGACGACGAAAGCCATTTTTGGAAACAGGCCCAGAGCCATCAGGAATACGCCGCCCATGACGCAAACCCAGCGGCTGCGCACGCCGGTTACGCTAACCAGTCCTACGTTTTGCGAGAAGGAGCTGTGCGGGAAGGTGTTCATGATGCCGCCCACCAGTGTGCCCAGGCCATCGGTGCGCAAGCCCCGCACCAGGTCTTCGCGGCTGGGCGGGCGGCCACAGATCGAGCCCAGGGCCAGAAACATGCCCAGCGACTCCACCATGATCACCACCATGATCAGCGAGAGCACAGCGGCGGCACCGAGCAGCCCCCAGCTAAAGGTGGGCACGCCGAACTCGAAAGGAGTGACCACGGCAAACCAGCTTGCCTGATCCAGCCCGGCAAAGCTGATGCGTCCCAGACCCAGGGAAATGAAGAAACCGGCCAGCAGTCCAATCAGCACGGCCACATTGGCCAGAAAGCCACGGGCAAACTTGGTAATCACCAGGATGATGGTTAAGACCGTCATGGCAATGGCCAGGTTTTCCAGCGAGCCATAGTCGGGGTTGGCAATCATCTGGCCGGTGGCGGTATCCAGAATCTGGGGCTTGCCCCCGCCCACCCAGTCCAGGCCGACGCGCATCAGCGTAATGCCGATGACAGTGATGATGATGCCGGTCACCACGGGCGGGAACAGTCCCATCATGCGGCTAAAGACCGGCGCGATCAGGATGCTGAAGATACCGGCCAGAATAGTGGCACCGAAAATGCCGGTCAGACCCAGTTCGGGGTCCAGGCCTATGGCGATCATAGGGCTGACGGCGGCAAAGGACACACCCATCATGACAGGCAGGCGGATGCCGAAGACGCCCATGCCGCGCGCCTGGATGATGGTGATCAGGCCGCAGCACAGCAGATCGGCATTGATCAGCAGGGCGATCTGTTCTTTGCTCAGGCCCAGTGCGGCACCGATGATCAATGGCACGGCGACCGCACCGGCGTACATCACCATGACATGCTGAAGGCCAAGGGTTGCCAACTGGCCGAGCGGCAGGCGCTCGTCCACGCCGCCGCATGGGTCGGGCTGGCTGACTTGAGGGTTCGCAGACATCAGGGTCTCCTTAGTAATACGTTATGGACGTCCGACTCTGTTGCGCTGCATGTGCGGTGCGCCAGGGCGGCGTCGGCCGGGCTAACAGCGCGGATGTGTGGGTGCCTGTGCTCTGGCGGGTGATCCGATGCTGCTGCGGCCTGTGTGCGCGGCGATGTCTGGCAGCGCACGCATAAAGGTATCGGATGGGGGAGAGGGCTGGAAGAAGGCGGGGCTTGATAAGTGGAATACGCAAACGCGTATAGCGTTTGGCATTCTGGCGCTGTTTTCAGATAAGCCCGCTAAAACAGGGCCTGTCGTAACAGTATTGACATCCAGATGCGGTATCTGACGCCGAGCAGGCCGGGATAGGGGTATTGCCCACCTAGCATGCGATATGGAACTGTGTTATTTGATGCTTGAATTTCTGTGTGCCACGCGGGCCGGTCTATATGGGCTGGGCAGTAAAAAGCGGCCCCGTGGGGCCGCCTGGAACGACAGTGTTTGGCGTTTTATTTGTCGGACCACAGCACGCCGGCCGTTGCCCAGTTTTCGCGCTTGATGTCGGTAAAGACGATGTCGACCGCCTCCGGGCTGCAGCCCAGTACCCGACAGGCCTCTTGGGTCAAGGCTTGAGCCAGGGCGCGCTTAGTTTCCACAGGACGGCCGTCGAACAGTTGTACGTTGATGGTAGGCATGGTTGCTCCGTATGGTATGGGCTGCTAAAGGCAGAAGTCCGGGTCGGACTGCTGGAGCCGGCGCAGCAAGGCCGGCCATTCTAGCAAGCCTTCGGGCTGAGAGCCGGGCAGCAGTTGGCGATGTGTTTGCGCCAATACATCAGGGGCCGGCACGTGCAGCTCTGCGCCGGTGGACATGGCCGAGAGCTGGATGCGACAGGCGCGCTCCAGTGTGTCCATCAGTATGTAGGCTTCGGCCACGGTGCGTCCGCAGGTCAGGCTGCCATGATTGCGCAGCAGCATAGCCGGGTGCGATCCCAGCTCCAAGACCAGTTGTTCCTGTTCTTGCCGGGAAAAAGCCAGGCCCGCATAGTCATGGTAGGCAATATCGTTCCAGAAACGCATGGCGTGCTGGGACAAGGGCAGCAAGCCGCATTGCAGCGCCGAGACGGCAATGGTGGCATCGGTGTGCAGGTGAATGACGCAATGCGCGTCCTTGCGGGCGCGGTGAACCGCGCCGTGTATGGCAAAACCGCTGGGGTTGGCGCGCCGGTCTGTGCCATCGACGACCTTGCCTTGCAGATCGATCAGCAGCAGATTGGAGGCGCAGATCTCGTCAAAACGCAGGCCGAACGGATTGATCAGAAACACATCGTCGCGTCCGGGCAGGCGCAGCGAAATATGCGTGTAGATAATGTCGTCCCAGCCCTGCCTGGCCGCCAGGCGATAGCAGGCGGCCAGATTGACCCGGGCACGCCATTCGGCCTGGCTGCAGTTTTTGGGGCGCGCGGCGTAGATGGCTTGAATGTCCGGGGTCAGCGCACAGGATTCGCTCATGCCGGTGCGGTGTCCAGCTCGGCGATGATGGCGTGTTCTTCCAGCTGGATGACATCACAGTTATCGCCTGGGCCTTTGCGGTCGATCACGATGAAGTCGGCCACTTGATTCAAGGCCATCAAGGGGTGGTGCCAGACGCCGGTCGCGTAGTTCACGCCTTGGTCGCCGCGCGCCAGGAACAGACGCAGATCGCTGGCTTTGGGGGCTTCGCCGGCTGGGGCGACGATGACCAGATAGGGCTGGCCGGACTGGGGGATGAAGGCCTGGCTGCCTTTGGGGTGGCGCTCCATCATGGTGACCTGAAAGGGCAGGCTACGGGGCTGGCCACGGAAAATGGAGACGATGACTTGTCCGTCCGGGCCGGGCTCTATATTGGCCAGGTCGTGATAGCGTTCGGTATTGCCGTCATTGATGGTGAAGTGGTTGACGGCCTCGCTGGCTTGGATGACATCGCCAAAAGGGGCAAAAGCCTGGGCGGTCAGCGTTTCCAGTGTCAGTGTGATAGGCATGGCGTCTCCTGGTTAAGGTGCGTGGATCAGCCCAGCAGGGCATCCAGACGGAAACGGGCGATCTTGCCGATTTCGCGCAGGCAGGTCTCGAACTCTGTTTCTGTATCGTTGTTCAATCGGGCATCCACCGTGTCCATGATCTGGTGGCGGGTCAAGCCTTTGACGGCGATTACGAACGGAAAGCCGAAGCGTTCGCGGTAGCCGGCGTTCAGGCCACGCAGACGAGACAGTTCCTGCGCGGAACACTGGTCCAGGCCGGCACCGCGCTGCTCGCCGGTGGAGGCGGTCGTCAGCGTGCCTTCCTCGGCTTCTTTGCCGGCCAGCTCCGGGTGGGCACAGATCAGGTCTTTCTTTTCATCGTGCGAGGCTTGGTTCACAACTTGCACCATCGCCGCATGTAGCTCGTCCACGCTGTTAAAGGGGCGCTGGCTCCAGGTACGCTCCGCCACCCAGGGTGAATGCTCGAAAATGCCTTCCAGCCTGTCCACGAACTGGGCTTGCTCCAGCTTAGACAGTTCGGCCAGAGCGGTGTCGGAAGTAAGGGTTTGGGTCATGGTTCAGTCCGGTTTTCTTGGGATTTATATGTGGTTAGCCAGAACGCCTGCGTGCGCATCAAAAACAAGGCCGGTTGCGTCAATATATAAAGGCCATGCAGCGCACGCCCCAGCGGCTGCTTGGCGCCTATGAAGTAGGGTGTCCCCAGCCTCTGATCTTTTTATCTTCAAGCAGTTTAAGATTTCTAATCATAAATAAAATAGAATTAGCCTTATAAATGATATATGCCATGGCGTATTCCGCGTGTGTGTCAATATCATGGCGGAACACTGTGTAAGAAGGAGAAGTCCGGATGGCAGCCCGACGTGGGGATAACCCGCTCGATACGTACCTGCTCAGGGTATTTTGCTTGTTGGTGACCGAGCGCAGCGTCTCGCGCACCGCCTTCAAGATGAATCAGTCGCAGCCTGCCATCAGCGCTGCGCTGCGGCGCTTGCGCGATATTATTGGCGATCCTTTGCTGGTGCGGGAAAAAGGCGGCATGGTGCCCACCGAACGGGCTATTGCCTTGCTCGCGCATGCCAAAGGAGCCCTGGCCGAGATCGATTGCATGGTCAATGCGCCCGGGACTTTCGATCCGCAGGTCAGCCGTAGCGAGTTTCATATCGGCGCGCCCGATTACCTGGCCCCTATGTTCATCGGCAGTGTGGTCGAGCGTATGCGACGCGAAGCGCCCGAGGCCCGTTTGAACTTGCATGCGCTGGATGCCAACTTCGATTTCGAGCGATCCCTGGCCGAAGGCGATCTGGATGTAGTCATCGGCAACTGGCCCGAGCCGCCCGATCGCATGCACCTGTCGGTATTGTTGGAAGACCAGATTGTCTGCCTGGTTGCAGCCACGCACCCACTGGCCCGTAAAGGGCTGACTCTGGACGACTACCTGCGCGCGCGCCATGTTGTGCCCATGCCGTATTCGATCAATCAGCGCGGCGTCATCGACACGACCTTGTCCGGGCTGCGCATACAGCGCGACGAAAGTGTCATTGTGCAGTCCTTTTCCGCCGCGCCGTACCTGTTACAAAATACGGATCTGGTTTTTACCACGGCGCGCCACTTTGCCGAGTTTTATTGCAAGCTGTTGCCCTTGGCCATCCTGGAGGCTCCGGTGCAGTTCCCTCCCATGCGCTTTTACCAGCTCTGGCACGAGCGCAATCGGCATTCGCCCAGCCACCGTTGGCTGCGTCGTTTGTTGACGGAATGTGGCAATGAACTGGCTCCTACCGGCGAACTGGTGCAGGTCGGCTCCTGAACCCCGCAAAACGCTTGATTTCGGCCTTGCGCTAGTGCAAATTAGCGGGCTGTCGTCAAGCGTCGTTGTGACGCGCGCGCCTGCCTCCGCATCTACATAGATTTTGTTGCATTTAATGCGACTGGTCACGGACAGAGCCGGGGTGGCAGGTTGATAATAATGCAGTGCTAACCTTCAGGGTGTTTCGCAGTGTCCTTACCTCAGATGGGGGAGTCGTTTACCTGGTTGTATATCTGTGTCGTGGCGTTTATGGTCGGCGGGCTTATCGTGGCCTCCGAGCGCTGGCACGGCAGACTGACCGGCGATAGCGACCTTAGCAAGCCTCAGGCGTCTCATTCCCGCGCCACGCCCCGCGTTGGGGGCCTGGCAGTCGTGGCAGGCAGTCTGGCTGGTCTGTTAGTGCTTGGCCCCAGCAATATGACCCTGACCTGGCTGTGGCCGGTGCTGTTTTTGGCGGCCATGCCGGTATTTGTGGCCGGCCTGGTCGAGGACATCACTAAGGATGTCGGTTCGCTCAAACGTCTGCTGGCCGCTTTTCTGTCGGCGGCCATCGCCTGGTGGCTGCTGGGCGGGGTGTCGCGGGTGGGAGTCAGCTGGGCCGACTGGGTACTGGGTTTCTGGCCGATTTCACTGCTGTTCACCATGATTGCCGTGGGGGGCTGCACGCATGCCCTGAACATCATCGATGGCATGAACGGTTTGGCTGGCATGATCGCCACCCTGATGGCGATGTCCCTGGCGCTGGTGGCGCTGCAGGTGCAGGACTATCCTATTTTTCTGATTGCCGCGTCGCTGGCCTCGGCCACGCTGGGCTTTCTGGTCTGGAACTTCCCGTTCGGACGGGTGTTTCTGGGCGATGGCGGTGCGTACTTCCTGGGGTTCATGCTGGCCGAACTGGCGGTGCAACTGGTGGTGCGCAATCCCAGCGTTTCGCCATTTTATGCCCTTGCCGTTTTGTTCTACCCGGTGTTCGAGACCATGTTTTCGATCTGGCGCCGTCGTTTCAAGCGCGGCGTGCCGGTGGACCAGCCCGACGCACTGCATCTGCACCAATTGGTATTTCGCCGCCTGGTGCGCGCCACGTTCAGCCGCGACAGCGAAGGGGCCTTGCCAGCGTTTTGTAATGCCATGACCTCGCCTTACCTGTGGGTGCTGGCTCTGATCGGTCTGGTTCCTGCCACTATCTGGTGGGACAATACCTGGGCTTTGTGCGCCAGCATGCTGGCCTTTTCCCTGGTCTATATCTGGCTGTATGCCCGCCTGGTATCGTGGCGGCGGCCTTCCTGGCTGCTGCTGCCTTCGGTTCGCCGGCGAGCCGACCGGGACTGATCTTCCGGCCTTCGTCAAAATTTCCTTGCGCATCCCGCCTATTGGAGAATGAAGTTGCAACTTGAGAATGTGAAACTGGCCGTGGTCGGCCTCGGATATGTCGGTTTGCCTCTGGCGGTCGAGTTCGGCAAGAAGCGTTCCGTCATCGGTTTTGACATCAACGCCCGCCGTGTGGCCGAACTGAAAGACGGCGTGGACCGTACGCTGGAAGTCAGCAGCGAAGAACTGGCCCAGGCTACGGGCCTGAGCTATTCTTGCGATGCCGATGAACTGGCCCAGGCCAATGTGTTCATCGTGACCGTGCCCACGCCCATCGATGAATTCAAGCAACCCGATCTGACCCCGCTGGTGCGTGCTTCCGAGACCATAGGCAAGGTGCTCAAGCGTGGCGATATCGTTATTTACGAATCCACGGTCTACCCCGGCGCGACCGAAGAAGTGTGCGTGCCCGTGCTGGAACAGGTGTCGGGTCTGCGCTACAACGAAGATTTCTACGCCGGCTACAGTCCCGAGCGCATCAATCCGGGCGACAAGGAGCATCGCGTCTCCACCATTAAAAAAGTAACGTCCGGTTCCACGCCCGAGGTGGCTGATCTGGTCGATGCCTTGTATGGCGAAATCATCGTGGTGGGGACCTTCAAGGCCAGCTCCATCCGTGTGGCCGAGGCCGCCAAGGTCATCGAGAATACCCAGCGCGACGTCAATATCGCTTTGATCAACGAACTGGCCCTGATTTTCAATCGCATGGGCATCGACACGCTGGATGTATTGCAAGCAGCCGGCACCAAATGGAACTTCCTGCCATTCCGTCCCGGTCTGGTGGGCGGGCACTGTATCGGTGTGGACCCGTATTACCTGACGCACAAGGCGCAGGCCATCGGCTATCACCCCGAAATCATTTTGGCTGGCCGCCGTCTGAACGACTCGATGGGGGCTTATGTGGCCTCCCAACTGGTCAAGGCCATGACCAAGCGCCGTATCCAGGTGCAAGGCGCGCGCGTGCTGTTGCTGGGTCTGGCTTTCAAGGAAAACTGCCCCGATCTGCGTAATACCCGCATCGTGGATATCGTTCACGAGCTCAAGCAATACGATGTGCATGTGGATGTTTACGATCCGTGGGTAGACCCCGCGGAAGCCGAGCATGAATATGGTCTGACGCCCGTCCAGGACCCGCAGGCCGGTGCCTATGACGGTATTGTCGTGGCGGTGGCGCACCATCAGTTCAAGGAGCTGGGCGTGCAAGGCGTGCGCCGGTGGGGCAAGCCCGAACATGTGCTGTATGACCTGAAATACGTGTTCGACCGCAACGAGTCGGATCTGCGCCTTTAATGGATACCACCATGAGTTCTGCATTTAAACAGGCCAAGCAGCAGTTGCGCGATCAGCCTGGAACCTGGCTGGTGACCGGCTGCGCGGGCTTTATCGGCTCGAATCTATTGGAAACCCTGCTGATGCTGGATCAGCAGGTTGTCGGTCTGGACAACTTTGCCACAGGCCACCAATACAATCTGGATGAAGTGCGCGAGCAGGTGGGTGCGCAGCGCTGGGCCCGCTTCCGCTTTATTGAAGGCGACATCCGCAACCTCGATGACTGCCGTCAGGCTGTCCAGGGTGTGGACTACGTGTTGCATCAGGCGGCGCTGGGCTCGGTGCCACGCTCGTTGAACGATCCGCTGACCTCTAACGAGGTCAACGTGAGCGGCAGTCTGAACATGATGGTTGCCGCCCGCGATGCCAAGGTCCGGGCCTTTGTCTATGCGGCATCCAGCTCGACCTATGGCGATCACCCCGGCCTGCCCAAGGTCGAAGATCGCATCGGGCGGCCCTTGTCGCCGTATGCCGTCACCAAGTTCGTCAACGAACTGTATGCCGATGTGTTCGCCCGCGCCTATGGTTTTTCCAGCGTGGGTCTGCGCTACTTCAATGTATTCGGTAAGCGTCAGGACCCTAACGGTGCCTACGCTGCCGTCATCCCCAAGTGGGTGTCGGCCATGATCCAGGACCAGACCTTGCAGATCAACGGCGACGGCGAGACCAGCCGGGACTTCTGCTTTATCGACAATGTGGTGCAGATGAACATTCTGGCCGCCCTGAAGGTCGAGCAGCACAATGAGCAGGCCGCTCAGGATCAGTCGCCGGGCATCGCCGAGGTCTACAACGTGGCCGTGAATGCGCGCACCAGCCTGAACCAGTTGTTTGAGTATCTGCAAACGGCCCTGGCGGCCAATGGCGTGTCCTATACCCGCGCGCCGGTGCATGCGGATTTCCGTGCCGGCGATGTGCGTCATTCGCAGGCCGATATTTCCAAGGCCCGCGAACACCTGGGGTACGAGCCCAGCCACACCATCCAGCAAGGTCTGGAGGTCGCCATGCCTTGGTATGTGGCGTTTCTGAGGTGAACCGCAGCAGTTTGAAAAAACGCCTGTCCGGCTTGCATGCCGACCACCGCCGCATCGCCGTGGGTGCGATGCGGGTGGCGTTTTTTCTGCTGCTGGGCAAGGCAGCGGGCGCGCTCAAGGAAATGGCCGTGGCCTACCGCTACGGTGTCAGCGACGCGGTCGATGCCTATCAGTTCACCATGGTCATGGCCAATTGGCTGCCGTTGACGCTGGTGGGCTCCATGTCTGTGGTCTTGATTCCCGTGCTGGTGCGCCTGCGCAAGCTGGAGCCGCAGGCACGGCGTCGTTTTCTGGGCGAAATCAAGGCTTGGTGCATGGTCTTGGGCTGCGTCCTGGGTGCGCTGTTATGGGTGGCCTGGCCTTGGGTGTTGGATTGGGCGGGCAAGGGGCTGACGGCACAAGCCCGGCTGATGAGCCAGGAGTTGTTGTTCGCTTTTGCGCCTGCCGCCGTGCTGACCTTGATGATAGGACTGAGCGCGGCGCGTCTGCGGGCTCACGAACGGCACATCAATACCTTGCTGGACAGCGTCCCGGCCTTTGTCATCCTGGTGCTGGTGCTGGCCGCCGGTGCCGATCCAGGCATTGGTCCGCTGTTATGGGGCACACTGCTGGGCCTGATTATCCAGGCGGTCTGGTTGTTGGCGCTGGCCTCGCGCGCCGATCAGGTCTGGGCGCGGCCCACGCCTAGCTTGCGTTCGGAACAGTGGCCCAATCTGCTCAAGGCAGCGTCCATTATGCTGGTCGGGCAAGTGGCCATGAGTTTTGTCGGACCTATCGACCAGTATACGGCGGCCAATCTGGGAGCCAATGCCAATGCCACGCTGGGGTATGCCAGCCGTCTGATTTCTTTGTTGCTGGGCGTGGGGGCGGCGTCGGTAGGCCGTGCGGCCTTGCCGGTGCTGGCAGATATCCAGAGCCGGGGCGACCAGAAGCGGGCGCGTTCCATGGCCCTGAAATGGTCAGTGCTGATGCTGCTGGGCGGCGCGGCGGCCGCTGCCCTAGGGATTGTGCTGGCTCCTTGGGGCGTGGCCCTGTTGTACGAGCGCGGCGCGTTCACGGCGGACAATACCGCCGCCGTAGCCCATGTCATGCGCTGGGGTTTAGTGCAACTGCCTTTCTATTTTGGTGTCCTGATTCTGGTCCAGTTGCTGGCCAGTCAGAATCGTTACACATCCATGGCAGCGATTGCCGTGGTCAACTTTATGGTGAAGGCGGCCTTGAATCCGGTGCTGGCGGCCCGTATGGGCCCGGCAGGCATCATGTTGGCAACCAGCCTGATGTACGCGGCCTCTTTCGCCTGTTATTTTATTTTGGCTTTGAAGCCGGCCGGTGCCGTGGCACCCGAGCGGCAGGAATAGGAAAACGTGCACAGTCAATCAGGAACCCGGCCGCACATCATGTTGCTGATCCACTCCTTGGGTGGTGGGGGGGCGGAACGCGTTGCGGCCGACTTGAGCGCTGCCTGGGTGGCACGCGGTTATCGGGTATCGCTCGTGACCCAAGCCGGCGAGAATAAAGATGTCTACGCGCTGGCCAGCGGGGTGGAGCGTCATGTGCTGGGCACGGCCGGTGCCAGCCGGGGGCGGTGGCAGGCTTTATGGAACAATTGGCGGCGTGTGCGCCGCCTGCGCGCCTTGTTGCGCCGCCACAAACCCGATGTGTTGCTGGGCATGATGACCACCTCATCGGTGCTGGCGGTCTCGGCGGCCAAAGGCTTGCCTTGCAAAGTCATTGCTACTGAACACACCCATCCGCCGTCCCAGTCGATTTCTTCTTTCTGGCAAAAGGCGCGCGTGCGCACCTACCCGCAGGCCCAGGCGGTAGTGGCGCTGACGGCCGGCACGGCCGACTGGCTGCGCGAACATGTGCCTGGCAGTCAGGTGCAGGTCATTCCGAATGCGGTGCGTTGGCCCATGGAAAACGGTGAACCGGTCGTGCCTGTGCCTGCTTTGGATGGGCGCAGGCGTTTGCTGGCCGTAGGGCGTCTGCATCCGGTCAAAGGATTTGATTCTTTGATTGATGCATTTGCCATGCTCTCCAGCTATTTTCCCAATTGGGATCTGGTTATTCTGGGCGAAGGCGAGCAGCGCGAGGCCTTGCAGGAGCGCATTGCCGACCTGAACTTGCAGGAGCGCATACAGATGCCTGGGCGGGTCGGCAATATGGCCGATTGGTACGGCCAGTCGGATCTGTACGTGCTCAGTTCGCGCATGGAGGGCTTGTCCAACAGTCTGCTGGAAGCCATGGCCAGCGGCCTGACCGCAGTAGCCTACGATTGCGACACCGGCCCGCGCGAGATCATCCGCGCCAATATCGACGGGGTGCTGGTGCAGCCGGTGTCCGATGTCGAGGCCTTGGCCGCTCACCTGTCCGATCTCATGGCCAATCCCGACAAGCGCCAGCGTCTGGCGCGGCGCGCCATCGATGTGCGCGATCGTTTTTCATCCGCGCGCGTGCTGGCATTGTGGCAGCAATTGTTGGAACAGTGCTTACGGCGGTCTTAGAATGGCGTTTTGCGTGTTTGCCCCCTTGTATGGACCCACGGAGGCCCGGTGAAAATTCTGTTTTTCGTCAGTTCCCTGAATGCCGGCGGGGCTGAGCGCGTCGCCTCGACGCTGGCTAATGCCTGGGGGTTGCGTGGCGATCAGGTCACGCTCGTGCCGACGTTCAGTGGCGGCGGCACGGCTTTTTACGAGATCGACTCCAAGGTCGAGGTGGTCTGGTTGGCGCACCGCATGCGCGGCAGTTGGCTGCCCAAGCCTTTGGCCAAGCTGGCTGCAATGCGCAAGCTGGTGCGCGAAAAGCAGCCCGATGTCATTGTGTCTTTTCTGACCAACGTCAACGTCAATGTGTTGTTGGGCTTGGCCGACATGGGCGTGCCCATTGTGGTGGGCGAGCGCACCAATCCAGCGTTCAGCAGCAGTGCCGGCAAGGTCTTGCAGGCCATGCGTCGCCGCTTGTATCCCAAAGCGCAGGTTGTGACTGTTCAGACACAAGCCAGCATCGCGGCATTTCAGGCCATGGTGCCTGGCATGAAGCAAGTGGCGGTGGTGTCCAATCCCTTGCCGCAGGCGCTCGATACCGTGGAGCGTCTGGTGCGCGTCGAAGAAAACCGCCACTGCACTTTGTTGGCGATGGGGCGCATGGTGCCCTCCAAGCGTTTCGATGTGCTGATCCGCGTTTTTGCCAATTTGGCGGCGTCGTATCCGGAGTGGACTCTGGTCATTCGCGGCGACGGTCCGCAACGTGCCGCGTTGATGCAGCAGGTGGCTTTGTTGGGCATGGGCGAACGCATCCGTCTGCCCGGCAAGACATCCGAGCCTTGGGCCGAGATGGCGCGTGCGCATGCGTTTGCCATGACCTCGGAAGTGGAAGGTTTCCCCAACGTACTGCTGGAAGCGATGGCAATGGGCTTGCCGGCCGTCACTGTGGATTGTCCCAGCGGCCCGCGCGAGATCACCGCCGATGGCCGCGATGCGATGTTGGTGCCGGTCGGAGACGAAGGTGCTCTGACGGCGGCCCTCTCCGAGCTGATGGGCGATGGCGTATTTCGCGGCGTGCTGGGCCGCCGGGCGGCGGCGGCAGTACGCCAGCGTTACCAACTGGCGCAGGTCCTGCAGGCGTGGGACGAGGTTTTCACGGCCGCCCGGGGCGGCCAGCAACAGGGAGCACAAGCATGAATGGATTGCCGTCTGCGGCATCAGCGCCATTGCGCGTCGTGCATATTATTTCCGGGTTGGGGCAGGGCGGTGCCGAAACCGTGCTGTTTCGGCTGGCGACCGCGCCCGGTCAGGACACCGAGCATATCGTGGTGTCCCTGGGGGGCGAGGATGTATTTGGCCCTCAGTTGCGGCAAGCCGGCATCGAGTTGCATTGTCTGCATATGAAATCGCCTTGGCGGTTTCTTAAGGGCCTGCGTGCCCTGGTGAAGTTGCTGGACGATATGCAGCCCGATGTTGTCCAGACATGGATGTATCACTCGGATCTGGTCGGTGGCGCGGCGGCCCGTATCGCGCAGTTACCGGCGGTGTCTTGGGGGATACGCAATTCGGGGGCCAACCTGTACCAGGGCAGCCCCAAAGCGCGGCTGGTAGCCTGGCTGTGTGCGCGGGTTTCGCGCATTATCCCGAATCTGATTGTTTCCTGCGCAGAAAATGCGGCGCGGCGTCATAAACAATGGGGTTATCGCGCCGACATCATGAAAGTCATCCCCAATGGCTATGATTTAAGCCGCTGGCATCCGGACGCGCAAGCGCGTGAACAGGTGCGCAGCGAATTGGGCTTGGCTTTGGATACCCCGGTGATCGGTAGCGTGGCGCGCTGGAATCCGCTAAAAGATCATCCCAATCTGCTGGCCGCTTTGGCACGTAGTTTGCGTCGTCATCCCGGATTGCGCTGTTTGCTGATCGGCGATGGCATGGATAGCGGTAACGAGGCTTTGATGCGCTTGCTGGATCAGCATCAGTTGCACGAGTCCGTTATTTTGATGGGTCGGCGCAGCGATGTGCCACGTCTGATGAACGCGTTGGATGTCCACGTTCTGTCCAGCTCCGCGGAAGGTTTTCCGAACGTCGTGTGCGAAGCGATGGCAGCGGGCGTGTCCAATGTAGTGACCGACGTCGGCGATGCCGCTTTGATCGTGGGTAACGAGGGTTGGGTCGTGCCCCCCCGGCATGCCGAGGCTTTGTCTGGTGCCATTAATAGTGCGGTAGATGAACTGGGTTCGCCATCCTGGCAGGCGCGGCACGAACATGCACGCGAACGCGTGGCCCGACTGTTTTCCCTGCAGGGCATGGTCAATAACTACACCCAGGCTTGGACCGAGCTGGCGGCGGCCCATCCACCCAAGCGTAAACGACCGCGTCGTACGCGCACAGTGTCCGACTCTGCGCTTGCCCGCGGGGCTGAGCAAGCCCCGCGAAAGCTGATGTTCGTGGTCAACAACCCGGCATTTTTCCTGTCGCATCGCTTGCCTTTGGCGCTGGCGGCGCAGCGCGAGGGCTACCAGGTGCATGTGGCCACGATGGATGGCGAGGCGGTTGGCATCATCGAGCAGCATGGGCTGATCCATCATGCTTTACCTATGACGCGCAGCGGCACCAACCCGGTTCAGGAAGCGCGCACGGTGTGGGCGCTGTGGCGTCTGTTTCGCAGCGAACGCCCCGATGTGGTGCATGCCGTCACCATCAAGCCCGTGTTATACGGCGGTATCGCGGCACGGCTGGCGGGCGTGCCTGGCTTTTTGGCGGCGATCTCCGGTCTGGGTTATGTGTTTACCGGACGCGACAAAGGAGTCGATCCGATACGCTGGATAGCGGTGCAGTTGTATCGCCTGGCGCTCGGACATGCCCACAGCAGAGTTATTTTTCAGAATAGTAACGATCGGGATGTCTTGTTGCACGCCGGCGTGGTTCGGTCAGGGCAATGCGTCATGATTCGCGGTTCGGGCGTCGATCTGGATCAGTTTCGTGATCAAGCCGAGCCGGACGGCCCGCCCGTGGCGTTTATGGTGGCCCGCTTGCTGGCTGACAAGGGGGTGCGCGAGTTTGTCGAAGCGGCCCGCATCAGTGCCCGTCAAGGCAGTCAGGTTCAGTGGGTACTGGCCGGCAGTCCGGACCCTGGCAATCCGGCCAGTATTTCACAGCAAGAATGGGAAAACTGGCGACAGGAGGGGGGCGTGCAATGCCTGGGCGAACGGCGTGACGTGGCCCAGTTGTATGCGCAATCGCATATTGCCGTGTTGCCTTCGTATCGGGAAGGTCTGCCCAAATCACTGGTCGAGGCAGCGGCCTGCGGGCGCGCAGTGGTCACCACCGATGTACCCGGCTGCCGCGATGCCATCGAACCGGGCGTGACCGGCCTGCTGGTTCCGGTGCGCGATGCCCAGGCCTTGGCCCGGGCTGTGCAGGAACTGGCCGACGATCCCGCGCGTCGTCGCGCCATGGGCGCGCAAGGCCGACGCTTGGCCGAACAAGCTTTCGATATTCAGCGTATCACCGAAGCCCATCTGGACTTGTATCAGCAACTGAGTCCCTTGAATGCATAGTTTGCAGCTCAGTTCAGCAGCGCTGATGAGAGGGTGTTGAAACGCCGTTTTTTTCGGTGGATTTTTATTGTTTTGTTTTATTTTTTAAAAACAATGGCTTAGATTTAGAGTGTTCCCCGCGCAAGCGGGGATGAACCGCCGAATACCTATTGCTCCCAGCGGATCAACAAGTGTTCCCCGCGCAAGCGGGGATGAACCGATTGGGAGGGCGGTCTGCCGCCGTTTGTCAACGTGTTCCCCGCGCAAGCGGGGATGAACCGCGCTTACGTATACCGTAGGGCGGTCTAGTAGGGTGTTCCCCGCGCAAGCGGGGATGAACCGTAGGCCGTCGATCTCGATCACGTCGCTTAGGCGTGTTCCCCGCGCAAGCGGGGATGAACCGCCACAAACCAGAGCCTGATTATCGGCAACACTGTGTTCCCCGCGCAAGCGGGGATGAACCGTTAACCAGCTACCCGCGAACCGACTGCGCCTAGTGTTCCCCGCGCAAGCGGGGATGAACCAGTTACAGATCGATGGCGAGAAAGAGCGCATGAGTGTTCCCCGCGCAAGCGGGGATGAACCGCAACGAGTCTTCGCCTCGTCCCGCGCTAACCAGTGTTCCCCGCGCAAGCGGGGATAGACATCTAGAACGGCAGCGCGGCGTCTGGTTTGAGGGCCAGCAGGGCAGCGCGGAATTCGTTTTGGATGCGCTGCAAGGCTTCTTGAGATTGCGCTTCAAAGCGCAGCACGATGACGGGCGTGGTATTGGACGCACGGGCCAGTCCGAAGCCGTCGGCGTATTCGGCGCGTACGCCGTCTATGGTGTTCAGGCTTTGCGCCGTGGGGAAGCGGCCTTCTTGCTGCAGGCGCGCGATCAGGGTGTGGGGTTCGCCTTCGGCCAAGGGCAGTTTCAATTCCGGTGTGGACTGGTCCTGGGGTAGCGCTTCCAGTTCTGCCGATGGGTTGTCGCTGCGCGACAGGATTTCCAGCAGACGCACGCCTGTGTGCAGGCCATCGTCAAAACCGTACCAGCGTTCTTTGAAAAACACATGGCCGCTCATTTCGCCGGCCAGTGGGGCACCGGTTTCGGCCAGTTTCGCTTTGATCAGCGAGTGACCTGTTTGCCACATCAGTGGCTGGCCGCCGGCCTTGGCGATTTCCAGCGCCACATGGCGGCTGCACTTGACGTCGAAAATAATGGTGGCACCGGGTTCGCGCTGCAGAATATCGCGTGCGTAGAGAATAAGTTGGCGGTCTGGCCAGATGATCTGACCCGAGCGCGTGACCACGCCCAGGCGGTCGGCGTCGCCGTCAAACGCCAGGCCGACCTCGCAGTCCGTACTTTGCACATGACGGATCAGGTCTTGCAGATTGTGAGGTTCGGCCGGATCGGGATGGTGGTTGGGGAAGTCGCCGTTCACATCGCCGAACAGGACATCCACATCGCAGCCCAGGGCCTTGAACAGGCGCTCGGCGACCACGCCGCCTACGCCATTGCCGCAGTCCAGGGCGATTTTCATGGGGCGTGCCAGCTTGACGCGCTCGGCAATGGTGGCGACGTACTGGTCCAGCAGGTCGCGCTTTTCCTGTGTTCCTGCTTGGGCGGCAGCCTGCACGCCGGCTTGGATGCGTTGTTTCAGTGCCTGGATGTCGGCTCCGTGCAGGGTCTTGCCTGCCATCATCATCTTGAAGCCGTTGTAGTTGGGCGGGTTGTGGCTGCCGGTAATCGCCACCCCGGACCCTGTGTTCAGGACATTGGCGGCAAAGTACACCACCGGCGTGGGCACCATGCCCAGGTCCACCGTATTGACGCCGCCTGCCTGGATGCCATCTTGCAGGGCTGCCGACAAGGCAGGGCTGCTGTGGCGACCGTCGTAACCCACCACCAGAGTGCTGACACCTTGTTCGCGAGCGCTGGCGGCCAGGGCCAGGCCCAGCAGGTGCGCAAATTCGGGGTTAAGCTGCTCGGGCACAGTGCCGCGAATGTCGTAGGCTTTGAAAACGGCGTCGGGCAGGGCAGGGTTCAGGTTCACGGTAAAGACTCGGTGAAAGAGAAAGAAAGACAGTTTAGCCTGAATGCCGCCGCTGCCGTGAGTTACCATAAGTGGCTCCGACGCTGCGCTGCGGCGCGAATTTCCGTTTTTTTCAGGATGGTCAAGGTCATGACATTTCTACAGGAACTCCAGAGTGGTATAGGCGAGCGGCATGTGCTGACCGGCCCGGCCATGCAGCAGTATCTGGAAGACTGGCGCGGACGCTACAAAGGCGCGGCGCTGGCGGTGGCGCGACCGGGCAACACCGAAGAAGTCGCGCTGGTCGTGCGCTTGTGCGCGCAGCATGGGGTGCCTGTGGTTCCGCAGGGTGGCAACACCGGCCTGTGTGGTGGGGCGACGCCGGATGCCAGCGGCACGGCACTGGTCTTGTCGCTGGAGCGCCTGAACACGATTCGCAGCGTGGATACGGACAACGACACGATGGTGGTCGAGGCCGGTTGTATTTTGCAGAACGTGCAGCAGGCAGCGCGCGAGCACGATCGCCTGTTCCCCTTGAGCCTGGCGGCCGAAGGCAGTTGCACCTTGGGCGGCAACCTGGCCACCAATGCCGGCGGCACACAGGTGCTGCGTTACGGCAATGCCCGCGATCTGGCCTTGGGCCTGGAAGTGGTGACGGCGCAGGGCGATATATTGCATGGCCTGCATGGCCTGCGCAAAGACAATACCGGCTACGATTTGCGTAATTTGTTCATCGGTAGCGAAGGCACGCTGGGCATCATCACGGCGGCTACCATCAAGCTGTATCCGGTTCCCGTGGCTGGATGCACGGCGTTGCTGGCGCTGGAGTCCATTGAAGA
Source organism: Alcaligenes sp. SDU_A2 (assembly GCF_038237375.1). Lineage (NCBI taxonomy): Bacteria > Pseudomonadati > Pseudomonadota > Betaproteobacteria > Burkholderiales > Alcaligenaceae > Alcaligenes > Alcaligenes sp. SDU_A2. The sequence goes on along the minus strand of NZ_CP151273.1, from coordinate 3,227,875 downwards.
TTCCGTCAAGGTGCTGTCCTTGGCACGCAGCGGTCTGGCTGCCTCGCTGACCGGTTTTGAGCTGATTGCGGGAAATTGCCTGCAGGCCGTGGTTACCTGCTATCCCGAACAGCGCATGCCGTTCCAGGGCGAATCGGCCCAGGCGGCGTGGTATGCCTTGCTGGAACTGTCGGATAGCGAAAGCCTGGAACATGCCCGAGAGCGCTTCGAGAGCGTGATCGGCCAGGCGCTGGAACAAGGGCTGGTTCAGGATGCGGTCATTGCCGAGAGTCTGGCGCAGAGCAAGGCGCTGTGGCACTTACGCGAAAGCATCCCGCTGGCCGAAAAAGCTTATGGCAAAAGCATTAAACACGATGTGTCCATTCCGGTGTCGCTGATGGCGCAGTTCGTCAACGAAACCGATGCCCAGTTGCAGGCCGCGTTTCCGGGCATCGAGAACGTAACTTTTGGCCATCTGGGCGATGGCAATCTGCACTACAACGTGGCGCGTGGCACGGCGTTTACCGAACAAGAACTGTTGCAACGCCAGGACGAGATTTATGCTTTGGTACACGACAGTGTCCACCGTTTCCAGGGTTCCATCAGCGCAGAACACGGCGTCGGTCAGCTCAAGCGCAATCTGCTGCCGCGTTACAAAGATCCGGTGGAATTGGCCTTGATGCAGCGCATCAAATCGGCGCTGGACCCGCTGGGCATCATGAACCCAGGCAAGGTTCTGCCGGATTGACAGGGCAGGGGCCGTATATGCCGTTTTGTTCTTCTATGCGTTGGAGTGTCGCGTTGTTTGCGGCCCTGGCCGTGGCGGCGGGCTTCTTGATGGGGTCCGGTCCGGATCTGGCCTTGAGCCAGTATTTCTATGATGCGCAGGCGCAGACGTTCCCCTGGCAGCATCAGCCTGCGATTGATTTTTTTGGGCGCAGGCTGGTCTGGTTTGTGCCTTTTGGCGGGGCGGCGCTGCTGGTTTTGGTGGCCTGGCGTCAACCAGCGCATTCGCAGCGGCGTCTGGCATGGTCGGGGGCGGCGCTGTTCATGGGAAGCGGCCCCTTGTTAGCCGGTGTGTTCAAGCACCTGACCGCCATGCCGCGCCCCTTGGTTCTGGATCAGTTCAATGGGCCTATGGCCATGCCGGCCGATTTTTGGGCGCATTCGCTGGCGGAGGCGGGCAATGCCTTGCCCAGCGCCCATGCGGCATCTGGCTATGCGCTATTGGCGCTGTTTTTCGTGGGTGTTCTGTTGGGCCGCAAGGCACTGGCCTGGACAGGGCTGGTGCTGGGGCTGTGCGCGGGTTTAGGTTTTGGTTTGCTGCGCGTTATGCAGGGCTACCATTTTTTGAGCCAGGTACTGGCATCGGCCGCCCTGTTGGGGCTGTATGGCTGTGTCTTGTTTTCTGTCCTGCATGGCTGGGCGCGTCGCAGGAGTCTGATTTATTAAGGGCTGATGTCCCGTGGCTTTAGCGCCCCACAGCCCGTAGACGGCCTGTGGGGCGTTTTTCTTTAAACCAGGGCGGGCAGCACCCGTCCTGCGCATTCACCGAACGACAGTGTGGGGTAGCCTTCTTTACGGCACCGTGCCTTCAGGATGATTTCGTCCTGATCCAGCAGGAAAGTGCGTTGTTCTCCCCAGGGTAGCTCGATCGGGTTCTTGCCGCCTTGGTTCATTTCCAGCAGCGACCCTTCCTGGCCTTTGCCGGGGCCAGACAGCGTGCCAGTACCCAGCAGGTCGCCGGTCTGCAGATTGCAGCCATTGACGGTATGGTGGGCCACCAGTTGAGAAACCGTCCAGTATGCTTCCTTGAAGTTGCTGCGCGAGAGCAGAGCGGCAGGCTGTCCCTGGTGGCGCGATTGCTCCGTGCTCAGGTAGACCTCCAGTTCCACATCCAGCACCCCGCTTTGTTGATTGTCTGCGTCCTGCAAATAAGGCAGCGGCTGTGGATCGGTTTCCGGGCGGCTGAACCCGCGTCGGAAGGGGGCCAGCGCTTCCAGGGTGACGATCCAGGGCGAAATCGTGGATGCAAAGTTCTTGGCCAGAAAGGGGCCCAGTGGTTGGTACTCCCAGGCCTGCAGGTCGCGTGCCGACCAATCGTTCAATAAGCACAGGCCAAATACATGCTGCTGGGCCTGGCCGATGGGGATACGGTGACCGGCAGGATTGCCCTGGCCGATGACAATCCCCATTTCCAGCTCGAAGTCCAGGCGCTGGCAAGGTCCGAAGCCGGGTTGATCCTGGCCTTCGGGCGGGCGGGTCTGGCCCAGTGGGCGAGGGAATTGCTGGCCCGACACGCCTATGCTGGAAGCGCGGCCATGATAGCCGATGGGAACCCATTTGTAGTTGGGCAGCAAGGGCGCATCAGGGCGGAACTGCTTGCCCACAGCGGTGGCGTGGTGAATGGAAATGTAGAAATCGGTGTAGTCGCCGATCTGCATGGGCAGTGCATATTCCAGATGATCGCGTTCGATCAGCAGTGCACGCAGGCGCGACTCGGCGGACGAGCCGCTGCGCAGGTCTTGCGACAAGGCGGCGCGCAGCGCGCTCCAGTAGTCCTGACCCAGTGCCATCAAGGGGTTAAGGGCCGGATGGGCGCAGGCCGCCAGGGCGTGCGCTGCCTTGCCGTGCCAAGGGGTTTCGCAGGCCAGCAGGCCCAGGTCCAGCGCGTAAGGGCCTATGCCGACCATGACGCGGAAGTCTTCCTGACTATCCCGGCGGCGCGCCACGGCAAAGGGCAGATTCTGGATAGGAAAGCCGTTGTCCGCCTCGTTGGCGCCTGGCACCCAGCTTTGTAGCGCCGGGTCGTGGGTGTCATTCAGGAAAGTGCTTGTCATGCCTTGTGTTCCGTAGAAAAGTGTTTTTCCAGTCCGTCCCAGACGGCGTCGTAGTTGGCCTGCAGCCCGTTGCTGTCGAGCGCCTGGCGAGTAGGCCGGATGACTTTGCGCGTCTCGAACATGAATGCCATGGTGTTGCGCAGATAGTCGGCCTGGCTCAGGTCCGCCTGGCTGGCTTTGTCGAAGGTGCCGGCATCGGGTCCGTGTGGACTCATGCAATTGTGCAGGCTGGAGCCTCCCGGTGCAAAGCCGTCGGCCTTGGCATCGTACACCCCTTGGATAAGACCCATGAACTCGCTGGCGAAATTGCGATGGAACCAGGGCGGACGGAAGGTGTTTTCCATGGCCAGAATGCGGGGCGGGAAAATGGCGAAGTCCAGATTGGCGGTGCCGGGCGTGTCCGAGGGCGAGGTCAGCACGGTGAAAATGCACGGATCGGGGTGGTCGTAGCTGATCGAGCCGATGACGTTGAAGTCACGCAGATCATATTTGTAAGGGGCATGTGTGCCGTGCCAGGCCACGACATCCAGCGGCGAATGGGCCAGTTGGGCCACCCAGAAGCCGCCCGTGAACTTGGCCACCAGTTCGTGCGGTTCGCTCAGGTCTTCGTACCAGGCAACCGGTGTTTTGAAATCGCGCGCATTGGCCAGCCCGTTCGAGCCAATCGGGCCGAGTTCGGGCAGGCGCAGGGGGGCACCGAAGTTCTCCAGCAGATAGCCGCGCGCGGCATCGTCCAGCAGTTCGACCTTGAAACGTACCCCACGCGGCATGACGGCAATCTCGCACGGCTCTATGTCCATGATGCCCAGCTCGCTGACCAGGCGCAGACGGCCTTGTTCAGGCACGAACAGCATTTCCGCATCCGCGTTGTAGAACACGCGCCGTCCCATCGACTGGTTGATGGCGTACAACTGTATGCCTATGCCGCTTTGTTCGCCGCTGCTGCCATTGCCTGCCCAGGTATGAACGCCGGCCAAAAAATCCGTGGGTGTGGCCGGCAGCGGCATGGGGTTCCAGCGCAGCCGGTTGGGGTTGGCCGGACCTTGGCCGAAGTCCTCGGTCCAGTGGGGGGCACCACCAAAGGCAGTAAAGGGGCCTTGCTGGGCACTGGGGCGGATGCGGTACAGCCAAGAGCGGCGGTTTTCCGCGCGCGGGGCGGTGAAGGCCGTGCCTGACAGTTGTTCGGCATACAGGCCGTAGGGGCAGCGCTGGGGCGAATTGCGCCCCAGCGGCAGTGCGCCGGGCAAGGCTTCGGTGGCAAAGGCATTGCCAAATCCGATCTGGTAGTTCAAGGAGTTCATTGCAAAGTCTCCGTGGTTCAGGCGGTTTGTTCCTGGCTGGCTTGTCGCGCTGCTTCCAGGGCTTGGGCGACAATCTCCAGCGAATCAATATGATTGCACAGCAATAGGACTAGAGATGCATTCATCGCATGGCTTTGGGCGGTGCTCAGTCCCTGATGGGCGTTGATCAGCAGCTCATAAAAATCGTCGGCTCTGTCCATAGGGCGAGTGGTGTTTAGTGCAGGCATTGTGCAGTCTCCAGGGGATGGCCGCAGGCACGGTGCAGGGCCTGCTGGACGGCATTACCGTCCAGCGTGCGCCAGCGGGCACACAGGTGCTGGTCGGGGCGGATCAGGTAGGCGCTGCCGGGGGTGGCGTCATAGCGCTGCCGCAGCAGATCCTGTGTGTCCACGGGATCGATGCCGGCTTGCTCCTGACTGGTTCCTGCCGGCCATATGCGCAAGCGGGTCAGCAGGCCCTGTTCGACCAATTCGGTCAGCTTTGGGTCTGTGCTTTGCGGCTCGCAGGCAAACTCCACCAGCGTGAACGCCGGCCCCAGTTGTGGCAGCCACCACGTATCGCGGCCTTGTCTCTGTATGGGGGCGTCGGCTACGCATGTGCCTGGCGCGGGGGCATGGGGCGCGAAGGCGTCCTGGTCGGGCGTATTCAGCGTGCTGTCCAGATAGGCGCTGGGCAGAGAAAGGCGGCCGCTGTTGACCAGGTTACGAGCAAAGGCATGGCGGCGTGCCAGAATCAGCACGGCGTCGCGGAACAGTCGGCTGATCTCGCTTTTTGGGGTAATGAAGTCCGTCGATCGGCTGGAGTGACGCAGGTTCTCGTCGGCGGCCGGCTCACGTTCTTGTGCGTAGCTGTCCAGCAGGCTCTCCGGGGCCTTGGCCCGGAGCACCAGATCCAGCTTCCAGGCCAGATTGTCGGCATCTTGTACTCCGCTATTGGCACCTCGGGCACCAAAAGGCGAGACCCGATGGGCCGAATCACCGGCGAACAGGACGCGGCCGTGGCGAAAGTGCTCCATGCGTTCGCAGGCAAAGGTGTAGATGCTGACCCATTCCAGCTCGAAGGGCGTGTCGGCCCCCAGCAGCGCGCGGATGCGCGGCAGGACGTTTTCCGGTTTGACCGCTTCCACCGGATCGGCATCCCAACCCAGTTGAAAGTCGATGCGCCAGACATTGTCCGGCTGACTGTGCAGCAGTACAGATTGATTCGGATGAAAGGGCGGGTCGAACCAGAACCAGCGTTCGGCCGGAAAATCGGCCTGCATGCGCACATCGGCGATCAGGAAGCGGTCCTTGAAGATACGACCGCTGCTGGCCTGCCCCAGTTCGCGCCGTATGCTGGAGCGGGAGCCATCGCACGCCAGCAGCCAGCCGGCCTCCAGGGTGTAGTCGCCCTGACTGGTTTGCACATTCAGCTGCACGCTGTCGGGGGCATTGCGCAGACTGGCCACCTTGTGGCCCGAGCGCAGCTCGATCAAGGGGTGATCGCGCACGGCTTCATACAGATAGCCTTCGCAATAGTATTGCTGCAGATTGATGAAAGCCGGTCGTTGGTGACCTTCCTCGGGGCGCAGATTAAAGCTCCAGACTTCCTGGTCGCGGAAAAAGACCTTGCCCACGTTCCAGGATACGCCTTTGTCCATCATGCGCTGGCCCACGCCCAGCCGGTCCCAGATATCCAGCGTGCGCTTGGCAAAGCAGATGGCGCGCGAACCCTTTGACAGTCCGGTGTCTTCGTCCAGGATCAGGACGCGGCGGCCTTTGGCGGCCAGGTCCAGCGCCAGAGTCAGTCCCACCGGGCCGGCACCGACCACTACGATCTCGTGTCGTGTATGTGTGTCGGGCCGCGCTGCCTGCGCCAGTTCCAGGGTTTGGTAGTTGATGTCTCCCATGTCCGTTCTCCCTGGTGCGCTGCCTTATTGGCCTTCGAGTTGTTTCCACATTTCCAGATCGCGCTCGGCGGTCCAGATCTGGGGATCGTCGTAGCCGTTTACCTCGTCGTAGGCGCGCGCCACATCAAACGGCATGCAGTGGTCGAAGATGACCCAATCGGCATAGCGTGGCTTCATGAAGTCGTACGTTTCGCGGTAGATGGTCTTGAGATCCTTGCCGGCCGTGACTCCTTGGTACACGCAGGAATACAGATCGGTCAGGAAGGCACGGGTACCGGCCAGGGCCTGACGCACTTCGGTGGCATTTTTCAGGGCGGGGCCGCGACCGGGCACCATTTTCTCGGCCTTGAATTCGGCCAGACGATCCAGCGTGCGTGGCCATTCGCGGTAATAGCAGTCGCCTGCATAGGGGGTGGATTGATACTCCACCAGGTCGCCGGCGAACAGAATGCGCTGTTCGGGCAGCCAGGCAATGGTGTCGCCTTTGGTGTGGCCGCGGCCCACCTGCATCAGGTGTACTTCCAGATTGCCCAGATCCACCGTCATGTGTCCCTGGAAGGTCATGGTGGGCCAGGTCAGGCCGGGCGGAATGGACTCGACATTGCGGAACAGGCGTGGGAAGCGGCCGATCTCGCTGGCTTTGTCTTGCTCGCCGCGTTCGACGATCAAGTCGTAGGTGTCGCGGCTGGCCAGGATTTCCTGGGCGTTATAGGCCGATGCGCCCAGCACGCGCACGGCGTGGTAGTGGGACAGCAGAATGTAGCGGATGGGCTTGTCGCTGACTTCGCGTATGCGGCGGATAACATCTTCTGCCATGACCGGCGTGGCCTGCGTGTCGATCACCATGATGGCTTCGTCGCCGATGATGATGCCGGTGTTTGGGTCGCCTTCGGCCGTGTAGGCGTAGGCATTGTCGGACAGTTTTTCGAAAGAAACGACTTTGTCTTCCAGGTCGTTGTGCGAGGCAAAGGACTTGCTCATGAAACGGACTCCACAGTAAAGAAGGGGATGTCCATAGATTAGTTTATGGCTAATCAATTCGATATAGGTGAATACCTGAGTGTCCGCAAACAGGACGGCGTTTCACTGAAACGCGCACAGCCATGCCTGGCGAGGCGGCCGGCATAACATGGGGAGGGCAGGGGGCAATGGCGCGCCGCGTGCTTAGCGGCGTTGGCAGCGCGAACAGTAATATGTTGCGCGTTGGCCTTGGACGATACGCTTGATGGCCTGCCCGCAACGCGGGCAAGGGCGGCCCGCGCGTTCGTAGACATTGGCATGGATATCGAAGTAGGCACCAGGGGCACCGCTGGCGTTTACATAATCGCGCAGCGTGCTGCCACCCGAGTCCAGTGCAGCCTGTAAGGTGCTCAGGATGGCGGCATGCAGCTTTTCGCAGCGATGCAGGGATAGGTCACCGGCTGGCATTTCGGGGTGGATGCCGGCCAGAAAAAGAGATTCGGATGCATAAATATTGCCCACGCCCACCACGATTTTTCCGCCCAGCAACGCCTGCTTGATGGCGATGCGCCGTCCTTGCAGATGGCGATGCAGATACAAAGGAGTGAACAAGGGATCGAACGGCTCTATCCCTAAAGTGCGAATCAGCGGATGGTTTTCCAGTGGGCCGCTGCTGGGGGCGTGCCATAATATGGCACCAAAGCGGCGTGGGTCGTGCAGCAGAAAGCGTGCATCATCAAATAGCCATTCCGCATGGTCGTGCTTGCGGCGGGGCTCGTCCAGGGCCACGCGACGCAAGGACCCGGACATGCCCAGGTGGATGATTTGGGTGCCTTGCTCGAAATGCAACAACAGGTATTTCCCACGGCGCTCGCAGCCCAGCACGATCTGGCCTTGTATCCAGAGCGGCAACTGGCCGGGAACAGGCCAGCGCAGGCGGGGCTCGTGGATCAGGAATTGTCGGACTATTTTTCCGTTGATGACCGTCGCAATTCCGCGACGAGTTGTTTCAACTTCTGGCAGTTCAGGCATGGGGGGGTGATACCATCAACAAATCTGATTCCTTTATTGTGCCATCGAGCGTCTTTTCACGCGTGCAACGGCGCGGGTTTTTCTGGATGAATGCTCTGACCTTAACACTATTGTTGGGCCTGACGTCGTTGCTTGCAGCGGTTTCGGCGCAAGCGCAGAATTCACTTCCTATTATCAAGGCGGAGCCGCCTGCCGATACGATTCGTCTGCGTAGCGGGCAGTTGCCGCTGGTCGGCCTGACATCCGATATTCTTTATCGGGTGCTGGTGGGCGAAGTGGCCGCATCGCGCGGCGAGTACGATGTAGCCAGCCAGACCTTCCTGGGCCTGGCGCGCGATACCAGCGATCCCCGTTTTGCCCAGAGTGCTTTCCAGTATTCCATGGCTGATCGCAATCTGTCGCGCGCCTTGCGCGCCGCCAAGGAATGGGTGCTGCTGGCCCCCAACGACCCCGAGGCCAAAGCCACCGCTCTGGCGCTGGAAGCCTCTAGCGGTCAAACCGAAGGCTTGGCTGATGCCTTGTGGCTGCGCATATCCCGGGCGCAAGACAAAGACCAGGCCATCGTCCAGGCCATGAGCATCGTGGGCAAAATGGTTGATAGGCGACTGGCGCTGGAGGTGCTGGACAAGGCCTTGAAGGAACCCGTGCGTTCCACGCCCCTGGCGCGCCTTGCCCTGGCCGATACGGCCTGGAATGCCGAAGACCCTGTGCGCGCCGAGCGCGAAGCCCGCGAAGCCTTACGTCTGGACCCGCAATCGGAAGCCGCAGCCCAGCGCGTGCTGGAGTACGGCATCAAGATCAATCCCTCGGCTGCCCTGGAGGCGGCCCGTCGCTTTGTGCGCGAAAACCCCGACAGCCGCAAGCTGCAACTATTGCTGGCTAACAGGTTGGTCGAGCGACAGCAGTTCGATGAAGCGCTGGCGCTGGTCACTGCCTTGCAACGTGCCGCACCCGAAGACTTCGACCTGTTGTATACGCAGGCCGAAATCCATATTCGCGCCAAGCACTACGATCAGGCGCGTCGCCTGCTCGAAGAATATATCAATGTTCAGCAGCAACGCCGCCAGTCCTTGCGCGACGATGCCAGCACGGCCTTGGCCAGTATTTCCGAGGCCCGTCTGTCGCTGGTGCAGATTGCCGAAGCGCAGAATGATCTGAACGAAGCCATTCGCCAATTGGATCTGATCGAGGAGCCGGCGTTGCGGTTTCAGGCCCAGATCCATAAAGCGGTGCTGCAGGCCCGTCAGGGTAATCTGCCCTTGGCCCGCCGCACGCTGGATACATCGCGCCCTCGCGACCGCAACGATCAGGTGGTGGTGGCCTTGACCTACTCCTCCATTTATCAGGATAGTGGTCGCACCGATCAGGCCCTGGAAACCCTGGAGCGCGCCGATCGGGAATTGCCTGACAGTGCCGAGATCAAATACAACCTGGCCATGCTGTACGAGCAGCGCGCCAAGACCGAGCAGTTCGAGACGCTGATGCGGCGCGTGATCGAACTGCGCCCCGACAATGCCAATGCCTACAACGCGCTGGGCTATACCTACGCCGATCAGAATCGCAACCTGGAAGAGGCCCAGGATCTGCTGGAGCGCGCCATGGAGCTGGAGCCGGACAATCCTTACATATTGGATAGTGTGGGTTGGTACTTGTTCCGTATTGGCGACTTGCAGGCGGCGCTGGAGTATTTGCAGCGTTCCTACGAAAAACTGCCGGAAGCAGACGTAGCCGCCCATCTGGGCGAGGTGCTTTGGGCCAAAGGACGTCGCAATGACGCCATGCTGGTGTTTCGTGCCGGCCTGGCCAAAGATGAGCATAACCGTACCCTTCTGGAAACCATCAAACGCCTCGGAGTCGTTTTGCCGTGATGTCTTGTTCTTTGTTGCGCCGCTGGGCCGGTCTGGGGGCTTTGGCCTTGACGGGGTTGCTGGCGGCTTGCGCTACTCCCCAGAAAATCGATGCGCCCGCGCAGACCGAGCAGGCCCAGCGCGATACTGCCTTGTCGCGGGCCGGCCGTTTTGCTTTGAGCGTAACGCACGACAACGGGCAGGTGGAGGCCGTGCAAGGCGGTTTTGCCTGGCGTGACGATGGGCAGCGCTTGATGCTGGACCTGACCAACCCTTTAGGTAATACCTTGGCCCGTGTCTGGGTGGTGCCGGGTCGGGCCATGCTGGAACGAACGGACGGCAGTCAGGAAGCGGCCAGCCACCCCGACGAATTAGTGGAAAAAGTACTGGGTAGCCCCGTGCCGGTGGCCGGTCTGCGCGATTGGCTGCATGGCCGCACGGGCGCGGCACCGGTACGTGCGCAAAAGCGTGACGATCAAGAGCACCTGAGCAGTTTTGAGCAAGCAGGCTGGCGCGTGGGTTTGTCGCGCTACGACGAGCGCGGGCCGCGCCTGTTGCAACTGAACCGCCACGAAGCCAGCCGCTCAATCAGCGTGCGTCTGGTTGTAGACCAGTAAACAACGGGCAGGGCGTCATGGCGCTATACGATGTACCGGCTCCGGCCAAGATCAATCTGTTCTTGCATGTGGTCGGCCGCCGTGCCGACGGCTATCATTTTCTGCAGACGGCCTTTCGCTTTGTAGATCTTAACGATTACCTGAGCTTTATCCCGCGCGATGACGGCAGGATTTGCCGTGCCTACAGCACATTGGTCGATGTGGACCCCGAGCAGGATCTGGTCGTGCGCGCGGCACGGGCGCTGCAACAGGCGACTGGCACCCGCAAGGGCGTGGATATTTCCTGCGTCAAGAATATTCCGTCGGGTGCGGGCATGGGCGGAGGGTCCAGTGATGCGGCCACCACGCTGATCGCACTGAACCGTTTGTGGTCGTTGGGCTTGAGCCGACAGGCCTTGATGGATATTGCCTTGCCTTTGGGGGCCGATGTGCCGGTCTTTGTGTTCGGGCAAGCCGCATTCGCGCAGGGAGTAGGCGAGCAGTTGCAGGCGATCGCACTGCCCGAACGGGACTACGTCATTATTCGCCCTCCGCAATTTATTTCGACTGCGGAAATATTTACGTCGAAAGACTTGACACGAGACGAAGAACCCATCACAATGACGTTCTTTGCTGATTGGCAAGAACGCTTTTGGCAGGCAGAGGGAAATGTCTCTTTGTTTGGCAAGAACAACCTTGAAGCAGTCGCATTCGGTTTATATCCGAATCTACTCAAGTTAAAAAATAACTTGCACGATTCAGGAATAAGCGCTAGAATGACAGGCTCTGGTTCATGTTTGTTTGTTGAGTGCAGGAAAACTGAAAACAAGCGTGAAGCCACGATTTGCCAAAATAAAATTTTGCAAATCAGCAGTAAAGAACATCATGCTGGTAGCGCAGCAAATAGTGATGATTCACTGGTCAAACAAACATGGGTTTGTTCAGGGCTTCAGAATCATCCACTACGCTACTGGATAGATTGAGTTTTTGGGGAATCGCCAAGCTGGTTAAGGCACTGGATTTTGATTCCAGCATGCGAAGGTTCGAATCCTTCTTCCCCAGCCACTTTTCAGGCTTAAAGCCTGCGATAATGTAAAGCTGTTGAGTCGTTGCCTTACAGGGGTATCGATCAACAGCTTTGCTTTTCCTGCATCAGAAATCTATCTCCATATCATGGCACAAGACCGATTCATGATCTTCACCGGCACGGCGAATCCTCGCCTTGCCGTCGACGTCGTCAACCATCTTGACATGTCGCTAGGGAAGATGACAGTAGGTCGCTTCTCCGACGGGGAAGCAATGGTCGAAATCAACGAGAACGTGCGCGGTCGCGATGTTTTCGTACTCCAGCCTACTTGCGCGCCCACCAACGACAACCTGATGGAAATCATGGTCATGGTCGATGCACTGCGCCGCGCTTCGGCCGGTCGCATCACGGCGGCCATTCCTTATTTTGGCTATGCCCGTCAGGATCGCCGTCCGCGCTCGGCCCGCGTGTCCATTTCCGCCAAGGTTGTCGCCAATATGCTGCAAGTGGTGGGTGTGGACCGGGTCATGATGATGGACTTGCACGCCGATCAGATCCAGGGCTTTTTCGATATTCCTGTCGACAATATTTACGCTTCTCCCATTTTGCTGGGCGATATCTGGCGTTGCAACTACCAGGATATGGTGGTCGTGTCGCCCGACATCGGCGGCGTAGTGCGGGCCCGCGCACTGGCTAAACAGCTGGAGGTGGATCTGGCTATTATCGACAAGCGCCGTCCGCGGGCCAACGTATCCGAAGTCATGAACATCATTGGCGATGTCAATGGCCGCACCTGCATCCTGATGGACGATATGGTCGATACCGCCGGCACGCTGTGCAAGGCTGCCGAAGCCCTGAAAGAGCGCGGTGCCAAGGCGGTATACGCCTATTGCACGCACCCCGTGCTGTCGGGCGAGGCGGTCGAGCGCATCAGTAATTCCCAGTTGAACGAGCTGGTCGTAACCGACACCATCCCGCTGTCTGCCAAGGCCCGCGAATGCAGCAAAATCCGCCAGTTGTCCTGTGCGGCGTTGCTGGGCGAGACGATTCTGCGCATTTCCAATGCCGAATCGGTCAGTTCGCTGTTTACGGATTAAGTTTTTCAACGTGCGCTGGTCGCGGCGCGCGTCAACTAGGTAGTTCGCTACCATTTTATGCAGAGCCTGGCTCTGCACTACGGAGTTCTACATGAAATTCACCGCTACTTCGCGTGATGTACAGGGTACGGGTGCGAGCCGCCGCCTGCGTCGCGCCGGTCAAGTGCCCGCTATCGTTTACGGTGGCGAAGGCCAGCCTGTCGTGGTCGCTCTGGATCACAACGAAATCTATCACAGCCTGCGCAAAGAAGCTTTCCACGCCTCCATCCTGACCATGGATCTGGACGGCAAGGCCGAAAAGGTTCTGCTGCGCGCCGTGCAATGGCACCCCTACAAGCAGCAAGTGCTGCACGTGGATTTCCAGCGCGTTCTGGCTTCCCAGGCCATCACCACCAAAGTTCCTCTGAACTTCATCAACGGTGACACGGCTCCTGCCGTCAAGCTCAGCGGCCAAGTCATCAGCCACATCCTGACGGATCTGGAAATCACTTGCCTGCCAGGTAGCCTGCCAGCGTCCATCACCGTGGATCTGGGCGGCCTGACTGCCAACGCCAACCTGCACCTGGAAAATGTCAAGCTGCCGTTGGGCGTGCAGTATGCCGGCCACGAAGCCAATCCTTTGCTGGCTGCCGCTCTGCCTGTGGGCGGTGGCGCTGCTGCCGAAGAAGAAGCCGCCGCCGAGTAAGGCACAGCTGCGGGCCGGCCTGGCCGGCCTTGCGCTTGGCGAATCAACCCCTGTCAGCGTATGCTGGCGGGGGTTTGTTTTTTGCGCTTGTTGCGCAGCGATTTATTTTTTGAACTCTTCATGTCTGCCCCCATACGTCTGATCATTGGCCTGGGCAATCCTGGCCCGGAATACGAAAGCACCCGCCATAATGCCGGCTTCTGGCTGGCCGATCATCTGGCGGACGACTTGCGTGCGACCTTCAATCTGGAAAAGGCCTTTTTCGCCTGGGTCGCCAAGGCGCGCTTCGAAGGCGAAAACGTCGTTTTAGCCAAACCCATTACCTATATGAACAAATCCGGACAGGCCGCCGGCGCGCTGATGCGTTTTTACAAGTTGCAGCCCGAGCAGGTTTTGGTGCTGCACGACGAGCTGGATCTGCTGCCTGGGCAGGTCAAGATCAAGAAGGGCGGTGGTCATGCGGGCCATAACGGCTTGCGCGATATTCAGTCTGCATTCGGCAGCCCTGATTTCTGGCGCATGCGCATCGGCATAGGGCATCCGCGCAGCCTGGGCCTGGCCCAGCAGGTGGCCGCCTTTGTCTTGAACAATCCCCGCCAGGAAGAATTACGCGATATCGAGGACGTCATTACACGTTGCAGGCAGGTGATGCCTGCTTTGTTGCGCGGCGATATCGAACAGGCGACGCGCCAGTTGCACGCAACGCAAAAGGCTTAGTGCATGGTGTATCCAGCGGTGGCCGGCGGGGTGCGGTTTCGGGACGAACTCAGGGATTTCTTCCGTTTTTTGTGCAATCCGCGTTCAGCGCGGCGGCTTGCCGGCCGGCCTGCAGGGCAGGGTTGGTGGCTGGACTGGTTCGCGCCTTTGCCGTTCAAGCGTTTGCTGCAGTGGGCCGGTCTGCTTTGGCTGGTCAATGTGCTGGTTTTCGGCCCGATTGCCGTGTCGGTCGCGGGCTTGGGCGGCGCGCAGCACAGGCTGGACCCGACGCGCATACCGTGGGCCCAGGCCATTCTTTGGGCTCCCGTTGTAGAGGAGCTGGTGTTTCGTTTTGTGTTGCGTAGACCGTCCCAATGGCTGACGGTGGTGCCCTTGGCTACGCTATGCATGTTCCAGGGGCCGACCTGGGCCATGCAGGCTTTGCTGGTGCTGTGTCTTGCCGTCTGGATCAGCCGCCATACCGGTTTTGCGCGTACCGCACTGCCGGCCGGGGCCAACTGGTTCAGTCGCTTATTGGCGGCATTGCAAGGGCGGCCCTGGCGCTTTGCCGCTATGCGCCGCTATTGGCGGCTGTTCCCTTGGGTGTTCTACGCCTTGACTCTGGCTTTCGGGGCGCTGCATTTGTATAACTTTCAGCTCAACAGCATGAGCTGGTATCTGCTGCCCTTGCTCGTGCTGCCGCAATGCGTGACCGGTCTGGTGCTGGCCTGGCTGCGGGTGCGTCGCGGTATCGGGGCCGCCATCGTGCTGCATGCGATTTTCAATGGCGGGCCGGTGTTGCTTATCATGGGCCTGCTCAAACTGTTTGGGCACTTGCCAGGGTAAATACAATCGTTACGTCAGGTCGTTTGTCTGGGCCAGGCAGGTCATAGCGCGTCAGCCCGGTTCGGCTGATGCGAGGACTGCGTCGGCATCATTTTATAGATCGGCCTATTCTGGATTTCACCCAGGCTGCGCCAGGGCGCTACAATAGCGCATCGTTTATATAACTCTTTGATTTTCAGGATACTCATGGCACTGCAATGCGGCATCGTTGGCTTGCCCAACGTTGGTAAATCCACCCTGTTCAACGCACTGACCAAAGCCGGCATTGCGGCCGAAAACTACCCCTTCTGCACCATCGAACCCAACGTGGGCGTGGTCGAAGTGCCCGACAGTCGTCTGCAAGGGTTGGCCGAGATCGTAAACCCCGAGCGCATTCTGCCCGCCGTGGTGGAATTTGTAGACATTGCCGGTCTGGTGGCGGGCGCGTCCAAGGGCGAAGGCCTGGGCAATCAGTTCCTGGCCAATATCCGCGAAACCGACGCGACCGTACACGTGGTGCGCTGCTTTGCCGACGAAAACGTCATTCACGTTGCCGGTAAGGTCGACCCCCTGGCTGACATCGAAATCATCAATACCGAATTGGCGCTGGCCGACTTGGGCGTGGTCGAAAAAGCCGTGCATCGCAATCAGAAGCTGGCCCGCTCCGGCGACAAAGACGCGGCCAAGCTGGTGGCCTTGCTGGAACGTATCGAAAAAGCCTTGGGCGAAGGCAAGTCCGTGCGCTCCCTGAAGCTGGACGCCGAAGAGCTGCACCAGATCAAATCCTACGGCTTCATCACCGCCAAGCCCACCATGTACGTGGCCAACGTCAAAGAAGACGGTTTTACCAATAATCCCCATCTGGACGCCGTGCAGCAGTACGCCGCCGCCGACGGCGCGCCCGTGGTCGCCGTGTGTGCCGCTGTGGAAGCCGAAATCGCCGAGCTGGACGATGCCGACAAAGTCGAGTTCCTGGCCGACCTGGGCATGGAAGAACCGGGCTTGAACCGCGTCATCCGCGCCGCCTATAGCCTGCTGGGCCTGCAAACCTACTTCACCGCCGGCGTCAAAGAAGTCCGCGCCTGGACCATCCGCGTAGGCGACACCGCCCCTCAAGCCGCCGGTGTCATCCACACCGACTTCGAGCGCGGCTTCATCCGCGCCCAAACCATCGCCTTTGATGACTTCATCGCCTGCAAAGGCGAACAAGGCGCTAAAGAAGCCGGCAAAATGCGCGCTGAAGGTAAGGAATACGTGGTCAAAGACGGGGATGTGTTGAACTTCTTGTTTAACGTCTGACGACAAGAAGCGGCTCTTTCCGCTTCATTCACGGCCAGTATCTCTTAAAGCCCAGCGCACATGCTGGGCTTTTTGCTGGAACGGAGCTGGGCCAAACCGTCAGTCGCGCAGTAGCTGCGGCTTGTCGTTAAACAGGCTGCTACTGTGTGGTATTGGGGCCGGGTCGTGGCCTCCCGTGTCTGTTTAGGCCCGCGTTACTTCAGGCGATAGTCAATTCTGGTCGGAGCCTCTGGTGGCCCGCCCAAACCGCCGCGTTTCCTGCGGCGTCTGCCCGAAGCGCTGTTTGTAGGCTGCCGCAAAGCGGCCCAGGTGGGTGTAGCCCCAGTGCAGGGCGATTTCTGATACGTTGCGGTCGTGGTTGGCCTGGATCAGTGCTTGCCGTATGGCATCCAGGCGCATGTCGCGCAGCAACTGCATGGGACTGACGCCATAGTGTTGCTGGCACAGGCGCGACAGGTTGCGTGGGCTGGCACCGCTGTGCCGGGCGATGTCGTCCAGGCCGATGGTCTCGCGCAGATGGCTTTGCATAAAGTCGCGGGCGCGTTGCAGAACCCGGGGCATGTGCAGGCCGTGTTCGCCCAGCAGGTGTTCGCGCAGCGTCAGGGACTGGGCCACCAGCAGGTGGCGGATCAGCGCTTGTTCGGCCATGCGGATCTTGATCGCGCCCAGCGGCGATGGATGGGCCAGTTGTTCGCAGAAGTAGCGCAGCAGGGCGCTCCACTGTTCGCCGTCGCTGGCTTCCAGTCGGATCTGGCGATCAAAGGTCAAAGGTTCACGGGAAAGCGTGCCGGTCAGGTTCTGGTATTCGAGTTGTAGACGGCTGAGCGGCACTTTCAGGATGATCTGCGCGGCACCGGCTTCCCAGAGCAGGCGGTGGGGCTGGTGGGAAGGTAGAATCAGTCCCGAGCCGGCACGCACGGCCCAGTGACCTTCTTCGCATTGAATGTCCACCGAACCGGACAGGGGCATCTGTACCAGCAGAAAGTCGCCGCCTGGTCGGGTTTCTTCGACAGTGACGGCGTCGCCGTATTCCAGTCGCCACAGGCTGAGTGCGTCGGCTTGCACGCCGTGCAGGCGGGCTGTCAGCGTGGCCCCATGTGGGGTCAGGTGGTGATCGTTGAGCAAGGCGGCGACACGCGAACGCACTTCTTCGACGTCGCGCGACACCAGCAGCGCGTGCTGACTCAGCAGGGTTTGAGTCCATCCTGTCATCGAAGGGTGCATGGCGGCCTCCGCGGGGCTGTCTGGGCGCTGTTGTCCGGCTTTGCAATCGCCGTTGACCAGGCCGGGTACCGGCAGCGATTGTTGATCCTTCAAGTTTTTAGTATAGCGCCGCGTCGGGCAAAGCAAAACGCCCCGGGATTGGACGTTGATCCAATCCCGGAGCGGTCCGGACTGATGGACGACAAGCTGGCTCTGGGGAGGCCAGCGCCGCGTCTAGGCCGAGACAGGTTGATGGCCGTTGTTATCGGCCAGTGCTTCTTCGCGGTAAAAGCCCATTTTTTCGATGGCGGGCAGGTCGTTAAAACAGAACAGGCAGGCATCCTCGGTCTGCGAACCATTGACGTGCTCGTGCCAGGCCCAGGATGGCACGCAGAAAACGTCGTGTTCCTGCCAGTCCAGGCGTTGGCCGTTCACAATGGAGTATCCGCTGCCTTTAGCCACCTGGTACAGAAAGCTGCCGGTGTGACGGTGCGCCTTGCCCACGAAGCCGGGACGCAGCATCTGCATGCTGGCTCCCATCGTGGCCATGACATGGCCGCCTGTGGCCGGGTTGGTGTAGTTCATCAGCAAGCCATCGTAGGGGCTGCCTTCGGCTGCCTGGGCGTAGCGTTGCAGTGCCTCGTAGGTCGGCTCCCATTGGTACTTCAGCAGGGGCGAGTAGGGCTTGGTCCATTTGACACTGTCGGGACGCAGGCCGGGCGCGCCCCACAGACCGACCGCGTCGTCCACGGGAAAGCCCACGGCCTGGTGCAGATCGGGGTGTACGCCGAAAAAACCGGCTTCCATGGCGTTGGCCAGCGGAATATCCAGGCCATCCTGCCAGATGCAGGGCAGACCGCCTTCGTCTACGCCGTGTTCGTGCCAGCAGCCATTGGGGGTGATGACGAAGTCGTTCGCGCCCAACGTCATTTTGTGGCCATCGACGATGGTGTAGGCCCCGCGACCTTCCATGATAAAGCGCAGCGCTGACGAGGAGTGCCAGTGCGCCGAGGCGGCTTCGCCGGGATGCATGACCTGCAGGCCCGAATACAGCCAGCCCACGGCGGCAGCCACATCTTTGCGCCCTGGGTTTTCAAAGTAGATCACCCGGCGTCCGGCTTTTTCAGGCGAGACCAGGGATACGGATTGCAGTACGTGTTCGCGCAAATCCCGATAGCGCCACAGCATGGGGACGGATTGCGACTTGGGTTGCCAGGGTTCGATTTTGTTGGCCACTGTCCACAAGGCAGCCGTGCCCAGGCGCTCCAGGTCTTTGTAGTAGGACAGCAGTTCGGGGGTGTCGGCCACATTGGCGCGACCCAGCTTGTCTTCGCGGTAGGTGTCGTAACTCACTGTGCTCATTGCTTGTCTCCTTGCATCCATGCCGCCAAAAAAGTGGGCGGCTCATGTCCATACAGTAGCGAAAGAGCGTCTTGGGCAGCTATCCGAGTATGGACAAAGACTGTCCGAAAATGGTCGGGATAAAAATCAGCCTGGGATGCATGGGCCGTCAAAGAGGGGGGGGGGCACGACGCAGACTGTGTTGTAGACGGTATTTTCAGCTCATTGAATATGGGGCGTTTTTTTGGTTTCTTTGAAGAGTTCCGGGAGCCAATTGCCCCAGTCGATGACGAACTGGATTTTTGAAAACGCCGTTCAAGACGTAGCACGCGCGGACAGGGTTGATGGCTTGCCGGCGCGTTGCGCCGGTGCCCTGGTCGGGGCGCATGGCCGGGCGCGTCCTTAACTCCGGCGGGTTGCTTGTCCGCCGGACAAGTAACAAGCGCCGCCGTCAAACAGAACGACGCTTGCACCCCGTCCCCGCGCCCCGCCTGC
This sequence comes from Alcaligenes sp. SDU_A2, assembly GCF_038237375.1. Classification (NCBI taxonomy): domain Bacteria; kingdom Pseudomonadati; phylum Pseudomonadota; class Betaproteobacteria; order Burkholderiales; family Alcaligenaceae; genus Alcaligenes; species Alcaligenes sp. SDU_A2. The sequence goes on along the minus strand of NZ_CP151273.1, from coordinate 3,208,764 downwards.
GGCAAGCCATCCGACCCGCCCCGTCCAAGCGTGCTGCGTCTTGAACGGCTCAAAACATCGGCGACATAGCCCGGCCATACATACCCACCAGAACATTGAGCGTATGGCTGATGCCTTGCACAACGTACACGGACGTCCCGCCGTTTGGGCCAAGCACAGCGGTGTCGTTCTCGCCAGGCCGATCGCAGCGGGCCGGTGGGCTGGGTCTTTCGCCCGCGCTGTGCGCGGGTTCCCTGGTCAGGATACCGGTGCGGGCGGGGCGTGAACTCGCAGGGTGATTCGTCCACCGGACGAATCACAAGAGCCCTGCTCGAACAGCACGCCCCTTGCCTCCCGCCCCGGCATCCCGCCTGCGGCGAAGGCCCTGACTCGCCCACCGGCCCGCTGCGATCGGCCTGGCGAGAACCCGAGGCTCTCTGCGTTTGGCCTAAACGGCCCAAGCAATACGAAGGAATCCCCGATGTTTAGCGAAGAATCTTTTTTTTCTGTTATTTCTGTTTTTTTGTTTATGATTGCTTCGGTAGTGTTTGGATTATTTTTTTTGAAATTCATAAACCCCTATTTTTGTAGGGTTTTATATTTTCAATATGTTTCTTTTTTTAATTTTTTTATGATTTTGATTGATCTGTTTTTCCATTCCAAGAAACCCTGTCTTTATTTAGAAAAGGATATTCTTCATGCGTAAAATATTTGCTCTTGCTGCTCTGGCTGGCTCTTTGATGCTGACGCCGACTGTGCAGGCGGCGTGGGTGGTGGATGGCGAGCAATCAACGGTCACTTTCCTGTCGGTCAAGGCACTCAAGCCCGGTAACGAAGCGGCCACGGAAGTGTTGCGCTTTAACGGCGTGCAAGGAACGGTGGACAAGAGCGGTCAGGTCCAGGCGTCGATTGCGCTGGCCGGGCTGGATACCGGCATTCCTGTGCGCGATGAGCGCATGCGGACCATGCTGTTTCAGGAGCAGCAGTATCCGGCCATCGAATTCAAGGGCCAGGCCGGATTGGAAGGTGTGCAGGATTTGCAGGCCGGGCAGTCCGCTCTGGTGAATCTGGACGGGGAGTTGAGTATTGCAGGCCAGACCAAGCCGTTTAAATCCCAATTACGCTACATCCAGCTGAAAGACGGGCGTGCGGTGTTAACGACACAAGAGCCTATTGTTCTGAATGCACTGGATTTTAAGTTGGGCGATGGCATTGAAGCCTTGCGCAAGGTCGCTGGCCTGACCATGATTTCCACGACCGTGCCGGTGAATCTGTCGATTACTGTCCAAGCCCAACAGTAGATGCGTTCTGTTTAAAAAAAATGGCCTGCCTCGGGCGTAACTTGTTTTAATTCGTTGCGCCTGACGGCGGCAGGGTGGGCTGGGCCAAGTGTCAATACGCATGGCGATCGGACCGTCTCTGGTGCATCATGCAAGACGCAGCTTATTTGACCAGCAGCGCCAGGACCGCCAGATGTAAGATCGGCTTGCGCGCAGGAGACAGGCGATGCGTATTTTATTGACAGGCGGTACGGGTTTGATCGGACGAGCCTTGTGCAAGCAATGGAAGGCACAGGGCCACGATGTCTGGGTGTGGAGTCGTCGCCCGCACGAGGTGGCTGGGCTGTGCAGCGGAGCACAGGGTTTGGGCGCGCTGGAGCAGTGGGACGGTGCGCAGACCTTGGATGCGGTTGTTAATTTGGCCGGCGCACCCATTGCAGACCGTCCGTGGACGGCGGGTAGGCGTCAGGTGCTATGGCGCAGCCGCGTGGATCTGACTCGAACCTTGGTGGGCTGGTTGGCGCGGTTGGAACATCGCCCGTCTGTGCTCGTGTCCGGTTCGGCGGTGGGTTGGTACGGGGATGGCGGCGACTTGCTTCTGGACGAAGAAAGAACCTTGCCTGGACAAGACTTCGGCAGCCGATTGTGTGCTGCCTGGGAGCAGGAAGCGATTCGAGCCGAATCATTAGGGATACGGGTTGTGCGGGTACGCACCGCCCCTGTGCTGGCCGATGGGCAAGGCATATTGAAGCGGTTGGCACCCGTCTTTGGACTGGGCCTGGGGGGGCGTCTGGGGAGTGGGCGGCAATGGATGCCCTGGATTCATCTGGATGATGAAGTCGGGTTGATCGACTTTTTGTTGCAGCATCAAACCTGTTCCGGCCCGTTTAATGCATGTGCGCCTGGGGCGGTGCGCAATGCCGACTTTACTCGTGCCCTGGCCAGTGTCCTGGGCCGGCCTGCATTTCTGCCTGTGCCGGAGTGGTTGCTGAAGGCCACCCTGGGAGAGCTGTCGGTGCTGTTGCTGGGCGGGCAGCGCTTGCAACCGCGCCGTTGCCTGGAAGCAGGCTATGTATTTCGCTATCCGGATCTGCAGCCAGCACTGAAAGCGGTGCTGGGCACTTGAAACAGCGGGTTGTTGTTACGAACCACGGTGGGTATGAATGCTCCTTTTGCAGGAGCGTTCATTCAGCTTAGGGCAGGCGGATCGGTGCGGCGCGTACCGTGGGATTTTCAACCAGCGGCACGAATTTCATGGCACCGCCATCGTAGGCATCGATGGTGCCCGATTCGATATCGTAAACCCAGCCGTGCAAGGTCAGCCGTCCTTCGGACATGGCCAGGCGCACCGACGGGTGGGTCTGGATATTGGCCAACTGGGCGATGACGTTTTCCCGCACCATCGAAGCAATGCGTTCGTGTTCGTTGACATGTACGCGCGCCTCGTTGACCAGGCGTGCCGAGTCGGCATAGCGCAGCCAATGATCGACCGCCGGCATGTGATCCAGGCACTGACAGGTAGCGATGGCCGTCATGGCCCCGCAGTCCGAATGGCCGCAGATGACGATGTCCGACACCCGCAGAGCGGCCACGGCATACTCGACGGAAGCGGTGACCCCACCGGGTTCGGGCCCGTAGGACGGGACAATATTACCTGCGTTGCGAATGACGAACAGATCGCCTGGTTCGCGCTGGGTGACCAGTTCGGGCACCAATCGGCTGTCGGAACAAGAGATGAAGAGCGCGCGGGGATTTTGGTGCGTGGCCAGGTTTTTGAACAGCTTGGCGCGCTTTGGATAGGCTTCCCGTTGAAACTTCAGGAATCCGTCGATAATGTCTTTCATCCTTGTCCTTGTGGTTTGACTCAGGGTGAAGCTTACCTTGCTCTATTCATAAGGTAAAATACCAATTTCCGATGCATTGCATTGGATTTACTTATAGTGAAAATATGCTGCTGCGTCATCTCAATTATTTCCTGGCGGTGGCTCAGTATCAGAGCTTCACGCGCGCGGCCCATGCCTTGCATGTGTCTCAGCCTGCACTGTCCCAGCAAGTCCGTCAACTGGAAGAGCAGTTGGGGGCGCAATTGTTCGATCGTAATGGGCGCAGCGTGCGCCTGACCGATGCCGGCGAGGTATATCTGCGCTACGCGCGTCAGGCGCTGCAGGATCTGGAGGAAGGACGGCGTGCCATTCATGATGTCAGTGATTTGAGCCGAGGCTCCTTGCGGGTGGCCGTGGCTCCTACGTTCACTTCGTATCTGATTGGTCCTTTGGTCGAGGCTTTTCACCGTCGCTACCCGAATGTGCGCCTGGTGGTGCAGGAAATGCTGCAAGAGCGCGTGGAAACGCAGCTGGTGGAAGACGAACTGGATATAGGGATTGCCTTTGAGAAACCCACCTCGACAGCAGTCGAGTTCCAGCCCTTGCTGGTCGAGACCCTGGCGATGGTCGTCAGCCGCACCCATGCCCTGGCCGAGCGGCGCAGCATAGACCGTGATGCGTTGATGCGCGAGGCGCTGGTTTTGCTTACGGCCGAATTCGCTACCCGTGAACAGATCGAACGCCATTGCCGGCAGCACGATCTGGATTTGCGGGTGCAGATGGAATCGAACTCACTGAATGCCGTCATCGAGATCGTGCGGCGCACCGGCTTGGCTACTTTGCTGCCGGCGGCCATTGCTGGCAACAGCGAATACCTGGTGGCGGTGGGGCTGGACCCGGCTCCGCCACAGCGGCGTGCCATTCTGATGCAGCGCAAGGGGGCCTACCAGTCGGCCGCGATGCGCGCATTTATCGAACTGGCGATCAAGTATGGGGCGGCGTCCGCCTTTTGACGATCGCGCTACAGGTCCAGTGAAACTGCGTCGATGGGTTGGATTTCGCTTTCGGTGGCCACGTTTCCATCCCTCATATGGGCAACCAGATCCAAGGTGGTCGAGCGGCGTGTCAGCATCAGGCAACTGACTTGACCACGGCGCACGCGACTGCTGTGCCAGCAGCCCGGCTGCATGCATACGCCCTGGCCGGGCTTGATGATAAAGGCTTTCAGGGTAGTCAGGTCGGGCCCGCCCTGCGCGGTGCTGGCAGCCACGACGTGGATGATTTCGCCGGTCAGCGGTACCAACGCCTGTTGCGTCAGCAGGTGTTGCTCCAGGGCGGCGATGTGCGGGTCCTGGATGCGGTAATTGACCCAGAGCACTTCTGTGTCGCCGCCCGCACCGGTCTCAAAAAGGTGTTCGCGCCAGAAATCGGTGGCGGCATTGCTGAAGGCCGCTTCGGTGGGGGCGTGTGCCAGCCCCTTGCCCAACATGGTGCCATAGGGGGCAAAGTCGGCGGGGGTCAGCGGCTGGGGGATAAGTCGGGAAGTCATCAATGCGCTCCGTGGTCAATCAGAAACTGGAGGCATTGTAGGCGCGAAACAAAGCGGCCGGCCCTGTGGAGGGCCGGTGCGGTCTTACAGTTTGCTGGGTGTGTAGCCGGCGTCTTCCAGTGTTTTCAGGGCTTGGTCCGCGTCCAGCCCTTCGATGGTGACTTGGTGCAGATCCAGGTCGGTCTTGACGCTGGCGTGTGGGGCGACGGCGTGGATGGCTTCGGTGATGCTGCGCACGCAGTGGCCGCAGGTCATGTCAGGGACGGAAAAAGTGGACATGGCAGGACTCCGGGTAGTAGGAACAATAGAAACAGCGTAAGCCTTCCCATCAGGGCAAGGTCAAGCGGCATCTATAAAGAAGTGATCAGGCGCAGCAGTTCGGGCTGGCGGTGGCAGCCGGTTTTTTTCATGACCGAGGCCAGATGCTTGCGGGCCGTCTCCGATGCCATGCCCAGCACAAGGGCGACATCCTTGAGGGTCATGCCGCTTGCCAGGCAGTGGCACAGCTGGGCTTCGGTAGGAGTCAGGGAAAAAAACTCGGCAATCAGCTCGGCGCTGGGCAGATGGAAAATATGACGGCATTCCAGGCGCAACTGCAAGGTATTTTGCAGGCCCTGACTGTATCGCGTATCAGCCGGACCCAGATACAGGCGATAGGAGCGTCCCCAGTTATCGGGCAGGTGCAATTGCAGTGGACGATGGGTTTGCTGGCAGTCCTGCAAGGCGTCCAGCAGACGCTGGTTCCAGCGCGGGTCTTGGTGGCGCAGGTGGTTGTCTACCAGTTGCAGGCTATGGTCGTGATCCAGTTCCTGGAACAGGGCGTGCACATTGCTGAGCAGTTCGCCCCGGCTGTTCAGAATCATCCACAGGTTTTGGCGCGGGCCTAGCAACTGCCCCAGGTGCGATAGCTCGTCAATGTTGCGCCGTTGCTGTTCTTGCAGGGCTTGGGCCGCCAGAGCCATAAAGGCCTGTTCGGTTCGCAGCGTTTCTCGGCTGGGTTTGTACAGGCGGCTGCGCTGAAAGCTGATGGCGGTAATCCATTGCTCTTCGTTGGTCAGGATACAGCCGTGGATCTCCTGGATGCGGCAGGGCTGCATGAAGTCGTTCCAGAAGCTGCGGCTGATGCTGTCCTGTTTGTCCAGTTCCAGGCCACAGGAAAAACGGGTGCCGGGCGGCGATCCCCAATGGCGCAGGGCGATAGGGTCATATTTGTGGAAATGGTCGCCGTACAGTTGCAGGGTGTGCGCGGGGATATCGGCTGTTTCGGTGTGGGCCAGTCCGTGGGCTTTTTTGCTGTGCCAGAGCATGGTGGCTGAATCGGCTCCCACCAGTTCTTTGGCAAAGCCCATGACCTCGTCCCATCTGGCCTGGCCTATTGCCACAGCGTGCAAGGCGTCGAATGCTGCGCCTTGGGAAGGCGATTGCAGTGTCGGCATGATCCATTCTTCTATGCGAGATGGCTGAAGGACAAAGGCGATCACGCGCCATTTTTTCCTAAGCTAACACATTGTGACTGAATGTTGTGTACCGGCCCGGTATGGCGTTGCCAAGCCGCCGCAGACGGCTTGGCCGCGGTCATTGTCGTTGCTAGAACAGCCAGGCCGCCATGTGGCGTGCCAGATCGGTGTCGGGTTCGCCCAGCCACTGCACGCGGCTGCTGGCCAGGCCAGGGCCGGACGTTTTGTTTTCCACGAAGGCACCGTGGGCCAGGGTTTGCTTTTGAGCGTCCAACAGCACCACATAGCTTTCGCTTGGGCAATTGTGCGGTTTGCAGGCCCGGAACAAGTGATAGTTGCGCCCGTCTACCGACACCGTCTCGGCCGGCGAAGCCGTGCCGTATTGGTTGACCCAACTGGCCCGTTTGGCGACATCGCGCATCAGGGCGCGATACTGGTCGGCCACGTGCTTGTTGGTAGAGGCCAGATCGGCCAGATACACCGGCGCGTCGGACTGGGCAGTAGCCAGCAAGGGAACGAGCAAGGCGCCGCCGGCCAGCAGCCGGCACAGGAAATGTGAAATACGCATAAGGTCTCCTGGTAAAAGGGCGAAGGGCCAGTGTAGCAGCGGCGGCTTGCGGTTTGCTGCGCGGCATCAAGGAAAACGCGCATAAACCGCTGCCGCTGCAGTCGTTATAGTGCATAGCCACCTGTCGCATCGGCGTAACCGCGCCGTTCGGCAAGGAGACAGACGGCAAGCCGATTCTAGGTAAAAACCACAACTTGTCATCAAAATTGATTGATAACTAAACTATTTATAAATAAATGGTTGGTGTGGCGGTATCTGGTGTCGGTCTGCCCATACCCGTAAATAAAGACAGCCTACAAGCGCTGTGGCGCGAGGAGAAAACATGAAACGTATCGTATTGTCGGTGGCTTTGGCCACGGCGTTTGGCGGTTCGCTGGTCCATGCCGATACCGTTAAGGTCGGCATGGCCATGGATACGTCCGGCCCATTTGCGGCCGTAGGGGGAGAGGTGCGCGATGGCTTTAACCTTGCCATCAAGATGCTGGATGGCAAGTTGGGCGGTCAGCCCGCCGAGTTTATTCAGCAAGACATGGCCGGCAACCCGGATCAGGCTCGCCAGTTGGTGAACCGCTTTGTGCAGCGCGACAAGATCGACTTCTTTACCGGCCCGGTCGGCTCGAACGTGGCCCTGGCCGTGGCTCCGGCGCTGTTTTCCGCCAAGGTTCCTTACTTGACCAGCAACCCCGGTCCCAGCCAGTTGGCCGGCGCGGGTTGCAATGCCTATTTCTTCGGTGTTTCGTATCAGAACGACGCGTTTGACGAAGCGGCCGGTAAAGTGGCGGCCGACAGAAATTACGAAAAGATGTTCATCGTGGCCCCGGATTACCCGGCCGGCAAGGATCACCTGAACGGGTTCAAGCGCGGCTACGGCAAGCCGGTCAGCGACGAGATCTACACCAAACTGGGCCAGATCGACTACGCGGCCGAGCTGGCACAGATCCGCGCCGCCAAGCCCCAGGCCGTATTTTTCTTCCTGCCCGGTGCCATGGGCATCAACTTCATCAAGCAGTTCGTAGCCGCCGGTCTGGACAAGGACATCGTGCTGCTTGGACCGGCCTTTTCGGGTGACGAGGACATTATCCCGGCGGTGGGCGACCCCATTCTGGGCATGTACAACACCGCCCAGTGGTCGCAGGACCTGGATGTGCCGGCCAACAAGAAATTTGTCGATGCGTTCCGCAAGGAATATAACGGCCGCTATCCGTCCGTGTACGCTGCCCAGGCGTATGACGTGATCCTGGCCATCGATGCGGCCGTCAAGCAGGTGGATGGCAATGTCAAAGACCGCGAAGCCGTCCTCAAGGCCCTGAAGGCTGCCGATTACGATTCTGTGCGCGGCAAGTTCAGCTATGGCACGAACAACTTCCCCATCCAGGCGTATTACCTGCGCAAGGTCGAAAAAGATGCCGATGGACGTCTGGTGAACCGCCTGGTCAGCAAGGTGTTTGATAATTACCAGGACGTTTACGTCAAAGACTGCAAACTTAAATAAGATTCAGGTGGTAGAAGCATGTCGCTCATTCTGATTACAGAGCAATTGCTGAATGGTTTGCAGTTTGGTTTGATGCTGTTTTTGATTGCCGCCGGCCTGACACTGGTCTTTGGCATTATGGACATCATGAACCTGGCCCATGGCTCCCTCTATATGGCGGGAGCCTATGTGGCCGCCGAAACCATGCAGCGTACCGGCTCGTTCACCGCCGCCATCATCGTGGCGGTGGGCGTGACGGCCTTGGTGGGCATCGCCCTGGAAATACTCATCATGCGCAAACTGGTCACCCGCGACCATCTGGCGCAGGTGCTGGGCAGTTACGCGGTTATCCTGATCGCCAACGATCTGGTCAAGATGATCTGGGGGCCGACGCCCGTTATGCTCAATATGCCGGCCATGTTGTCCGGTCCTGTGGAGCTGCTGCCGGACTTTTTGTATCCCGCTTTCCGCCTGATGATTATTGCGGTGGGATTGATCGTGGCCTTGGCGCTGTATGCCTTTGTCACCAAGACCCGTGCCGGCGTGCTGGTGCGGGCAGGGGCCTCTAACCGTCAGATGGCGACATTGATGGGCGTCAAGGTGCCGGTGTTGTTCCTGGGCGTATTCACGCTTGGGGCGGCCCTGGCAGCCTTGGCGGGTTCTTTGCTGGGACCTATCACGGCCGTGCAGATCGGTATGGGCGAAGAAATTCTGATCCTGGTGCTGGTGTGTATTGTGATCGGCGGCATAGGCTCGATACGCGGCGCTTTTGTCGGAGCTTTGCTGGTGGGCATGGTGGATACGGCCGGTCGTGCCTTTTTGCCCATGCTGCTGCGCAATGTCTTTCCGGCCGACGTGGCCTCCAGCGTGGGGCCGACACTGGCGGCCATCATGATCTACGTTCTGATGGCCGGCGTTCTGGTTTTCCGTCCTTCGGGCTTGTTCCCGGCGCGAGGTTGATGCAATGAGTACTTCGCGCATTTTTACCGTCCTGGCCTTGGCAGTGCTGATTGCCTTCCCGCTGTTGGCCCCGCTGTACGGCATGGAGTTTTATATATCTTTTGTGCGGCGCATCTTTATTTATGCGCTGGCCGCCAGTGCCTTGAATCTGGTGCTGGGTTATGGCGGGCTGGTGGCGCTGGGGCATGCCGCATTCTTTGGCGCAGGTGCCTATACCGTGGGCATACTGGCCACCGAAGGCGTAGACAGCGGCCTGATTGCCTGGCCGGCGGCCATGCTGGTGTCCGGTTTGTTGGCTTTTCTGACTGGTGCGGTGTCGCTGCGCACGCGGGGCGTGTATTTCATCATGATCACTCTGGCGTTTGCCCAGATGATTTATTACTTGTTCATTTCCTTGCGCCAGTATGGCGGCGAGGACGGCATGAACCTGTATAACGCGTCCCAGTTGCCGGGCCTGGACCTGAGCAATGACCTGGTGTTCTATTACCTGGTGCTGGCCATTCTGGTTCTGGCCTTGTTTCTGTTTCAGCGTTTGATCAATGCCCGTTTCGGACAGGCCTTGATGGGAACGCGCGAAAATGAAAGCCGCATGCAGTCCCTGGGCTACCCGGTGTATCGGATTCGCCTGACCGCATACACCATCAGCGGTGCCGTCATGGGCCTGGCCGGTGCCTTGCTGGCTAACCATAACTTGTTCGTCTCGCCCAGCCTGATGAACTGGACCCAGTCGGCGGATCTGATCATTATGGTGCTGGTCGGTGGGATAGGCTTGCTCTATGGCGGTGCGCTGGGTGCATTCGTGATGTTGGTGCTGGAAGAAATTCTGCGCAATTGGACCGAGTACTGGCACATGCCATTGGGTATCTTGTTGCTGGTGGTGGTGTTTTTCGCCCCCAAGGGGCTGGCCGGACTGGTGCGTATCCGCTCGGCCGTCGATCCTGCCAAAACCGCCGGACTGGCCAAGGAGCAGCCATGAATATGATGACAATGGCAGCGTCGGCCAAGAACCATGCGGCTTCTTTAGAGGCGCGTGGTCTGGTCAAGCGCTTTGGCGCGCTGAAAGCCACCGACGATGTGTCGCTGAGCCTGGAACCAGGCGAGATACACGGCCTGATCGGCCCTAATGGGGCCGGAAAGTCCACCTTGATCCACTTGCTCTCCGGGACGCTGGACCCCGACGAAGGGCAATTGCTGCTGGGCGGGCGCGATGTGACGGCTCTGTCGGGCAACCAGCGCGTAGCGGCTGGATTGGCGCGTTCGTTTCAGATTACCAATATCTTCAAGAATTACACGGTGCTGGACAATCTGGTGCTGGCTTTGCAGGCGTGCAGCGGCAGCAGTTTCCGCTTCTGGCGTTCCCGCCGCGACGAAACGCAGTTGTACGAGCAGGCCCGTGCCTTGGCGGTCGAGTGCGCCATCGATGCCGGTGTGCTGCATACGCTGGCAGGCGTATTGCCGCACGGGGAGCAGCGCAAAGTGGAGTTTGCCCTGGCTTTGGCCAGCCGTCCCCAGGTTCTGCTGTTGGACGAGCCTATGGCGGGCATGGGGCCGGACGAGACTTTGCGCCTGACCGAGCTGATCGAATCCATGCGCGGCAAGGCGACGATGCTGTTGGTCGAGCACGATATGGAAGCCGTATTCCGGCTGGCCGATCGTATTTCCGTGTTGGTGGCTGGACATGTCATTGCTACCGGCACGCCAGCCGACATTCGCGACAACGAGGCCGTGCGCCAAGCCTATCTGGGCGATGACGACACGCCGGTAACACCAAGGTAGGGCAGCATGCTGGAAACGACTCAATTACAAAGTGGCTATGGTGCCAGCCAGGTGCTGTTCGGTGTGGACCTGTCGATCAAGGCCGGGCAGGTGGTGACCGTGCTGGGGCGCAACGGCATGGGCAAGACTACCTTGTTGCGTACTATTTTGGGCCTGTTGCCTGTGCGCGGCGGCGATGTAAAGTTCGATGGACAGTCGATTTCGGGCTGGAACCCAGACCGCATTGCGCGTGCCGGAATCGCCATCGTGCCTGAAGGGCGGCAGTGCTTTCCTAACCTGACGGTAGCCGAACACCTGACCGCCTTTGCCTGCAAGCGCAATCCCAAGGCCACTACGACCTGGACGCCCGAGCGGGTGTATGACTTTTTTCCGCGCCTGCGCGAACGGGCGGCCAATATGGGCAATCAGCTCTCGGGGGGAGAACAGCAGATGCTGGCCATTGGCCGGGCATTGGTCACCAACCCTAAACTGCTGATCTTGGATGAAGCGTCCGAAGGTCTGGCCCCCAAGATCCGCGAAGAAATCTGGAACTGTCTGGCCGTGCTGCGCGAAGAAGGGCAGACCATTTTGCTGATCGACAAATACGTGGAGCGGCTGATGGCGCTGGCCGATCACCACATTATTCTGGAGCGCGGCAAGCTGGTCTGGCAGGGGGATTCGGATGCGCTGGGCGCGGACCGGACGTTATGGACGCGTTATCTGGGCGTCTGATCTGAAGGCCTCGTGCGCCGATTGGTAGTTTGACGATGCGCTGCATGCTGGTGTTTGGCCGGATGCAGCGCATTTTCATATCCGCTGGCCTTGCTCGTTCAAGTGGTAAAAGCAGCACCGTGGCACGCCAACGTGGTGAAAGTTCCCGGCGTGCTGCAGGAAAGGTGTTTTGTTTGCGATGTATCAACATGTAATGCCGAAACTTTTCTTACGATGACCTTAAAGCTGGAAGGGTTTTCTTGAGCAGTACAAATCCGTCCAGTAGGAGTTTTATCCCCCTATAAGGAATTCGTCATGAAAGTACGCCTGTTTGCTCTTTCAGTCTTATCGGCCACGCTGTTTGCAGGCGCTGCTGCGCATGCCGCATCTGAACCCGTTCAGGTCATTCCTGATGTCAAAGTCACTGATCCGGCACGGGTTGAACTGGGTAAAAAGCTGTTTTTTGAACCTCGTCTATCGCGCTCGGGTTTTATTTCGTGCAACTCCTGTCACAACCTGAGCATGGGCGGCACGGACAATATCCGCACCTCCATCGGCGATCGTTGGCAAGAAGGTCCCATTAATTCGCCCACTGTGCTGAACTCCAGCTTGAATATGGCGCAGTTCTGGGATGGTCGCGCCAGCGACCTGAAAGAGCAGGCCGGCGGCCCCATCGCTAACCCGAAGGAAATGGCCTTCACCCATGAACTGGCTCTGGAGTTTTTGAGCTCAATTCCTGAGTACAAGGCAGAGTTCAAGCAGGTGTTCGGCAAGGAGCAGTTCGGGATCGACGAAGTGACGCTGGCCATCGCTGCGTTTGAAGAAACGTTGGTCACGCCTGATTCGCGTTTCGATCTGTGGCTCAAGGGTGACAAGAAAGCCATTACCGATCAGGAACTGGCCGGGTATCAGTTGTTCAAGGCCAGCGGCTGCGTGGCTTGCCACAACGGCCCCAATCTGGGCGGCACATCTTTCCAGAAAATGGGCTTGGTCGAACCGTACAAGACAGACAATCCGGCCGAAGGCCGTTCTGGCGTAACAGGCAAGGATGCCGACCGTTTCAACTTCAAGGTGCCTACGCTGCGTAACGTGGAGATGACCTATCCTTACTTTCACGATGGCGCGGTCAATACGCTGACTGAAGCGGTGGACATCATGGGGCGCTTGCAGTTGGGTCGCAGCTTCAGCGATCAAGAGAACGCGCAGATCGTGGCTTTCCTCAAGACGCTGACCGGCAAACAGCCAGAAATCGTTCTGCCTATCTTGCCGCCATCGCAGGACAACACGCCCCGTCCGGTGCCTTTCGGCTCCTGATCGACAGACGCGTGTCTAAAGAACGGCCCGCCTAGCGGGCCGTTCTGCTGTCCGGGGGCGTAAGCCCATGCCGGCATTGTTGATGCTCTGCGAAACCGGCGTAAAAATAGTACCATTTAGATACTATTTAATGACTGGAACCATCATGAGTCGCATCGTCCTGTTCGAGAACATTCATCCCAGCGCCCGTGACGTCTTCGAGGCGGCTGGATTTACCGATATCCAGACTTATAAGGGCGCTTTGTCCGGCCAGGAGTTGCTGGATGCCGTCAAAGGGGCGCAGGTTGTGGGCATACGCTCGCGCACTCAGTTCGACAGCCGTGTTCTGGAGCAGGCGGACCAGCTCAAAGTGCTGGGCTGCTTTTGCATAGGCACCAATCAGGTCGATCTGCTGGATGCCGAACATCGCGGCGTGCCTGTTTTCAATGCACCGTTCTCCAACACACGCTCGGTGGCCGAATTGGTATTGGGCGAAGCGATCTTGCTGCTGCGCCGCATCCCCGAAAAAAACCTGCGTGTCCACCAGGGTTTTTGGGACAAGAACGCCGAGGGTGCTTTCGAGATCCGCGGCAAGACCTTGGGCGTAATCGGTTATGGCAATATCGGGTCGCAGGTCGGCACGCTGGCCGAGGCGTTGGGCATGCGTGTGCTGTACCACGATGTGGAGTCCAAGCTGCCTTTAAGCAATGCGCGCGTCTATGGCAACCTGAAGCAGATGCTGGCCGAGGCCGATGTGGTGACCTTGCATGTGCCGGGCGGGCAAGGCACGCAGAACATCATCAATGCCGATACCTTGGCGGCAATGAAACCGGGTGCCATTCTGATCAACGCATCGCGCGGCACGGTGGTGGATATTGATGCCTTGCATCAGGCATTGGTATCGGGGCATCTGGCCGGTGCGGCTCTGGACGTGTTCCCGGTGGAGCCCAAGAGCGTGGACGAAGCGCTGAAAAGTCCGCTTATCGGCATGCCCAACGTAATTCTGACGCCGCATATCGGCGGCAGCACGCAGGAGTCCCAGGAAAACATAGGCCGCGAGGTGGCCGAAAAGCTGGTCAGCTTCCTGCGTAGCGGTGCCACCAAGGGCGCGGTGAATTTTCCCGAAGTCTCGTATCACGATATTCAGGGCGCATGCCGCTTGCTGCATGTCCATCGCAATATGCCCGGTGCCATGGGCGGGCTGAATAATATATTGGCCGAACGCAGCTTGAACATTACGCGGCAGCAGTTGCAGACCCAGGGTGAACTTGGCTATGTTCTGACCGATTTGGATAGCGTGCCTGGGGCCGACGTGCTCAAGGCCATCCGCTCGCATGTCGCCACCTTGCGGTGCGATCTGATCCCGGCCCCGTAAGCGGGCATAGTGGAAAGGACGGGCTTTTTAGCTTGATGCCAGTCAGTGAAACGCTGACTGGCATTTTTTGGTTCTTCGAAGAATTTCGGGGGCCAATTTACCCAGTTAATGACGAACTGCTTTTTTGAAGACGCCATTCAAGGCGCTGCATGCTCGGACAGGGCGGATGGCTTGTACGGCATACGCGGACGTTCCACTATTTGGGCCAAGCACTGCGATGCTGTTCTCGCCAGGCCGACCCTAGCAGGACGGCGGGCGAGTCAGGACCTTCGCCGCAGGCAGGATGCCGGGGTGGGAGGCAAGGGGCGTGCTGTTCGAGCAGGGCGCTTGTGATTCGTCCAGTGGACGAATCACCCTGCGAGTTCACGCCCCGCCCACCCCGGTATCCTGACCAGGGAACCCGCGCCCAGCGCGGGCGAAGGACCCAGCCAAGCCGGCCCGCTAGGGTCGGTCTGGCGAGAACCCGAGGTTCTCTACGCTTGGCCTGAACAGCCCAAGCAATACGAAGAAACCCCCGGTATTTAGCGAAGAACCCATTTTTCTGGGTCTTTGCATGCGCTTGTCAGCTTAAGTTCCACAATTGTTTTTCTTGGTGTGTGGGAAGCGGCGCTGGCCTGATCGATACGATGGGGGTCTGAGCCCGCCGCCTGAGCCAAGCGGCTGTGTTTTGAACGGCGTTTGCAATCACCCATTTTTATCGGGCAGCTTAGTTTCTGCGTGCGATGTACAGGCATCAAAAATACCCGAAAGTGCTAAGCGGACTGGCATTACGCTGTTTGGCTTGCGTTTTTCAGGAGGTCTTGCTGAGTTCCGGACGCTTGGCCGTGGGCCAATGGATGGTGTGTTCGTTGCCGCTGGAAGGCGGCACGATGTCTTGCAGGGTGAAGCCGTCCAGGTGGGCCAAAAAATGGCTCAGGGCCTGGTTCAGTATATTGCTCAATCCGCAGCGGCCGCTGAGTATGCAGTGGCTGCCGCTGCCCAGGCATTCCACCACGGCCAGATCGTTTTCGGTATAGCGCACCAGTTGGCCCAGGTTCATGTCCCGAGCTGGCCGCGACAGGCGCATGCCGCCGTTCTTGCCGCGTTGGGTATGCACCCAGCCGCCTTTGGACAGCAGATGTGTGACTTTCATGAGGTGGGCTTCGGAAATCTGGTGGTATTGCGCGATTTCGGCAATGGTACAGAGTCGATCTTCGTGTTGGCCCAGATACATGAGCAAACGCAGTGCGTAATCGGTCAGATTGGTCAGGCGCATGGTTCAGGGCATGGTCAGGTCTGTGGAAACCTGGGTGGGATGGTGTTGGAACTGATAGCCGAACCAGAAACTGCGGGCAATGCGCTGCGCGTATTCCAGAGCCAGTTGGGCCATGGCCTGATTACTGCGTTCGTTGCAGGTTTCTTTGAACAGGCGCAGCCATTGTTCGAAGTGTTCGGCCCGTATGTGTTGTAGCGACAGATGCTTGCCCATCGGGTTGCCCTGGTAGCCGTCGGTCTTGAGCAGCAGGGAGGACCAGAACTCCTCCATGACGCCCAGATGGGTGTCCCAGTCTTTGATGCGCTCGGAAAACACCGGCCCCAGCATGTCGTCCATGCGGATGCGGTCGTAAAAATCCCAGACCAGATCATGGATTTCCTGGCGGGAGCAAAGATCGGTTGTAGTCATGACAATTGTTGCTTAAAGATATATTTTCAATGCATCTTATTGGCTTTGCATACAGGGGTCAAGCATGGATTGGCGCATACTGGAATGTGGTGCGCATATTTGTTGTGAACGTCGATTCAACACCGGTGTTTTTACACTGATACAGATTTCAGAGTATGGGTGCGGCGCAGGACAGTGGCTCCGGCGGCGTGTGTAGGTAAAGGCAGAAAGGCCGTGCTGTGCGGCATTCTGTCGACAAAAGAAGTGTCTGGCACAGGAGCCAAATTGATTTGGCAGGTCTGGCGAGATACGATTACTTTTTGTCGGCTGATTGTTTATTTTGTTACAGCGCTGCCGCACGAGGACTAATGACTATAACCAGACAGGCCCGGACGCTCTCTTGCGTCATTCCCGGGTTGAATGAAGCAGAAAACCTGCCGGCTTTGATGCCGGTTCTGGTGGCGCAATTGCGTTCGCTGGTACAGGATTTCGAGATCATTTTCGTCGATGACGGCAGCACAGACGCCACCCCCCTGGTCGTGGAGCATCTGCGCCAGACCTATCCGCAATTAGTCTATATCCAGCTGTCGCGCAATTTCGGCAAGGAAGCGGCACTGACGGCCGGGTTGCAGGCCAGTCGCGGACAGATTGTGGTGTGCATGGATGCCGATCTGCAGCATCCGCCTGCCTTGATCGCAGACATGATGCAGCGTTGGGCGTGCGGCGTGGATATGGTCTATGCCGTGCGGGAAACCCGCGACGACGAGACGTGGATGAAGCGGGCCGGTACCAGTATCTTCTACAAACTGATGCGTACCTCCAGCGGTTTGCGCGTGCCTCGCAATGCGGGCGACTTCCGTTTGCTGGACCGTTGCGTGGTGGATGCCTTGCTGGTTTTGCCCGAACGCAGCCGTTTTATGAAAGGCCTGTTTGCCTGGGTGGGGTTTCCGTCCGAGCCTATTTATTACTCGCCGGCCGATCGCTTGCACGGTACCAGTCGTTTTCGTCCCGGCAAGCTGCTCGGTTTTGCCGTCGATGGCCTGACGGCTTTTACCACCTGGCCGCTGCGGCTGCTGTGCCTGATGGGGGCCGTGTTGGCCATGCTGTCGTTCGGCTATGGCCTGTTTATTATTTTCAAGCATTTGCTGTATGGCGACGCCGTCCGGGGCTGGGCCACCTTAATTACGGTGGTGCTGTTCTTTGCCGGAGTCAATATGCTGTCCTTGGGCATTGTGGGCGAGTACGTGGCGCGTATCTTTGCCGAGGTCAAGAACAGACCTTTGTATTTGGTACGTCGCCGTCAGGGCCAGGGGCTGTCTGCTCCTCCTACAGACGAAGCTTCTTGAAAGCCGCACCGATACTCTGAATCGTTTCTGACAGCCACAGCCGTGGCTGCCTAATCCTTTGGTTCGGCTTTACAAAATGAGTATCGAAAATCCAGTTCCTGTTTCCTCAGTGCTGGGCGCGCAGGGCGGCGCTCGCGGTCTGGGCCGTTGGCTTGCTCCGGCGTTACAGCGTTTAGGCGATATGTCCAGCGTGTCGCTTGCCTTGCTGTCTTTGCTGTGGTTTGCCGCAACGCTGGGTTTTTATCCTTTATTGATACCCGACGAGGGCCGCTACGTGGGCGTGGCCTTGTCTATGCTGGAGACGGGCGACTATCTGGTTCCGCGCCTGGACGGTCTGCCGTTTTTCCATAAACCCCCCCTGCATTACTGGTTGACGGCAGCCAGCCTGAAAGTTGTGGGCGTGAACTTTGTCGGTGCGCGTCTGGTGCCGGCCATGATGGCGGCTTTGCTGATTGGGGCGATGCACGCTTTTTGTCGCCGTCATGCCAGTCGGCAGCATGCCGCCTGGATTGCCTTGATCCTGGCTACCAGTCCACTGCTGTTCGGGGCGTCGCACTATGCCAATCTGGACATGACGGTGGCCGCGTTGATTACGTGCTGCATTCTGTTGGGAGCGCATGCTGCCTTGCAGATCGAGCAAGGGCGTCCTTTTCGCCTGGCCTTGATGGGGCTGTATGCCGTGGCCGGGCTGGCCTTTCTGGCCAAGGGCCTGATCGGGATTGTGATTCCCGGTGGCGTGCTGGTGTTCTGGTTGGTGGGGCGGCGGCAGTTTTCTGTTTTGCTGCGTTTGTTTTCCCTGACCGGGCTGGGTGTGTTGGCCTTGGTAACCATGCCCTGGATGTGGCTGATGCAGGCTCGTTATCCAGGTTTTTTTGACTACTACATTCTGTACCAGCACTTTTATCGCTTTCTGGAAAAAGGCTTTAACAATCCACAGCCTTTCTGGTTTTACTGGGCGGTGATGCCGGTGGCGACACTGACCTGGACGCCATTTTTGGTGCAGCGCTGGCGTAGAGCCCAAGATGGCTTGGGCGCGATACGGGGCTTGATGCTGTCCGCTTTTCTGACGGTGATGATCTTTTTCTCTTTGCCTACGTCCAAGTTGGTGGGCTACATCCTGCCGGCAATGGGGCCGTGGGCTTTTTTTCTGGCCGATGCTCTGGTCCGCCGCCGTGCCTTGAACGGAAATGGGAACCTGGATCGCCGTGCGTTCTGGAGCGCGGCGGCGGGCGTGTTGCTGTGTCTGACTGCGGTGGTGGTGATGGTAGTGCATCCGCAGGTCAACAGTCGTGCCTTGGGGCGTGTGCTGGCGACGCAATATCAAGCGGGGGATCAGGTCGTGTTTCTGAACGATTATCGCTACGACCTGGGCTTTTATGTGCCGGGGCTGGGTATGACGCGCATCGTGGGCAATTGGTCCGATCCCGATATTGCTCGTACGGATAACTGGCGCAAAGAGTTAGTTGAAGCGGCCCGGTTCGAGCCGGTGCGTGGCAGTCGCCGTTTGATAGACCGTCAGGCATTGACCGAGTTGTTGTGTCGCGATAAGCAGCAGGTGTTTTGGCTGATCGGTGCCCCCGATACTGTGCGGCAGAGTATTGTGCTGGGGCGTGCGCAGCGCTTGTACGAAGATCATCGCATCGCATTGTGGCGTTTTGATGCGGACGATCATGCCTTCATGTGCGACGAAAAGCCCACAGGCGGCCGGCCAGAAACGTCAGTACAGCCAGGGCAATAAGAATCAGGCCCAGCAACAGGTCGTAACGCAGGCCGCTGTATTTCAGCAGCACCGCATAGCTGGCTTCGTTCACGGCGAAGCCAGCAGCCGACACCAGAAAGAAGCGGCCCAGCGCGGGCAGCAGCCGCGCATGCTGCTGCCGGAAAGTCATCCAGTAATGCCCACTGAACGATACGCCGAAGGCCACTAGCCAACCCAGCAAGTTGGCCAGTAAAGCCGGTACGGCCAGCGTTTGAACGGCGAGGACTACAATGCCCCAGTGTGTGGCGGCGGCCAGGGTGCCGACCAGAATAAACAGCAGTATTTGACGAGACATGAGAAAGTCGGAGTAATCGGTGGCAAAAGAAAGGCAGATCAGTATTTGTGCGGATGATTTCGGCATGGCACCAGCCGTGGATGCTGCCGTGCTGGCGCTGGAGCAGATCGGTCGCCTGTCGGGGACCTCGTGCCTGGTCGACGGTGCCAGCTTTGCTCAAAATGCGCCGGCGTTGCGTCAGACCCGTCTGCAAAAGGGCCTGCACTTGAATTTTACCGAGTTCGGGGCTCAAGAAGGCGTGTATGCCATGCCGCTCAAGCGGGTGATCGTGCTCAGTTTTCTGCACAAGCTGGACCCGGACAGGATCAAGGCCAGCATTGCACGGCAGTTGGATCGTTTTGAACAGGCGCTGGGACAGGCCCCCGACTATATCGATGGCCATCAGCATGTGCATCAGTTGCCCCAGATCCGTCAGGCGCTGCTCGATGAAATGCAGCGTCGCTATCCACACCGCATGCCCTGGCTGCGTTACACAGGGGCGCAGCGGCTGGGCAACAGTTTTAGTCTGGGCGAACGCTTCAAGGCGCGGGTCATCGCGGCCTTGGGGGCGGATGCGCTGGCTCATCTGGCCGTTGCCAAGGGCGTGACATTAAATACCGGCTTTACCGGTGTCTATGATTTCAAGGGCGGGCAGGCACGTTATAGCCGTCTGGTGCAGGCGTGGCTGGCCGCGATGCGGCATGGCGACAGTCTGATGTGTCACCCGGCGCTGGAGGCTGTGCCGGGCGATCCACTGGGTGCGCAGCGCCTGGCCGAATACCAGGTGCTGTCCGGGTCCGATATGGAGCAATGGCTGGATCGCTACAGCTTGCGCATTGCCTGAAAGACGCGTGTGCTCAAGCGTTTGCGTCCGGGTGGGTCTGGTTGCCAGGACCCAGGGCGCGCTGCATAAAGACAACATCGATCCATTGCTGGAACTTATAGCCCGTGGCGACTTGGGTGCCGGCATGGGTAAAGCCCAGGGCGCGATGCAGGCCGATGGAGCCACGGTTATCGTGGCCTGCAATGACCGCGATCATTTGCCGCCAAGGGCCTTTTTCACATTCAGCCAACAGTCGGGCCAGCAGGGCCTTGCCCAGTCCTTTGCCCACCTGGCCTTGGGCCAGATAGATCGAGTCCTCGAGTGTGAAGCGATAGGCGATGCGGGGGCGGTACAGTCCGGCGTAGGCATAGCCCACGATCTGGCCCTCGAGCTCGGCCACCAGCCAAGGCAGTCCCTGGCCGGTGATGTGCGCATGGCGGGCCTGCATTTCGGCCAGATCCGGCGGAGTTTCTTCGAAGGTGGCCGTGCTGTGCAACACGTGATAGGCGTAGATGGCTTGCACCGCATGCATGTCCTCGGGCGTGGCCGGGCGTATCAGCAGATCGGCGGGTTCGGCATCGGGGGAGTGCCTGGCTGAAAGGGGGGCTTGCGCAGTACCGGGGGTGGACATACTATTTTTCCTTTGAACGCATTTAGTTTATCCCGATTTCAGGAGTTCCTATGTCGCTTCCCTACCAATCCTTGACCGAGCAGTTTGCGGTGGCTCCTCAGTTATCGGAACAGGATATGCAGGCGGTAGCCGATGCCGGCTTCAAGAGCGTCATCATCAATCGTCCCGATATGGAAGGCGGGCCAGATCAGCCCATGTCGGCCGATGTCATGCAGGCGGCTCAAGCGGCCGGCCTGGCCGTGTATTATCAGCCAGTGGTCGGCAGTGCCATTACGGTAGCCGATGTGGATCGTTTCGCCGAGTTGCTGCAGGAGTTGCCCAAGCCTATTTTGGCCTATTGCCGCAGCGGCAATCGTTGCGCTGCTTTGTTTCGTGCAGCCACCGAATCCTGATCTGGCTCAAGTTCAGGTCTGTTTCCGGCTTGTCCAGCGCAAGCGCGCGACGGTAAGCTGTCTGTATCTATCCAAAGGGGGTTATTGCCATGTTCAAGAAGATTCTTATTCCTACCGATGGTTCCGTCCTGTCTGCCCAGGCCGCCAACAAGGGCGTTTCGTTCGCCCGTCAGGTCGGCGCGGAAATCGTGGCCTTGCATGTGACACAGCCTTTTGCTGCCACGGTCGGCTTTGACGGCATGGCCGCTGCGTATGCCATTACCGACGAAGATTACGACAAGACCGCCAAGGAACAGTCCAAAAAGTATTTGCAGCAGATTCTGGACCGTGCCGAGACGGCCGGCGTGAAGGCCACCGGCAAGTCGGTGTCCAACTTCAATGTGGCCGATGGCATTGTGCAGGCCGCCGAGCAGGAAGGTTGCGATCTGATCTTCATCGGCAGTCACGGGCGCAGTGGTTTGTCGCGCTTGCTGTTGGGCAGCGTCACCATCAAAGTGCTGAACATGGCCAAGAACACGGTGTTGGTGTATCGCGTCAAGGAAGCCGACTGATCGTAAAAATGGTCGGGTCGGCACAATATCGGCGCTTGGCGCGCCTTGTTGCGCAGGGGCAAGATGGCCCTACCGTAAAAAAACCCGCTTCGGCGGGTTTTTTGCTGTTCGGCTTCAGGAGCAGGGCAGGGTAGACGTTTTGGTAGGCGAAAAATTCGTGTCCGTCGGGCGGCCCATTGCCGGATGGAAAGCGTTTCAGGCGCGTGGCTCCAGTTGTTGGCGGTGTTGAATGACGGCCTCGAGCACGATAGGGGTCAGTTCGCCGGCTTCGCTTTTGCCGTCGGGGTGCTGGTCGATAAAGTCCAGCAGGGCGCGGCGCATGCGCGGGTCCCAGAATTTGCGGATGTGTTCGGCGATTTCATCCAGCCCTTGCTGGCGGTCGCTCAGGGCCTCGAAGAACAGGCCGATGCGATTGGCCATGGGAATCAGGGGAGCAATGTTCATGGTGTGGTGGCCGACACGGATTCGGCGGTATTCAGGTAGTGGGGGTGGCTGTAGAGCGTGAAAGCGCGGTCGCGGGCAAAGGCGGCCAGCATCACGCCCAGTTCGTCGGCAATCTGCACGGCATAGCGGGTGGGAGCGGAGACGGCCACCACAAAGGGTATGCCGACGGCGGCGGCTTTCTGAACCATCTCGAAGCTGGCGCGGCTGGAAATCAAGACCATGCCCTGACGCGGATCGATGCCCTGGCGCAGCAGGTGGCCCAGCAGTTTGTCCAGGGCGTTGTGGCGGCCCACATCCTCGCGCACGGCCAGGATCTGGCCTTGCAGTGTGCACCAGGCCGCCGCGTGGGTGGCACCGGTCAGGCGATGCAGGGGCTGGCTGTCGCGCAGCGCATCCAGGGCGCGAAAAATGGCATCGGCTTGCGGGCTGTGCTGCGGGACGGGCAGGGTGGGCAGGTGGCGGCGCACCTCGTTCAGACTTTCCAGTCCGCACAGGCCGCAGCCGGTGCGTCCGGCCAGTTGGCGACGGCGTGCCTTGAGCTGATGCAGGCAGGCGCTGGCAATCTCAATCTGCAGCAGGCTGCCGCGCTCGTCCTCTTGCAGGTCTATGGCGCGGATATCACTGGCGTCGCGGATGATGCCTTCCGTCACCGAAAAGCCGTAGGCCAGGTCTTCCAGGTCGGTAGGGCTGCACAGCAAGGCGGCATGGCTGATGCCGTTGTATTCCAGGGCCACCGCCTGTTCGCAGGCCAGGCTGTCGCTATCGGCCAGTGGCAGCGCGCCGGTTTGGCCTGTGGTGGTGCGCGCCTGCCGCCAGACAGTGGCGGTGGCGCTGGCTTGATGAAAATCCGCCTTGCTCACGCGGGCTCCTTAGTGGTGGGCGTGCTCGTGGTCGCCCAGGGGCTGGGAGTCGGGCGGCGTTGGCTGGCCTTGCAGCAGGCGTTGTTGGATATCGTTGAAACGATTCCAGCGGTTCTGCCAATCGGATTCGGCCGTTACGCGCTGGATTTGCACGGCGGTCACTTTGTACTCGGGGCAGTTGGTTGCCCAGTCCGAATTGTCCGTAGTGACCACGTTGGCCCCCGACTCCGGGAAGTGGAAAGTAGTATAGACCACCCCCGGCTGCACCCGTTCGGTCACCGTGGCGCGCAACGCCGTTTCGCCCGAGCGGCTCTTGACCGACACTCTGTCGCCGCTGCGTATGCCGCGATCTTCGGCATCGACCGGGTGGATTTCCAGCAAGTCTTCCGAATGCCAGGTGACGTTGTCGGTGCGGCGCGTCTGGGCCCCGACGTTGTATTGCGACAGGATGCGACCCGTGGTTAGCAGCAGCGGGAATTTGCGGCTGCTGCGCTCTTCGGTGGGCACGTACTGCGTCAGCATGAAGCGGCCCTTGCCGCGCACGAAGTGGTCGATGTGCATGGTCGGCGTGCCCTCGGGAGCCTGCTCGTTGCACGGCCATTGCACGCTGCCGCCCAGCTCGTCGATGCGGGCGTAGGAGACGCCAGCAAAGGTCGGAGTCAGGTGCGCGATTTCGTCCATGATCTGACCGGGGTGCTCGTAGTTCATGGGGTAGCCCAGAGCGCGCGCCAGCGCGCAGGTCACTTCCCAGTCGGCCATGCCGGCTTTGGGCTGCATGACCTGGCGCACGCGCGAGATGCGGCGTTCGGCATTGGTAAAGGTGCCGTCTTTTTCCAGGAAGGACGAGCCTGGCAGGAAAACGTGCGCGTATTTGGCAGTTTCGTTCAGGAACAGGTCCTGCACCACCACGCATTCCATGGCGGCCATCGCGGCCGCGACGTGTTGCGTGTTCGGGTCGGATTGGACGATGTCCTCGCCTTGGCAGTACAAGCCCTTGAAGCTGCCGCTCAGCGCGGCGTCGAACATATTGGGGATGCGCAGACCGGGTTCGGATTGCAAAGGCACGCCCCAGGCTTGCTCGAACTGATGGCGCACCGTGTCGTCGGAGACGTGGCGGTAGCCGGGGAATTCGTGCGGGAAGGAGCCCATATCGCAGGAGCCCTGCACATTGTTCTGACCGCGCAGCGGATTGACGCCCACGCCTTCGCGGCCGACGTTGCCAGTGGCCATGGCCAGATTGGCAATCGCCATGACGGTGGTGGAGCCCTGGCTGTGTTCGGTTACGCCCAGGCCGTAGTAAATCGAGCCGTTGCCGCCGGTGGCGTACAGGCGGGCCGCCCCGCGGATGTTCTGGGCAGGCACGCCGCAGACCTCGGCCATGGCTTCGGGCGAATTTTCCGGCTGGCTGACAAAAGTGCGCCATTCCTCAAACGCAGCGGTGTCGCAGCGCTCGGCCACATAGCTTTCGGCAATCAGGTGCTCGGTAGCAATGACGTGCGCCATGGCGGTCAATAGGGCCGTGTTGGTGCCGGGACGCAGGGGTAGGTGGAAATCGGCCTGGATATGCGGGGAACTGACCAGTTCGGTCTGGCGCGGATCGATCACGATCAGCCGCGCGCCCTGGCGCAGGCGTCGTTTCAGGCGCGAGGCGAACACGGGGTGGGCGGCGCTGGGGTTGGCACCGATCACCACGATCACATCGGTGTGCATGACAGAGTCGAAGGTTTGCGTGCCGGCCGATTCGCCCAGCGTCATCTTCAGGCCATAGCCAGTCGGCGAGTGGCATACGCGCGCGCAGGTATCGACGTTGTTGGTGCCGAAGGCGGCGCGTACCAGTTTTTGCACCAGGTAGGTTTCTTCGTTTGTGCAGCGCGAAGAAGTAATGCCGCCGACCGAGTCGCGGCCGTACTGGTCCTGGATACGGCGGAACTCGGAGGCGGCGTAGTCGATTGCTTCGTCCCAGGAGACTTCCTGCCAGGGATCGCTGATGCTTTTGCGTATCATGGGGTTCAGGATGCGGTCCTGGTGGGTTGCGTAGCCCCAGGCAAAGCGGCCCTTGACGCAGGCGTGGCCCCGGTTGGCCTTGCCGTCTTTCCAGGGCGTCATGCGTATGACCTTGTCGCCCTTCATTTCGGCCTTGAAGCCGCAGCCCACGCCGCAGTAGGCGCAGGTGGTGATGACGGCGTGTTCGGGCTGGCCCAGTTCGATGACGGATTTTTCCATCAGCGAGGACGTTGGGCAGGATTGCACACAGGCACCGCAGGAAACGCAGTCGCTGGCCAAAAAGTCGTCGTTCTGGCCGGCGGCCACGCGGGCCTGGAAACCGCGTTTGTCTATGGTCAGCGCAAACGTCCCCTGGACTTCTTCGCAGGCGCGCACGCAGCGGTTGCAGACAATGCATTTGCTGGAGTCGTAGGCGAAATAGGGATTGGAGGCGTCGGTAGCATCGTCCAGGTGGTTGGCTCCGTCAAAACCGTAGCGCACGCTGCGCAGGCCCACGACCCCGGCCATGTCCTGCAATTCGCAGTTGCCGTTGGCCGGGCAAGTCAGGCAGTCCAGCGGGTGGTCGGAGATGTACAGCTCCATTACGTTGCGCCGCAGCTTGTGCAGGGTGTCGTTTTCGGTATGTACGACCATGCCTTCTTCGACAGGAGTCGTGCAAGAGGCCGGATGCCCGCGGCGGCCTTCGATATCGACCAGGCACAGGCGACATGAACCGAAGGCTTCCAGTGTGTCGGTGGCGCATAGTTTGGGGATGTTGATGCCTGCCAGGGCGGCGGCGCGCATGACGGAGGTGCCGGCCGGCACTTCGATCAGTTTGCCGTCAATGGTCAGATTGACGGTGTCCGTCAGTTCCGAGGCGGGCGTGCCCAGGTCGCGTTCGCGTACGGCGATGGTTTCTTTCATGCTGTTCTCCGTCTTAGGCCTTGGCCAGGCGACTCGGTTCGTTTTTTGGGGCCAGCCCGAAGTCCTGGGGGAAATGCTCCAGGGCGGACAGAACGGGGTAGGGAACCATGCCGCCCAGGGCGCACAGGGAACCGGAATACAGGGTGTCGCACAAGTCGCGCAGCAGCTCGACATGGTTGTCCAGGTCTTCGCGGCGGCGGATTTTCTGGATAGTCTCCACGCCGCGGGTGGAGCCGATGCGGCAAGGCGTGCATTTGCCGCAGGATTCGATGGCACAGAATTCCATGGCGTATTGCGCCATGTGGGCCATATCTACCGTATCGTCAAAGGCCACCAGGCCGCCGTGGCCGACCATGGCATTGATCTTCATGTAGGCTTCGTAGTCCAGCGGCACGTCCCACTGACTTTCGGGCAGGTAGGCTCCCAATGGGCCGCCGGCCTGCACGGCGCGCAGTGGCCGTCCGCTGGCGCTGCCGCCGCCGTAGTCGTAGAGCAGTTCGCGCAGCGTGACCCCAAAGGCTTTTTCCACCAGGCCACCGTGCTTGATGTTGCCAGCCAGTTGAAAGGCCAGCGTGCCGCGCGAACGGCCCATGCCGTAGTTCTGGTAATAGGCAGCCCCCTTGGACAGAATAATGGGTACAGAGGCCAGCGAGACCACATTGTTGACCACCGTAGGCTGACCGAACAGCCCCTTGATGGCCGGCAGCGGCGGCTTGACGCGCACGACGCCGCGTTTGCCTTCCAGACTGTCGAGCAGGGCGGTTTCTTCGCCGCAGATGTAGGCACCGGCGGCCTTGCGCACCTCCAGGTCAAAGGCATGGCCGCTGCCTTGAATGTCCTGGCCCAGCCAGCCTGCGGCGCGCGCGGCTGTGATGGCTTGATTCAGGGCCTGGATGGCCAGGG
Organism: Alcaligenes sp. SDU_A2; assembly: GCF_038237375.1. Classification (NCBI taxonomy): domain Bacteria; kingdom Pseudomonadati; phylum Pseudomonadota; class Betaproteobacteria; order Burkholderiales; family Alcaligenaceae; genus Alcaligenes; species Alcaligenes sp. SDU_A2. The sequence continues at coordinate 3,182,011 of NZ_CP151273.1, read as the reverse complement.
GGTATTCGGAGCGCACATAGATATAGCCGTAGGTGGCACCCACGGCCAGGCCGGCAATCGCCATGCCTTCGATCAGGCACAGCGGATCGCCTTCCATCAGCATGCGGTCGGAAAATGTGCCCGAATCGCCTTCGTCGGCGTTGCAGACAATGTACTTTTGCTGCGCAGGCGCATTCAGTACGGTTTTCCATTTGATCCCGGTGGGAAAAGCGGCACCGCCGCGGCCACGCAGTCCGGAGTCGGTCACCTCTTGAACCAGTTCGGCCGCTTGCATGCTCAGCGCGCGGCGCAGCCCCTCGAAACCACCATGTGCGATGTAGTCCGGCACGCTGACCGGGTCGATGATGCCCACGCGTGCAAAGGTCAGCCGCTCCTGGTTCTTCAGGTAGGGAATGTCCTCGGTCAGGCCCAGGCGCAGGGCATGCGCGCCGCCGTGCAGCAGCCCGGCATCCAGCAGTCCGGGCAGATCCTCGCTTTGAACCGGCCCGTAGGCCACGCGGCCTTCGGTGGTCTGTACTTCTATCATGGGCTCCAGCCACAGCAGGCCGCGCGAGCCGTTGCGCACAATGCGCAGATCCTGGCCGCGCAGTCGGGCCTGTTCCGCCAGTTCGCTGGCAAGCTGGTGTGCGCCCATGGCGACGGCGGCCGTATCGCGGGGGATATAGACGGTAATGGCGGTCATGGCATCACACCTTTTGGGTTGAGCAAGGCGTCGAGCTTTTCGGGGGTGACGCGGGCGTGCGGAATGCCATCGAGCATGATGGCGGGCGACTGCGCACACAGGCCCAGGCAGTACACCGGTTCCAGGGTGATCTGCCCGTCGCTGCTGTTTTCGTGGAAATCGCAGTTCAGGCGTCGACGGGCATGCGCGGCCAGCTCCAGGCCGCCGCGCGCCTGACAGGCTTCCGCCCGACAGATTTCCAGGGTTCTACAGGCATGGGCTTGCGTACGAAAGTGGGCGTAAAAGGAGATGACGCCGTGAATCTCCGCGCGCGACAGCGCCAGGTGCTCGGACAGGACAGGCACGATGGATTCGGGCAAGTAGCCCAATGCGTCCTGAATGGTGTGCAGAATGGGCAGCAGTGCGCCTTTCTGGCCGGCGTGTTGCTGCAGGGCTTGCATGACAAGGTCCACGGGAGCCTGATCGGATGGCTCGAACGCCTGTGCGTCGGGGGGTAGTTGCATGTCTGTATGCGCGGTTTCCGCTGAAGAAACCTGCGCCTCCATGTTTTTTATGCACGCGTATGCATATTATTGAATGTGTTTTCTTTCCTAATCTACAAAGGAAATTCATTCGCTTCAATAAGCAATATTTCGCATATATAATGTTTTAAACATGTTCACAGAAACATAATACGAAAACACACACCCCCCTCCAAACCATGGCTAATCTAAAATTCAAGGCCAGGCTGCGTTCAGAATGGGTGCTGGAAAATGCGGGTGGCGCGGAACTTCCCATGCGGGATGTGTTGCGTCTGCTCGGTGCCATCGAGAGCCTTGGGCATTTGTCCGGGGCTAGCAAGGCTTGCCAGTTTTCTTATCGCCATGCCTGGGGCTTGCTGCGCAATGCAGAAAAAGAATTCGACGCTGCTTTGTTGGAAACGTCGCGGCGCAAGGGCACCAAGCTGACCGAATTTGCCCAGCGTCTGCTGTGGGCCAATCGTCGGCTGGAAGCGCGTCTGACGCCCACGCTCGAGAGCATGGCGTCCGAGCTGCAAGAGGAGCTGGGCCGTCTGTATAGTCACCAGACGGCTCATTTGCGCTTTCAGGCCAGTCACGGCTTTGCCATCGAAGGGCTGATGCGCCTGGCCAACGATATGGATATGCTGCCGCTAGAGCTGCGTTATCGCACCGCCATCGAGGCGCTGGCCTCGCTGGAGCGTGGCGATTGCGATCTGGCGGGTTTTCAGGTGCCGCTCGGGCAGTTCGAGAGCGCGGCGCTGCGGCGCTATGGCGAGTGGCTGTCGCCTGTGCGGCATCGCCTGATTTTTCTGTCCTCGCGCAATACCGGCTTGTTTGTGGAAAAAGGCAATCCCAAGAACATCAGCGGCATCGCCGATCTGGTCAGGCCGGATGTGCGTTTCGTGAATCGACAGATTGGTTCCAGCACCCGTTTTCTGGCGACCTTGCTATTGGGCCAACTGGGGGTAAACACCAGTGCGGTGCCGGGTTTTGAAACCACAGAATTGACGCATATGGCCGTGGCGGCCCATGTGGCCAGCGGCATGGCCGATACCGGTCTGGGGGTGGAGACGGCCGCATGTCGCTGCGGGCTGGATTTCATTCCGTTGGCGCAGGAACGATACTTTATTGCCGTACAGCAAGAGACGCTCGACAGCGCGCCTATGCAGAAATTGATGGCCTTGATCACCGGGCCGGCGTATGGGCAGTTCATGCAGGAGCTGGTCGGTTACGATCCGCAGGGCATGGGACGCATTTTGACGCTGGAACAGGCGTTCGGCCAGCCGGCCGATCTGTTCTGGCGCTGAAGCGGCCGGGCAGACCGCAGCGTTTCTTGCGCCGACATGCTACTTTACGAAGACACAGGACATGAGACGGGGCTGAACCCTGTCCTTGAATGACGAGAACACAATGAGCGATGACCACGGGCCCAAGCACGCGCCCCGACCTGCCGATGCAGGCCGGGCACGACCGCGCGGCGACCAGGCCGAGCGGCGGCAAGGCATTTTTTCCGATAACGATGTGTCGGAGTCCCGGCCTGCGGGCGGGCCCACGGTGCGCGCCGTCGGGGTGCCTGGGCAGCCGCTGGACACACTGCACAGGCCGCTGCGCGACCTGCGTATTTCCCTGACCGACAAGTGCAACTTCCGCTGCACCTACTGTATGCCGCGCGAGATCTTCGGCACGGACTACGAGTTCCTGCCGCATGCGTCTCTGCTGAGTTTCGAGGAGATCGAGCGGGTTGCCCGGCAGGCTGTGGCGCTGGGCGTGCGCAAGCTGCGCCTGACCGGGGGGGAACCGCTGCTGCGGCGCAATATCGAAGTGCTGATCGAGATGTTGGCAAAACTGCGTACCCCCGAGGGGAAGGCAGTGGAGCTGACTCTGACCACGAACGGCACTTTGCTGGGTCGCAAGGCACGCGCCCTGAAGGACGCAGGGCTGAACCGTGTCACGGTCAGTCTGGATGCTCTGGACGACGCACGTTTTGCGCAGTTGAGCGACAGCAGCGTATCGGTGGCCACTGTGCTCGATGGCATTGCCCAGGCGCACGCGGTGGGTCTGGCACCGGTCAAGGTCAATATGGTGGTGCGCAAGGGGCTGAACGATGACCAGATCCTGCCTATGGTGGCGCATTTCAAAGGTTCCGGGCAGATTCTGCGTTTTATCGAGTATATGGATGTGGGCACCAGCAATGGCTGGAATCTGGCCGAAGTGCTGAGCGGCGCGGATATCGTGGCGCGTATCCATGAGCGCTATCCGCTGGAGTCCGCTCAGGCCCAGTATCGGGGCGAAGTGGCCAGTCGCTGGCGTTTTGCGGACGGTTCGGGCGAGGTCGGGGTCATTACCAGTGTTTCGCAGCCTTTCTGTGGCGACTGTTCGCGCATGCGCCTGTCGCCCGAAGGGCGCTTGTTCCTGTGCTTGTTTGCATCCCAAGGGTATGATGTGCGCGCGCAGTTGCGGGGTGGGGCCTCGGATGAACAACTGGCTGCTTATCTGCATGGTGTCTGGTCCGGACGGCGGGACCGTTATTCTGAACTTCGTGGCGAACAGACTGCCGGTCGGCCACGCATCGAAATGAGCTATATCGGCGGATGATCCCTACGCATGACATCAGTGGCATTGTGCTGGCCGGCGGCCGAGCGCGCCGTTTTGACCTGTCCGGTCAGATCGACAAGGGCTTGGTGGTGCTGGCTGGCCAGCCATTGGTGCAGCATGTCGTGCGCCGCTTGCGGCCGCAAGTCGGTCCGGTGCTGATCAGCGCCAATCGTAATCCCGAGCAGTATGTGCATTGGGGGCGTGTTGTGCCGGATATGGCTGGATTGGATGGCTATCTTGGACCCTTAGCTGGCTTGGCCAGTGCGTTGGAGCAGGTGACGACACCCTGGGCCTTGTCTTGTCCGGTGGATTTGCCTTTTGTACCTGCCGATCTGGGCCAGCGATTGGCCAAGGCGGTGTGCGAGCGAGATGCGCCGGCGGCCTATGTGCAGGCCGAACGCACGCATCCTTTGTGTCTGTTGGTCCGAGCCGATCAGGCGGCGTCGTTGAAACAGTATCTGCTGGGCGGAGAGCGCCGTGTCATGGACTGGCTGCACAGCGTCGCAGCCGTGCCGGTGGATTATTGCGATGCACCGGCCCATGCATTTTTCAATATCAATACGCCCCAGGATCTGGAGACGGCGCAGTCCTTTGAGCCTGGCTTGCGGTGAGGGCGGAAACGCTTTCACATATTTCTGCGGTGGGCCCAAAAAGGTTCTTCGAAGAACTCCGGGAGCCAATTTACCCAGTCGATGAGGAACTGGCTTTTTGAGCCGTTCAAGGCGCAGCACGCTCGAAAAGGGCGGGTTGGATGGCTTGCCGCAGGCGGGGCGTGGGGACGGGGTGCAAGCGTCGTTCTGTTTGACGGCGGCGCTTGTTGCTCGCCTGGGAGGCGAGCAACCCGCCGGAGTTAACGACGCGCACGGCCATGCGCCCCGACCAGGGCACCGGCGCGACGCGCCGGCAAGCCATCAGCCCTGTCCGAGCGTGCTGCGCCTTGAACGGCTCAAAACACCGACGACATCGCCCCGGCCTGGCGAGAAAGGCACCGCTGCGCCTGGCCCAAACGGCCCATTTAATACGAAGCAAGCCCCGACATCTTTCGACAAAAAAATGCCGGTCAGCTGAGTGCTGACCGGCATCGGTCGATCGGAGAGCCGGGACAGTCAGGCCATCAGGCTTGCCACTGACTGTACTCGTACAGACGCACTACGTCGCCGGGCGCGACATGGGTGTCGGCGGGGATGCGGGCCAGAGCCTGGGCCCAGGGCAGGGAGCTGATCACGCCCGAGCCCTGATTGCTGAAAGGCTGCGCCAGCAGGCGTCCCTGTTCGTCGCTGCCCACCTGGACGCGGATGAACTCCTCGCGGTCGCCTTCAAAGTGACGTTCGCCCTGCAGGATGGCGTGGCGAACGGTCGGCAAGGTGTCGCGGCGACCTTGCAGGCGGCGAATCAGCGGGGACACCATCAAGGAGAACACGGCATAGGAGGACACGGGGTTGCCGGGCAGGCAGACCAGCGGTTTGTCCTGCACATAGGCCAGGGCCAGGGGTTTGCCGGGTTTCATGCGTACTTTCCACAAATCCAGTTCGCCGCCTATGGATTCGATGGCAGGTTTGACCAGATCTTTCTCGCCCACGGATACGCCGCCTACAGTCAGGACCAGATCGCAGTCGGCCAGCAGCGATTGCAGCGCGTCGCGGATGGCCTCCAGCGTGTCTGGGGCATGCAGGGCACGTACCCGGGCGACGTCCAGCGCAAGCAGTTGCGCCCGCAGCATGGGGGCGTTGGAGTTGTAGATCTGGCCGGGCAACAGGGGTTGGCCGGCCGGTGTCAGTTCGTCGCCGGTGGTCAGGATGCCTACGGTCAGGCGTTGGTAGACAGACAGGCGGGCATGGCCTTGGGCCGCCAATTGGGCGATATGCGCGGCACTCAGTTTTGTGCCGGTCTGGATCAGAACCTCGCCCACGCGCATGTCCTCGCCACGGCGGCGGATATTGACGCCTGCTTCGGGCATTTCCAGGATGCGCACGCCGTGTTCGTCTTCCTGGCAGTTTTCCTGGATGACGACAGTGTCTGCGCCAGGAGGCAGCAGACTGCCGGTAAAGATGCGGATGGCCATGCCTGCTTTAAGCGTTTCGGGCATGTCGCCGGCATAACAGCGCTGCTGGATGGGCAGGACGCGGCCCTCGGCCAGATCGGTCAGGCGCACGGCATAGCCGTCCATGGCGCTGTTGTCGGCCGGGGGCATATCCAGCTGAGCCTGTATATCCTGGGCCAGAATGCGGCCCAGCGCATCGGCCAGCTCGCAGACTTCGGTTGTTTCGGGATAATGGCCTGCCCGGGCCAGGCGTTGTTGGGCTACGTCAAATTCGATCATCGGTGTTCAGGGGTCCGTATACACAGGGCCTAGCGCAGGTATTGCGAGGCGAAGTTGCAGGGGCGGTGTCGGCTATCCAGTTGCTGGCGCAAAATACCTTCCCAGGCCAATGTGCAGGCACCGGGCGAGCCGGGCAGGCAAAATATCAGGGTCTGGTTGGCGGTGCCTGCCAGGGCATCCGATTGCAACGCCGACGAGCCTATGTCCTGGAAAGACAGGTAGCGGAACTGTTCGCCGAAACCGGTAATGACCTGGTCCAGCAGGGGCGTGACGGCCGCGATGGTGGATTTTTTATGGCTGAAGCCGGTGCCGCCGTTGCACAGAATGATCTGTATGTCCGGGTTGGCGATCCATTGGCTGAGTATGGCGCGCACCGCGTAGATGTCGTCGCGGCTGATGGCGCGCTGCACACAGCGGTGACCACTGTCTTGTAGGCTGGCGGCCAGATAGTCGCCGGAGGTATCGTCGTTCGGGCCGCGCTTGTCCGAAATGGTCAGCACGGCGGCGGCCAGGCTGGCCGCAGGCAGGTCGGGTTGGGCTTTAGACATGGTGGGGCGAGTCGGGGGTGGTATTCCAGGAGTCGGTCTTGTCCGTATCGCTGTCGCGTTGCTGGACCCAGAAGCGTTGGCCGTCGGCCAAGGTTTCGCGTTTCCAGAAGGGGGCGCGGGTCTTGAGTACGTCCATGATGAATTCGCAGGCGCGAAAAGCATCGCCGCGATGGGCGCTGGTCACGCCCACATAGACGATCTGGTCGGTCAGGTGCAGTTCGCCCACGCGATGCACGACCAGCGTGTCCAGAATGGGCCAGCGGGCACGGGCCTGGGCGCATACGTCGTTGATCTCGCGCTCGCACATGCCGGGGTAGTGTTCCAGAAACAGCGATTGCGTGGGCGTGCCATCAGCCTGATCGCGCACATAGCCCACGAAGGTGACCATCGCCCCGGCCTTGCCGCCTGCCGTGCTGCGCAGTTGCGCATTCAGGGCGGCCACATCGAAATCCTGCGTTTGCACGACAACCATGTCAGCCTCCGGTAACAGGTTCAAATACCGCGATCTCGTCGCCGGCGCGTACCGGGTCGCTGGGGCGGGCATGGAATTGGTTGACGGCGACTTTCAGCCGTCCCGACATGTCCTGCAGTTCGGGATAGCGCAGTACCAGAGCGTCCAGCCATTGTTGCACGGTGCCGTCCTGCGGCCAGTCCCAGCTTTCCTGGCGCACGCCGGTGCGTTCGGCCACCTGGGCAAAGTACAGGACGCGCAGCGTCGTGGGGGTAGTCATGAAAACCTCCGTGAACCAAGTCAGAGGGCGGCTGTCCAGGTGCCGCTCTTGCCGCCGGTTTTTTCCAGCAGGCGGGTCTGTTCGATGATGATGCCTTTGTCGGCCGCCTTGCACATATCGTAGATGGTCAGCGCAGCCACGCTGCAGGCCGTCATGGCTTCCATTTCCACGCCCGTGGTGTAGCGTGTGCGACAGGTGGCCAGCACGGCGATGGTGCCCGTGACGGCATCGCTTTCAAAGTCTATGCCTACGAAATCCAGCGGCAGGCTATGACACATGGGAATCAGCTCGGCACAGCGCTTGGCGGCCAGGACGCCGGCCACGCGGGCGGTATTGAGAACTTCGCCCTTGGCATTGCGGTTGGCCGACAGCAGCTCGAAGGCGGCCGGGCTCAGGCGCACGATGCTGCGCGCCGTGGCCGAGCGCGCAGTAGTGGTTTTGTCGCTGACATCGACCATGCGGACTTTGCCGTCCTGGTCCAGGTGGGACAGGTGCAGTCCGGCAGCGGCCGGGGTGGTGGTATCGCTCATGGGTGCTCCGTGAGCCGCGCATGCGGGGATGGCGCAGCTCTATTTACTTTATGTTTTCATTATATACATCGGGGCCAGGCCTGCCTGCGGGATGGATGGCCTGATGGCAGGGACATGCTTGATCCCGGGTTCAGTTTGTGGCCGATCCGGTGCCGGAGCGCAAGCGAATCGGGTCTACGCAGCGGGCCAGCTCCAGCAGGGAGCGTGCCTGCATTTTGTCCAGCGCGCGCGCCCGATGCACTTCTACGGTGCGCATGGTGATGTTCAGATCTTCGGCAATTTGCTTGTTCAGTCGTCCTTCCAGGGCCAGCCCCAGCACTTCGCGTTCACGTTGCGACAGGGTGTCGAGCCGCCGCTCCAAGGCGTTTTCGCTGGCACGTTCGGCCTGACTCAGCCGGTAGCTGCGCAGCACTTCCAGGACGCGGTCCACCAGATCATTGTCGTTGAACGGTTTTTCGATGAAGTCGGCCGCGCCTTGTTTCAGGGCGTTGACGGCCAGTGGCAGGTCGCCGTGTCCGGTCAGAAAAATGACCGGTAGCGTGGCGTGCATCTGACGCAGGCGCTCGAATACTTCCAGCCCGGAGATGCCGCCCAAGCGTATGTCCAGCAGGATGCAGCCGCTGGTCTCGGGCGTCATGGCCTGTAAAAAGGCTTCGCCGCTGCTCCAGACTTGCGTGTCTACCTGACGGGTGGAGAACAGCCAGGACAGGGCGTCGCGGATGGCGTCGTCGTCATCAACAATGTGGACCAGGGGGGCGGATATGGGCTTAGTCATGTTCGTTCAAGGGCAGGGAGAACAGGAAAGTGGCTCCGTAGGGGGCTTCGTTCTCGAACCAGAGTTGACCGTGGTGCAGTTCGACAATGGAGCGGCAAATGTTCAATCCTATCCCCAGTCCGTCGGTTTTAGTAGTGGTAAAGGCCTGAAATACCTCGGACATGATGTTCGATGACACACCCGGCCCCTGGTCGGCGACCATGATCAGCACGGTGGTCTCGCGTTTCAGCATGGTCACCTCCAGCACGCGGCGGGGCGCGGGCAGATCGGACATGGCCTCGGCGGCATTGCGCACCAAATTGAAAATGACTTGCTCCAGCAGGACTTTGTCGCCCAGGACTGGCAAGGTTGTGGGGTGTGGGGGCAGGCGCAGTTGTATGTCGTGGCGGGTCAGATCGGCCCGTGCCAGCGCCAGTGCGCCGTGCAGGGCATCAACCAGATTCAGGGGGATCAGTTGTGGGTCGCGTTTGCGCACGAAATCGTGGATGCGGTGAATGATCAGCCCGGCGCGCCGTGTCTGTTCGGCCAGACTTTCCATGCTGCGTGTGAGCAAAGCCGGGTCGGCCTTGCCGGCGCGCAGCAGATTCAGCGCTCCGGCCGCATAGCTGGCGATGGCCGACAGGGGCTGGTTCAGCTCGTGCGCCAGGGTAGAGGCCATCTCGCCCATCGTGATCAGCTTGGCCGTGTGGTGTAGTTGCTCGGATTGTGAACTGGCCAGGGCTTCGGCCTGCTTGCGCGAACTGATGTCGATAATCGAGCCTATCCAACCCACCTGCTCCCCCTGCGCATCGATCAAGGGCGATTCAAAGACCTGCACATCCAGACGCGAACCATCCGTGTGCTGGAAACGCGTCTCGAAAACCTGCACGGTCGGGGTGCGTTGCAGGCGGTCGCGCCGCTCCAGGGTTTCGTCCATCATCTCCGGCACCCACCAGGGCATGGGTGGCGCCAGCCCGATAATCTGCTCGCTGTCCATGCCCACCAGCCGGCAGAAAGCCGGATTGACATACAAGATGCGTCCGTCCAGATCGCGTGCACGCATGCCGGTGATCATGGAGTTTTCGATGGCGCTGCGAAAGGCTTGCTCTTGCAGCAAGGCATACTCGGCATCGCGGCGCTTGCGGGCATAGTGGTGCTGAATAACCAGATTGACTACGGCCAGCAAAGCCAGGCCGACGATGACGGTCAGCAACAAGGTAAAGGTTGGAATGCGCTTTTGCTGGTAGGGCGTGATGAGCAGGCGCAGGCCGTGCAGCGGCGGGTCAACCGACATGGCGTGGCGCAGCGCTTGGCTGTCCGGCTCGCCTTTGGAGCGCGTGGCCAGCACTGTATCGCTGTTGTCCACCAGAGTGACGTGGTAATGCTCGGCGATCCACCAGGGGACGTTTTCCGTCAAAATTTTGTGCAGCGAAAAAGTGGCGCGCAGCGTGCCGGCCAGTTCATTGTTTTCGTACACGGGCACGACCAGATCCAGAACGGGTTCCTGGTGTTCCCGCGAGCGGTACACGGGCAGCCAGGTGGCTTTGCGCGGTGTGGCCACATGGGCGGCGATGCGTGTGTCCGCGCCCGGTGGACGCACGAGTAAAGTGGTGCCGAAGCGGTCCTGGATCACCACTTTGAGCAAGTCCGGGTGAATGGTCTTGAAGTGTTGCAACAGGGTTTGCGCTTCGCGTGTATCGCCCAGCCGGTCGGACATGCTCAGTTCATCGGCGATGCGGTTCAGATTGTTCTCGTGCGAGCGCAACTGAAATGACAGGGACTGCTCGACCCACAAGGCATTGCGTATCAGCTCGTCTGACTGTTCGTCGCGACGTTCGGAAAGCACGGCCCAGGCGAACACGCCCATCAACAGCACGATAACGACGATGGCCAGCATGGGCACGTAGGGATTCAGGGGATGGGGGGCCTGGGCGAGCGAAGCGGCGGGGCCATCGGGGTGGGCTGGGCGGTTCATGACAAAGGATTTCGGATTTCCACAATAGATAAATTCACATTGCTTTTTTAAGCTACACGTCTTTCTGCGAATCAATCAATAAAGTGTGTCGGTTCCACGCCGACCGGAGGCAAGTATGAAAAAAACGCTGATGGCCACGCTTGTGGCCTCTGTATTCCTGTCCGCTCCCGCGCTGGCCAATCCCCTGATCATCAAGTTCAGCCATGTGGTGTCGCCCGATACGCCCAAGGGCAAGGGTGCCGTGCGCTTTAAGGAATTGGCGGAAAAGTACACCGACGGCAAGGTCGTCGTGGAGGTCTACCCGAATTCGCAGTTGTACAAGGACAAGGAAGAGCTGGAGGCGTTGCAACTGGGCGCGGTGCATATGCTGGCCCCTTCGCTGGCCAAGTTCGGCCCCTTGGGTGTGCGCGAATTCGAGGTGTTCGATCTGCCGTTCATTTTCAAGGACCGCAGCGATCTGCGCAAAGTGACCGAGGGTCCGGTCGGCCGCCAGTTGCTGGACAAGCTTGAATCCAAGGGAATCAAGGGCCTGGCCTATTGGGATAACGGTTTCAAGGTCATGAGCGCCAACAGCGCCCTGCAAAGCCCGGACGATTTTCTGGGCCTGAAAATGCGCATCCAGTCCTCGAAAGTGCTGGAAGCCCAGTTCAAGGCGCTCGATGCCGTGCCCCAGGTCATGGCGTTCTCCGAGGTCTATCAAGCGCTGCAGACCGGCGTGGTCGATGGCACCGAGAATCCGCCGTCCAATATGTACACCCAGAAAATGCACGAGGTGCAAAAGCATGCCACCTTGTCCAATCATGGTTACCTGGGCTATGCCGTCATCGTGAACAAGAAGTTCTGGGAAGGTCTGCCGGAAGATGTGCGCCAGCCGTTGGAAAAGGCCATGACCGAATCCACGCAGTACGCCAACGATATTGCCGAGCAGGAAAATCTGGACTCGCTCAAGGCCATGAAAGACTCGGGCAAGACCCAGTTCTACGAACTGAGCGAGGCCCAGCGCCAGGAGTGGGTCGAGCAACTGCGTCCGGTGCATAAGGAAATGGCCTCCCGCATCGGCCAGGACGTGATCGATGCGTTCTACCAGGCCGTGAAGTAAGACACAGGCCGCTCCTTTCGGGGCGGCCTTGTTGCGCGTGCCTGCTCCAGGCGCGCATTTTCCCCCTTTTTCCCGCTATGGGTGACTGCCTGCCGTGCGCCGGGCAGCCTGCCTGCAGCCTGGAGATATCATGTTTGTACGATTTCTGGATCGTTTCGAGGAAGCGTTTATCTCGCTTCTGATGGTGGCGGCGGTCCTGCTTATTTTTGTGGCGGTGTGTCAGCGTTATTCGGTCAGCCTGCTGGCCGATCTGGTGTCCTGGTCGCGGGCAAACGGCCATGAGTCCCTGATGGGCATGGCGCGTTCCACGTATCGCAGCGTGGCAGGTATCAACCTGCTCTGGGCGCAGGAACTGTGCATTTATCTGTTTGTCTGGATGGCCAAGTTCGGCGCGGCCTATGGCGTGCGCGTGGGCATACACGTGGGCGTGGATGTGCTGGTCAATGCGGTTGGGCCGCGCTGGCAGCGTTTGCTGGTGACTGTTTCCCTGGCTTCCGGTGTTTTGTTTACGGCCATCGTGGCCTGGATCGGTGGTCATTTCGTCTACGGCATTGCGCAGACCGCGCAGGTAACTGCCGACCTGGAAATGCCCGTCTGGATTGTGTATCTGGCCGTGCCGGCGGGGTCTTTGCTGATGTGTTTTCGTTTCTTGCAGGCAATGGTGCATTACCTGCGCACGGGCGAGATTGCCCACCATGAACCCGCTGCCGACCTGATTGCCGAAACCGAGCAAGGTCTGTCTGAAAACCAAGGAGCGCGTGCATGACCGCCCTGATTATTTTTGCCTTGCTGGCCGTGCTGCTGTTGACCGGCATGCCGGTATCGATTGCGCTGGGCCTGACCGTCATGGGCTTTTTGTTCACCATGACCGAAGTGCCCATGGACAGTATTGCGCTCAAGCTGTTTACCGGCATCGAGAAGTTCGAGATCATGGCGATCCCGTTCTTCATTCTGGCCGGCGGCTTTCTGACGCACGGCGGCGTCGCGCATCGCATGATCCGCTTTGCCTCGTCCATGGTGGGGCATTTGCCCGGCGGCATGGGGCTGGCGGCTGTACTGGCCTGCGCTTTGTTTGCCTCCATCAGTGGCTCTTCGCCCGCAACCGTGGCGGCCATCGGTTCCATCATGATTCCGGCCATGGTCAAACAGGGTTATCCCGCTCAGTTCGGCACCGGCATTGTCTCTACGTCCGGCGGTCTGGGTATTTTGCTGCCGCCCTCGATTGTGATGGTGATGTACGCGGTGGCGACCAGCGGCATGATGGTCGAGGGGCCGGACGGTGCCAAGGTCGGCACGGCCTCGATCGGTCAGTTGTTCATCGCCGGTGTGGTGCCCGGTCTTATCCTGGCCCTGTGCCTGGGGGCCACCACCATGTTCCGCGCCTGGAAGCTGGGCTATCCGCGCATGCCGCGCGCCACCTACAAAGAGCGTTGGCGTGCGTTCATGGACTCCATCTGGGGTCTGATGCTCATCGTCATCGTCATGGGCGGTATTTACTCGGGCGTGTTCACGCCGACCGAGGCAGCGGCCATCAGCGCGGTCTATGCTTTTGTGATCGCGGTGTGGGTGTACAAGGATGTGAAGCTCAAAGACGTCAAGCGCATTGTGCTGGAATCGGCGGCAATGAGCGCCATGCTGCTCTACATCATTACCAATGCCGTGATGTTCGCCTTTATTCTGACCTCCGAACAGATCCCGCAGGCTATCGCCGAGTGGATCGTGTCGCAGGGCATGGGCCTGATCGTCTTTTTGCTGTTCGTGAACGTGTTGCTGTTGGTCATCGGCATGGTCATGGAGCCCTCGGGTCTGATTTTGATCATGGCTCCCATCCTGTTTCCTGTGGCCATGAAGCTGGGCATGGACCCGGTGCATTTCGGCATCATGCTGGTGGTCAATATGGAGATCGGTTTGGCGACGCCGCCAGTGGGGTTGAACCTGTATGTGGCCTCCAGCATATCCAAACTGGGACTGACTGAAGTGACCAAGTCCACCATTCCCTGGTTGCTGACCGGCCTGGGCTTCTTGATGGTGATTACCTTTGTGCCGGAAGTGACGCTCTGGCTGCCCCGCACGATGGGATGGTTGTAATCGTCCTGACGCCGATGATGTGTTAACACTGAAGGCCGGGCCCTGCGCCCGGCCTTTTTGCGTTCTGTCCGCACCTGATACTTTCTGATAAGCACTATAGGCTTCAAGCAGGGCGGTAGTATCAGTATCATAGTTGCTTGAGCGCGGTCGTTTTGGCGGCGCAATTTCACAACGGAGATCCCATGTCTATCAAAGTCGGCGAGCGCGTTCCAGACGCGACATTAAGCGAGTACATCGACACCGCCACGCAGACCTGCGCCATCGGCCCCAATAATTTCCAGGTGGCCGATCTGGCCAAAGGCAAGAAGATCGCCGTCTTTGCGGTGCCTGGCGCGTTTACGCCCACCTGCTCCGAACAGCACTTGCCAGGCTTTGCCGCCAAGGCCGACGCCTTCAAGGCCGCCGGCGTGGACGAGATCTGGTGCGTGTCGGTCAACGATCCGTTTGTCATGGGGGCCTGGGGCCGTTCCTTGGACATCAACGGCAAAGTGCGCCTGCTGGCAGACGGCAGCGGCATCTGGACCAAGAAGCTGGGCCTGGAGTTCGATCTGACGGCCAAGGGCCTGGGCGTGCGCGCCAAGCGCTTTTCGGCCTTGCTGGACGATGGTGTGGTCACCCAGCTGAATATCGACGAAGGCGGTGGCCTGCACAACAGCGATGCAGACACGCTGCTGAAACAGATCCAGTCGTGATCCTACTGCCTTGCGCCTCATCCGGTGTGGCGCAAGGCTTTTATTGATGTGCGACGCCGGCTTTGTGCCGGCGTTTTTTTAAGGTAGAAGGGATGCTGTCATCGGTAGGCGCGTTTTCGTCACTGTATTTTGCCACCTTGATGCTCTTGTTGAGCTCGGGCCTGTTCAATACCTTCATGGGTGTGCGCCTGACCGCCATCTCCGTGTCGGAAGTCTGGGTGGGTGGCTTGATCGCGGTGTATTACCTGGGGCTGGTATTTGGTGCCCGTGTGGGCCACCGTCTGATTATGGGCGTGGGCCATATACGCGCGTATGCGGCCAGCGCCGCCATTGTCACCATCTGTGTCCTGGCTCAGATTCTGATCGACTCCATGTATGTATGGCTGCTGCTGCGTTTTCTGGCCGGGGCGGCCATGGTAGTGCAGTTCATGGGCATAGAAAGCTGGCTGAACGAGCAGACCGACAATACCCAGCGCGGTACGATTTTTGCCTTCTACATGGTGTTTTCCAGTTTGGGTACTGTTCTGGGGCAACTGTCCTTGACCCTGTTTCCCCACCTGAATTACGAGCCGCTGGTATTTGTGGCCATTTGTTCGGCTTTCAGCCTGGTGCCGGTGGCCATTACGCGGCGCAGCCATCCGCCCCTGCAAGTGCCGGCACCCATTAATGCCCGCTACTATATGGATCGCGTCCCCATGTCCATGATGGTGCTGCTGATTGCGGGCATGCTGACAGGCGCCTTCTATGGTTTGGCACCGGTATATGCCGTGCGCGTACACCTTAGCAACGAACAGGCTGCCTTGTTCGTTGCCGTGTCCGTGGCCGCCGGGGTGTTGGCGCAGTGGCCGGTAGGTTGGCTGGCCGATCGGGTCAACCGTGTGCTGCTGATTCGTATCAATGCCTGTTTTCTTTTGGGGCTGGCAATTCCGCTATGGGGATGGTTCGAGGCTCCTTTCTGGTTCTTGCTGTTGTTTTCTGCCTTGTTCGGGGTTTTGCAGTTCACCTTGTATCCGCTGGGTGCCGCCTTTGCCAACGATAATGTAGACCCCGAGCGCCGGGTAGGTCTGAGCGCGATCCTGTACATGGTGTATGGCCTGGGTGCCTGTCTGGGGCCGTTGGTGGCCGGCTTGCTCATGAGCTATATCGGCAGCAACGTCTATTATATTTTTGTGGCTCTGTGCGGCTTGGTTCTGGTATTGCTGGTGCGTCCGCAGAAGGTGTTGGGCGACCACTTGAGCCAGGATGCGCCCACCACTTTTGTACCTATGCCCGACAGTTTGCAAAGTTCGGTGGCCGCCGTGGCACTGGACCCGCGCGTGGATATTCCTTCGGACGTCTCGCATGACCCGGTGTTCGAGGACCTGCCGCCGGTTGAGGAACGTGTGCCGGCCGGTACGGAGAGCCCGCCGGTGGAACCCTCTGTTGACGATACGTCGGCGGGCAGGGCAGAGGTGCAGCAAGACGGGAAGCGGGGGGATGTCCCGCCACGATCAGGCATCTGAGCAGTCTGGTTTTTGCAGGCTTCTGGGATGGGCCTGCCGTCTGGCAAACAAAACCTTGCGTAAAATCCTCTTGCCAGCCCTTGAATGTGGGCTGGCTTTTTTTGCGTTCCGTTCGGCTGCCGATGTTTATTGCCGAACCGGTTTTCTATAGACGCCGCTCAAGGCGCACGCTGAACGGGGCAGGCTGACGGCTTGCCGGCGCTGCGCGCCGGTGCCCTGGTCGGTTCGCGGGGCCGGGCGCGTCGTGAACTCCGGCGGGTTGCTTGTCCGCCGGACAAGCAACAAGCGCCGCCGTCAAACAGCACGACACGTGCCTCCCGTCCTCGCGCCCCGCCTGCGGCAAGCCATCCGACCCGCCTGCCCCGTTCAGCGTGCGCCTTGAGCGGCTCTAAGCCCTGATGGCATAGATTTCAACCCTTGGTCTATGGGAGATTCACGGATAGCAAGACTAGGGGCGACCGAGAGAGCTCCCGCCTGGTAGGGTTGGTCGATGGGTGTTGGGCCTGAAACCATCACGTTGCCAGGGTGCGTTCAGTGGCCCTGATTCGGCGGGCGAGTCAGGGCATTCGCCGCCGACGGCTGGCCGGGACAGGGGGCAAGCCCCGTTCTGTTTGAGACGCGCGCTTGTGGTTCGGCACGAACCACGCGGCGAGTTAACGGGGTGCCTGTCCCGGCCAGCCGGCAAGGGAACCGGCGCGCAGCGCGGGCGAAGGCCCCAGCCCGCCGACTCAGGGCCGCCGGACTCACCTTCTTCGATGTCGTTTCTGCTTCGCTCAACGACCGAGCGCGACATAGGGATGTGTTCGCCCTACGGTCCGAACCTGTGTTTGGGCTGAGCAAACAGACGGGGGTGTAACAGCGGGGTTTGTCAGCAGCCTAAGCGGCCCGCAGGCCGCTTTTTTCACTCGATGGTCAATATGCGCTGATTAGATCTGGAACTCAGGCCCTTTGTATTCGGCTTCGACATGGATTTTGCCGGCCAGAATGTCCTGTTGGAATCCCTCGATGCGCTGGCGCACGGCATCGGGCGTGTTCTGGGCCATGATCAGGCGTACCGCTTCGGGACGCTGCAGACCCACCTTGAAGATTTTGCCGGACTCGAAATTGCCCCCGGCCAGGTCTTTGCAGGCCTCGAACACGCCTATGCCTACGTCGGCCCAGGCCGAACCGATGAATACATCGGGTTCGCGGGCCACCCAGTCGATGACATTGCCGATTTCCTTGATGCCCAGTTCGCGGCAGGCCTGGGTGGTGCCGCTGCGTCCTTTGTTCAGCATGGTGTAGATGATGTCGGCCCCGGCTTTGGCCTGGGCACGTGTGACGCGTTCGGCCAGGGCGATGTCGTCCTGATTGCCGGAGAAGTTGGTCAGCAGCTTCACATCCGGGTTGGCATGCTTGACGCCGGCAGCATAGGAAGCCCGGGCGCGCAGCCCCGGAGGCACGCGTATGCCCGATTGATGGGCGACCACGCCTGTTTTGCTCATCAGTGCCGCGTAGGCTCCGGCCAGCCATGCAGAGTCTTCCTGGACGACATCGTAGCTGCTCAGGTTCCCGGCCGTGACGGCACCCTGGGTAATGACAAAGCGTATATCGGGAAATTCCTTGGCCACCGCCAGTGCAGCATCGGTGTTCTGGCCGCCGTGGGCGATGATCAAGGTCGGCTTGTATTGCGTTGCCAGCTCACGCAGCGCGGCGATCTGGGCCTGGGTTTCGTTGGCGACGCGGTCTTTATAGTGCGCCGTAATACCCAGGTTGTCCTGGGCTTTCTTAAGCCCTTGATAGCCGGCCTGCATGAAGCCGTTATCGTCGATATGGCCGCAGAACAGTGCGGCGATGATTGGTTTGCCGCTTGCAAATGCGCTGCGCCCCAACCAGGGGGCAGCGATTGCTCCTGCGCTGGCGGTGGCGGCGGCCAGCAATAATTGACGACGGGTGAATCCTGCCATGATGGTGTCTCCTGTGTAGTTGATCGGCTTTATCGCCGCTGCTTGTTTTTTTCTAATCTACAGGAGTTTTTTTCGACAGTTTATTGACGTTTCAAATGTACGGTATTTTTCTTGGCATATATAAAGACTTTCCCTAGTGTTGCCCCGGACTTGGGATGGAGCCGTGTTCAGCGAGGGATCAACGCTACGATGGCTACGATCGCCAAGGCGACGCCGGCCATGTTCACCATGCTTAATTTTTCCTTGAAAAAGCCCGCGCCGACGATGGCACCCAGCGATATCACGCCGATATTCATCGCGGAAAACACCAGAGTTGGATTATCTGGAAAGGTCTGGTGGGCGCGGATATAGAAATAGATATTGCCGAAGTTCAGCAGTCCCAGCAGCAGGCCTGCCAACAGACTGGGTCGGTTCCAGACGGTCCGGCGCGCCAGCAGCCAGCCCAGGATCAGCACGCCGGCCAGGGAAAAGGACACCACCAGGCTGCTGGAGAAAGCCGCACCGGCCTTGGACAATTGCTTGAACAAGATGTCTATCGTGCCGTAGCCCACCCAGACGGCCAGCAGCATCAGGACCGAGCGTGTGTTCTGCATTTGCCCATCGGCCTGACGGGGCCGCACGAGCAGACACAGCAGCGCCACCAGCGCCAGGCCCACGCCCAGTAATTTCTGTCCGCCCAATTGTTCACCGAACAGCAAAAATGCGGCCAGCAGCGGGATGAACAAGGACAGACGCTGGGCGGCATCGCTCAATACGATACCGGCGTGACGCACGGCGGCTGCCATGGCCAGGAAAATAGTCGGCAGCAATACGCCCAGAGCGATCAGCACCCACCAGGGGGTGGCGGGATTGAGCAAGCTGGACGGATGGGGTTGCAGCAGCACCACCGCCAGCGTAACGGCCACTAGATAGTTGACGGCAATGGCCTGACCCACATCGATTTGCTTCTGGCGGGCGACTTTGAGCAGGATGGAGACGGCGACACTGCAACTGATGCTGGCAATCAGGGTGATCATGTCAGAGTGCCTCGGTGAGTGCGACAAAACGGGTCTTGCCGGCAGTCGGGTGGCCGTCGGCCAGGGCGGTCTGGGCCGGTTGCAGATCCAGACGCGCGAACAGGTTCTGATCGGCCACAAATTGCGGGTTGGCCGTGGTCAGTAGCTGCTCACCGTAAAAAATGGAGTTTGCGCCGGCCATAAAGCACAGGGCCTGGGTGCTGTCATCCATGCCTTCGCGCCCGGCGGACAGGCGTACGGCGCTGGTGGGCATCAGAATGCGGGCCACCGCGATGGTGCGCACAAACTCAAAGGGGTCCAGATCTTCTACATCGCCCAAAGGCGTGCCCGGTACTTTGACCAGTTGATTGATGGGCACCGATTCGGGAAAAGGGCGCATATTGGCTAACTGGGCCAGCAGGCCGGCGCGTTCCCGGCGGGTTTCGCCCATGCCGATGATGCCGCCGCAACAGGTATTCAGGCCAGCGGCGCGCACTCGCTCCAATGTGTCCAGACGGTCTTGGTAGGTGCGGGTACTGATGATCTGGCCATAGAATTCGGGTGACGTGTCCAGATTGTGGTTGTAGTAGTCCAGACCGGCATCTTTCAGGCGTTCGGCCTGGCCGTTCTTGAGCATGCCCAGGGTGACACAGGTCTCCAGGCCCAGCGCCTTGACCGCGCTGACCATTTCCATGACTTGATCCAGTTGTTTTTCGGTGGGCGAGCGCCAGGCTGCGCCCATGCAAAAGCGCTGTGCCCCTTGCTCCTTCGCTTTGCGGGCGGCCTCCAGAACCTGCGCCAGCGGCATCAGTGGTTCTTGCTCCAGTTCGGTTTCGTATTTGGACGATTGCGGGCAGTATGCGCAATCTTCTGGACAGGCACCGGTCTTGATGGACAGCAAGCTGGAGAGCTGCACCTCGTGGGGGCGATGATGTCGGCGGTGTACTTCTTGGGCCTGGAACAACAAGTCCATGAAGGGCAGTTCATACAGATCCAGAATGGCGCGGATGGTCCAGGGGGAAGAGACGGTATGGGTCATGGCGGGGCAGAGTCTGTCAATCGTGCGGCCATGCTAGAGGGGAGAAGCGGTAAAAACGAATTTTGTCGATGTAAATTTTTTCTGTGCATTCCTTAAAAATACAGATATAGGCTGATTTTAATGCTATTTATGGATCAAAATTGATTAACTTCTCTCATTTTCACTGTTTCAATTGGTTTCATCGATAATGTTATCAAGATGTTTCTATGCGCTTGGTGTGCTTCGAATCCATCTTTTAGTGTGAGCGCTAAAATTGCCTGTTCTGAGACAGAGGATGGCCATGCATACATTTGAGCGCCGCATTACGGTGGAGTGGGGGGATTGTGATGAGGCAGGAATTGTTTTTTATCCCAACTATTTTTACTGGTTCGATTGCACCTATCAGGCCTGGCTGCGTCAGTTAGGGCTGAGTCAGCGAGTCTTGCGTCAGGAACATGGAACCGTGACGCCCTTGGTCGATGTGGGGGCGCAGTTTCGCGCGCCGGTCAGCTACGACCAGGACATTCTGGTGCGGGTGGGGGTCGGTCAATGGCTGGAGCGACGCTTCAAGCTGGATTACGAGGTATTCAATACCGATGGTCGGTTGGTGGCCACGGGGCATGAATGGCGGGCGTGGGCGCGTGTCTTGCCCGAGGGGCGTCTGAAGGGCGAACCGATTGCGGAGGATTTCCGGCTTTGTCTTCAGGGTGTCGCGGGCAAGTGAGTCAATCGACGGCCGGGGCAGGCAGGCGTTGCTGAACCTGATGCAGGCGTGCGACTCCATCGGGTTCGATGTAGACAAAGGCCAATTGCTTGGCCAGACGCGCGAGCAGGCGTGCCTGATGCAGGCTGATGTCCAGAATCAGAAAGCCAGGCTCGTTGGGCCACTGCCCTTCAGGGTCTTGGTTGACTGCCGGCCACCAGCGCATGCCTTGTTGCTGCAAGGCGCGCAACAGGGTTTCCTGGGCGGCAAGGTTGAAATGGTCACCGCAGCGTTGGGCCTGGGGGTTGTGGGCGGTCAGTATGGCCGCGCCTCGGCAGTTTTCCTGGCGCAGTAACTGGGCCAGACGCGCGTGGCGCGTGCCGATGCGCAAAGTCAGATCCCCGGCAGGAGAGTGGACTTGATAGATGGCCTGTTCAAAGGCCTTGGACAAAGATGCGGGCAGATCAAGCTTATCGAGCATGAGGATGTCCTGCGTGTACGTGGCCTGTAGCCATTATCTGCATACTTTTGCTGCCTGGGCAAGTCAGGGCATGCGCGGGGGCTCGATCCGGTTCCAGATGGCGTACAGGCTGGGCAGAAATAGCAAGGTAATCACAGTACCCACGGCAGTGCCGCCGATCAGGGTCAAAGCCATGGAGCCCCAGAAAATCGAAAAAGACAAAGGGACGAAGGCCAGTACGGCGGCCAGGGCGGTCAGGACCACGGGCCGGGCGCGTTGCACCGTTGCTTCGATCACCGCCTCGTAGGCCGAGGCCCCCTCGGCGCGGTTAGTTTTGATTTGCTCGATCAGGATCAGCGTGTTGCGCATCAGTATGCCAGCCAGGCCGATCAGGCCCAGGATGGCTGTAAAGCCGAACGGTTGCTGGAAAATCAGCAGGGCGGGCACGCTGCCGATCAGGCCTAGCGGCGCGGTCAGAAAGACCATGACCATGGCCGGCAGAGAGCGCACCTGTATCACAATGACCAGCAGCATCAGCGCGATCATGACCGGGAACACAGGCGTCAGGGCCTGATTGGCTTTGTCTGCCTCGGCGGTGATGCCGCTCATCTCGATGCTATAGCCTGGCGGCAGCGTGTCGATCAAGGGCTGGAAATCCTGCATCAGGCGGTGCGCGACTTCGGCGGGCTGCAGTGCATCGTCCACGTCGCCGCGCACCGTCATGGTGGGCAGGCGGTTGCGGCGTGCCAGCGTAGGATCTTCCTGGGCGATAGTCAGGGTGCCGACTTGATCCAGGGACAGGCGCTGCCCCTGCTTGTTGACGATGCTCAGCCCCGCCAGCCGAGCCGGATCGTGGCGGTTGACGGCGGCGCTGCGTGCGACGACCAGGACATTGCGCACATCTTCGCGGTACTCGGCGATGACGGCTCCGTCCAGCAGCAGTTGGATCTGTTCGGCCAGGTTTTGGCGATCCAGCCCCAAGGCCTGCAGACGTTCTGGGTCTATGTCCAGCTTCATGACCGGCACCCGTTCGCCCCAGTCCACGTTGACCTGGCGCATGGCTGGGTCGCTGCGCATGATGTCCATGGCTTGTTCGGCAATGGTGCGCAAAGGAGCCAACTGCGGCCCGCGTACCAGAAATTCGATGGGGTACTTGGTGGCCGGCCCAAAGACCAATTGAGTGGCACGCACGTGCGCCTCGGGGCTCAAGCCGTCCGCCACGCGTTGTCGAAACCGGGCCTGCAAGGCGTTGCGGGCTTTGTCGTCAGGTGTCAGCACGATCAGGCGAGCAAAGGATGGATTAGGCAGCTCGGGGTTGTAGGACAAGAAAAACCGTGGCGCACCCTGGCCTGTGTAGCTGGTCACCAGGCGGGTCTCTTCTTGTTGTGTCAACCAGTGCTCGATTTTGCGGGTGACCGCTTGCGTCGCCTGGATGCTGCTGCCTTCGGGCAACTGGACTTCAATCAGCAGTTCCGGGCGATCCGAGGTCGGGAAGAATTGCTGCTTGACCAGCCCCATGCCCAGTACCGACAGCAACAAGGCCAGAGCGACAATGCCGGCCAGCAGAAATTTGCGGCGTACCGACCATTCGATCATGCGGCGCAGCCGTTGATAATTGGGTGTGTTGTAGATGGCTTGATGTCCGCCCTGGCGCGGGGCAATCGGCGGCAGCAGTTTCACGCCCATATAGGGCGTGAACACCACGGCGACCAACCAGGAGGCCAGCAAGGCGAAAGCCAGTATCCAGAAGATATTGCCGGCGTATTCCCCGGCCGACGATCGCGCAAAGCCGACCGGCAAAAAACCGATGATGGTGACCAAGGTACCCGACAGCATGGGGGCAGCCGTGTGGTTCCAGGCATAGGCGGCTGCTTTGAGGCGGTCCATGCCTTCTTCCATCTTCACGATCATGATTTCGATGGCAATGATGGCATCGTCGACCAGCAGGCCCAGCGAAATGATCAGCGCGCCCAGCGTGACGCGGTCGAACACCCGGTCGGTCGCCATCATGATCACAAATACCATGGCCAGAGTCAGCGGCACGGCGGCAGACACGACAATGCCCACGCGCCAGCCCATGCTGACCAGACAGACCACCAGCACCACGCCCAGCGCGGCGAAAAATTTAAGCATGAATTCGTCGACGGATGACGCGATGTTGACGGCCTGGTTGGTCACAGTATCGAAGCTGAAGCCCAGTGGCAGCTCGGCGGCGATGGCGCGGCGCGCCTGTTCCAGATCCTGGCCCAGACGCAGGCCGTTGTAGCCGTCTTGCATGACAACGTCCAGCAGCATGGCAAACTGGCCGTTGTGGTGGATCTCGAAAGAGGGCGGGTCTTCGTAGCCGCGTGTAACGCTTGCCACATCGCCCAGGCGCAAGCTGTGGCCCTGCACGTAGACATGGGTATTGCGCACGGCCTCGGGGCTGTCCAGGCCGGCCGACAGGCGCAACTGTACGCGCGGTCCCTGAGTGCTGATCGATCCGGTGGCCGACATGGCGCTGCGCTGAGACAGCGCCGCAAGCAGTTGTTGCGGATGTATGCCCAGCGTGTGCAGTTTGCTTTCGTCCAGGTCCACGAAGATGCGCTGGTTTTGCTCTCCCAGGATATTGACCTTTTTGACGCCAGCGACCTGCAGCAGCCTATTGCGCACGGCTTCGGCTTGGCGGGTCAGTTCGCGCGGTGCCAGCCCAGGGGCTTGCAGAGCGAACAAGCCAAAGGATACGTCCGAGTACTCGTCGTTCACAAAGGGGCCTTGCACGCCGTTGGGCAGTCGTGCCGCCTGATCCTGAAGTTTCTTGCGTAGCTGATAGAACTCGCTTTGCACCTGTGCCGGCGGCATGGTGTCTTTAAGCATCACTACCATCAAGGCGGTGCCTGGCCGGGTGACGGTTTCCACCCGGTCGAACCAGCGCAGTTCCTGCATGCGTTTTTCCAGCGGTTCGGCGACCAGGTCTTGCATTTCCTGCGCTGTTGCGCCCGGCCAGAGCGTAGTCACGGTCAATACCTTGACGGTAAAGGCCGGGTCTTCGGCCCGTCCCAGCTTGATGAACGCGTAGATGCCCGAGGCGACGATGGCAATGATCAGGAATAGCGTGATGGCCCGTTCGCGCACGGCCAGGGCGGACAGATTGAAGTGGTTCATGGCACCACCGCTTGCTGCGCTTGGGGGCGAACTTTCTGGCCTTCGTGCAGCAGCCTGGCTCCCAGGGCTACGATCGCAGCGCCTGTCTGTGGGCCGTCGGACAGATACGCATATTCCTGTCCCAGGCTGTCGATGCGCACGGCTTGCCAGTGCAGCGTTTGCTGGTTGCTGATGACCCACACGCCAGGGCCTTGCCCGGCATCGTGCAGTGCGCCCAAGGGAACCTGGGTCAAGCGCTGTGTATCGGGTATATCCAGATAGAGGACGGCGCTGGAGCCCAGGCGCGCTTGTATCTGCGTTTGCTCTAAGGAAAAGCGCGCCTGATAGCTACGCGTGGCCGGGTCGGCGGCCTGGGCCAGTTCCCGTAGTGTGGCGTAGGTCTTGGTCTCTTGGCCGGGAAGGGTGATGAGTGCCTGGGTGCCCAGAGGAACTTTGAGGTGCTCTGGCAGATCTACCAGCACATCGCGTGGGCCATCGTGGGCCAGACGCAATACAGCCTGACCGGGGCTGACGACCTGGCCGGTATCAGCCAGTTGGGCTGTGATCACGCCATCGGACTCAGCCAGCAAGGTGCTGTAGCGGTCTGCATTTTGGGATAGTTCTGCCTGTGCCCGCGCCGAACGCAGATTGGCCTGTGCGCTGGTGTTGGCCTGCCGGCTTTGGTCATAGGCCTGGCGCGATACCGCTCCTTGTTCGACCAGCAGTTTCATGCGCGCCAGTTCGGCTTGCGCCTGCTCGGCTTGTGCCTGGGCCGCCTGCACGGCAGCCAGCCGCGCACGGTGATCCAGTTGCAGGTCTTTTGGGTCCAGCGTCATCAGGGGTTGCCCGCGTACTACGCGCTCGCCATTCTGGACTTTCCGCGAGTCGATCTTTCCACCTACCCGAAAGCTAAGCGGGCTTTCTACCCGGGCGCTGATCAGGCCCAGAAAGCGTCGCTGCTGTTCGCCTTTGGGCTGAACCTGGCTTTGTATGACCAAAGGCGCTTGGGTGCGCGGGTCTGGCTCCTGCGCCTGCTGGCTGCATCCCGCAAGTAGTAAGGCAATGAAGATGCTCAAGCCGGGGCTGAGGGGGCGGAAACGAGCCATGCAGGACTCCAGGCAGGTAAATATATGGGTAAATCGTAACTTCGTGCTTGGTCGTTAGGGCATCAGGCTGCGCAGTATCAGCTGCGTCACAGCAAACAGGCCCTGGCGGGTTTTTTCGGGTGGACGCATCTCCAGCAGTACAGGGTGCAGGCAGGGGATCAGGGCCTGCAAAATGCCCTCGGCGACTTCGTCCAGTGGCGTGCGGCGCTCGAAGTCCCCGCTTTCTCGGCCGCTGCGCACCAGAGCGGTAATTTGCGTCAGCAGCTCGTGCTGATGCTGGGTTACAGGGGGCCAATTGTGGTGCAGCGCCTCAATGACCACCTCTTGCATGCGGCCTTCTTGTAGAAACAGTTCCAGGCTTAATTGGCAGGCTGTCTGAATGAACTGACGCAGCCGCTCGATAGGGGGCAGGTCGCTATCGACGATTTTTTGCAGCTGCACATGCATGTCATGGAGTACCGAGTGGCAGATGGCCTGGCCTATGGACTGCTTGGAATCAAAAAAACGGTATAGATAGGCGCTGGATACGCCGATGGACTTAGCCAGGTTGGCTACCGAGGTTTTCCGATAGCCATACAGCCGGAAATGCGCATTGGCCTGAGCAATGATCTGTTCACGGCGATAGTGTTCGCTAGGGCCGCGTTGGCCGCTGGTGCAGGCAGGCATAGTCATGGATCTGGGGTGACGATACGGCAATACATTAACTTTCTTGTGTTTCGGGAGCAAGTGCCCTGGATGGTGGGGCTATATTTTTGAACGATACGTTGCTGTGGGCGGGCGTATGCTTTTTCGGTGCGACGGTGCGCTGACCAATACGGCGGGTGCGTTGATGGCTGCGGCGATGAAGAAAGCCTGATAGATTTCAGTCATTCGTCAGATTTTTGCTTGTTTTTGCCTTGTCAATAGGAGTGTGGAAGTGAGTAAAGTGATTCGGCTAGTTGCGGCAGTGGCTGCCAGCGTGTTTATGGCAAGCAGCGCCCATGCGCAGATATTCGGCGAGTGGGAATCTGACGGACGCGGAGGCTACCGGGGGACAGGGGGTAATGCGGGCTCGGGATGGGCATCGGATGGCCGTGGCGGCTACACCGGAACGGGACGTAATGCGGGGGCCGGGTGGGAGTCCAACGGGTACGGCGGCTATCGGGGAACAGGACGTAATGCCGGAGAGGGGTGGGATTCCGACGGTCGCGGCGGTTTCTCGGGAACCGGACGCAATAATGGTGCCCGGTGGGAGTCAAATGGCCGTGGCGGCTTTAGCGGGTCGGGACGCAATCAGGGGGAAAACATGGAGTCGGACGGTCGCGGTGGCTACAGAACAACGGGGCACCGTTCCGGGTCCAGGTGGGAGTCCGATGGACGCGGCGGTTATACCGGGTCGGGGAGCAGTGCCGGAGCGCGATGGGAGTCCGACGGTCGTGGTGGCTTCCGAGGAACGGGGCATAACTCCGGTTCAGGATGGGAGTCGGATGGTCGCGGCGGTTTGAAAGGGACCGGGCGCAACTCGGGGGCCGGGTGGGAGTCGGACGGCCGCAGAGGCTATCGGGGCACAGGACGCAATTCGGGGGCCGGATGGGAGTCGGACGGTCGTGGTGGTTTCAGGGGGACGGGGCGTAACTCCGGGGCTAGGCTGGAATCGGATGGACGCGGTGGTTTGCGGGGATCGGGGTTCAATTCCGGGCCTGGATTTCCGTTTTAAGTGTTTTTAATGGGGGCCTGGGTGGGCTTTGTGCATGTGGCTCCCTGTGCGCGGACTGTGTTGTGCTTGGCGAACAGGGGTGTTGCAGTGACGTGGGCGTCCGCGATGTGGCTTGTCAGAAGTCGGCACCGAGCGGGCAAATATCAGTGGCTGGTAGCCGTAGTGTGTTTTTTCCGCCCAGGACGTCATATACGCAGACTTTGGTCATGCCGTCTGGATAGTCGCTTTTCAGAAAGCCTTTGCCACGGCCCATGCCGGAATCACTGCCTTGTAATGTCAATGGACATAAGTCGGTGGCGTTGACGGTGTGTATGCGACCGTCACTGTATTTGCAGTGGCGCATCAAGCCGCGCGGGCCCATGTCCTGCTGCAGATTGATAGTCCAGGCCTGTGGGGTGCTGACTGGCAGTAAGATGGCGAACAAAGCGATGGCGAGTGTTTTGTAGGTCGTGGCGGGCAGCCCGGGTAGCGCATCTGTTGTGGCGGGGTGCCAAATGGATGCGGGATGTGCGCCAATGTAGTTCCTTGGCCGTCGAAAAGGCATCGAGGAACCTGTAGAAAAGAAAAAGCCCGACGATGCAAAATCGTCGGGCTTTTTGAATTTTTTGGCGGAGCGGACGGGGCTCGAACCCGCGACCCCCGGCGTGACAGGCCGGTATTCTAACCAACTGAACTACCGCTCCGCAGCGGTGCCAAGCAAAAGCTTTGGCGTCCCCTAGGGGATTCGAACCCCTGTACCCACCGTGAAAGGGTGGTGTCCTAGGCCTCTAGACGAAGGGGACAGGACTTTACAACAGTGTCATTTGGTGGAGGTAAGCGGGATCGAACCGCTGACCTCTTGCATGCCATGCAAGCGCTCTCCCAGCTGAGCTATACCCCCGTTTTGTTTGTTCAATCTGCGCATTGGATATGCCGATGCGTCGGTTTGATCAAACAAGTGTCAGGCTTGACGGGCCGTTCACTTTTTCCTGCTGAAACCAGTCTGGTGCTGATTTCGTAATTTTTTGGCGGAGCGGACGGGGCTCGAACCCGCGACCCCCGGCGTGACAGGCCGGTATTCTAACCAACTGAACTACCGCTCCGCAGCGGTGCCAAGCAAAAGCTTTGGCGTCCCCTAGGGGATTCGAACCCCTGTACCCACCGTGAAAGGGTGGTGTCCTAGGCCTCTAGACGAAGGGGACAGGACATACATTTTCTTCGTGTTGGTGGAGGTAAGCGGGATCGAACCGCTGACCTCTTGCATGCCATGCAAGCGCTCTCCCAGCTGAGCTATACCCCCATTTCGGTGTTCAACGTGTTGTCCACCAACGAAGAAATGAGATTATGAAGAGGTTTTTAGATTTGTGCAAGCCTTTTTCGACAAAAAGTTCAAAATCCGCAAAAAAACCGAATCTGGCTGATCCGCGTGCTGGGTGGCTGTGTTTTTGATCAGCGCTCAGGGCAAGCAGGGCACGGTGCTATCGTGGCCAGGTGAAGGGGGGCTTTGGCACGTGAAGCCTGTGTGAAATGCGTGTTTAACTTGGGCTATTGCATGGTGTGATCGTGTCCATATGTGTTTCTTCACATTGCAATTTATGATTTATTGATGAGCAGATTTTGCATCTTTCCATCCCGCTCCAGGAAACGGCTGATGCTTTATTTCAACGCCCAGCGCTTAGTATTATGCGCTTCTTGATAAATCTCGCGGATGCAGAATCTATTAATGGTATGCTTCAACGAGTAACATTTCACCTGCAATAATTACGTTTTGTAGGCTGCCCCAAGAGCCTGCAGCTTTTATTTATTGGCGCCATGTCAGCTAAGCAGTGCACTACTTCGTCCATGCCTGTCCCGGCCGATGCCCAAAGACGAATCAGTCTGGGCGCTTTGCTGATCTGGGTTCTGTCAGTCTGGCTGTTGCTGGTTTCGGCAACCGTTACTGTTATTTACAAGCAAAATCAGGCCAAAGCTCAGTTACAGGCGGGGAGCGCCTTGCTGAGTCAGTTGTCCGACATCAGCTATTCGGTGGCATTGGCGGCTCCTGATAGTGCGTCGCCTGCCCGGCTTAGGCGACTGGATCAGCAGTTTCAGCGTGTGGTGCAGTTGCTCAATGAAGGTGGGATGGTTGATGGCGTGCGTTTGCGTCCCTTGGACAAACCCTTGTTGGGTCTTGTGGGGCAGATAGCGAACGAATGGCAGCGCCGTTTATCCAGGCTGGATTTTCCTGTGACGCCGGAGCAGGTTCTTTTGCCGGCGGCCACACTGGGTGCCGAAGACTCGTTGTTCAGACACAATACCCAGCAGTTGCTCGACTCGTTTGAGTCCCGACGCCTGAGCACGCAAGCCAAGCATCGCTGGACCGTCGCCGGGTTGCTTGGCTTGAACCTGCTTGTATTGATGGGCTCGTATTTCATGTTCCGCACCTGGGCCGCGCAACCCTTGGATCAACTGTCCGCTCAGGCGGGAGCTTTTCTGCGGGGTAATTATCGAGCAAAAAGTTCAGCCGAAGGCACCAGCGAGATCAGCTTCTTGTCGCGAGTGCTGAATTTTTGCGGTTTGCGTATTCAGCAATTGGATGCGCAGCTTTCCATACAGAAACGCAGCCTGGCCCAGGTTAATGCAGCTTGTCGCAGCCTGACCCATAATCCTTTGCTGGGTGTTTACATATCCAGCGAAGGTCGTTTTGATTTCGTCAACAAGAAGCTGGCCGATACATTGGGGTATTCGCGTTCGTACATGCGTCAGCAATTGACCTTGGCGGATGTGTTTCTGGAACCGCGTTTTCCGTCGTTGTCCGAGGTCGTGCCCGAACGCCATCTGGGTGCCAACAGCGTGCGCTACGAAACCCGCGCGGTGCGTCATGACGGTAAAAGTATTGATGTGGAAGTGTGCGAAGTGCCTATCCGTCTGGAAGGGCGCATCACAACGGTGGCAGTGGTTCAAGACATCACGATGCGCGTGCGCAACGAGGTTACCGGGCGGCTGGCCGCTGTGGTCTACGACAATACGTGCGAAGCCATTGTGGTTACCGACCGTTTCGGCCATGTGGTCGATGCCAACCCGGCCTTCAGCCGCATTACGGGCTACGCCCTGGATGAGGTGCGTGGCCGCACTTTGGCGATCCTTAGCTCCGGCCGTCAGGATAGCGAATTTTATCGTTTGATGTGGCTGGAGATCATCGAAACCGGCCGCTGGCAGGGCGATATCTGGAACCGGCGCAAGAATGGCGAGGAATACGCCGAGCGCTTGACCATCAGCACGGCCTGGAATCCGGATGGCACGGTCTACCGGCATATTGGTTTGTTTACGGACATCACCAGTCACAAAAAGCGCGAAGCGCAGATGTGGCGGCAGGCCCATTACGACCATCTGACCGGCCTGCCCAACCGCCAGATGTTTCAGGATCGGCTGCAACAAGCTATGGAACAGTCCCGGCGTACCGGCCTGCCGTTCGCGCTGGTGTTCATGGACTTGGATTTCTTTAAGGACGTCAACGATTCTCTGGGGCACGAAAAGGGCGATGTGTTGTTGCAAGAGGTCGCCCGTCGTTTGCAACAATGCGTGCGTGCCACTGATACGGTAGCGCGCATCGGCGGTGACGAATTCACGGTAATCATCTCCGATATCAGCGATCCGGCGATTGTCGAGCGCATTTGTCGTTGCATGCTCGATACCATCGAGGAGCCTTTCCAGCTGGACAATAATTCCGTATCGGTTTCGGCCAGTATTGGAATTACCGTCTATCCCGAAGATGGTGATGATGCCGGCGAACTGCTAAAAAATGCCGATATGGCCATGTATGCGGCCAAGGCCTGTGGGCGTAATCAATATTGCCGCTTTTTGCCTGCTATGGGCGAAGCCGTACAAGCGCGCCTGCGCTTTTCGCAGGATTTGCAGAACGCGCTGCACGAGCAGCAGTTCCGCCTGTATTACCAGCCAATTCTGGATATGGAAACCGGGCAGGTGCTGCGCGCCGAAGCGTTGATTCGCTGGGAGCATCCACAGCTTGGTCTGGTGCCGCCATCGGAGTTCATTCCGTTTTCCGAAGATTCGGGGCTGATTGTTGCTATTGGCGAGTGGGTGTTTGAAACCGCTGCCCAGGCCGTCATGCGTTTGCGTCAGGAGCTGGACCCGTCTTTCCGTATCAGCCTGAATGTGTCCCCGGCCCAGTTCAAGCTAAACGGCTCGTGCGCCCAGGACTGGGTCGAGCACTTGCAAGGCGAGGGCATACCTGGCGAAGCCTTGGTGGTGGAAATTACCGAACGCTTGTTGCTCGACGGGCAGGATCAAGCTTTGCAGCAGCTGCGTCTGTTGCGGGAGTACGGCATGGGCGTGGCCCTGGATGATTTTGGTACGGGGTATTCGTCCTTGTCGCATCTGAAGCGCTTCTCCATCAATGTGCTCAAGATCGACCAGTGTTATATCCGTAACTTGTCGCAAGGCAGCGAGGATCTGGTGCTGACTCAGGCCATGATTGTGATGGCGCAGAAGCTGGGCTTGCGGGTAGTGGCCGAAGGTGTGACTACGTACGAGCAGGTCGAGCTGCTGCATCAAGCCGGTTGCGATTACATGCAGGGTTATTTGTGCTCGCCGCCGATTCCGGCTGCAGACTTTGCCCAGTGGTGCAAGGATTGGAATCGCGATCAGGCCGCGGATTTTGTCCGCCAGCGGCAACCTCGGATCGAGCAGTCGGCCTGATTTTTGGGTGGCGAAACAGCGTGATCTTGCCGGTTGTGGCTCCCGCCTTTACAGGCGGGGCAGTCCGGCGTCGGGTCAGGCAGTGGGTTCTGGGCGGTGATGCGAGTTGCGCCGGCTATGCCAAAGTAATAGAGCCAGAATAATAAGCGACCAGATCAGCACGGGCAGATTGCCCAGGCGCACATAGGGGGTCAGCCCTTGGGTGCCTTGGACCTCGACGTCCAGAACCCCCGGTTTCAAGGCAGGCAGCGCGGCGCGTATGCGACCGTTAGGATCGATGGCTGCCGTCATGCCGGTATTGGTGGCGCGCAGCATGGGGCGTCCGGTTTCCAGGGCGCGCATGCGAGATATCTGCAAGTGCTGGCTAAGCGCCCAAGAGTCGCCGAACCAGCCCAGATTGCTCAGGTTCAGAAGCAGGCTGGCACCAGGGGCTTGGGCTGTGCCGCGTACCGATTGCAGGATTTCTTCGCCAAATACGTCTTCGTAGCAGATATTGGGAGCCACCCGATTATTGCCCAGTACAAACGGTGCCTGGGGTAGGGCACCACGATGAAAATCGCCCAGCGGGATTTGCATCATGTCCACAAACCAGCGAAAGCCGGTTGGGATGAATTCGCCGAAGGGCACCAGATGATGCTTGTCGTAAAAGGACGCCGCGCTTACCGGGATATCTTGGGGGCGGGTATCCGGGCGAATCAGCAAGGCGCTGTTGGTGTACTGAACGCCGCCCTGGGACTGGCTGCGGTCCATCGGTACGCCCAGAATTACATCGGCCTGATGGCGCTTGGCCAGCTCGGTCCAGTCCTGCCAGAATTCGGGTGCCAGGCGGCTTTGCAGGACGGGAATGACGGTTTCGGGCAACACGATCAGGCGGGGAGCGTCTTTTGGCGACTTCGCAGGCAGGTCAGCCAGCTCGTAGTAGCGTCGTATGCCTTGGTCCATTGACGGTCCGAACTTGTCGGCTTGATCCACATTGCCCTGGACCAGACGGACAATGAAGGGGGTACCGTCAGCCTGAACCCAGGCAATATGCGGCAAACCGATGCCTATAAGCCCGAGCAACAAAGCAGCACCGATGCCGGCAGCGCTGGAGGGGTTCTGGTTTTTGTCTTTGGAGGCGGTGAACTGGGCGATGGCGGCAGCGCTGAAGGCCGACATCCAGGCCAGGCCGTAGACGCCGACGACAGGAGCCCAGCCGGCGAACATGCCTTCGGCGTGGGCGTACCCTATGTTGAGCCAGGGAAAGCCGGTAAACAAAGTGCCGCGCAGCCATTCCGCCAAGGTCCAGCAACTGGCCCAGGCGGCCGCTAGCAGCAGGCGGGCGGGCCAGGCATCCGGGTTCAGGTTGTGGCGCAGTCTTTGCCATAGCGCCGCCGCTGCACCCAGGAATACGGCAAGGGCGGCCGCCAGCAGCAGTACGGCCAGGCCTGCCAGCAAGGCGGGCATACCGCCGTACTGGTGCATGCTGATATATAGCCAATAGACACCAACCCCGAAGTGTCCCAGACCAAACAGCCAGGCGCGTCCGAATGCCTGGCGCATTGTGCGTGCCGCCATGATTTGCGAACTGGCCATGGCCAGCAAGGCGATCTGGTAAAACGGCAAAGTCCAGGCTGGGAGCGGGCCTATCGAAAAGGACAAGGCATGCAGGCCGCCCAGCACCAGCAGCAGGGTTACGCGCAAGGATTGGGGCAGAGCCTGGGAATCAGTCGTGTGCAAGATCGGACTCGGCGGGGGCAGGAGCGGCGCGTTGGACGTGCAGCCACAAAGCCCGCTTGGCATCGGCGCGCACGACGGTGATGCTGATGTTGTCCAGTTGAGCGACATCGCCCCGACGGGGGATGTGGCCCAGTTCGGACGCCAACCAGCCACCGACGGTGTCGAAGTCGTCGTTGGGCAAAGCGGTGTTGAAGGCCTCGTTGAAGTCGGGGATTTCGGTCAGTGCCATGACCCGCCAACTGTCGGGGCTGGCCTGAAAGATGGTCTGTTCGGCATCTTCGTCGTACTCGTCTTCGATGTCGCCCACGATCTGTTCCAGCACATCTTCCATAGTGACCAGGCCGGCGGTGCCGCCGTGTTCGTCGATAACGATGGCAATATGATTGCGGCTGCCGCGAAACTCGTGCAGCAGCACATTCAGGCGTTTGGTTTCCGGGATGAAGACGGCCGGACGGATCAAGGGTCGCAGATCGATGGCCGGATTGGCAATCGACAGCAGCAGGTCTTTGGCCAGCAGGATGCCGATGATGTTGTCGCGTTCGTTTTCGTAGATGGGGAAACGGCTGTGGCCGGTTTCGATGATGACGGGCAACAGTTCGGCCAGGGGCTTGGCGATGTCCAGCATATCGATCTTGGAGCGCGGCACCATGATATCCGCGACGGTCTTGCTGGCCATGTCCAGCGTGCCGGCGATCATGGCGAGAGATTCGTCGTCGATGATCTGGCGTTCGTGAGCCGAAACGAGCACAGCCTTGAGCTCTTCGCGGTCTTCGGGCGCACTGCGTCGGTTAAAGAACGCGCTCAGGCGGGAGATGGGGCTGTTAGAACCGGACTTGGATGAGCGCGGTTCAGGGTCGGGGGCAGAGTCTGACATTGTCCGAAGGACGAGTTGATCGAAAAGTTAGCATAACCGAAAAACGGGTCCGGAGTACGAGCGAGCGCGCCGTCCACGCTTGGTCAGCGCTCCTGGTAGGGGTCGGGAATGCGCAAACGGGCCAGTACGGTTGTTTCCAGTGCTTCCATGTCCAGGGCGTCCTGCTCGTCGATGTGGTCGTAGCCCAGCGAGTGCAATGTGCCGTGGACCACGAGGTGGGCGGCATGATGCAGCAGGGGCTTTTCCTGCTCCGCAGCTTCGCGCTCGAGCACGGGCAGGCACAACACGATATCGCCGTGCACGATGCCTTCGGGGTCTTGGCCATATTCAAAAGTCAGGACATTGGTGGCGTAGTCTTTGTCGCGATAGCCCTGGTTCAGGCTGCGCCCTTCTTCGGCATCCACGATGCGCAGCGTGACCGACAGGCCGCTGAAGCGGTCATCGGGGTGGGTGCGTTCCCATGCCTGGTCCAGGGCGCACTGTACCCAGCGCCGCAGGCGCGGGCGGGTCAGCTCGGGGCAGGATGTGGCGTATTGGACGCTTAGGGACAGGTCAGGCATCGCCGGCATTCTCGTAGGCGTCCACGATGCGGGCCACCAGAGGGTGGCGCACCACATCGCGGCTGGTAAATTGTGTGGAGGCGATGCCCTGGACATCCTTCAGGACTGTGGCGGCGTGGTTCAGGCCGCTGCGTTGTCCTTTGGGCAAGTCTACCTGGGAGGGGTCGCCGGTAATGACGGCCTTGCTGCCAAAGCCGATGCGCGTCAGAAACATCTTCATCTGCTCGGGCGTGGTGTTCTGTGCTTCGTCCAGAATCACGAAGGCATGGTTTAACGTGCGGCCGCGCATATAGGCCAGGGGCGCGATTTCGATGGTTTGCTTTTCAAACAGTCGTTGCACTTTTTCCAGGCCCATCAAGTCGTACAGGGCGTCGTACAGCGGGCGCAGGTACGGATCTACTTTCTGGGCCAGATCGCCGGGTAAAAAGCCCAGGCGCTCGCCGGCTTCCACGGCCGGACGGGTCAGAATCAGGCGCTGGACCGATTCGCGCTCCAAGGCGTCGATGGCGCAGGCGACCGCCAGCCATGTCTTGCCGGTGCCGGCAGGGCCAATGCCGAAGGTGATATCGTGGTGCAGAATGTTGTGCAGGTAATCGCGCTGGCGCGGCGTGCGGGCACGCAGGTCGCGTTTGCTGGTGCGCAATTGGAAATCGTCCTGGCCCACGGGCGGCAGTTCGGGAACCGGCTCGGCTTGGGCGGTCTTGTCCTTGTGGTCGGGGCGGCGGTTGGCCCCCAGTTCCACCAGGCCAAGCTGGATGTCGTCGATATTCAGAGCCTGGTGCACGGCCCTGGAATGGAACCAGTCCACGGCTTTGGCTGCCTCGGCCGCGCGCTCCCCTTCGATCGAAACATGGCTGCCGCGCCGACGCAGAATCACGTCGTAGGCGATGGCGATCTGTTTCAGATTTTCGTCGAGCGGGCCACACAGATTGGCCAGATGGGTATTGTCGCCGTCCAGGCGGACGGCCGTGGGCAGACGGCGGTGTTTTGCGTTCATATCAGGAGCCTGCCACCACATCTTGCGTCAGCACTTGGCCACGCAGCGTGTTGGTCAGGGCCTGCGTAACGTGTACATCCACGATCTGGCCGATCAGGCGTTGGCTGCCGGGAAAATTGATAATGCGATTATTTTCGGTGCGGCCCATCAGTTCGGCATCGTCTTTGCGCGAGGTGCCTTCCACCAGGATACGTTGCACGCTGCCCACCATAGCCTGGCTGATGGCCTGGGCTTGCTCGTTGACCAGGGCTTGCAGGCGGTGCAGTCGATCCAGTTTCTCTTCTTTGGTGGTGGTGTCTTCCAGGTCGGCGGCTGGTGTGCCGGGACGGCGCGAATAGACGAAGGAAAAAGATTGGTCGAAGTTGACGTCGCGTATCAGTTTGAGTGTTTTCTGGAAGTCGTCCTCGGTCTCGCCGGGAAAGCCCACGATAAAGTCCGAGGACAGCACGATGCCGGGACGGGCTTCGCGCAGGCGGCGCACAATCGATTTGAATTCCAGCGAGGTATAGCCACGTTTCATGGCGGCCAGGATGCGGTCGCTGCCGGCCTGTACGGGCAGGTGCAAAAAGGGCACCAACTTGGGTAGCTTGCCGTGGGCTTCGATCAGGCGCGAGGTCATTTCCTTGGGATGCGACGTGGTATAGCGGATGCGCTCTATGCCTGGGATTTCGTGAACGTATTCGAGCAGCATGGCGAAGTCGGCGATTTCGCCGGCCACGCCTGTAGGGCCCCGGTAGGCGTTGACGTTCTGACCCAGCAGGGTCACTTCGCGCACGCCCTGGTCAGCCAGGTCCGCAATTTCCATGAGCACGTCGTCGAACGGGCGTGAGACTTCGGGGCCGCGCGTGTAGGGTACGACACAGAAGCTGCAGTATTTGCTGCAGCCTTCCATAATCGATACAAAAGCGGAGTAGCCTTCGACGCGGGCCGGGGGCAGGGCATCGAACTTTTCGATTTCCGGAAAGCTGATGTCCACCTGAGAGCGGCCGCTGTTGCGGCGTTTGACGATCAGTTCGGGCAGGCGGTGCAGAGTCTGCGGGCCAAATACCACGTCTACATAGGGAGCGCGGCGGATGATGGTATCGCCCTCCTGACTGGCAACGCAGCCCCCCACGCCGATCACCAGATCGGGGTTCAGGGCTTTCAGGTGCTGGACGCGGCCCAGGTCGGAAAAGACTTTTTCCTGTGCTTTTTCGCGCACCGAACAGGTGTTGAACAGGATGATGTCGGCTTCTTCCGGGTTGGTGGTCAGTTCCACCGGCCGATCCTGGTTCAGGATGTCGGCCATTTTTTCGGAATCGTACTCGTTCATCTGGCAACCGAAGGTGCGGATGAAGAGCTTGCGGGCAGGCTTGGCGGCGGCGTCCGCAGCGGCGGGCGTAGGCAGTGTGGTGTCGGTCATGGATGGGGCCGTGACGGGTGTATATCCCGGGGGCAGTTTGAAAATAAGTAATTTGTCATTATAGCGCCGGGTTTCAGGCTGCTGACAAACCCCGCTGTTAAACCCATGTCTGTTTGCTCAGCCCAAACACATGTTCGGATCGCAGGACGAACACATCCCTATGTAGTGTTCGTTCGTTGAGCGAAGCAGAAACGACATCGAAGAAGGTGAGTCCGGTGGCCCTGATTCGGCGGGCTGGGGCCTTCGCCCGCGCTGCGCGCCGGTTCCCTTGCCGGCTGGCCGGGACAGGCGCCCCGTTAACTCGCCGCGTGGTTCGTGCCGAACCACAAGCGCGCGTCTCAAACAGAACGGGGCTTGCCCCCTGTCCCGGCCAGCCGTCGGCGGCGAATGCCCTGACTCGCCCGCCGAATCAGGGCCACCGAACTCACCCTGGCAACGTGATGGTTTCAGGCCCAAGGCCCATCGACCAACCCTACCAGGCGGGAGCTCTCTCGGTCGCCCCTAGTCTTGCTATCCGTGAATCTCCCATAGACCAAGGGTTGAAATCTATGCCAACAGGGCTTCGAGCCGCTCAAGGCGCACGCTGAACGGGGCAGGCGGGTCGGATGGCTTGCCGCAGGCGGGGCGCGAGGACGGGAGGCACGTGTCGTGCTGTTTGACGGCGGCGCTTGTTGCTTGTCCGGCGGACAAGCGACCCGCCGGAGTTCACGACGCGCCCGGCCCCGCGAACCGACCAGGGCACCGGCGCGCAGCGCCGGCAAGCCGTCAGCCTGCCCCGTTCAGCGTGCGCCTTGAGTGGCGTCTATAGAAAACCGGTTCGGCAATGAACATCGGCAGCCGAACGTAATGCAAAAAAATGCCAGCCCACATTCAAGGGCTGGCAAGAGGATTTTACGCAAGGGTTTGTCAGCAGTCTGAAACCCGGCGTCAGAGCGCCGGGTTTTCTGAAAAGCGGGCAAGATCAGCCTAGCCTTCTACGACTTCGCCGCCTTCGTCTTTTTTGATGGGTTTGACCAGATCCTCGCGCTTGATGCCCAGCCACATGGAAATGGCAGCGGCCACAAAGACGGAGGAGTAGATGCCGAACCAGATGCCGATGGTCAGGGCCAGCGAGAAGTTGTGCAGTGTAGGACCGCCGAAAAAGAAGATCGACAGCACCATCATCTGGGTGGAACCGTGGGTAATGATCGTGCGGGAGATGTTCTGCGTGATGGACAGGTCGATGATTTCGGACACGGACATCTTGCGCTGCTTGCGGAAGTTCTCGCGGATACGGTCCATGACCACCACGGACTCGTTCACCGAGTAGCCCAGCACGGCCAGCACGCCGGCCAGCACAGACAGCGAGAACTCCCATTGGAAGAAGGCGAAAAAGCCCAGGATGATGACCACGTCGTGCAAGTTGGCGATGGCGCAGGCCAGGGCCAGCTTCCACTCAAAGCGGAATCCCAGATACAGAATGATGCCGGCGACCACGAAAGCCAGGGCCATCAGGCCGTTGTGCAGCAGTTCCTGGCCCACTTGCGGACCCACGAACTCCACGCGGCGCAGTTCGACATCGGCGTGTTGCTGCTTCAGGGCCTGCAGTACCTGTTCGCTTTGCTGGGCCGAATCTTTTCCTTCCTGTACGGGCAGGCGGATCATGATGTCTTGCGAGGTACCGAAGTTCTGGACCTGAAAATCGGTATAGCCCAGCGACTGGACGGAGCTGCGTACATCTTCGATCTGCACCGTTTGCTGGTAATGCACTTCCATGACCGTGCCGCCGGTGAACTCGATCGACAGGTGAAAGCCGCGCAGGACGATAAAGACCACGGCTGCGATGAAGGTCAGCAGACTGATCAGGTTCAGCACCAGCGCATGGCGCATGAACGGGATGCTGCGATGAATACGAAAAAATTCCATGATGCGTTATGCCTGTTGTTGGGCCAGTCCGGCGCGGGTGGCGCGCCGGCGCGGGCACATTACTTGTCCTGTGGTTTCCAGACCTGGCCGATGGAGATGCTCTGCAAGCGGCGCTTGTTGCCGTACCAGAGATTGACCAGGGCGCGCACGCCGACCACAGACGAGAACATGGAGGTCAGGATGCCGATGCAATGCACGACGGCAAAGCCACGGATCGGGCCGGAGCCGAACGCCAGCAGGGCGACCCCGACGATCAGGCTGGTCAGGTTCGAGTCGAAAATAGTGGCCCAGGCGCGGTCAAAGCCCAGATGGATGGCTTGCTGGGGCGATGCGCCGTTGCGCAGTTCTTCGCGGATGCGCTCGTTGATCAGCACGTTGGCGTCGATGGCCATGCCCAGGGTCAAGGCAATGGCGGCGATGCCCGGCAGGGTCAGGGTGGCCTGCAGCATGGACAGCACGGCCAACAGCAATAGCACGTTAAACGCCAGGCCTATGGTGGAGAACATGCCCATCAGGTGGTAATAGAGCATGATGAAGATGGCAATGGCGATAAAGCCGTACAACGTGGCGTCAAAGCCTTGGCGGATGTTGTCCGCGCCCAGGCTGGGGCCGATGGTGCGTTCTTCGATGATGCTCATGGGTGCGGCCAGCGAACCAGCGCGCAGCAGCAGGGAAATGTCGGCGGCTTCCTGGGCGTTCATGCTGCCGCTGATCTGGACCTGGCCGTTGGGAATTTCGCTGCGGATGACAGGCGCGGTGACCACTTCGCCCACGCCGTTCTCGAACAGCACAATGGCCATGCGCTTGTTGATATTGTTGCGGGTGACATCACGGAAGATGCGCGAGCCTTTGCTGTCCAGCGTCAGGTTGACCGTGGGCTGTTGGGTCTGCTGATCGCGGCCAGGTTGGGCATCTTGCAGGTTTTCGCCGGTCAGGATGACCTGGCGGCGCAGCAGCAAGGGCGAACCGCCGCGTTCGGTGTAGCGTTCCAGGCCGAAGGGCACTGTGCCCGAATTCAGGGCTGCGATGGCGGCGGGGGAGTCTTCCACCATGCGCAATTCCAGCGTGGCGGTGCGGCCCAGGATTTCCTTGGCCTTGGCCACGTCCTGCACGCCGGGCAATTGGACGACGATGCGGTCGGACCCTTGTTGCTGAATGATGGGTTCGGCCACGCCCAGTTCGTTGATCCGGTTGTGCAGGGTGGTGATGTTCTGGGTCAGGGCATTGTTCTGCACCTGGGTGACGGCGGTGTCGGACAGGCGGCCTACCAGTGCGTTCGAGCCGGAGTGGGTAAATGTCAGGTCGGGCATGCCACGGCGCAGTTCCAGCAGGGCGTCGTCGCGCTCCTGCTCGGAGGCAAAGGACAGGCGCAGGGACTGACCCTCGCGCTCGATGCCGCCGACGGGTGTTTTTGCTTCGCGCAGCACGCTGCGGGCGTCGGCCACCATGGAGTCATAGCGTGCGGTCAGGGCACCCTGCATGTCCACTTGCAACAGGAAGTGGACGCCGCCGCGCAGGTCCAGACCCAGGTACATGGGGTGTGCGCCCAGGGCCGTCAGCCAGGCAGGCGAGGCGGGCAGCAGATTCAGGGCGACGGTGTAGTCCGGCGTGGCGGCGTTCTTGTTGAGCTCGCGCTCGATCAAGTCCTTGGCCTTTAGCTGGGTGTCGGTGGATTCAAAACGGACGCGCGCAGTGGCGCTAGGGCCGTTTTGTTCAAAGTACGAACCCGTCGTGGGAATATTGTTGCGCTTGAGCAGCTCGTCGATCTGGCTCAGCAGGCTGGAGTCGACCCGTACAGTGGACTTGGCGCTGGAGACCTGGACGGCCGGGGATTCGCCAAAAAAATTGGGCAAGGTATAGAGCAGGCCGATCGCCAGTGCTACCAATACGATGAGATATTTCCAGATGGGGTAACGATTCATGGGGTATCTACGGCGGGTGCGGAAATGGCAACCCCGGACCGAGGTCCGGGGTCGGAGGCATTACAGCGACTTGATGGTGCCTTTGGGCAGCACGGTCGTTACGGCCACGCGTTGGACCAGAACTTCAACCGGCTTTTCAGCCAGGTTGGCGACTTCGATGGTCAGGTAGTTGTCGTTGACTTTGCTGACCTTGCCCAGCAGGCCGCCGGAGGTGATGACTTCGTCGCCTTTGGACAGGCCAGCCACCAGATTGCGGTGTTCTTTTTGGCGCTTCATCTGGGGACGGATCATCAGGAAATACAGCACGACGAACATCAGAATGATGGGCAGCATGCCCATCAGGGCGTTTTCGCCGCCGGCGGCTGCCTGGGCTGGAACGAGAGTCAAGATGTCGACTACGGACATGGAGGGCTCCTGATTACTTTTTGTGTGGGTTGTAAAAACTAACTCTGTATTGTAGCGGTAGATTGTGGCGGGAACTCAAACGGCTTTCAATCGATACCGCGCGCCCGGTCTGCATGAAATTGCGCGCGCCAGGCTTCAAAGCGTTGCTGTTCAATGGCTTCGCGCATTTCGGCCATGATCTGCAGATAAAAGTGCAGATTGTGAATTGTGTTCAGGC
This sequence comes from Alcaligenes sp. SDU_A2, assembly GCF_038237375.1. Classification (NCBI taxonomy): domain Bacteria; kingdom Pseudomonadati; phylum Pseudomonadota; class Betaproteobacteria; order Burkholderiales; family Alcaligenaceae; genus Alcaligenes; species Alcaligenes sp. SDU_A2. The sequence goes on along the minus strand of NZ_CP151273.1, from coordinate 3,140,270 downwards.
GCGAGCCGGTAATCTCGTTGGCGCGCTGCAGATGATGCAGATAGGCGCGCGAGAAATTCAGGCAGGTATGGCAGCGGCAGCTTTCGTCCAGCGGGCGGGTGTCCTCGCGATAGCGGGCGTTGCGGATCTTGATGTCGCCGTAGCGGGTGAACAGCCAGCCGTTGCGGGCGTTGCGGGTCGGCATGACGCAGTCGAACATGTCCACGCCCCGGCTGACGCCTTCGACCAGGTCTTCGGGGGTGCCGACGCCCATCAGATAGCGCGGTGCCTGCGCAGGCAGGTGCGGCGTGGTGTGCGCCAGTATGCGCATCATGTCTTCTTTGGGTTCGCCGACAGACAGGCCTCCGATCGCGTAGCCCTCGAACCCGATGTCGGTCAGGCCGGCCAAGGATTCGTCGCGCAGATCTTCGAACATGCCACCTTGCACAATGCCGAACAGTGCATTGGGGTTGTCCAGGCGTTTGAATTCGTCGCGCGAGCGGCGCGCCCAGCGCAGCGACATGCGCATGGACTTGGCCGCTTCCTCGTGGGTGGCGGGCCGGTCATCGATCAGGTAAGGGGTGCATTCGTCGAACACCATCGCGATGTCTGAGTTCAGCGAATACTGGATGCGCATGGATTCCTCGGGCGTCAGAAACAGGCGCTCGCCCGTGATCGGCGAGGCGAACTTGACACCTTCCTCGGTGATTTTGCGCATGCCTTTCAGGCTAAAGACCTGAAAGCCGCCCGAGTCGGTCAGGATGGGCTTGTCCCAGCCCATGAAACCGTGCAGTCCGCCGAAGCGGTCCAGCACTTGCGTGCCGGGACGCAGCCATAAATGAAAAGTGTTACCCAGAATGATCTGCGCGCCGTTGTCCTTGAGCTCGTGAGGCATCATGGCCTTGACGCTGCCATAGGTGCCGACTGGCATGAAGATGGGCGTTTGCACGACGCCGTGGTTCAGGGTGATCTGGCCGCGGCGCGCAGCGCCGTCGGTGGCCAGCAAGTCAAACTTCAGTCCGCTCATGGGGTGGGAGGCTCAATGAACATGGCATCGCCGTAGCTAAAGAAACGATACCGGGATTGGACGGCGTGCCGGTAGGCACGTTGTATGGGTTCCAGGCCGGCCAGCGCCGACACCAGCATCAGCAGGGTGGACTGGGGCAGGTGGAAATTGGTGATCAGGGCATCGACCCACTGATACTGATAACCGGGGGTGATGAACAGCCGGGTATCGCCTTCGATGCTGCCGTCCGGGCATACCTGACCATTGCTTTCCTGGGGCCGCGCCGCCGATTCCAGCGAACGCACGCTGGTCGTGCCCACGGCGATGATGCGCCCGCCAGCGGCGCGAGTGGCTTGGATCTTGGCCAATGTTTCGGCTGGGACGCGATAGCGCTCGGCGTGCATGACATGTTCGCTGATCTTGTCCACCCGCACAGGCTGGAAGGTGCCCGCGCCGACGTGCAGGGTAACGAAGGCCTGATCCACGCCTTGTTCGCGCAATAGCGCCAGCATATCGTCGGTAAAGTGCAGGCCTGCGGTGGGCGCGGCCACGGCACCGGGGTGGCGCGCATAGACGGTCTGGTAGCGGGACTCGTCGTGTTCGTCCGCTGCATGGCTGATATAAGGCGGCAGGGGTGTGGCACCATAGTGTTCCAGCATGTCCAGCACAGGCTTGTGAAAGCGCAGGGCGAACAGGGCACCGTCGCGTCCGGTGCAATCGGCCAGCACGCGGCCTTCGGCCAGTTCCAGCAGGTTGCCCGGTTTGGGCGATTTGCTGGCGCGGATGTGAGCCAGCGCCGTGTCCGGGCCGGTCACGCGCTCGATCAGTACTTCGACCTTGCCGCCGCTGCTTTTCTGGCCATGTAGGCGCGCTTTGATGACGCGTGTATCGTTAAATACCAGCAGATCGCCGCGCCGCAGCAGGCCGGGCAGGTCGGTAAAATGCAGATCGTGCAGTTGGCTGGCCGGGTCCAGGTGCAGCAGTCGGCTGTCCTGGCGCTGGGCCGCCGGGCTTTGGGCGATCAGTTCGGACGGCAGTTCGTAGTCGAACTGGGAAATATCAAGAGAAGGGTCAATGCTCATGGTGTGGGGTAAAGGCCCGGGCGCGGAAGGCTGGACCCGGTAAGCTAAGCCGATCATTTTAACGCTTTGTCCCTGGTTTACCGAAGTCGCCGTTTCGCCGGCGTTTTTCTTTCGGTATGCTTTGGACTTTCCGGAACGATCCGTTGGAGATGCGCACATGAAGGCCCTGATGGCAAAGCCAGTAATCAATCGCTGCAAGCAACTGGCCTTGGCCACTTTGTTGACTGTGCATGGGGCCACGCTGGCGTGGGCGCAAGCCCTGCCGCCTGAGCTGGCCTCGGTATGGGGAGCCAGCCGCCTGCCGCAGTCTGCGCTGTCCATCGTGGTGGACGAGGCTGAGGGGCCGCGTCTGATCGGCGTCAACCCCCAGGAGCCGCGCAACCCGGCTTCGGTCATGAAACTGGTCAGCACCTGGGCCGGCCTGTCAGCGCTTGGGCCGGAATACACCTGGCGTACCACGCTAATGGCCCAAGGCGGTTTGCAGGTGGATGCGCAAGGAACCTTGAAAGGGCCTTTATATATCAAGGCAGGCGGTGATCCATTTCTGACCGTGCCTCAACTGTGGGACATGCTGCGCGAACTGCGCTTGCGCGGCGTAAAAAATTTGACGGAAGTGGTGGTGGATCGTTCCATTTTCGGCAATGTCGCCATTAACCCGGGCGACTTCGACAATGCGGGTGACCGCCCCTACAATGCCAGCCCCGACGCCATGATGGTCGGCCTGGGGGCGTCCCGCTTGGTGTTCCAGCCCGACCAGCAAGCACGCAAGTGGATTGCTATCGTCGATCCGCCGCTGCCGGGTGTCCGGGTCCAGGGTGAGCTCGAGTGGTCGACCGCTGCCTGCCCCGGGTCTCCGGCTGTGGGCACGCAGATTGCTGCGCAAGGCACTGAAATAGTGATCCGCGTCAGCGGCAAGGCGGCAGCGTCTTGCGGGGAATTCAGCGTCTACCGTCTGGTGCATTCGCAGACCGAGTTTTTCGATAAGTTGTTCCGCTCCTTGTGGCGCGATCTGGGCGGTACGCTGGCCCGAGATATACGTTCCGGCCGGGTTCCGGGCAATGCCCAGGCCATTACCTGGCACGACTCGCGTTCGCTCTCGGACTTGATCCGCATCGTCAACAAGCAAAGCAATAACGTCATGGCCCGGACAGTGCTGTTGACCGTCGGCGCCGAAACCAGCGGGCAGGGTGCCACCGTAGCCAGTGGCGAACGTGCTGTTATGGCCATTCTGAATCGTCAAGGCGTGGATACACGCGGCTGGGTTGTGGACAATGGTTCCGGCCTGTCGCGCAATGGCCGCATCACCGCTGGCGGCATGGCCGATATGCTCAAGGTCGCCTGGCGCTCGAACTGGATGCCGGAATATATTTCTTCGTTCGCCATTTCGGGCGTGGACGGTACTGTGCGTGGACGTCTACGCGATGATGAAGTCCAGGGCCGTGCCCATTTAAAGACCGGCACGCTGCGCGACAGCCGGGCTCTGGCCGGCTACGTGCTGGGGGCCAGCGGAAAGCGGTATATTGTCGTCATGATGGTCAATGACGAGCGTTCGGCCTCTGCGCGGCCTTTTTTCGATGCCGTGATCAAGTGGCTGGCCGTACGTTGACCCTTTTTATTGTTCGGGGCCGTCGCGGCTCCCCATTGTTTTTATCTGTACCTCTATCGAGCAGGCAACCATGCCCATACACGAAATACGCCACCCTCTGATCCGCCATAAGCTGGGCTTGATGCGCAAGGCGGAGCTGAGCACCAAAAACTTTCGCGAAATGTCCCAGGAAATCGCGGCGCTGCTGACGTACGAAGCCTGTAAGGATCTGCCCCTGGAGCCGACCAGCATCGAAGGCTGGTGTGGTCAGGTCGAAGTCGAAAAGCTGGCGGGCAAGAAAGTGACGGTGGTGCCGATTCTGCGGGCGGGCATAGGCATGCTCGATGGCGTGCTCAGCCTGATTCCGGGTGCCAAGGTCAGCGTCATCGGCATTGCCCGCAACGAGGAAACCCTGCAGGCCCAGACCTATCTGGAGCGGTTGGTGGGCGAACTGGATCAGCGTCTGGCCCTGATTGTCGATCCTATGCTGGCGACTGGCGGCTCTATGGTCGCCACCATCGATCTGCTCAAGAAGGCAGGGTGCAAGAATATTCGCGCCTTGGTGTTGGTGGCAGCCCCCGAAGGGATCGCCACACTTGAAAAACACCATCCCGACGTGCATATCTATACGGCATCTATCGATAGCCATCTGGATGAAAGCGGTTATATCGTGCCAGGCTTGGGCGATGCGGGCGACCGTATTTTCGGCACGCGCCAAAAGGACTGAGCACGCCCTGGAACGATTGACCGTTGTCGTGGTTTTTTACAATCCTTTGCCAAGGCGCAATCTAGCCGTCGCTATAAATGGGGTAGGATGAATTGTGATTCCTTGGAGTAAACGGAAGATCATGAAATTGTCAGTCTGGTTCACACTCCCGCTCGTGATGTTGTTGGGTCTGGGTACAGCCCGGGCCGGCCTGTGCGATGTGCCTTTTATGCATGATGGCGGCCAGGTGCAACTGAGCGGCTCGGGGTTTTTGGCTCTGGGAGCCGATCTGGCTTTTTCTGATGTGCGCAAATCGGGCGGTGATCAGTGCAGCGCACGGGTACGTGGTCGCGCCAGCGTCGCCTTGGCAGGCTTGCCGGCCGGCAAGCCTGATATCGATTACATCATGACCGTGCGCGATGGTCGGGCCAGTTTTCAGCGCGACGACGGCCAAGGTGGCCTGGAACCGGTCAAAGGCTCGTTCGATCTGCGTCTGGTCGGCCTTTTTTCATACGATCGCAATGCGTTGCGTGAAGGTCAGACATTCCCGCGTCAAGACTTCCAGATCCAGCTGGACAAACGGGCGCAGGCCGATCCTTTGCGCATCCGTACCGGTGCCAAGACGGTGGGGCCGGTCCAGACCATAGAAACATCGCTGGGCAGGCACGAGTGCTGGCCCATCCGTTATCAACGCGATATAGAACCCACCCAGGCCAGCTTCAGTGGCATCAGCCTGCCTATCCCCGGCATCAACTCTCAGGTTACCGATTGGTATTGCCCGGATGTGCAAATGGTCATGAAGCAGGAAAGCGTACAGAACGGCGTTGCGTCCCTTGTCGATGTAACGCACATGAAGTAAACCTGTCTGGCAGGTGCCGCCAGAGCGGCGGCTTCATTTTATTGCCTGCGGCGGATGTTCGCGTCGTTGGCGATATTGATCCGGCGCACCCATGCGCCACCCACTTGGCGATACGTGTTGCATGCGTATCCCTTTCAACCACAAGGAGCTGTATATGGCAATCAAGAAAAGTGTGGATACCAGCGAAGAAACCTTTATTGCTGACGTCAAGGCCAGCCTGGACGAAGCCGAGAAGCTCCTGCGCGAAGCGGCTGACGCCACGGGTGACAAGGCCGGAGAATTGCGTGAAAAAGCGTTGCGTTCGCTGCGCTCGACCCGCGATACGTTGCACGATGCCCAGGAAGCCGTGGTTGAGCGCGGCGTGCGCGCTGCCAAGGCGACCGACCACTATGTGCATGACAATCCCTGGCAGGCCATTGGCATTGCCGGTGTGGTTGGCCTGATGTTCGGCATGCTGATGTGCCGTCGCTAAGACCCGCATGTGTTTGGCTACGCGGCTTTTGGGCCGCGTAGTGGATGTGTCTGCTGCCGGCGGCGCTGTTGCGGTGCCGGCAGCCTTCTATGAACCAGGCGCTCGTCATTGCGGGCAATGATCGGGCACCGCGTAGCAGGAACCCATTATGGCGCTTCGGCAATCCGTCAGTGAACTGGGCTCGACCTTGGTGTCGTCCGCCCGTACCCGTCTCGAACTGTTTGCGCTCGAAGCCGGGCAGCAAAAGACCAGTCTGATATCTTTGCTGAGCATGTTGTTTGGTGCCTTGCTGTTTTCTACGCTGGCCGTGCTGGTGTTCAGCCTGTTGCTGGCTTTGTATTTCTGGCCGACGGACTACCGCTATGTCGCCTTGGGTTTTCTGGTGGTGGTGTACGCAGCCCTGGGCATAGGCTTGTTTCTGGCGGTGCGCCGGCGCCTGACCACAGGCCCGATTCCATTTTCTGCCACATTGGACGAACTACGCCGCGATGCAGCGTTTTTGGAACGCTTGGGCGATAAGGTGGGAGAGCGCGAATGACAGCGAAAGAAAGTATGAATGCGCAGGAACGTGCTATTCGTATCGAATTGTTGCGTGCCCGTGCTGCTCTGGAGCGCCAGGCTTTGTCCCAACAGATTCATGTTCTGGGCGAGGACTTGCGACCCGGCAATCTGTTGCGCAGTGTGGCCCCTTCGGGGCGTAGTGTAGGCGGGTTGCTGACCAGTGCCCTGACCTTGACGCGCCGCTACCCCTTGTTGTTGTCGGGGGCATCGACGTTGTTAAGCAGCCTGGGTGGGCGGTGGGTGCGCTTGGGCGCACTGGCCTTGACTGGCTGGAAACTCTACAGCGCGGCAACAAGCCAGCAGCGCAAAAAAAGCGAACAGGTGTTGGTGCCGGTACGGCGCGATTCAGACGGCTGACATTCATTATCCATCTGCATGCAAAAAACCGGCCTGGGCCGGTTTTTTGTTGTGTCGTCCATGCGGTGGCTAGATGCCCAGCGACTCCCAGATACTGTCTACTTTTTGCTTGGTGTCCTGGTCCATCTTGATAGGCGTGCCCCATTCGCGCTGGGTCTCGCCCGGCCATTTGTTGGTGGCGTCCAGCCCCATTTTGCCGCCTAGTCCTGATACCGGCGAGGCGAAATCCAGATAGTCGATAGGGGTGTTTTCCACCAGCACGGCATCGCGCACCGGGTCCATGCGGGTGGTCATGGCCCAGATGACTTCTTTCCAGTCGCGCGTGTTCACGTCTTCGTCCACCACCACAATGAACTTGGTATACATGAACTGGCGCAGAATGCTCCAGACGCCGAACATCACGCGCTTGGCGTGGCCCGCATACTGTTTGCGAATCGATACGACGGCCAGCCGGTAGCTACAGCCTTCGGGGGGCAGGTAAAAGTCAACGATCTCGGGCAACTGTTTGCGCAGCAGCGGTACGAATACCTCGTTCAGGGCCACGCCCAGCACGGCGGGCTCGTCGGGCGGCTTGCCGGTATAGGTGCTGTGATAGATGGGTTTGCGGCGCATCGTAATGCGCTCTACCGTAAATACGGGGAACCAGTCCTGCTCGTTGTAGTAGCCGGTATGGTCGCCATAGGGGCCTTCCAGCGCCATCTCGTAGTCGCTGGCGGCCGGTGGGTTGACGCCTTCGGGAACGACCGGTGCCAGGGCGTCGGGGTGGGTGCTGGGCAGGATGTGGCCTTCCAGTACGATTTCCGCCCAAGCCGGCACAGACAGCTCGCTGCCCAGCGCCTTGGCCACTTCGGTGCGTGAACCGCGCAGCAGGCCAGCAAACTGGTATTCGGACAGGCTGTCGGGCACCGGAGTGACTGCACCCAGAATGGTTGCCGGGTCGGTGCCCAGCGCCACGGCAATGGGAAAGGGTTGCCCTGGGTGGGCCAGCGCATGGTCGCGAAAATCCAGTGCGCCGCCGCGATGCGACAGCCAGCGCATGATAAGTTTGTTGCGGCCGATCAGTTGCTGGCGGTAGATGCCTAGGTTCTGTCGTTTGGCATGCGGCCCTTTGGTGATGACCAGTCCCCAGGTCAGCAGCGGGGCGATGTCGCCAGGCCAGCACAGTTGCAGTGGAATCTGGTTCAGGTCCACGTCTTTGCCTTCCAGAACCATCTCCTGGCAGGCGGGCGAGCGCACGTTCTTGGGGCTCATGTCCCAGAGCGCGGACTTCAGCATGGACACTTTGGCCAATGCATCGCGCATGCCACGTGGCGCTTCGGGCTCTTTCAGGGTGGCCAGCAGTTCGCCGGTCTCGCGCAGGGCCGATACGTCCTCGGCACCCATGCCCAGGGCCACGCGCTGTGGCGTGCCGAACAGATTGGTCAACACCGGCATGGCAGCCGCAGCGCCATTGTGCTGTGCGTTCTCAAACAGCAAGGCCGGGCCGCCTGAGCGCAGGACGCGGTCGCTGATCTCCGTCATCTCCAGGCGTGTGGACACCGGCTGCGTAATCCGCTTCAGATCGCCCCGGGCTTCAAGTTGGGCAATAAAGTCCCTCAAGTCACGGTATTTCACAGATGAAAGTGGCTCCGGTTACATATGGTTTGGTGGTTAAGGTTAACATCGGGCAGTCTGCAAAACTAAGGATCACCCTCATGGCCTTCCCGGAATTGGACCATGTGCTCAGCCGTTCCGCGCGCACCCTGACGTATCGCGTCGGCGAGCTGGTGCATGTCTGTGCCATGTATCTGGGCATTGCCGTGTTGGTCACGATTGCCGCCTGCGTGGTCGTGCCCTCGATGCGCGCCCAGTTTAACCAGCTTTATACCGGCCTCGTGCAAACCTTGCGTCCCGAAGCTGTCAAGTACGATGCTTACAGCCAGGCGGTCTGGCCTGCCGAGCAGCAGGATACGCCCGAGGACGGCGAGTCGCTGACGGCCGACGAGCAGCGTCAGGCGGTGTCTGCGTATCAGGGCTTCATGCGTAATTTACGCGCATCTGTGGCCGGGCAGCCGGTGGCCGGCGTCTCGCCTGCGCAGATTCAGGCCTTGCGCAGCTATCTGGCCCGCAAGTACAAGATTGCGCACTCGGTGGCCGGGGCCTTGATTCACACGGCGTTTATCGTGGGCAAGGAGAAAAACCTGGACCCCCAGCTGATTCTGGCGGTCATTGCCATCGAGTCACGGTACAACCCGTATGCAGAAAGTCATGTCGGCGCGCAAGGGCTGATGCAGGTCATGACCAAGGTGCACAAGGAAAAATTCGATATCTACATGGAAGGCACGTTGGCGGTTCTGAGCCCCGAAGCCAATATTCGCGTCGGGGCCCAGATCCTGTCCGATTGCATACGGCGGCGTGGTTCGCTGGAAGGGGGCTTGGCCTGCTATGTAGGGGCCACCGGGCCTAGCGATGGTGGCTATGGAGCCAAAGTCTTGTCCGAACGCCGCCGCATCGCCCTGGCTTCCGGAATTCCTGTCCGGGCGCGTTGAGCGCGCCCGTTTTTTACGTTCAGCGATTCAGGAAGCGGTCCAGGCGGTCAATAGCTTCCTGCAGGCGGTCCATGCCGGTTGAGTAGGCCAAGCGTAGTGTATAGGGAGCGTGCGCCAGTCCGAAGTCGCGGCCCGGAACAGCCGCCACGCCCGCTTCGTGCAGCAGTTGGTGCGAAAAGGCGTCGCTGTCCTGGCTGTGTTCGCGGATGTCGGTGTAAATGTAGAACGCGCCATCGGGGCGCACCGGCACACGGAGCCCCAACCGTTCCAGTTCAGGCAGCAGGTAGTCGCGACGTTGCTTGAAAGCCAGGCGTCGCTCTTCGTAGATGGCCATGGTTTCTGGCTCGAAGCAGGCCAGGGCGGCATGTTGCGCCAGCGAGGGTGCGCAGATCGCCAGGCTGGAGGCCATGCGCTCGCAGGTGGCCGTCATCCAGGAAGGGGTGATCATCCAGCCAAGGCGCCAGCCTGTCATGTGGAAATACTTAGAAAAACTGTTGATGACGATGATGTCCTGATCCAGAGTCAGGGCGCTGAGCGGCGCTTCGTCGTAGAACAGACCCAGATAGATCTCGTCCATGATGATAAAGCCGTCCCGGGCGCGCACTTCGGCGATCAGCTCTTTCAGGGCAGGGCGCGAAATGGTGGCTCCGGTCGGATTGCTGGGCGAGGCGATGAGCACGCCGCGCGTGGCTGGGCCCCAGTGCTGGCGGATATGCTCGGCGCTAAGCTGAAAACGCTCGTCGGCACTGGCCGGGATCAAGCGCGCTATGCCGCCCGCGGCAGTGATGAAGTTCTGGTTGGCCGGGTACGAAGGGTCGGGCATCAGCACTTCGTCGCCGGGGTTGATCAGGGCCAGCGTGGCCAGCGATAAGGCTCCCGAGGCTCCTGCCGTGATTAGGATGCGCGCAGGATCGACGCGCGCCCGGAACTGCTGTTCGTAGTACAGCGCAATGCGTTCACGCAAAGCGGCCAGTCCCGCCGGAGCGGTGTATTGGCCCAGGCCTTGGGAGGTCGCTGTATGCAAGGCGTCGACTACGGCCGGCGGGGCCGTGAAGTCCGGTTCGCCTATGCCCAGGCTGATGATGTCTCGACCCGTGGCCTGCAGGGCATGGGCTTGTTTGAAGAGTTCTACGGCATGAAAAGGAACGACCAGTTCGGTGCGGCTGGCGAGGCGGGACATACGGCGAATCTCGGGTAAAAAGTGTATTGTAGTGCCTTGCCCCGAAGGGGCAGCGGGTGTGGGCGGGCCGTGGGCGTTCATGCTGTTGCGGATACGCCTTTGGTCCCGGTCTACTCCAGTTTAGGTCTGTTGCAGGAAAAGTCTATGGTATCTCCCTCCCGGCGTGCATTTTTGATGGGGCGTCGTCCACCCCAGACAGCATGGCAGGCGTTTTGCTCGCGTCTGGCGGGTCGGGTTCAAGGCGTCTTTTTGGGTTTGAGTGACGAGCCGGGGCTTGAGCAGGCCAGGCTGGTGCCCGATTCCAGTGCCGATGTGCATATGGCGCTGACCTTGTCGGACGAGTATGGCATTGCCATCGGGCTGGAGGGTGTGCCGCTGGCGCACGAAGCCGAAGGCCCTACCCTGTGGCTGGCACCGGGGCGCCAGTTGGCTCGGTGCGAACGTCTTGAACCGGGGTCGTCGTTGTGGTTTGTGCAGCCGGGCTGTCTGGTGGGTGAACTGGAGGCCCACGGTTTTGCAGGAATGGCGCACCTGCCTCCCGACCTGAGCGTGGGGGCCTGGCTGGCCGACCGCCGCCTGCATGCCTGGCCCGCAGGGCATACGGCTTTGTCCGGCTTGCGACATTGTTCCATCTTGCTGGCCGACAATACCCAGGCGGCGCTCGGGCCGTTCGGTCAGGACAACCGTAATCCGCTGGACAGTTTACGTCTTCAGCAACTGATTCCCGCCTTGTTCCGCTTGATGGCCGGCCCCGACGCGCAGGCCTTGCTGGAAGGAGAGTGGCCTGGCCGTTATCGTCTGGACGCCTTGCAACCGCAGGGACAGGAGGGGATCAATCTGGCGCATTTGTTATTGGGCCACGGCGGTGATCTGGCCTGGGTGGAGTGGGTGGTGTTGGATCAGCACCTGCAAGCGGGGACGGCACCCGATTCCTGGACTTGGCCTGGCGGGCAGGGGTCCTGGCAGGGACAGGAACTAGACAGCCAGATCAAGGCGTTGTTCGATCCTACCGGGCGTTTTCCGCATCCTGGTCAGGACTTGTAGCCTGTTTGTCCTGGCCGCTCTTGTGCCAGTGGGGCGCTCAAGGGCTAGAATGACCGTTGTCCCATTCAAAGCAGGGACAACGCCACCGGAGCCTGGCGCATGTTTATGTCCGCATCAGGAAATCCGGTTCGTTCAATGGATTTTTGCGTAGGTGCACAGCATGGATGCCAATTTTCGGAAAGCGGCCCTGGAATATCACGAACAGGGGCGACCCGGAAAGTTGTCGGTCACACCGACCAAACAATTATCCAACCAGCGGGATCTGGCCCTGGCCTATTCGCCCGGCGTGGCCGCCGCCTGCGAGGAAATCGTGGCCGACCCCCAAAATGCCTTCCGCTATACAGGCCGGGGCAATCTGGTGGGCGTAATCTCCAACGGCACCGCCGTGCTGGGTCTGGGCAATATAGGCGCATTGGCTTCCAAGCCTGTCATGGAAGGCAAGGCAGTGCTGTTCAAGAGCTTTGCCGGCCTGGATGTGTTCGATATCGAAATCAACGAAACCGATCCGGACAAGCTGGTGGACATCATCGCCGGTCTGGAGCCGACCTTCGGCGGCATCAACCTGGAAGATATCAAAGCGCCGGAATGCTTCGAGGTCGAGCGCAAATTGCGCGCGCGCATGAGCATTCCCGTGTTCCACGACGATCAGCACGGTACGGCCATTTGTGTCACCGCCGCCTTTCTGAACGGCTTGAGCGTGGTGGGCAAGGACATAAAGACAATCAAGCTGGTTACGTCCGGTGCCGGCGCGGCCGCCTTGGCTTGTCTGGACCTGATGGTGGATATGGGCCTGCCCGAAGAAAATGTCTGGGTCACCGATATCGACGGCGTGGTCTATCAAGGCCGCCCCGGCCATCAGGTGCCTGAGCTGGCTCGGTTTGCCAAACAGACCGATGCGCGCGTGCTGGCCGATGTGATCGATGGCGCGGATGTGTTCCTGGGCCTGTCGGCCGGCGGCGTGCTCAAGCCCGAGATGCTCCAGAAAATGGCCGTCCGTCCCCTGATCCTGGCACTGGCCAATCCGAATCCGGAAATCTTGCCCGAAGACGCGCATGCCGTGCGTGACGATGTGGTCATGGCCACAGGCCGTTCGGACTATCCGAATCAGGTCAATAATGTGCTGTGCTTCCCGTATATCTTTCGCGGCGCGTTGGATGTGGGAGCCACCACCATTACCCGTGGCATGGAAAAAGCCGCTGTGTTGGCCATCTGCCAACTGGCGCGCGAAGAGCAGGACGAAGGCGTAGCGGCGGCGTATGGTCTGGACGAAGTTTCTTTCGGCCCGGCTTTCTTTATTCCGCGTCCCTTCGATTCGCGCCTGATCGTGCGCATTGCTCCTGCTGTCGCCAAGGCCGCCATGGACGAAGGGGTCGCAACCCGTCCTATCCAGGATTTTGATAGCTACGTCTATCAGTTGCGTCAGTTCGTCTATAAATCGGGCTCGTTCATGAAGCCGATTTATTCGCTGGCCCGGGGGCTGGTGCAGGACGGCGGCAAGGCGCGCATTGTGTTTGCCGAAGGCGAAGACGAGCGTGTGTTGCGCGCCGTCCAGATCATTGTGGATGAGGGGCTGGCACGTCCCATTCTGGTGGGCCGTCCAGCCGTACTGCAGCAGCGTATCGAACGCTATGGACTGCGTCTGCGCCTGGGCGTGGATGTCGAGGTCACGAACCCAGAGCAGGATGATCGCTTTCATCAGTACTGGACCACCTATTGGGAAATCATGTCGCGGCGTGGCATCAGCAAGGAAATGGCCCGGGTGGAAATGCGCCGCCGTCCCACGCTGATCGGTGCCATGATGGTGCATCTGGGCGATGCCGACGGGCTGATCTGCGGCACGGTGGGCCGTTACGAGAATCACCTGGAGCTGGTGGATCAAGTCATCGGCAAGGCAGCGGGCGTGCAGACTTACGCCGCCATGAATATTTTGCTGCTCAGCGAACGTTCGGTAGCCCTTACCGATACACATATCAACCACGACCCGGATGCTTCCCAGGTGGCGGAAATCACGTTGGCGGCGGCCCGCAAGATGCGCCAGTTCAACATCGAACCCAAGGTGGCATTGCTGTCCAGCTCAAACTTCGGCACCAATGATGCGCCCGCCGGTGTCAAGATGCGTGCTGCGCTGGATATAGTCAGGCAGCAGGACCCCACGCTGGAGGTGGATGGCGAAATGCATGGCGACTGCGCCTTGGATGAAAAAGCTCGTGTGCAGATACTGCCCACGTCCACCCTGAGCGGCGAGGCCAATCTGCTGGTCTGCCCGAATGTAGAGGCCGGCAATATCGCCTACAACCTGCTCAAGACGGCCGCCGGCGGCAATGTCGCCATCGGGCCTTTTTTGCTGGGCGCGCGCGCGCCGGTGCACATCATGACCTCTACCTCGTCCGTGCGGCGCATCGTCAACATGACGGCCGTGACCGTGGTGGATGCCAACGTCGCCACCGTAGCCTGATTTCCCGCCATGATCTTTCGTACCTCGTCCCCCGTTGCATTGGTCCTGAACGGGGGCGGGGCGCGGGGTGCCTATCAGGCCGGCGTGCTGGCCGGTTTGCTGGAAATTCTGGACCCGCAGCGCAATCCAGAGTTCAGCAATCCGTTCGATATCATCTGTGGCTCCTCGGCCGGAGCCATTAATGCGGCTGGCCTGGCGTGCAAAGCCGACAGGCCGCACGACGCTGTGGATCACATACAACAATTGTGGTCGACGCTGAACAGCCACAATGTCTTTCATGCGGACCCGGTGCTGCTTTTGCGCACAGGCTTGCACTGGATGAGCACCTTGGCCCTGGGTTGGCTGATGCCGCGATTCCGGGAGCATACGCCCCATTCTTTGCTGGACAACGCACCGCTGCGTCGCTTGTTGGAGGGCAGTCTGGATTTCGAGCGCCTGCAGCGCAATTTAGCGTGCGAACACCTGGGGGCGCTGGCGATTACGGCAGCGGCCTATACCACGGGCGAACACCTTACTTTCTATCAGTCCGACCGGCGTATCCGGCCGTGGTCCCGCAGCCTGCGCCGCGCCATTCCGGGTGCCATCGGTGTAGACCACCTTATGGCTTCCAGTGCTATTCCCTTCGTGTTTCCTGCCCAGCCCCTGCTGGTGGGCGGGCAGACGCAGTGGTGCGGCGACGGAACCATGCGCCTGCTGGCTCCCATCAGTCCGGCTATTCACCTGGGCGCACGCAAGATCCTGATCGTGGGTACGGGATATGCCGATAACACCTACCGCAGCGAAGAACCGTCCGACCCACCGTATCCATCGCTGGCACAGATCAGTGGATATGCCTTGTCCAACATCTTTCTGGACAGCGTGTCAATGGATATTGAGCGTATGGAGCGCATTAATACGTTGCTTGCGTACATGCCCGCAAATGTATTACAAAGCCAATCGCTGCGTCCTGTCAGTACGTTTGCCATCACACCCAGCCGTTCGCTGGACGAAATTGCCACCCGGCATATCCATCAGATGCCAACTGCTGCACGTACCCTATTTCGAGTACTTGGTGTATCTTCAAAGTCCGGTCCGACTACAGGCGGCGCATTAATTTCATATTTGTTGTTCGAGCGCGGCTACACCCAAGAGCTGATCGAATTAGGAAAGACCGATACCATGAGTCGTCGTGAAGAAGTGATAGCGTTTTTTAAGGAGACGTCGAAATGAGCCAGCACCTTACTTTGCAAGCAGTCTTGCAGCAAGGCGGTTTAATCGACGCAGGCGGGTTGAAGACCGCCGACTTTCTGGAACAGGCCCAGGCCCACGGCCTGACGGCTTTGGTGGTGGAATGCGACCGGGCGCGCAACCGTTCGGCCGTGTTGCGCGCCGTGGTCAAGGCGGTGGATTTTCCCGAGTTCTTCGGTGGCAATCTTGACGCGTTATACGATTGCTTGTGCGATACCGTTCTGGACCAGAAAGCTGGTCTGGCTTTGTGGTTCGATCATTTGCATTCGGGCGATCCAGCCCTGGAAAAAGATGCCCAGGCCATTTTGCGTGTCTGTGACGATGTGCACGAATGGGCGTCCAACAATGACCGCCGTTTCGTCTATGCCGTGCTGCATGCCGGCAAGCATCCCGACCCCGAGCTGGGCGAGGCCCCCATGCCATACTCCAGTCAGGATGACGATTGATGGTGTTGATCGTCCAGTCCGACGCCTTGGGACGACGCCAAGGCAAGTAAGGGCCGTGTGGCCTGACCGTAAAAACTCCGGCATTGCGCCGGAGTTTTTTTATTCCCAGCCTTGTAGCGCGCTGATGGCCGAGGTCAGGGCCAGAGCGGCTGTCTCGGTGCGCAAGACACGGTGGCCGAAACGGATGGCACGGGCCTGTGCCTGCACTGCGCTGGCGCGTTCTTGTTCGGCCCAACCGCCTTCGGGGCCGATCAGCAGCACAACGTCGTGATGTTCTGGAGCCAGTGTCTGTGCCAGCGTTTGTTCGGCATCTGGGTCGCAAAACAAGTGCAGTCCCTGCGCGGCTTGCTGCCAATATTCGGCCAAGGTGACAGGTTCGGCCAGTTCCATTAAACGGTTGCGTCCGCATTGTTCGCTGGCCGACTCAATGACGCGTTGCCAATGCACCAGTCGTTTGGCCTGACGTTCGGCATTGAGCTGCAGCACGCTGCGGCGGGCTCGTATGGGCACGAAGCGGCGCACGCCAAGCTCGACGGATTTTTCGATGATCCAGTCCATTTTGTCGCCTGCGGCTATGCCCTGCAGCACGGTAATGTTGCCGTTCAGCTCGGTGGGCGGGGTCTGCGCCTGCCCTAGCGATGCGCGGCCTTTCTTGCCTTCTATGTGCAGGGTGGCCGGGTACTGGGCTCCGTGTCCGTCAAACAGCAGGATATCGGCACCGTCGGTCAGACGGAGCACGCGGATCGCATGATGGGCCAGCGCTTCAGGCAGGGCGATGTCCGCGCCGGCCTCCAGGGGGAGTGGATGGTAAAAACGGGGAGCCGCCATAATTGGACACCAACAAACACAAAAAACGGCACAAGCATACCGTACCCGGACGCCCCGGTGAATCGCCATGCGAACGGGCTCATCCGGGCTCGTGAGTCCTGAGCGGGCGGGACAGTGAACGCGCTGCCAAGCGCCAGCAATGCTAAAATAGCGCGTTTTATAAACCAATCAGGGCCGTGGGCCGTCCGCAATGTCGGACCTGCCGCTCCGCGCGCCCCAACGAGCTTCTAATGGATCTTGCGTCAGCCTCTGATAAACCCCTAGCCAATGCCATCCGCGCCTTGTCTATGGATGCCGTGCAACAAGCTAATTCGGGTCACCCCGGTGCGCCTATGGGCATGGCCGATATTGCCCAGGTCCTGTGGTCCCGGCACCTGAAACACAACCCGTCGGACCCGGCTTGGTTTGATCGCGACCGCTTTGTGTTGTCAAACGGCCACGGTTCCATGCTGATCTACGCCTTGCTGCACCTGTCGGGTTACGACCTGCCCATGGACGAGTTGCGCAATTTCCGTCAGATGCATTCGCGCACCCCAGGCCACCCCGAAGTGGGCATTACGGCCGGCGTGGAAACAACCACGGGTCCGTTGGGCCAGGGTCTGGGTAACGCCGTCGGCTTTGCTCTGGCTGAAGCCCTGTTGGCCCGCGAATTCAACCGCGACGGGCACGATATCGTCGATCACCTGACTTGGGTGTTTGCCGGAGACGGCTGCCTGATGGAAGGTGTGTCCCACGAAGCGTGTTCGCTGGCCGGTACCTGGAAACTGTCCAAGTTGGTCGTGCTGTACGACGATAACGGCATTTCCATCGATGGCAAGGTCGAAAACTGGTTCGGCGACGATACGCCTGCCCGCTTTGAAAGCTATGGCTGGAACGTGATCCGCGCTGTTGACGGTCACGATGCCGCGTCGATCCACAACGCGATCGAACAGGCTCGCCGCAACGCGAAAGAGGGCACAGGCCCCACCCTGATCTGCTGCCGTACCGTGATCGGCAAGGGCGCTCCTAACGCCGCCGGTTCCGAAAAAGTCCACGGTGCTCCTCTGGGCGCTGATGAAATCGCCGCCACCCGTGCCGCGCTGGACTGGAACCACGGTCCCTTTGAGATTCCTCAGGAAGTCTACCAAGGCTGGGATTGCCGCGAGAAAGGTGGTGCCCAGCAAGCAGAGTGGCAACAGCGTTTTGACGCCTACAGCCAGGCTTACCCTGAACTGGCTGCAGAACTGGCCCGTCGCCTGAAAGGCGAACTGCCGGCTGATTACAGCGCCAGGGTTCAAGCCTTCATCGACGAAACAGCCCAGAAAGCAGAAACCATTGCCTCGCGTAAAGCCTCGCAACTGGCCATCAGCGCTCTGGTCAATGTGTTGCCAGAAATGCTGGGCGGTTCCGCTGACCTGACCGGCTCGAACTTCACCGACTGGAAGGGTGCGCAAGCTGTGCGCGCTCACGCCGACGGTGTGCATTTTGGTCGCCACATCAACTACGGTGTGCGTGAATTCGGTATGGCTGCCATCATGAATGGCGTGGCCCTGCACGGTGGTTACCTGCCTTTTGGCGGCACCTTCCTGACGTTCTCCGACTACTCGCGCAACGCCATCCGCATGGCCGCCTTGATGAAGCAGCGTGTTGTACACGTATTCACCCACGACTCCATCGGTCTGGGCGAAGACGGTCCTACGCACCAGTCCATCGAGCATGCCAATAGCCTGCGCCTGATCCCCAACCTGCACGTCTGGCGTCCTTGCGACACGACTGAAACCGCCGTGGCCTGGGCCTGCTCGGTAGAGCGTCCCACCAGCATTGGCATGCATGTTCAGGACGGTGGCCCCAGCGCCTTGCTCTTGTCGCGCCAGAATCTGCCTTTTGTCGAGCGCGATGCGCAAACCATCCAGAACATCCGTCGTGGCGGCTACGTTCTGCGCGATGCGCAAGATGCGCGCGCCATCATCATGGCAACCGGTTCGGAAGTGGGTTTGGCTCTGCAGGCACAGGAGCAACTGGCTCAGCAAGGTATTGCGACCCGTGTGGTGTCCATGCCGTGTACTAATTTGTTTGATGCCCAGGACAAGCAGTGGCGCGATCAGGTTCTGACTCCCGGCATCCCGCGTGTGGCGGTTGAAGCCGGTACCACAGGCCTGTGGTTCAAGTACGTGGGCCTGGAAGGCGCTGTAGTGGGTATCGATACCTACGGCGAATCGGCTCCGGCTGGCGTCCTGTTCAAGCATTTTGGTCTGACAGCAGAGAAGGTTGCTGCGGCCGTTCAAGAAATTCTGTAATTGGAGTCTGACATGACGATTCGCGTCGCAATCAATGGTTATGGTCGTATCGGTCGCATGATCTTGCGTGCCCACTACGAGTACGGCAAAAAGCACGATATCGAGATCGTGGCCATCAACGCCTCGGGCGGTGCCGAGATCAACGAGCACCTGACTCGCTATGATTCCGTGCATGGCCGTTTCAACGCCGATGTCTCGCTGGATGGCGACTACCTGGTGGTCAACGGCGACCGTATCCGCCTGCTGAGTCAGCGCGATGCCCTGACCTTGCCTTGGGCCGAGCTGGGTGTGGACGTGGTACTGGAATGTACCGGCGCTTTCACCAGCAAAGAAAAAGCCAGCGAGCACATTCAGGCTGGTGCCAAGAAGGTCATCATCTCGGCTCCTGGCGGCAAGGATGTGGACGCCACCATCGTGTACGGCGTGAACCACGACATTCTGAAGAGCACCGACACGGTCATCTCCAACGCATCGTGCACCACCAACTGCCTGGCTCCCCTGGTTGCCCCCCTGCACAAGGAACTGGGTGTGGTCAGCGGTCTGATGACCACCATCCACGCCTACACCAACGACCAGGTCCTGACCGACGTGCGTCACAAGGACATGCGCCGTGCCCGTTCGGCCACCAGCAGCATGATCCCCACCAAGACCGGCGCTGCCGCTGCCGTGGGTCTGGTGTTGCCAGAACTGAATGGCAAACTGGACGGTTACGCCGTGCGTGTTCCCACCATTAACGTATCCATGGTAGACCTGACTTTCGTGGCCAGTCGCAATACCACGGTCGAAGAGGTCAACGGCATCCTGAAGAAGGCTTCCGAAGGCTCCCTGAAAGGCATTCTGGACTACTGCACTGAACCTCTGGTTTCCATCGACTTCAACCACACCACCGCTTCCAGCACGGTCGATTCCCTGCTGACCAAGGTGACCGGCGGCAATATGGTTAAAGTGGCTGCCTGGTACGACAACGAGTGGGCCTTCTCCATTCGCATGTTGGACAGCACTATTGCACTGATGTCGGCCAAGTAATCGAGCCGATCGACAAGGGCGGGATATCCCGCCCTTGTTATGTTAATTTCCACAAAAAACAATCATGTCTACTACCATCAAGACTTTGTCTGCGCTGGCCGACAGCGATGCGCTGCGCGGCAAGCGGGTATTTATCCGTTCCGATCTGAACGTGCCCTTGCAGGATGGCCGCATCACCGAAGACACCCGCGTGCGTGCTTCTGTTCCTGCCATCCGCATGGCGCTGGATGCCGGGGCTGCCGTCATGGTCACATCCCATCTGGGTCGCCCTACCGAAGGCCAGTTTACTCAGGCGGATTCCTTGGCTCCTGTAGCCCAACGCCTGTCCGAACTGCTGGGCATGCCGGTAGAGCTGCGCCGCGACTGGCTGGACGGCGTGCAGGTGTCGCCCGGTCAGGTCGTGTTGCTGGAAAACTGCCGGTGCCACCTTGGCGAAAAAAAGAATAATCCCGAACTGGCCCGCAAGATGGCTGCTTTGTGCGACGTATATGTGAACGATGCTTTCGGCACCGCGCACCGCGCAGAAGCCACGACCGAAGGCATTGCACGTTTTGCTCCTATCGCCTGTGCCGGTCCCTTGCTGGAGGCCGAGCTGACGGCTTTGGGTCGTGCTTTGCACGAACCTGCCCGTCCCTTGGTCGCGATTGTCGGTGGTGCCAAAGTGTCCACTAAGCTGTCCATTCTGCGTGCTCTGGCCGCCAAAGTGGATCAGTTGGTGGTGGGTGGCGGCATTGCCAATACGTTTATGTTGGCCAGCGGTTTGCCGGTGGGCAAATCCTTGGTGGAAGACAGTCAGCTAGAAGAAGCCCGCGAAGTCATTCGCATCATGAAGGAGCGTGGTGCCGAGGTGCCGATTCCGGTCGATGTGGTGTGCGCCAAGACGTTTGCGGCTGATGCGCCTGCGCAGACCAAGCTGGCAGATCAGGTCGAGCCAGATGACCTGATTCTGGACGTAGGCCCGCAGACGGCTCAGCAGATTGCCGACATTATCGCCAAGGCCGGCACCGTGGTCTGGAACGGCCCGCTGGGGGTGTTCGAGTTCCCCGCCTTTGCGCAGGGGACCGAGACGTTGTCGCGCGCCATCGCGGCCTCGCCTGCGTTCTCGATTGCCGGTGGCGGCGATACCCTGGCCGCCATTGCCCAGTTCGGCATCGGCGATCAGGTGGGTTATATCTCTACCGGCGGCGGTGCTTTTCTGGAGTTTCTGGAAGGCAAGCGTTTGCCTGCCGTAGCCGCTCTGGAAGACCGCGCCTGATCGTTCAAGACGGCCAGGTCGTCCTTTTCTTGGGCGGCAGGTCGTGTTTCGTGTAGGTGTAAAAGCCAGTCAGTCTTGTGCTGACTGGCTTTTTTTATGCTCAGCAAGGAGGTGATTCTTGATGTCTTGAGAAGCTTGGGTGGCGTCTGCCGCACGCAGACCTGCGCCCGCGCTGCGCACGGGTTCCCTTGGCAGGGTGACAGAACAGGCACCCCGTAAACTCGGACGGTGGCTTGTCCCCCGGACAAGCCACAAACGCCGTCCTCAAACAGTACGGGGCTTGCATCCTGTTCTGCCACCCTGCCGGCGGCGAGGTCTCTAACTCGTCCGGCAGACGCCACCCAAGTTTCTCAAGAAAGATGCGCCGCATTGCACGACCACATGGTTAGCAAAGCGACCTTGTTGGAATTGGAAGCATGATGTCGCTGTATAAGAAAATACTTGATTTTGTATGAGTCGCTCAGCTCACAGTATGGTCAGGCGGGGCGGGTCAGGCTGATTGCCGCAGACGGTGAGTGGTGTAGGGATGCAAGGGCCTTGTTGTTTGAGACCGGCGCTTGTGGTTCGTCCGGGGGACGAACCACCCGGTCGAGTTCAAGGTGCGCCCGGAACGACTCGCCGGCCAGGGAACCGGTGCATAGCACCGGCAAGCAGCCAGCCCAGCCTGACCATACTGTGAGCTGAGCGACGTTTTCGTGGATTTCGGAAGCGGTTCAATCGGGCCAGAACGAAGCTGGTTTGGTTGCTTGCTGCGGCTTCGCTCAAGCCCCATCCCGGATCAATTGGGCATAGCCGTCCAAGGCATCGGGCCAGTTCAACTCGAAGCCGCTGTCCAGCAGACGTTGGTTGCTCAGGCGCTTGCCGCCTTCGCCGGCGGGTTCGCGGGCCGGGTGGGCGACCTGCAGAAGGTCCGCCAGGCCGTCGTACAGCTCGGTAATGGGATAGGGGCGGCTGTCTGTGCCGATATAGCAGGGGAAGGGCGCTGGGATGCGCAGCAGATGCATGCAGGCGCGGGCGGCATCTTCGATGTGAAAGCGGTTGGCCCATTGCTCGGGGTCGTTGGGCACGGTGGCGCGTTCTTGGCGTAGCCGCTCCAGTAATTGCGTGCGTCCAGGGCCGTATAGCCCCGATGGGCGTAGTACCACTGCCTGGGCAGGAATGGTGTGCTGCAGCATTTGTTCGGCTTGCA
This sequence comes from Alcaligenes sp. SDU_A2, assembly GCF_038237375.1. Lineage (NCBI taxonomy): Bacteria > Pseudomonadati > Pseudomonadota > Betaproteobacteria > Burkholderiales > Alcaligenaceae > Alcaligenes > Alcaligenes sp. SDU_A2. The sequence continues at coordinate 3,118,209 of NZ_CP151273.1, read as the reverse complement.
GCAGTATCTGGCCGTTGAACTGGCGCGGTTCTGTCGGCGAGTGTTCGTCCAGCCAGCCAGGGGCTGGGCTGTAGACGGCTGTCGAGGATACAAACACCAGTCGCTGCAAGGCGTTCAGATCCAGCTCCTTGAGCAAGTTTTCCAGGCCACGCAGAAAGACCTGTTCGTATGCCTCGGGGCTGCGCCGATCAGGGGCGACGGCGTACAGTACGTGGGTGATGGCGCGGTGCTTCAGGCGCAGCGTGGCGGGCTCAGCCAGATTGGCCGCGACCCATTCGATACGGCTGTCTCCTTGGGCGGGCGGATTGCGCCGCAGGCCCAGAACCTGCCATTTTTCCCGTAAGGCCAGTTGTCCTGTGCGCAGGCCTAGATCACCAGCACCGGCCAGCAGCAAAGTAGGGGAGTAAAGGTCCACGGCAGCATGTCCTTGAGTAGAATGGATCAGATAAAGTTCGTGTCGGCGGATATAACGATAGCATCGGAGGCAGTCATGGAGTGTCGCAATTGGATTGATGGACAGTTCCTGGGGGCAGAAAGCGGCGAATTGTTGCCGGTGACGGACCCGTCCACCGGCGAGGTGTTTGCCCGTCTGGCCGAATCGTCGCAGATCGATGTGGATTGGGCGGTCAAAGCGGCACAGCGTGCCAGCCAAGCGCACTGGCGCACCTTGGGAGCGGCACAGCGCAGTCATTTGTTGCTGCGTTGCGCGCGCACGCTGGCCGATGCGGGCGAGGAACTGGCCCGCTTGGAGTCCCGCGACACCGGCAAGCCTTTGCGTCAGGCCCAGGCTGATGCTGCCGCCATTGCGCGTTATTTCGAGTTTTATGCCGGCGCGGTGGACAAGCTGCACGGCCAGACCATTCCTTTGGGGCCGGATCTGACGGCATTCACCCTGCGCGAACCGCTGGGGGTGACGGCGCACATCATTCCCTGGAATTATCCTTTGCAGATTTTCGGGCGCAGCGTGGCGGCGTCTTTGGCTGCCGGCAATACCTGCGTGGTCAAACCCGCCGAAGAGGCCAGCCTGTCTTTGTTGCGTGTGGCCGAATTGCTGCATGAAGCGGGGCTGCCGGCCGGCGTGCTGAATGTGTGTACGGGTTGGGGCAGGCAGGCTGGGCAGGCGTTGGCCTGCCATACGGGCATCAACCATATTTCTTTCACCGGATCGCCTGCGACCGGGCGGCTGGTGGCCCAGGCGGCCGCACAGAATTTTGTGCCTGTCACCCTGGAGCTGGGTGGCAAGTCGCCGCAACTGGTGTTCTCCGATGCGGACCTGGACGCGGCGTTGCCGGTAGTGGTCAATGCCATTGTGCAGAACGCGGGACAGACCTGCTCGGCCGGTAGTCGGGTGCTGATCCAGCGTGCTATTTACAGCGATTTTGTGGAACGGTTGGCAGAGGCCTTCAAGGGGCTGTTGACCGGCGCAGCGGCCGATAACCTGGATTGCGGGCCATTGATCAGTGCCGCGCAGCGCGACCGGGTACGTTCTTATCTGAATGGGCTGGAAGACGATGGCATCGTGGTCGTAGCCCAGGGCAAGCTCGATTCCCAAGCGCCTGAGGGCGGTTTCTACCAAGTGCCGGTGTTGCTGGATCATGTGCCGCCCCAGCATCGTCTGGCCCAGGAGGAAATTTTTGGTCCCGTGCTGGTGGCGCAACCCTTCGGCACCGAGGACGAAGCGGTGGCCTTGGCTAATGGCACACCGTATAGCCTGGTGGCTGGCGTATGGACGCGCGATGGCGCGCGTCAGATACGGTTGGCGCGGCGCTTGCGGGCCGGCCAGGTGTTCATCAATAACTATGGTGCAGGCGGCGGTGTGGAACTGCCTTTCGGGGGCTCGGGCCAGTCTGGCATCGGGCGCGAAAAGGGATTTGAAGCCCTGTACGCCTTGACCAGTCTAAAAACAGTGGCGGTGCGACACGACGGTGCCTGAGAGCGCTGCGGTCGGTGCCCGTCCCGGCAGCACTGCGCCAAGGCGTATTGCTGTTTGTGGGGGACACAATATGGGCGGCCGGCAAGCCGCCCATTCGATGGATAGCACAAGGAGACAATTATGCGTTTGAAAGATAAGGTCGCAATTGTGACCGGCGGGGCTTCAGGGTTTGGGTTTGGCATTGCGCAGACTTTTGCTCGCGAAGGCGCGAGTGTGTTGATTGCCGACCTGAATGTGGAAAAAGGCCGGGCGGCGGCAGCCCATATACAGGCCAAGGGCGGAGTGGCGCAGTTCGCCGCGTGCGACGTCTCGCATGGCGATGAAGTCCAGGCCCTGCTGGATGTGGCGCTGCGCGAGTGTGGCGGACTGCACATCGTGGTCAATAATGCAGGCACCACGCATCGCAACAAACCGATGCTCGATGTCAGCGAAAGCGAGTTCGATCATGTGTTTGCCGTCAATGTCAAAAGCATATACTGGACGGCGCGGCATTTTGTGCCCTATTTTCGGGCCCAGGGTGGGGGTGCCTTTGTCAATATTGCATCGACGGCGGCCTTGCGCCCCAGGCCGGGCCTGGTTTGGTACAACGGAACCAAAGGGGCCGTGGTGACGATCAGCAAGGGCATGGCCGCAGAACTGGGCCCCGATAATATCCGGGTCAATTGCGTCAATCCGGTCATCGGTGATACGGCCTTGCTGGAAGAGTTTATGGGCATGCCCGACACGCCGGAGAATCGTGCCCGTTTTCTGGCCGGCATCCCGCTGGGGCGTTTTTCCACGCCGCACGATGTGGCGTCAGCCGCCTTGTATCTGGCCTCGGACGAGGCGGACTTTATTACCGGGACTTGCATCGAGGTCGATGGCGGGCGTTGCATCTGATCTGTCGTTCCCCGGCTACAATCTTGTCGCAGGCGGGCTGGCCTACTGGCCCGCTGTCTATTTTGTTGCAAGGAAAAACATGTCTTTACCGCTACAGTCCCAACGTCAGCATCCCGACCAGCTTATCATCGGCCTGGTGTCGGTGTCGGACCGTGCCTCGCGCGGGCAGTATCAAGACGAAGGCATCCCTGCGTTGCGGCGCTGGCTGGATTCGGCCCTGACGGTTGGACCTCTGTACGAAGAGCGCCTGATACCCGATGAGCGTCCGCTGATTACCGGCACCCTGATCGATCTGGTTCAGGCCGGTTGCGACTTGATCCTGACCACCGGGGGCACGGGTCCGGCGCGGCGCGACGTTACACCGGAAGCCACATTGGATGCCGGTACGCGCGAAATGCCCGGTTTCGGTGAACAGATGCGTCAAATCAGTTTAAAATTCGTACCAACAGCGATTTTGTCGCGGCAAGTCGCGGTCATCCGTGAAATCCAGGACCACGCCGCCCTGATCATCAATCTGCCGGGGCAACCCAAAGCCATCCAGGAAACCCTGGAAGGATTGCGTGATCCCGAGTCCGGGCGGGTGCTGGTTCCCGGCATTTTTGCTGCCGTGCCGTATTGCATCGACCTTATCGGCGGACCTTACGCGCAAACCCGCGACGAGGTGGTTCAGGCTTTCCGCCCCAAGGCGGCGCGCCGGGAAAGCCGTTGAACATGGCAGGTATACAAGCGGCGGCGCATCCTAGGATGCGAAGCCTTGTTTTCTATTATTTTTCGTCTTCAGGAGTCTATTCATGGCCCTAGTTTCCATGCGCCAGCTGCTGGATCATGCAGCCGAGCACGGTTATGGCATTCCAGCGTTCAACGTCAACAACCTGGAGCAGGTCCAGGCCATCATGGAAGCCGCTGCGGAGACGGACAGCCCCGTCATCATGCAGGCCTCGGCCGGTGCCCGCAAGTATGCCGGCGAAGCCTTTCTGCGCCACCTGATCGAAGCCGCCGTCGAATCCTACCCGCATATCCCTGTGGTTATGCACCAGGATCACGGCCAGTCGCCCGAAATCTGCAAGGGTGCCATCGACCTGGGCTTTTCCAGTGTCATGATGGACGGCTCCTTGCTGCCTGACGGCAAGACCATTGCCGACTTTGAATACAACGTCGAGGTCACCCGCAAAGTCGTGGACATGGCCCACAAGCTGGGCGTGACCGTGGAAGGCGAACTGGGCTGTCTGGGTTCGCTGGAAACCATGCAGGGTGACAAGGAAGACGGTCATGGCGCTGATGGCACCTTGACCCTGGATCAGTTGCTGACCGACCCCGAGCAGGCGGCCGAATTTGTCACGCGTACGCAGCTGGATGCCTTGGCCATTGCCATCGGCACCAGCCACGGCGCATATAAGTTTACCCGCAAGCCCACGGGCGATATCCTGTCCATCGAGCGCGTCAAGGAAATCCACCGTCGCCTGCCCAACACTCACCTGGTCATGCATGGCAGCTCCAGCGTGCCGCAGGAATTGTTGGCCGAGATCCGTCAGTTTGGCGGCAACATGAAGGAAACCTACGGCGTGCCAGTCGAGGAAATCCAGGAAGCCATCAAGTACGGCGTGCGCAAGATCAACATCGATACCGATATCCGTCTGGCCATGACGGCGGCGATCCGTCGTTTCATGTTCGAGAACCCCGAGAAGTTCGATCCGCGCGAATACCTCAAACCTGCCCGCGAAGCGGCCAAGAAAGTGTGTATTGCCCGCTACCAGCAGTTCGGCACCGCTGGTAACGCGTCCAAGATCAAGGCTACGCCGCTGGACGAGATCGCTCGTCAGTATGCCGCCGGTCAGTTGGCCCAGATCGTTCAGTAATCGTCAGCCGGGACCGGATACGCGCATGTCTGCCGTCTGCTCCCGGCCCGTCTTTTCTCCCGACGCGTGCAGCGTCGGAACTGTCGTCCCGCCAGCCATTGCCGCCAGCGGGATGTTTTCGTTTCAAGGATGACATCGTGCAAGAGCCCTTACATCAATCCAGTCTGACGTCTTTGCCGCTGCTGGCGCGCGGCAAGGTCCGGGATATGTATGCCGTGGGTGATGATAAGTTGTTGATCGTGGCGAGCGACCGCATTTCGGCGTTTGACGTGATTCTGGATGATCCCATTCCCGGCAAGGGCGCTGTATTGACCCAGATGACCGAATTCTGGCTGAACAAGCTGGCACATATCATCCCCAATCACACGACCGGCGTGAATCCGGTTGATGTGGTGGCACCCGAGGAGCGCGCGCAGGTTGAAGGCCGCTCCATGGTGGTCAAGCGTTTGAAGCCCATCATGGTGGAAGCGGTGGCCCGTGGCTACCTGATCGGTTCGGGCTGGAAAGATTACCAGGCGACCGGCGCGGTGTGTGGTATTACTTTGCCGGCTGGTCTGAAGCAAGCCGCCAAGCTGCCCCATGTCCTGTTCACCCCGGCCGCCAAAGCCGAAATGGGTCTGCACGACGAGAACGTGGATTTTGCGCACGTGGTCAAGGAAGTCGGTCAGGAGCTGGCCGAGCAGATCCGTGACGTGACCCTGCGCCTGTATACCGAGGCCGCCGATTATGCCGCCAGCCGTGGCATCATCATTGCCGATACCAAATTCGAGTTTGGTCTGGACGAGCATGGTCAGTTGCACCTGATGGATGAAGTGCTGACGCCCGATTCCTCGCGCTTCTGGCCTGCCGACAGTTACGCCGAAGGCATCAGCCCACCGTCCTACGACAAGCAGTTTGTGCGCGATTGGCTGGAAACCCAGGTTTGGGACAAAACTCCGCCTGCGCCGCGCCTGCCCGTGGAGGTCGCCCAGCGTACCGCCGACAAGTACCGCGAAGCTCTGGAGCGCCTGACGGCTTGAGCCGGTGCACCAGGCCTTCGCACAAGGTGGGTGTATCCCATCCACTCTTTGAAAGGCGCCGCTGTCCGGGTGGCGCCTTCTTCCTTTTTTGATGGTGCATTTCTGATGACTGCAAACCTAGCTTCTTCGCACGGCGTATCCCCTGTGGTGGGTATCGTCATGGGGTCGTCCAGCGATTGGGACGTCATGAAACAGGCAGTAGCCGTGCTGGACGAGTTCGGGGTGGCGCACGAATGCCGCGTGGTATCCGCGCATCGCATGCCGATCGACATGGTGGAGTACGGTGCGCAGGCTCCCGCGCGTGGCCTGAAAGCCATTATTGCCGGCGCGGGCGGTGCCGCTCACTTGCCCGGCATGCTGGCTGCGCTGACCCACTTGCCTGTGTTCGGCGTGCCTGTGCCCTCGCGCTACCTGCGCGGCGAAGATTCCCTGTTGTCCATTGTGCAGATGCCCAAAGGCGTGCCCGTTGCCACGTTTGCCATCGGCGAAGCCGGCGCGGCCAATGCCGCCTTGCATGTCATTGCCAATCTGGCGGTCAATGACGTGCAACTGACCGAAAAATTGATTGCGTTCCGCGCCCGCCAGACCGAGGCGGCCCGCGCTATGGTTGTTCCCCCTGTTTCTGCGTGACGATGACTTTGTTATGACTATCCCGACGACCACGCGCCCTGGCGCCGATTCTGTTGATGCCGCTCTGTCCGAGGCTGCCGTCGTGGCCCCCGGCTCCTGGCTGGGCATGATAGGGGGCGGCCAATTAGGGCGCATGTTCTGCCATGCGGCGCAGAATATGGGCTACAAAGTAGCTGTTCTGGACCCTGATGCAGCCAGTCCGGCCGGCAGCGTGGCCGATCTGCATATCTGCGCGACGTATGATGATGCGGCTGCCCTGGAGCGTCTGGGCACTTTGTGCCGGGCGGTCAGCACCGAATTCGAGAACGTACCGGCCGATTCCCTGCGTACTTTGGCGGCTTATACCCGGGTTACGCCTTCTGGCCAGGCCGTGGGCATTGTGCAGGATCGTATCCGCGAAAAAGCCTTTATTGTCCAGGCCGGCGTACCGGTGGCTCCGTATGCCGCCATTACAACGGCCGACGATCTGCTGGCGGCGGATCAAGGATTGTTTCCTGGCATTCTGAAGACGGCGCGCTTTGGGTATGACGGCAAGGGTCAGGCCCGTGTGGCCGACCGGGAGCAGGCCTTGGCGGCTTTTGCGCAGTTTGGCACCCAGCCCTGCGTGCTGGAAGCGCTGCAGCCGCTGGCGTCGGAAATTTCCGTGGTGCTGGCGCGTGGCCTGGATGGTCAGGTGCAGACATTTCCGTGCGCCCGCAACGAACATCGCGATGGTATCCTGGCTGTGTCCACGGTCAGCGCCCATTTTCAGGCGGATGCCCTGTCCGAACAGGCTCGTTCGGCAGCGGCCGCGATTGCCGTCACACTGGGCTATTACGGCGTGTTGTGCGTCGAATTTTTCATCCTGAAGGATGGCCGTCTGTTGGCCAACGAAGTGGCACCGCGCCCGCATAACAGCGGCCACTACACCATGAATGCCTGTGTCACCAGCCAGTTCGAGCAGCAGGCGCGTGTCATGGCGGCTTTGCCCTTGGGCAGTACCCAGGCTTTGTGTCCGTCCATCATGCTCAACATTCTTGGCGATATCTGGTTCGATGCGCAAGGCGTCAGCCGCGAACCGGACTGGGCCGGCGTGCTGGCCATCCCCGGCGTGTCCCTGCACCTGTACGGCAAGGCCCAGGCGCGTCACGGCCGCAAGATGGGGCATGTCAACGTGGTAGGCGACTCCGATACGCAGGTGCGCGAACGCGCCGCTCTGGCTGCGGCGGCCTTGCATATTGCTTTTGATCATGGCTGATACCGTTCCTATGCCTAGCGATCAGGATATTCAGCAGGCGGCCGAACGCTTGGCGCAGGGGCGCTTGGTGGCTTTCCCGACCGAGACGGTCTACGGCCTGGGGGCCGATGCCGAAAATCCCGATGCCGTGCGGGGCATTTACCGTGCCAAAGGCCGTCCGTCCGATCATCCTCTGATCGTGCATGTGGCTCCCGGTGCGGATCTGTTGTATTGGGCGGCTCAGGTGCCGCCGGTGGCACAGCAATTGATCGCTGCGTTCTGGCCGGGGCCGCTGACGCTGATTTTGCCGCGTAATCCGCAGATTCCGGATACGGTCAGCGGTGGACAGTCCACCATCGGGCTGCGCTGTCCTTCACATCCTGTGGCGCAGGCCTTGCTCGGCCGTATGGCGGCGTTGAAACCCAGCGGGCAGGCAGGCGTGGCAGCGCCTTCGGCCAATAAATTCGGTCAGGTGTCGCCCACGGCGGCCAGCCATGTGCGCGAGGAATTTTCGGACTTGTCGGCCGACGAGCTACTGATTCTGGAGGCGGGGCCCTCGGAAGTGGGTATCGAGTCCACGATTGTCGATGTTTCTCGCACAGGGCAGGGGTTGGGGGCGGTATTGTTGCGTCCTGGTCATGTGACGGCGGCCATGATTGCCCAGGTCATCGGTTACGAGCCGGCCTTGCCCGATGCGCAGGCACCACAGGTGTCCGGTAGCCTGAAAGCCCACTATGCGCCGCGCACGCCCTTGTCGCTGTTTGACCCGGATAGCGTTCCTGCTATGCAGGCGGCATTGGCGCAAGGCGGACGTCAGGCCATCGTGGCTTTTGCATCGCTGGCACCCTTTGCGGCGGATATGCACGATTGGTATGTGTGCGCGCCCGAGCCCCAAGCCTATGCGCAGGATCTGTACGCCATGCTGCGTCGTCTGGATCAAGGTCAATACGAGCACATCTGGGTGCAGCGTTGTCCTGATACCCCCGGTTGGCGGGCCGTCAACGACCGCCTGGGCCGCGCGGCCGCCGCTTTCGAGGGCTAGTCGGGATTGTTTTGGCGGTGCGCGCGCAGGAAGTCGACAATGGCCTGGTTCACCTTGTCTTGCTGATCCCGGTAGGGCAGGTGGCCGCATTGTTCCAGCTCCAGCAGTTCGGTGTGCGGCACCAATGCGCGGATGCGGCGTATCTGCTCTAGCGTCCCGTATTCGTCATCCACTCCCTGTATGGCCAGGATAGGGCAGGTGATTTTGGCCACCTCAGCTTCGATATTCCAGTCGCGAAAGGCCGGTTCGGTCCAGGTCCGGTTCCAGCCCCAGAAAGCGGACTCCACATCGTCGTGGTAGCGTGCCAGTCGCTCTCGCAGAAAGCCTTGTTCGTAGGCGTCGCGGGCCACCAGAATGCCGCGCAGGGATATGTCCTCGACAAATAGATGCGGGGCCATCGTCACAATGCCTTGCAGACGGTCGCCAAATCCGCTGGCAGCCAGCAGGGCGATAGAGCCGCCGTCGCTGTGGCCTACCAGCACGACAGGACGCTGACCCTCTTCGCCCAGTTGTTCCAGTAGTTGTGGCAGCACCTCCAATGCCTGTTCGTGCAGGTAATCGGGAGTCTTGGGTCCATGTTCGCTGCGCGGCGTACTGCGGCCATAGCCATAACGCGAATACATCAGGCCGCTGCAGCCGGCTTGTTCGCACAGTTGGGCGGGCCAGTCTTTCCACATGCTGATCGAACCAAGTCCTTCATGCAGAAAGACCAGCAGCGGCGCGTCCCGAAGCTCGGGGCGTATCCATTGATATTCCAGCTGTATCGCTTGCCCGCCTTGCGTGAGCGATGCAAATTGCAGGGATGTGTCCAGTGTCGTCATGGTAGTAGGGGTCGCAGCAGTGCCGCCGCCGGCGGCCTTGCCTGTGCACGTTTATGGCAAAGTGTCTTTATGCCACAGATTGCAGCCGGGCGCTGCAGACGTCGGTCAGACTGTACGCAGATCGTTGCTGTCAGGCGCTGCGTTGCTGCGCTGCAAAAACGTACGGTATTGGTACACTGGCGGCCTGACTATTTTTTTGTTGCAGCACAACATGAAATTCGATGAATTTGAAGTGGGCATGGTCATTCATCACCCGCTTGTGCCCGTTACGCGGGAAGAAATGCTGGAATTCGCTCGTCAATACGATCCGCAATGGTTTCATGTGGACGAGGAGCGTGCTGAACACGGCCATTGGAATGGTCTGATCGGCAGTGGTTGGCTGACATGCAGCAAGGCTATGCGCATGGCGGTGGACTCTGCGCTACACGATTCCGAATCGTTTGCGTCTCCAGGTTTGGAGCGTCTGCGCTGGTTGTTGCCGGTGCGCCCTGGGGACTCTATTCGTCTGGAAGCGACGGTCGCCTCCAAGCGAGTCTCGTCCAGTCGCAGCGATCTGGGCATTGTGCGCTGGTTCTGGAATGTCTATAACCAGCACGACGAACTGGTGGTGGAGTTGGAAGCGACCAGCATGTTTGATTTGAAGTGATTTTTTATTTGATCAAAAACATACATTTTCGTGCTTGCTGTTTGTTAATGAAAAGGCGTCCTGGAAAGGGCGCTTTTTTTATAATTAATCAAGTTTTTGTTAGCTCTAAGAAGGAGTGATAGGCTAAGCCGCAGCCAATAGATAGAATGATGAATCCCATAGCTCTTGTTATGTGTTTTATGTGATTGTCTGATAGTGTTTTTTTTGATTTTTGAGCTATCAGTCCATAGCATGACATAATGAATAAGTCACATATTATCCAGCCTGATATCAGCAGTGTTGATGCGGTTCCTATGTTGATTGATGTGTCTAAAAATTGTGGCAAAAATAAAATAAAGAAAATAATGTCTTTGGGATTGCTTATTCCTGTTATGAATGATTGATAAAATATTGTTTTTTGCGTTTTTCTGCCTTCTTGGTGTTTTGTTTTTTCCTTGTTTGTTAGGTTTTTTATGCCTAGGTTTATTAGGTAAATAGAACCTATTGCTGATAGTGCCGGTATTGCATTTTCTGGTATTATCTTGTCGATAAAAAACAATGAAATGGCTATTAATACGGATGCGGCAACTGCGCTTCCTATGGAGTTCAGGAATATGGCCTCTTTGCCATATTTCATGGAATGAGACACCATCAATGCCGCGTTTGGTCCTGGTGTTGCTATGATCGCTGCAATGGTGGCGATATACGATATATATAAAATAGTATTCACTGTGGTCTATTCGGTGGTTTCTTAGTTTCTATGATCGCACATTTTTCTGTGTTTTCTTTTATTTTCTAAATATGATTCTTCTATTTAATGGTTTGTTTTTTTGTTAAAAATTAATTGTATAAACAGACTGCCAGTGGGCTAATTATCGTAAGAATAGTTGTGTTGTTCGTGTGCTGACGTATCGTCAGGTACTTCATGAAAAATGCCCCTTGAAAGGGGCATTGTGTTGTGCGAACAAGAAGGCCGTCCGGGTTCAGAAAAACGCTTGTATGCCCGTCTGGGCCCGGCCAAGGATCAGGGCATGCACGTCGTGGGTGCCTTCGTAGGTGTTGACCACTTCCAGGTTGACCAGATGGCGTGCCACGCCGAACTCGTCGGAGATGCCGTTGCCGCCCAGCATGTCGCGTGCCAGACGGGCGATGTCCAGGGCCTTGCCGCAGGAATTGCGTTTCATCATGGACGTAATTTCCACGGCTGCCGTGCCTTCATCTTTCATCCGGCCCAGGCGCAGACAGCCTTGTAGCGCCAGGGTGATGTCGGTTTGCATATCGGCCAGTTTTTTCTGGATAAGCTGGGTGGCGGCCAGGGGACGGCCAAACTGCATACGATCCAGCGTGTATTGGCGTGCCGTGTGCCAGCACGACTCGGCAGCGCCCAGCGCGCCCCAGGCGATGCCGTAGCGGGCCGAGTTCAGGCAGGTGAAGGGGCCGCGTAGCCCGCTGACGCCAGGCAGCATCCGTTTGTCCTGGATTTCTACATTGTCCATGACGATTTCGCCGGTCAGCGAGGCGCGCAAACCGACCTTGCCGTGGATGGCAGGGGTAGACAGTCCGGCCATGCCCTTGTCCAGAATGAAGCCGCGAATCTTGCCATCGTCCTGACCGCCGACGACCTTGGCCCACACCACCAGCACATCGGCAATGGGCGAGTTGGTGATCCACATTTTGCTGCCGCTCAGTCTATAGCCTCCGTCGACCTTGACGGCCCGGGTTTCCATGGCACCGGGGTCCGAGCCGTGGTTTGGTTCGGTCAGGCCGAAGCAGCCTATCCATTGGCCGCTGGCCAGTTTGGGCAGATAGTGCCGCTTTTGTTCTTCGCTGCCGAATTCAAAGATGGGCACCATGACCAGCGAGGACTGTACGCTCATCATGGATCGATAGCCGGAGTCCACCCGCTCCACTTCACGGGCGATCAATCCGTAGCTGACGTAGTTCAGGCCGGCACCGCCGTATTCTTCAGGGATGGTGGCACCCAGCAGGCCCAGTTCGCCCATTTCGGCAAAAATAGCCGGGTCGGTGCGTTCGTGGCGAAATGCCTCCAGCACGCGCGGCAGCAGCTTGTCCTGTGCGTAAGCGTGGGCGGCGTCGCGCACCATGCGCTCTTCGTCGTTGAGCTGCTGATTCAGCAGCAGGGGATCGTCCCAATGAAACGAGGGGGAGGAAGACATGGAGATGCTCCGGAAATTCAAAGAGGGTCTGCAGCCGGCTCAGGTCGGACAGGCGTCGTGTTGCGCGTCGGATGCCGCGGGACAGGCCGTAGCGGCATGTCTGCTTGATGGCGTAGGATAATGTGCGCAAAGCGCACAGGGCAATTGATAAAATTGCACATCATCGTGTGCTGACGTACCAGCGGCCACCAACACAATCGGAGCAGGGGCGCACCGGCCCCGAATCGGGAGCACTCCATGAGACACGGCATACCCAGCCTGGGCGCGTTGCAGGCCTTCGAGGCCACGGCTCGGTTAGGATCGTTTTCGCGTGCAGCAGAAGAGTTATCGTTGACGCACAGCGCGGTCTACCGTCAGGTCAGCGGCCTGGAGCAACGCCTGGGCGTCCAATTGCTCGGGCGGGTACGGCGTAGGCTGGTTCTGACACCGGCCGGGCGCGACTATGCCGCCCGCATACGGCATCACCTGGAGCAGATCGGCAAGGACACCTTCAGTCTGGTTGCCCGCGCAGGCGTGGGGCGCAGCGTGCATCTGGCCGTCCTGCCGACGCTATCTACCGTGTGGCTGATGCCGCGTCTGGCCGCGTTCAGCCGTTGCTATCCGGATATTACCGTCAGCCTGTCCGTGCGCACCCAGCCTTTTCAGTTTGGCGATCATCCTTTCGATGCAGCCATTTATCATGGTCGACAGTTGTGGCCTCAGACGCAGGGCATACGCTTGTTTGACGAGGGCGAGCTGGTGCCGGTGTGCACGCCGGCACTGGCGGCCAGCGCACCATTGCAGGAATTGCGGCATTTGCACATGTCCACCCGTCCGGACAGTTGGTTTGATTGGTATCGTTCGGCTGGACTGGAGCCGGGTCTGCATGTCAGTGCCGGGCCGCGCTACGAACTGTTTTCCCTGATACTGGCAGCGTTGCGCGCCGACATGGGGGTGGCCCTGATGCCGCGCTTCTTGATTGACAGCGAACTGGCCTGCGGCGATCTGGTGCTGGCGGCCTCGCACGCCATGCCAGTGCAGGAAGCGTATTTTTTCAGCTATCCGACGGCTAATGAGCCGGGTGAAGCGGTGTTGCTGCTGGCCCAGTGGCTGGCCCAAAATCAGAAGGAGATACCATGAACCATGCCTTGATGCGTCGTCTGACGGTGCTCGCCTTGACCCTGGCTTTGGCGGGACAGGCCTGCGCGCGTGGGCCGGCTGCGCCCGACCTGAACCCTGAAGCGGCTACCGCCAGCCTGCAGCGCGACAAAGTAAGCAGCAGCAAGAGCATGGTCGTGACGGCACATCCTCTGGCGACACGGGCCGGCCTGCGCATGCTGGATCAGGGGGGCAGCGCGGTGGATGCCGCCATTGCCAGCCAGTTGGTGTTGGGCCTGGTGGAGCCGCAATCTTCCGGAATAGGCGGGGGCGGCTTTATGCTGCTGTTTCAGCCTGGTAAAGGTTTGCTTAGCTATGACGGCCGGGAAACCGTACCGGCCGCCAGTACCTTGAACCGTTTCGAGTTGAACGGCAAAACCATGTCCTTCAAACAGGCCGTCAACAGTGGGCGGTCTGTCGGTGTTCCGGGATTGTTACGTGCGTTGGAATTGATGCATCGGGATGGTGGTGCTTTGCCCTGGGCCACGTTGTTTGTCCCGGCGATTGAATTGGCGGAACAGGGGTTTGCTGTCACTCCACGCTTGCATGCCTTGATAGCAGACAATAGGGCGGAGCTGGCCGATAAACCGGCTGCCCGCGCGTATTTTCTGGATGCGCAAGGCCAGCCCTGGCCCGTTGGCCATCGCTTGCGCAATCCGGATTATGCCCAGGTGCTGAAACGGGTGGCGCAGCAGGGAGCGGATGCCTTTTACGACAGTGAACTGGCCGACGATATGGTGGCGGCCGTGGCTGCCGATCCTGTTCCTGGTGACGTGTCCAAGGCGGATTTGCGCGCCTATCGCGCTTTGCGCCGCGACCCCTTGTGCATGGACTGGCAGCGCTGGGCCTTGTGCGGCATGGCACCGCCCAGCTCCGGTCCGCTGACGGTCATGCAGATGCTGGGGATGTTGCAGCATACGCCGATGGCGTCGCTGGAGCCATTGTCGGCCCAGGCCATTCATTATTTTGCCGAAGTAGGACGGTTGGCCTTTGCTGATCGGGATGCCTGGGTGGCGGACCCGGCCTTTGTTGCTGTACCGCAGCAGGCTTTGCTGGCACCCGACTATCTGCGGGCGCGTGCCGCCTTGATTCGTCCGGACCGCTCCCTGGGCCATGCGCTGCCCGGACAGCCGCTGGATGATGCAGTACCCGCGGCGGACAGCACGCTGGAGCTGCCTTCCACCACGCATCTATCGGTGGTTGATGCCACAGGGCAGGTCGTGTCCATGACCACATCGGTAGAGTCTGCTTTTGGCAGCAAAATTATGGTGCAGGGCTTTTTGCTGAATAATCAGCTGACCGATTTTGCGCTGAGCCCTCGCGACGAGGCGGGCCGCTTGAGCGTGAATCGCGTCCAGCCCGGTAAGCGACCGCGCAGTTCCATGGCACCCATGATTGTGATGGAGCAGGGCAAGCCTGTCATTGCTTTGGGTTCGCCGGGCGGCAGTGCGATTATCCTGTACGTGGCGCAGGCCTTGACTGGTATGTTGATGTGGGATCTGGATGCCCAGCAGGCAGTCAGCCTGCCGCATTACGGTAGCCGCAACTGGGCGACTGAGCTGGAAGCAAATACCGCGGTCACCGAACAGGCCCAGGCCTTGCGGGCCTTGGGTCACGAGGTTCGTGAACAGCCCTTTCCCAGCGGCACGCATGTTATCCGCTGGACGGCGCAAGGCCTGGAGGCGGGCGTGGACCCCAGGCGCGAGGGTTTGGCGCTGGGGCGATGATGACGTGGTCGGGGTATTGTGCTTGATCAAGGTGTCCAGTCCGGCGGCCGGCGCTGGAGGGGTTTCCGATTCTGAGCTTTATCCTTGTAGATTTAGACCGGCAGGCGGGTCAGGGTAGTCGCCGCAGGCGGAACGCAGGGGCGGGAGGCAAGGGGCGTGCTGTTCGAGCGGAACGCTTGCAGCTCGTCCGGGGGACGAGCTGCTCCGCGAGTTCACGCCCCGCCCGCCACCAGGCTCGCCAAGGGAACCGACGCGTAGCGTCGGCGACTGCCCAGCCTGCCGGTCTAAATCTACAAGGATAAAGCGTACATATTGACTCCAACCCCTCCAGCGCCGGCCGCCGGACGGTTTGTATGGGTTTTGTCAGGTTCGTACTGCCGGGGGCAAGACGGGTGGTCCTGTATCCCTCGGCATCAAGTGGCAGATGCTCCGCCAAGAAGTGTGGCTTAGTTTTGAGCGACTAGGAGCATTGCGATTTTTCAACTTTGACGCTGAACAGTAGCGTGCCCCTGGAATCTGCGATGTTTTGTATGATTCCGACAGACGAGTATCCGGTAAATAATCGATCGCGCTCCTGAAGGCTTGTGCAGAAAATATCTTTAACCTGTCGCCACGTCGTTTCTTTTGCCTGCTTTATTTCGTTTGGGTTGGCAGTGACGGGGGCGGTGATTCGATAGTTTTCAACGACAAACATGGACCGGCCTTCCTCTTTTATGGATCTATCGATCAGGTATGTGTCTTCATTGATCTGTACGGGGTAATGAACATTCGCGTTGTTCACGATAAATTCATTTACAAACCTTCTCAGTAGTTCGTGCTGGCTTGGTTTGTTGCTTGTTGCCGCATAGCTTCCCCCGATATTGCCCAGGGCGTGGGCGGCGATCAGAATCAGTATGAGGGTAAAGATGGATGCGATCTTTTTCATGATGTTCTCTATCGCCAAAGGCCTGAGTGAAGCCGAGCTGCGTCGCGGCGTTGGTTTCTTGGAGTGGATGTTATATAGAGTGCCTGCTCAATGCCCAACGGATCGGCTCACGTTTTGCGGCCGTTGTGCGGCAGCGCATTTTACTGCCTAGCTGGGGCACGTCGCAGATAGCAGCGAAGCAGATCAGGTTTTGGCAGATGTCGACATATATTGAATTCGCTTAAGTGATTGATCAACGAGCGGCATCTGGCTTTGGCTCTGTACAGTGATGTGTCGGAGCCGTGTCCTTGTGAAATGAAAAAACCCGGCCGATGGCCGGGTTTTGGCGTCAGGCGACGGACTCGAGGGATTAACGGAATACCACGGTGCGTTGGCCGTTGAGCAGGATGCGGTGCTGGACATGGGCGCGCACGGCGCGGGCCAGAACCAAGGATTCAACGTCGCTGCCGATCTGGGTTAGTTCGAGCGGACTGACGGAGTGGCTGACGTGCTCCACATCCTGTTCGATGATGGGGCCTTCGTCCAGGTCTTCAGTCACGTAGTGCGCCGTAGCCCCGATGATCTTTACGCCGCGGGCATGAGCCTGGTGGTAAGGGCGTGCACCCTTGAAGCTGGGCAGAAAGCTGTGGTGAATATTGATGGCCCGTCCGGACAGGGAGCGGCACAGGTCAGTCGACAAAATCTGCATGTAGCGGGCCAGCACGACCAGATCTACTTTCAGTTCGTTGGCCAGTTGCAAAATCTGCTGTTCTTGTTGTGGGCGTGTCTCGGGCGTGACAGGCAGATGATGAAAAGGAATGCCGTAGGACGACGCCAGGCCGGCGTGATCGGTGTGATTGGAGGCGACAGCAGCAATGTCCACGGGCAATTGGCCGCTGTGGGCGCGGAACAGCAGATCGTTCAGGCAATGACCTTGGCGGCTGACCAGAATCAGCAGGCGGGCTTTGCGCTGCGCGTCGTAGATGTTGGCGTCCATGCCGAATTGGGTGGCGATGGGCGCAAAGCGCGCTTGCAGGTCGGCCACAGTTACTTTTTCGGGCAGGGAAAATTCAATGCGCAAGAAGAAACGCTGGGTTTCGGCATCGCCGAACTGTTGGGCTTCGTTGATGTTGCCGTTCTGTTCAAGCAGCCAGCCGGAGACGTTATGCACAATGCCGGTGCGGTCCGGGCAGGATAGGGTCAAAATGTAATCGTTCATCGACGGTATTGTAATGACTTCAGAAAGGTTTTTGATCGGCGTGCAGCAGCATTTCCCGGCTATGTTGCGCAATCGCCAGACAAGCGGTCAGACCGGGTGATTCGATGCCGAACAGATTGATCAGGCCTGGCACCCCGTGCTGGGCGGAACCAGAAAACAGGAAATCGGCGGCCGGCACTCCGGCAGGCACGATTTTGGGACGTATGCCACTGTAGGCCGGGCTTAGGCTGTTATCGCGCAGCTCGGGCCAATACTGGCGCACGGCGGCGTAAAAGGACTGGCCGCGCAGCGGGTCCATGTCGTAGTTTTCCTCGCTTACCCATTCGGTATCGGGTCCGAAGCGCGCCTGTCCAGCCAGATCCAGGGTCAGGTGTACGCCTAAACCGGCCTCGTTGTGCATGGGGTAGATCAGGTGCTTGAAAGGTGAACGTCCCGAGAGCGAAAAATAGCTACCTTTGCACAGATAGGCGGGGGGGATGTGGGCGGCGTCCAGGCCGTCTATCTGGTGGGCGGCGGCTACCGCACCCAAGCCGGCGGCGTTGATCAGGTAGGAGCAGGTCAGGGAAAAGGCTTCGGCCCCTCCAACCTGAACCTCGAACCCCTGGCCGGGCAGCACGTGGGCGCGGGTGAAGGGGGTATTAAACACCATTTGCGCACCCAGGTTTTCGGCGTCGCCCTGCAGGGCCAACATCAAGCCGTGGCTGTCCACAATCCCCGTCGATGGCGACAGCAGAGCGGCGCTGCAGCGCAGCGCCGGTTCCAGTGCCTGGGCTTGCTGCGCGTCCAGCCATTGCAGATCGTGTACGCCGCAGGCGTGGGCATTGTCCTGCAATTGGCGCAGGGCCGGCTCTTGGGCGGCGTCGGTAGCGACAATCAGCTTGCCGCAGCGGGCATGGTCGATATGGCGTTCCTGGCAATAGTCGTAGAGCTGTTCCTTGCCCTGGACGCAGAGCCGGGCTTTCAGGCTACCGGGTGTGTAGTAGATACCGCCGTGGATGACTTCCGAGTTGCGCGAGCTGACTCCGTTGCCAATGCCCGGTGTCTGTTCGATAAGCAGCACGTCCATGCCTTGCTGGGCCAGTTCCCGGGCGATGGCCAGACCCACTACCCCAGCGCCCAGTACGACGCAATCGACATCGTTCGCCATGATCAAATCCCTATTTGCAGAATGACGCAAAGGGATAAGTGTACTCCCGGCATCTGTTCCTGTTGATCTTCGTCGTGCAGGATTTTCATGAGCGGCGCGAACCAGGCCGCTGCTCTGGTTTGCGCGTGCTTGCGGAAGGACTCAGTCCTGCGACGGCGTCAGGTCGAAGTCGCCCGCATGGTAGATCAGTGGCTGGTGGGCATTGCGTTCGCAGTGGGTGACTTCGCCGATGAAGATGATGTGGTCGCCTGCTTCGTGGCAGGCGTAGGGCCGGCATTCGAACCAGGCGCTGCAGCCCGGATCGGCCAGCATGGGCAGGCCATTGGGCGACGTTCGCAAAGGGTGTTCGCGAAAACGCTCGGCCTGTTCGCCCCAGGCAAAGCGTTTGGCCAGCGCCAACTGGCTGGCACCCAGCACATGGATGACGTAGCCGGAACCATGCAGAAAGTGAGGCAGCGAACGCGACTGCTTGGCCAGCGACCAGAGCACCAGGGGAGGGCTGAGAGACACCGAATTGAAGGAACTGACGGTCAGCCCAACGGCCAGGCCCGGATGCTCCCGGTCGGGGCCGGTCACCACGGTGACGCCTGTGGCGAAACGGCCCAGCGCGGAGCGGAAAAAGTCGGTGTCGAATGTAGAGGATACGGCTGTCATTGCACAAAGGCCGGGGCTCAAGGAGCCAGCCTGCTTAACTCCCATTGGCCTTGTTCATTGCGGTCAAATACCAAGCGATCATGCAGGCGCGAAGCGCGTCCTTGCCAGAACTCTACATGGTCCGGCGACAGTCGCAGGCCGCCCCAATGGTGGGGGCGCTCGGGGTTTTCGCCCAGGCTGCGGGCATAGTGCTCGTTGCGGGCGTCCAGTTCGGCACGGGTGATGGGTTCGCTTTGCGGCGATGCCCAGGCTCCGATGCGCGAACCTAGCGGGCGGCTGTGGAAGTATTCGTCGGATTCGGCCTGACTGATGCGGCTGACGCGTCCTTCAAAACGAATCTGGCGCTGCATGGACGGCCAGAAAAAGGACAGGCTGCCCCAGGGATTGTCGTCCAGGTCCGTGCCCTTGCGGGAATTGTAGTTGGTAAAAAATACCAGTCCCTGTTCGTCGTAGCCTTTGAGCAGCACGATGCGCGCCGACGGTCGGCCCTGTGCGTCCACGGTGGCCAGGGTCATGGCTGTGGGTTCGGTCTCCTTCAGTTCCAGCGCCTGGTCCAGCCAACGCTGGAACTGGGTGCGCGGATCGGAGGCAATATCGCTTTCGCTCAGGGTAAAACGTTCGTATTCGTTACGAATATCGGCAAGGGACATGATGCGCTCTTATGCTTGATGGGGAAGTGCTTGATCAGTGTAACTTTGTAGTAATTGAACCACTGATTGCAGGCGTTTATCCAGAATTTTAGAGCGTCGGAGCGCAGACGCGGTTTCCATCACGTATTCGATGCACGGGCCGTTGATGCCTTGTGCCGAATGCACCACTTGCATAAGCTGTTCGTCGGGCAGGCGGGGCACATAGGCATCGGTCTTGCGATTCATGGTGAACACCAGCGCGCGGATATCGCCCTGGGTGGTGCGGCAGCGCAGCCAGCGCGGAATGTAGGCCCCGCTGGGCATCTCGCGCTGCCACAGGGCGTCAAAGACTTTGGGGACATCACGCCCGGGGATACGAAACGCCATGCCTCGGCACGAGCCGCCGACATCCAGGCCAAAAACCAGACCGGGCTGTTCGGGCGTGCCGCGATTGATGCGCGACCACAGGCACAAGGCGCGGTGATAGCCGCGCAGCAAGGCTTGGCGCTGCTCGATGAACTCGAAGTCCGGACGCCAGATCAATGAACCGTAACCATAGACCCAAAGATCCTGTTCCCCGCACCACTGCGCCTGATCCAGAGACTGGCGCAAAGAGGCGTTGCGTTCGTCGTCGCTCAGGACGCGAAAGCTGCAGGGGGTGGGCGCTGGTGCGGAAGGGGCGGAAAAGGGATCGATATTCACGGCAAAGGGGCGCGTAGCCTGGATCACGGATGGTTGATACCTGTAGCGATTGTAGATCGGCAAAACCTACTGTAGCGGGCTTTGCGACTGATAACTAAGGAAAAATAATAATTTGCTTATACGAGTGTTGCTATTTGGCAGGTTGCTGTCAAGGCAGGGAGAGCATAAGGCTCGGCAGCGGGCGAATTTACGTAAAATCGAGAGGTTTGGCGGTATGGGCCGTACGTGGAAAGTTATATGACACAGCAGCAGGGCATGGATGCCGAGCGTCGTTTCGGCGGTATAGATCGTTTGTATGGGGCCGGAGCACGGGCGCGTTTATCTGCCTCCCATGTCATGGTGGCCGGCATAGGCGGCGTGGGGACCTGGGCCGTGGAAGCCTTGGCGCGTTCCGCCGTGGGAACCATCACCTTGATCGACCTGGATCACATTGCCGAATCCAATATCAACCGGCAGTTGCCGGCGCTGGACAGCACTTTGGGCCAGGGCAAGGCCCAGGCGATGGCTCAGCGTATCCTCGATATCAATCCGGATTGCCGCGTGCATGTCGTCGATGATTTCGTGTCGGCCGACAATGTGGCCGATCTGATGGGGCGCAAGCCCGATGTGTTTCTGGACTGTACCGATCAGGCCAGTGCCAAGATCGCCCTGATTCTAGAAGCGCAGCGTTGTGGTGTGGTTTTGCTGACTTGCGGGGGGGCGGGTGGCAAGACCGATCCTTTGACGCTGCGCATCGGCGATCTGTCTTTGGCCCGTCACGATGCCTTGCTGGGGCGTTTGCGTCAGATCTTGCGCAAGCAGCATGGATTTGCGCGTGGCAGCGACGCGCAGGGTCGCGCCTTGAAGCGCGTGCCGCGCATGGGAGTGCAGTGCCTGTGGTTCGAGCAGGAAACCCGCTTGCCGCAGGCCTGGCAGCCTCAGGAGGACGGCGCTTTGCAGGGTTTGGCTTGCGCGGGGTATGGGTCGGGGGTGACGATTACCGCCAGCATGGGTATGCTGGCGGCCGATTTTGCCTTAAACAGTCTCTTGAAGCAGTAAGGCGTCCTGCCAGCCGCGCAGCGCATTGGAGATACGCAGCGCCCGCGCCGTTTTCAGGGCATCCAGCGAAATCTCGGCTTCGCGGGCCAGACCGCTATTGAGCAGGGCCCGGCGTTGCACACCGGGCAAGAGCCAACCGGTGGCGGTCGGTGTCCACCAGACGCCTTGATCGTCTTGTATGTAGATATTGCTGCGACTGCCTTCGCAGACCAGGTTGCGGTCGTCCACGAAAATGACATCGAACAAGCTCGGGTCGTCGGCCAGCAGGCGGCTGGCGTGTTGATACCAGGGACGGTGCGTGGTTTTGTGAGCCAGCAGCGGGTCTAGGGCCGGCAGCGGTGTGGCCGATAGCCGCAGATGCAGCGGACCGGCCAAGGCGGGGAGCGGTTCAGCCTGGGCGGTGGCGGCACCCTGTGCCTGCCAGAGCACGCGCAGACGCAGGGCGACCTGACTGGGGGCCTGCGCCAATGCCAGATGCATGGCTTGCAGCCAGATTTGCGCGTCCCAGACATAGTTCAGTTCGCGGCAACTGCGCGCGATACGCTCCAGGTGCAATTCCAGCAGTGGGATCTGGCCGTCCGGGTCTACACGCAATGTTTCGATCAGCTCTGGTTTACCCTGTGTCATGGCGTGGCCTTTTGCATGAGAGTGATAGGGGTTTGCAGGACGCGTGCCTTCCACAGGCATTCCTGCCATTCCTGATCCGGGTCGGAGTCCAAGACAATACCGCCGCCGGCACCAAAGATGCCTTTGCCTTCGTCGTCCAGCTCCAGCGTGCGGATGCCGACGTTCAGGAACAGATCGCCTTGCGGATTTACATAGCCTAACGAGCCGCAGTAGATGCCGCGCCTCCAGGATTCCAGGCGACGTATGCATTGCATAGCCGCCAGTTTGGGGGCTCCGGTAATGGAGCCGCAAGGAAACAAGGCGCGCAGCAGGGTTTCCAGTCCGCAGTCATCGGGCAGGTGCGCCTCGATGGTCGAGGTCATGGTCCAAACCGAGGCATACTGTTCTACATCGAACAGACTGCTGACACGCACGGAGCCGGTACGGGCGATGCGGCCCAGGTCGTTACGCAGCAGGTCTACGATCATGACATTTTCTGCTTTGTCCTTCTGGCTGTCACGCAGATCCTGGGCGTTGGCCTTGTCGCGCGTTGGGTCGGCATCCCGTGGCCGTGTGCCTTTCATGGGTCGGGTGCGGATGTGGGTGCCGCGTTTTTCCAGAAACAGCTCGGGCGATAGGGACAGGATGTGCCGTCCGCCTAGATCCAGGTAGGCGCCGTAGGCGACCGGGTGACGGCTGGCCAGTGCGGCATAGAGCTCGCGGGGCGGCATGTCGGCCTGGATGTGCAAGGGGACGGTGTAGTTGATTTGGTAGAACTCGCCGGCGCGCAAGCCGGCTTGTATCTGTTCGATGGCAGCGCGGTAGTCGTGTTGCGAGATGCCCAGGCTGGCGTGCAGTCGCGGTGCTGTCTGGCTGCTCCAGGGGGGAACATGGCTGGCGTTGGCAAAGACCAAGGCCGTCAGCGGAGCCTGGGAACCGGCAGGACGCGCTTGCAGGCGCGGCTCGAACAGTTCGGCCAGTTCGTAGTCCAGCGCCAGCGCGACCCAGTGGCCGGCGCGGCGGGCGTCTTCAATGGCGGTAAAAGCGTGTGTCAGTTCCTGTGGAGTGCGGGCCTCGATCCGGCCCAGGCACTCCTGCATTTCCAGCGCGGTATTGTTCAGTCTGTCTTCAAAGCGGCCATACATGCGCCGTGTTCCTCTAAAAATTCAGCCAGGGCGGCCCCGGTATGGGAGCCAGGCGTGGCCTGGACCTGTTCGGGCGTGCCTTGCACGACCAGTCGGCCACCGCCCGAACCGCCTTCCGGACCTAAGTCCACGATCCAGTCGGCTTCGGCGATCAGGTCAAGATTGTGCTCGATCACGATGACGGTGTGGCCGGCATCGACCAGCCGGTGCAGCACCAGAATCAGCTTTTCTACATCGGCCATGGACAGTCCCACGGTGGGCTCGTCCAGCACGTACAGCGTATGCGGTGCCTTATAGGCCCGTCCGGTCCGGGTCAGGCCTTCGTCCAGCCGCGCCTTGACCAGTTCGCTGACCAGTTTGATGCGCTGTGCTTCGCCGCCCGACAAGGTGGGCGAGGGCTGGCCCAGAGTCAGGTAACCCAGTCCTACGCTTTGCATCAATTGCAGCGGGCGCAGGATCTTAGGGTGGGCGGCAAAATACTCGACGGCCTCGTCCACGTCCATTTGCAGCAGTTGACCGATGGTGACATCGCGCCAGGTAATGGACAACGTGTCGGGGTTGAAACGCTGGCCGTGGCAGGCATCGCAAGGCACTTTGACGTCGGGCAGAAAGCTCATTTCCAGCGTGCGCATGCCTTGGCCTTCGCATAATGGGCAGCGGCCTTCGCCGGTATTGAAGGAAAAGCGCGATGCGCTCCAGCCGCGCAGGCGCGCGTCGTTCGTGCTGGCAAACAGCTTGCGTACTTCGTCCCAGAAACCGATATAGGTGGCCGGGCAGGAGCGTGGTGTCTTGCCGATAGGGGTCTGGTCCACTTCCAGCACGCGGTCCAGAGACTCCCAGCCGCTGATGGAGGCGCAGCCTTGCCAGGCGGGCGGTTGCTGGCTGCCGACGGTACGCGCTAGATTGTCCAGCAGCACGTCGCGGGCAAAGGTGGATTTGCCCGAACCGGATACGCCGGTGACGACACTGAGCTTGCCCAGCGGAATGCCGGCCTGCACGTCTTGAAGATTGTGCAGGCGCGCGCCATGTACGGTCAGCAGGGGCGTATCCGGTTCGACAGGGCGACGTGCCTGCATGGGGTGTTGCAAGGGTTCACGCAGGTAGCGGCCTGTCAGCGAGGCGGGGTTGGCTTCGATTTCCGCCAGTGTGCCTTGGGCGATGATTTCGCCGCCGCGTTTGCCGGCACCCGGTCCCATGTCGATGATGTGCTGGGCGCGGCGTATGGTGTCTTCGTCGTGTTCGACTACAACCAGGGTATTGCCGTTGCCTTCCAGACGGGCCATGGCATTGAGCAGGATCTGGTTATCGCGCGGATGCAGCCCTATGGTGGGCTCGTCCAGTATGTAGCACACGCCTTGCAGATTGGAACCCAACTGCGCGGCCAGGCGGATGCGTTGCGCTTCCCCGCCCGAGAGCGTCGGCGCGGCGCGGTCCAGAGCCAGATAGCCCAGACCGACTTCCAGCATGAAGTCCAGACGGCTGCGGATCTCGTTGAGGATATCGCGGGCGATGTCGGCTTCGCGGCCGTTCATGTTCAAGCCCGTAAAGAACGTTTGGGCCTGATCGACCGGCAGGCTGGCCAGTTGCGCGATGGAGCGGTCACGCCACTCGAAGGCCAGGGAGACAGGATTCAGGCGCTGGCCCTGGCAGCTCGGGCATTCGCTGGCCTGGCCTTCGTAGCCTGCATTCCAGGTGTTTTCCTCGCCCGTTTGTTCCTGGTCGAAACCGGTCAGCTTCAGGCCGGTGCCAAAGCAGTCGGTACACCAGCCGTGCTTGGAGTTGTAGGAAAACATGCGCGGATCGGGTTCTGGGAAGCTGGTGCCGCAGCAGGGGCAGGCGCGCTTGACCGAGAAATGCTGCTGGCTGGCCGAGGCGGACGGATGGCCCTGGCGGCGCTGCTCCAGCGACAGGGTGCCGGACGGTGTCAGCGGAGCCAGCACGCTGAGCGTGCCGTGGCCCAGTTCCAGAGCATCGCGTATCGCCTGACGCAGTTGCAGTTCATGACGAGGGTCTACGATCAGGTCGGCCACAGGCAGTTCCAGCGTGTGTTCGCTATAGCGATCCAGACGCGGCCAGGGCGAGACAGGGATGAACGCCCCGTCTACGCGCAAGTGCGTGTAGCCCTTGCCTTGCGCCCATTTGGCCAGATCGGTGTAGTAGCCTTTGCGGGCCGTGACCAGCGGGGCCAACAGGCCTATGTGTTCGCCCTTGTGGTCGCGCAGCAATTGCGCGGCGATTTGCTCGGGCGTTTGCGGGGCGACCGGCACACGGCAGGTGGGGCAGTACTGCGTTGCCAGCTTGACATACAGCAGACGCAGGAAATGATGGATTTCCGTCATGGTGGCCACGGTGGACTTGCGACCGCCGCGACTGGTGCGCTGCTCGATGGCCACAGTGGGCGGAATGCCGTAGATGGCGTCCACGTCGGGCTGGCCGGCCGGCTGCACAATGGCGCGCGCGTAGGCGTTCAGGGACTCCAGATAGCGGCGCTGGCCTTCGTTAAAGAGGATGTCGAAGGCCAGGGTGGATTTGCCCGAGCCGGAAACCCCCGTTACTACGGTGAAGGTGTTGCGCGGAATATGAACCGAAATGCCTTTTAGGTTATGTTCGCGGGCATTCAGGATGGCAATGTGATTGTCCTGTTTGGACACGGGCGCAAGCGCATAGGACGCGGCAGGTTCGGCCAGGGCTGGTGTCGCCCGGCCTATGATGGCGTCTTCGTATTCCTTCAGCGCATGGCCGGTGTGCGAATGCGGCAGGGCCATGATGTCGTGCGGGGTGCCGGCTCCCAGTACCAGGCCGCCGCGTTCGCCGCCCTCCGGGCCCAGGTCTATGACCCAGTCCGCGGCGCGGATCAGGTCCAGATTGTGCTCGATGATGAGCAGGCTGTGGCCGGCGGCCAGCAGTTTGCGAAAAGCGCGCATCAAGCGGGCGATATCATCGAAGTGCAGGCCGGTGGTGGGCTCATCGAACAGGAACAGATTGCCTTTCTTGGCAACTTGCACACGGCTCAGGCGGCTGCGCGAGGCTTCGGCCAGATAGCCGGCCAGTTTCAGGCGCTGGGCTTCGCCGCCTGACAGCGTGGGTACGGGCTGGCCCAGTTTCAGGTAATCCAGGCCCACGTCGGCCAGCGGTGCCAGACCGGTTTGCACATCGCGCAAACCTTCGAAGAACGCCATCGCTTCGTGTACCGTCATGTCCAGCACTTGGTCGATGGAGGCGCTGCGCCCGAAGTGCTCGATGCGTACTTCCAGCACTTCGGGCCGGAAGCGTTTGCCGTCGCAGTCCGGGCAGCGCAAATACACATCCGACAGAAATTGCATTTCGATGTGTTCAAAGCCGGTGCCGCCGCACGTCGGGCAACGGCCGTCGCCACTGTTGAAACTGAAGGTGCCGGGCAGATAGCCGCGCTCTTTGGACAAGGCCGCCTGAGCGAACAGTTTGCGTATAGGGTCGAAGGCACCGACGTAGCTGGCCGGGTTGGAGCGGGCCGTCTTGCCGATAGGGGTCTGATCCACCATGACGACGTCGGCAATCTGTTCTACGCCCAGCAGTGCGCCGTAGCTGCCGGGGGCCTCGGTGGGCTTGCCTTGTTGCTTGAGGATTGCCGGGTAGAGCACATCCTGAATCAAGGTGGACTTGCCCGAACCCGACACCCCGGTCACGCACACCAGGCGGCCTAGCGGGATGGAAACCGAAACATGCTGCAAATTGTGTGCGCTGACGTCCTCCAGCAGCAGCCGCGGCGTGTTGTCGGCCACCGGCAGGGGGCGTGGGGATTCGATGCTCAGTTCGCCGCTCAGGTAGCGCCCGGTCAGGGTGGGGGCGCTGCGCAGGGCGTGTGGCGGTCCGTCGAATAGAATCTGTCCGCCGCGTTCGCCAGGCCCTGGACCCATGTCCAGGATGCGGTCAGCCGCCACCATGACTTGTGGATCATGCTCGACAACCACCAGGGTGTTGCCGTTGCCGCGCAGCCGGTGCATGACCTGGATGATGCGGTGCATGTCGCGCGGGTGCAGGCCTATGGATGGTTCGTCCAGCACAAATAGGGTGTTGACCAGCGATGTGCCCAGGGCCGTGGTCAGATTGATGCGCTGCACTTCGCCGCCGGACAGGGTGCGGCTCTGGCGATCCAGAGACAAGTAGGCCAGCCCAACATCGCACAGATAATCCAGGCGCGACAGGGTTTCTTTCAACAGCAGGTCGATGGCGGCATCGCGCGCATCGCCAAAGTGCAGGCCACGGAAGAAATTGCGCACATGCTCGATGGGCAGGCGCATCAGGTCGGGTACGCTTAAACCCGGCAGGGTATCCAGTTGTGGGCGCGACCAGAGCGCATGCACAGGCATGAAGCGTTTATAGATGGAGTCGGCCGGCGCTTGATCCTGGCCGACACGCCACAGGCTGGCGTCCGGCTTCAGGCGCGAACCGGCGCAGGCCGGGCAGGTGTTATAGCTGCGGTATTTGGACAGCAGCACGCGCACATGCATTTTGTAGGCGCGCGACTCCAGCCAGTCGAAAAAGCGTTGCGCGCCATACCATTGGGTTTTCCAGGCCTGATTGCCGCCTTTCCAGTCGGGGGTGCCGTGAATGACCCAGTCTTTTTCGGATTCGCTCAGGTCTTTCCAGGGCACGCCCAGGCGCACGCCCGCCGCCGGTGCGTAGCGTTCCATTTCCTGTTGGCATTCTTTGTAGCTGGCTGTCTGCCAGGGCCGCACGGCTCCTTCCAGCAGGCTTTTGCTCTGATCCGGTACTACTAGGCCGTAGTCTATGCCCATGACGCGGCCAAAGCCCCGGCAACTGTCGCAGGCACCCAGCGGCGAATTGAACGAGAAGGTGCTGGCGACCGGTGCGCTGTAGTCGATGTCGCAATGGGCGCAGTGCAGCCCCTGGCTGAAGCGCCATGCGGTTTCGGGGCCGTCGCTGTTGGCCGAGGCGTAAACGGTCAGGCGGCCTTGTCCGTGGCGCAAGGCCGCTTCGATGGCTTCCATGAAGCGCTCGGGTTCGACAGTGCTGGCGCGAAAGCGATCCTGGACGACATAGAGCGTTTTTTGCTCGGTGGGTGAGTTCTTGGCGGTCTTGCCTTTGCCGGCAGTGGCGACGGGCAATGCCGTGGTTTCTTCGTGGTGCAGCCGGGTGTAGCCTTGCTGGTGCAGCAGTTTTTCGATTTCTTCGGTGGTGAAATTGACCGGTACTTTGACCGGAAAGGTCAGCACCAGGCGTGGATCGTCGTGGCTGACCGCCAGAGCGCGGATCTGACGGGCGATGCTGTCGGCATTGTCGCGGCGCACCGGCTGGGCGCATTGGCGGCAGAACAGTTCGCCCAAGCGGGCGTACAGCAGCTTGATGTAGTCGTTCAGCTCGGTCATGGTGCCTACCGTGCTGCGCGAATTGCGCACCGGATTGACCTGGTCGATGGCAATGGCGGGCAGTATGCCTTCGATGCGGTCCACCTGGGGTTTGTCCATGCGGTCCAGAAACTGACGGGCGTAGGGCGAAAAAGTCTCTACATAGCGTCGTTGTCCTTCTGCATAGAGCGTATCAAACGCCAAGGAACTCTTGCCCGATCCGGACACGCCGGTAATGACCAATAGTTCGCCGGTCTTGATACGGACATCCAGGTTTTTCAGGGTGTTCTGGCGAGCGCCGAAAATGCGTATTTCTGAACTCATGGCAAGGTAGGCTTCTTGGAGAAGGCGCAGCAGGATGCGCAGGAGAGAGCCGCCTCGGGAGCGGTGCGGCGCGTCGGTGCGAACCGCAGGCAGACCGGTGCGATCTGTGGGGTGCGAGCGTCGTTTCCGTGGAGGACGCTTACGCTAATCTTTGTATCTTAACGCGGTTTACGGTAGAATTTCCGGTTAGCTTTTGCGCTTTTGTCGGGATCATCCGGCAGGGCTTTTATTTAGATCGGAGATCACCATGGCGGAAATCAAACGCACTCGCCGCAACACGCTGGAGCGTCGTTGCCTGGGCAAGGCTTTCAAGCGTCTGTTCGTTCGCGCCCCTAAAGGCGTGTTCAAGATGCTGGAAAAAGTCAAGCGCGTGTAAGCGCATTTGACGGCGACTTTTGCGGCGTAGGCTTTGCCCTCGCCGCCAAAGAACGCCAACTGTTTTCAAACAGGGAAAAAACCACAGGAATGCCTGTGGTTTTTTTTGTGTGCGCGCCATGTCGCAGTTAAAAATGGATACCAATTCCCGGCCGCTTGTCCCAGGTCGGGCGATGGCGGCACTGCTCTTGCGTGCTATGGTATACAGGCATTTTGTTGCGGATGGGTAAAGGGCGGGTTGCGCAGTGTGCTCAATATCGAGAAAGAAGAAGAAAACATCATGGAATGGCGCCATTTGTTCACGGTCCTGACGCCCACTTTCAACCGGGCTCACACCCTGGAGCGGGCGTATCGCTCGCTGTGCGAACAGACCTATCAGGATTTCGAGTGGGTGGTGATCGATGATGGCTCTACCGATCAGACCCGCGACTTGGTTTTGGGCTGGCAGCAGGAAGCTCGCTTCCCGATTCATTATGCCTGGCAAGAAAACCGACATAAAAAGGCGGCTTTCAACCACGGCGTGTCTTTGGCGCATGGCGAATTGATCGTTGCGCTGGACAGTGACGATACGCTGGGCACCAACGCTTTGTACGACATGGCGCAGGTCTGGCACCATATTCCCGAACAGGAGCGCGACGGCTTTGCGGGCGTGACCGGGCTATGTGTGCGCCCCGACGGCAAGGTGGTGGGCGATATGTATCCCAGCGATGTTTTTGATGCCACGGCGCTAGATCTGACCTTTCGCTACGATGTACGCGGCGAGAAATTCGGTTGTCTCAGCACGGCGGTGTTGCGCCAGTTTCCTTTTCCGGATCAGATCGACGGTTTTGTGCCCGAAAGCATGGTCTGGCGGGCGATTGCGCGCGCGGGCTACAAGCATCGCTTCGTCAATACGGTGTTTCGTGTTTACCACGATAGCCCCGACTCCCTGTCCATGCAGGGCAAGACCAGCCAGCAGCATGCCTTGGGTCTATGGTTACTGGCCCAGGATACGGTGGTGGAGTGTCTGCCGTGGTTCCGCTACAGCCCCAAGGCATTTTTGATGGCGGCGGCGCGCTATACGCGCTTCGGCCTGCATTTGCGCGCCAGTGGTCGCCGGCCACCGCCGCAATACCCGCTTAAAGGGATGGCGGCGCGCCTGCTGGTCGGACTGATGTGGCCGGCGGGGGCCGCTTTATATATCCGCGATCGGCTGCGCACCTAATAGGGGGTGCCCGGCAGGCCTAGCTATTGCGGGCCCGCCGGCTGGCAGACTTAGTGCAGAATCTGTCCGCGGCTGTCGGGCAGTTCATCGTCGTCGTCTTGATCATCATCGTCTTGATCGTCGTCGGGTATGAAGGCATCGTCTTTGAGCGCGAAGGGCAGCAGCTCTTCCAACGTCTCGGTCCAGGCTACTTCGTCGCCTTCTTCGTCCACTTTGATGAAACGCACCGGGTCGGCATCGGTCAACTGGATGGCCCACAGATAGCGGCAGGCGTAGACAGCGGTGTCGTCCGGTTCCAGGCCTCCCCGGTTGCCCAGCACGCGCGCCCCTTCGCCGCCTATCTGCACGACGGTGAACTGGCTTTCGTCTTCGTCCTTATCCAGCGGAACGGCAAAAATGGCCCATTCAAAGCCCGTTTCCTGGGCGTCCACGACTTCGGCCAACACGGCGCGGCCTAAATAAGCACTCAAGGCATCGGCAGTGCGGCCTAGGGTTTCCAGCTCATCGGCGGTAAAAACAAGATCAGGTGCGTCAGCGAAGGACATGGTGTCTTTGGTTTGTCAGCATAAAATGAGTATATTAACCGACGGGTGTTGCTGGGCGGGTCGCTGGCCTGCGTATCTATCGCGCCAAAGCGCGCATTTTCGGACGGCAAACGCCTACAATCGCTGTTTCCATCTATTCGGTGCGTCTGTGCGCCGGCCTGGGTTTTCGTGTACGGCGTGCGGGGCGCAGACGATGGTGCCCGCCGCGCCCCACCTGTCGTGACACAGACACCGTAGCCGCAGGCCGGCTCTGTCTGGCTTGTTTTTCCCTTTTTAGGTTCTTATGGCCCAATACGTATATTCAATGAACCGCGTCGGCAAAATCGTGCCGCCGAAGCGGCAGATTCTGCGCAATATTTCTTTGTCTTTCTTTCCTGGTGCCAAGATCGGCGTGCTGGGCCTGAACGGCTCGGGTAAGTCGACATTGCTCAAGATCATGGCGGGCGTGGACAAGGATATCGAAGGCGAAGCCATTCCCATGGCGGGTATTAAGATCGGCTACCTGCCCCAGGAGCCGCAACTTGATCCCGCGCATACGGTACGCGAAGCGGTGCAAGCCGGCTTGGGACAAGTGTTCGAAGCGCGGCAGCGTCTGGAGCAGGTGTATGCGGAATATGCCGAGCCGGACGCTGATTTCGACGCATTGGCCGCCGAGCAGGCCGAGCTGGAAGCCGTGATTGCCGCCGCTGCGACCAGCGGCGCGGACGACATCGAAACTCAAATGGAAATTGCGGCTGACGCGTTGCGCCTGCCGCCGTGGGATGCCGTCATCGGTAATTTGTCTGGTGGCGAAAAGCGCCGCGTGGCCCTCTGCCAATTGTTGCTGTCCAAGCCCGACATGTTGCTGCTGGACGAACCGACCAACCACCTGGACGCCGAAAGCGTGGAATGGCTGGAAGTATTTTTGCGCCAGTTCCCCGGCACGGTAGTGGCTGTGACCCACGACCGCTACTTTCTGGATAATGCCGCCGAATGGATTCTGGAACTGGACCGTGGTCACGGCATCCCCTGGAAGGGCAATTACAGCTCCTGGCTGGAACAGAAGGAAGACCGCCTGAAACAGGAAGAGTCGTCCGAAAGCGCCCGCCAGCGGACCATCAAGAAAGAGCTGGAGTGGGTGCGCCAGAATCCCAAGGGACGCCAGGCCAAGGCCAAGGCCCGTCTGGCTCGTTTCGAGGAGCTGTCCTCGCACGAATACCAGAAGCGCAACGAAACCCAGGAAATCTTCATTCCGGTGGCCGAGCGCCTGGGCAACGAAGTCATCGAGTTCGAGAATGTCAGCAAAGGCTATGGCGATCGCCTGCTGATCGACAATCTCAGTTTCAAGGTGCCGGCCGGTGCCATTGTCGGCATCATCGGCCCCAACGGCGCGGGTAAGTCCACCTTGTTCCGCATGTTGGCCGGTAAAGAGCAGCCCGATTCGGGCACGGTCAAACTGGGTCAGACCGTCAAGCTGGCGTATGTTGACCAATCGCGCGATGCGCTGGCCAACGAAAAAACAGTGTTTGATGCGATTGCCGATGGAGCCGATTTGCTGACGGTGGGCAAATTCGAGATGCCGTCGCGCGCTTATCTGGGCCGTTTCAACTTCAAGGGTGCCGACCAGAACAAGATCGTGGGCAATCTGTCCGGCGGTGAACGTGGGCGTCTGCACCTGGCCAAGACCTTGATCGCCGGCGGTAACGTGCTGTTGCTGGACGAACCGTCCAACGATCTGGACGTGGAAACGCTGCGCGCCCTGGAAGACGCCTTGCTGGAATTTGCCGGTACGGTTCTTGTCATCAGTCACGATCGCTGGTTCCTGGATCGCATCGCCACCCATATACTGGCCTTTGAAGGCGATTCTCAGGCCGTGTTCTTCGATGGCAACTATCAGGAATACGAAGCCGACAAGAAACGCCGCCTGGGTGAAGAGGCCGCCAAGCCACGCCGTATCCGCTACAAGTCCCTTAAGTAAGGAGTTGCCATGCCTGTGCTGACCGCCCACCAGTCGTTGGTGTTGATTGTCGATATGCAAACCGGCCTATTGCCGGCGATTGCCGATCATGCTGCGTTGCTCGATCGCGCGGGCAAGTTGGCGCAGGCGGCACGCCTTCTGGGCGTGCCGGTGTTTGCGACCGAGCACTGGGCCGACAAGATCGGGCCTACCGATCGGTCCCTGACCCCGCATCTGGACCAGGTTCTGCATAAGAAGCACTTTGACGCTACCCGCGAAGTGGATTTTCTGCCGGCTTTGCCGGTGGGGCGGCCACGAGTGTTGCTTCTGGGCACAGAGGCGCATATTTGCGTGTTACAAACTGGCCTGGGCTTGAAAGAGCGCGGATACGAGCCGGTACTGGTGGGGGATTGCGTGGGTTCGCGTCGTCACGAAGACCGGCAGGCCGCCTGGGACCGTTGGGCCCAGCATGGCCTGGAGCGCGTCAGCGCCGAGATGGCCATGTTCGAGTGGCTGGAAATCCCGTCCAATCCGGCTTTCAGGCAGGTGCTGGCTTTGGTTAAGTAGCGGCAAAGGCGGGGTTTACAAATGTAGTGTTACCTAACAACCCCGTTGTCGTCATTTCTTGCTACTGTCGTGAGATATCCGTTAATGTTGTTTTAACAACAGCTATTTCACGGAGAGTCGTATATGAAATTAGCCATTATCACTAAAGCAGGCCTGGCCGCTGTTCTGGCTGTTACCCTGGCCGGATGCTCCTCTTGGGACAATATGAGCCATCGCCAGAAAAGCACGGTTACTGGTGCTGGATTAGGCGGTGTCGCCGGAGCCGTGATCAGCGGTGGTGGTGTACTGGGCACGGTAGGCGGTGCGGCCATCGGTGGCGTTATTGGCGACCAGGTCGGCAAGAATCGCTAACTGTTACGCAGTACCGTGCAAAGCCCCAACCCCTTGGATATCCAAGGGGTTTTTATTTGGTTCTTCGAAGCATTCCGGAAGCCAATTTACCCAGTCGATGAGGAACTGGCTTTTTGAAGGCGCCTTGAACGGCTCAAAACACCGATGACATAGCCCTGACTATATATATCCGTACTCAACAGAACATTTAGTGTATGGCTGATGTCTTGTACGGCGTACGCGCACGTCCCGCCATGTAGGCCAAGCACGGCGGTGCTGTTCTCGTCAGGCCGATCCTAGCGGGCCGGTGGGCGAGTCAGGGTCTTCGCCGCAGGCGGGATGTCGGGGCGGGAGGTAAGGGGCGTGCTGTTCGAGCAGGACGCTTGTGATTCGTCCGGTGGACGAATCACCCTGCGAGTTCACGCTCCGCCCGCCCCGGCATCCTGACCAGGGAACCCGCGCACAGCGCGGGCGAAGGACTTAGCCCAGCCGGCCCGCTAGGATCGGCCTGGCGAGAACCCGAGGTACTCTCTGCTCGGCCCAAACGGCCCAAGCAATACGAAGGAATCTCCGGTGTTTAGCGCAGCCCCTTTTATTTGCGCGTAACCCCTTTCGCTTAGCGCAGGCGACCGTCCAGCGTGGGGTTTTGACAAGACATGAACTGGCCTGCGCCCGCTTCGCCCACGAACCGGAAGTCCTTGCTGACCAGCTTGCCGCGCGAAAATGTCATCATGGGCCAGCCCTGCACGATAGTGCCTTCGTATGGTGTGTAGTCCACGGCATGATGCAGGGCTTCATTGCGTATGGTGACGCGCTGGTCTGTTTTCCAGAGCACCAGATCGGCGTCGCCGCCGATCACGATAGAGCCTTTGCGTGGATACAAGCCATAGAGTTTGGCGGGATTGGTGGCGGTCAGTGCCACGAACTGGTGCACATTGATCCGGCCCTCGTTGACGCCGCCCGAGAACAGCAAGGGCAGGCGTGTTTCCAGGCCAGGGATGCCGTTGGGTATGTATTGAAAGTCAGGCTCCTGGCCCGCTAATTTTTTACCGCAGGGGTCCTCGAAGTTAAAGGGCGCGTGGTCCGACGAAAAGATGCTGAAGATATTTTTTTCCAGGCCATTCCAGACGGCCTGCTGATTGTCTTTGTCGCGGGGCGGCGGGCTGCAGACGAACTTGGCTCCATGGAAATGGGGTTCGTCCAGATGGTCCTGGGTCAGGAACAGGTACTGTGGACAGGTTTCGGCATATATTTTCAGTCCCTGGCCTTGGGCCCAATGGATCTGCGCGATGGCTTCGCGGCCCGACACATGCACGATCAGGATAGGTACGTCCACCAGTTCAGACAGCGTGATGGCCCGGTGTGTGGCCTCGCGCTCCACAGCCGAAGGGCGCGAGACGGCGTGATAGCGAGGGTCTGTCTGCCCGGCGGCGCTCAGCTTTTCCGTCAGCCAGGTGATGCAGTCGGCGCTTTCGGCATGAATCATGACCAGGGCACCTTCGCGGCGCGCCACATCCAGGGCTTTCAGTATCTCCAGATCGCTCAGTTTCAGATCGTCGTAGGTCATGTAGATCTTGAAGGACGTGTAGCCTTCGCGCACCAGCTCGGGCAGTTCGTGTTCCAGCACGTGGGGCGTGGCGTCCGCGACGATCAGGTGAAACGCATAGTCGATGGCGGCCTTGCCGTGCGCCCGTTGGTGGTAGTCGTCCACGGCGGCCCGCAGCGATTGGCCCTTTTCCTGGGCAGCAAAGGGAATGACGGTCGTGGTGCCACCGCAGGCAGCCGAGCGCGTACCGCTCAGAAAATCGTCGGCCATGCGCACGCCTTCCGGCATGGGTTGGTCCAGGTGGCAGTGCGCATCGACGCCCCCGGGCAACACCAGATAGCCGGATGCGTCCACGGTTTCCCGTGCGCCCTCCAGTCCTTGGGCCAGGGTAGTGATGCGGCCATCTTGTATGCCTATATCGCAGGTGTAGCGTTCGCTGGCCGTGGCAATGTCCGCGTTTTTAATGATCAGGTCAAACATGGGAAGTCTCCGGCTCGTGTCTTCTGTGGACACTGTGGTTCAAGATAGAGAGGCCCTGCGCGCCAGCTTGGCCGGGCAGGGGGGCAAGACGCCGCTCAGTCCTGCCCGTCGGCGGGCAGGCCGGCCAGTACGGCTTGTCCTGTGTTGCGCATGTGTTCGCTCATGGCGGCGATCAGGCCGGCACGATCTCGGGCTTGCAAGGCGTGCATGATGTGTCCGTGCTCGGTCACCGACTCCAGCCAGCGGTCCGGGTTCAGGTTGGCCATGTAGCGCGCACGGGCGATCTTGACGCCCAACTGCTTTTCGATGTCGGCCAGTACGCTGTTGCCGGCCAGGCGGCTGAACTCGTGGTGTACGTTCTGGTTCAGTTTGAAGTAGCCGTCCCGATCGCCCTGGCGGGCGGCATCCACCATCGCCGTGTGCAGTTGCATCAGGCCTTGCACATCCTGGTCGCTGGCGTGTTCCAGCAATTGCTCGGCCACCAGGGCCTGCAGATTGGTCATGACCTGGAATATCTCGCGCAGTTCTTGCAGATCGATAGCCGTGATGCGGGCTCCCTTGTTGGGTAACAGTTCGATCAGGCCTTCTTGGGCGATGACTTTCAGCGCTTCGCGCAGTGGCGTGCGCGAGACATCGAACAGATCGGACAGATATTGCTCGTGTACGCGGCTGCCCGGTTTTAATTCGGCTTTCAGGATCAGGCTGCGTAACTGGTTGGCGATGACCAGATACATAGGCTCGCGCTTGACGCGCAAGGCTGTGCTGGGAGTAGTGCTGATGCCATTCATGGCGATGCTCCGTTTGGGTTTCTTAGAACATTCCCTAATCCGCGCGATTTTTGGTTGCGGCTTTGCAGTGGATTTTATAGCATGTTTTTGAACATTGAATTTTGCATACAAAATTAAAAACGCAAATTTTATCAGGAGACCCCGTAATGAAACGGACCTTGCTGGGCATGATCACCCCGTCCTCCAACACGGTGCTGGAGCCCTACACCAGCGCATTGCTGATGGACATGTTTCCCTTGGTGACGGCGCACTTTCAGCGTTTTGTCGTGCGCGAGATTTCGCTGGAGGACGGCGCGCTGGCTCAGTTTTCCTTGCCTGCCTTGTTGGAGGCGGCCGAACTGCTGAGCGATGCGCGCATGGATGCCATTGCCTGGAGCGGCACGGCGGCAAGCTGGCTGGGTTTTGAGGTCGATGAACGGCTATGCGCCGCGATTGTTGACCGCACCGGTATTGCGGCCACGACCAGTGTGCTGGCCTTGAACGAAGTGCTGGCGCGCGGCAATGTGGGCCGGTTGGGCTTGGTTACGCCCTATCTGAAGGATGTGCAGCAAGCCATTGTGCGCAATTACGATGCGGCCGGGCATCAGGTGGTGGCCGAAGAGCATCTGGGCGATAAAGGTAATTTTTCGTTCTCGGAATATGACGAGTCCACCCTGCGCGAGATGATCTACCGGGTAGCCGAGCGTCAGCCCGAGGCCATTGCGATTCTGTGCACGAATCTGCGTGGCGCGCGGCTGGTGGATGAGATTGAAAAAGAGATCGGTATTCCAGTGTATGACTCGGTCAGCGTGACAGTCTGGAAGTCGCTGTTGTTGGCCGGACAAGACCCGTCCCGCATACAGGGATGGGGACAGTTGTTCCGACAATCCAGTCTGGCAGAAAGAGCATAAAGCCGCGCCGGACTTATTTATCAGGATCACAAGCAAGGAGGAGACACCATGCAACACCTGAAACTCAAGAAGTGCCTGGGCAGTGCCCTGTTGGGCGCAGGCCTGCTGGCCGGCGGGATCAGTCAGGCGGAGACGCCGCTGCGTGTCGTCGGCAATTTTTCCGGCAACAAAATCCATGTGGAGCAGATTGAACGGCCCTTTTTCGAGCAGTTGCAGACCAGCATGGGCGTGCCCGTGGTCTACAACACGATGGACGCCATTGGAGTGAATGCGGCCGACGCCTTGCGTATGTTGCGCTCCGGCTCCTTCGATATCATGTCGGTGCAGATCGGCATGGCCTCCCGGGATGATCCCTTTTTTGAAGGCATCGATCTGGCCGGTGTATCCGCCGACCTGGAGAGCCAGCGCAAGGCGGTCGATGCGTTTCGCGACAAGATGGACGAGCGCTTGCAGCAGCGCTTCAATGCCAAATTGCTGACATTGTGGCCGTTTGGCGCGCAAGTGCTGTTTTGCAATGGCGATATCCATTCGGTGGATGATCTAAAGGGTAAGAAGGTGCGGGTGTTTACGCCTTCCATGTCGCGGTTGGTGGAAGGCCTGGGGGCGACGCCCGTTACGCTGCAGTTCAGCGAGGTGTATCTAGCCTTGCAGCGCGGCGTGGCCGACTGCGGCGTGACCGCACCCAGCGCCGGCAACAGCGGCAAGTGGCCGGAAGTGACCAAGGTACTCTTGCCTTTGCCGCTGTCCTATTCGGTGCAAGGCCACCTGATGAATCTGGATCGCTGGAAGCAATTGAGTCCGGAGCAGCAGGCCAAGCTGCAAGCCCAGTTCAGAACGATGGACGACAGCATGTGGGATCTGGCCAGCGTCAATAACCAGGACGCCATCCAGTGCAGCACGGGGCAGGGCGAGTGCAAGCAGCATACGGCCTACAGCATGCGCGAAGTACCTATCGATGCGCAGAACCGGCAACGTGTCGTGGAACTGACCAATCAGGTCGTATTGCCGGCCTGGGCGACCAGTTGCTCGCGCAACTACAAAGAGTGCAAGACGGTCTGGAACGAGACGGTGGGCCAGGCAACGGGTTTTGCCATTCAATAAGTGCGAACAAAACAGGATGCTCCGGGCCGGGCCCGGGCATCCGGGAGAAGTGTTATGTCAGAACACGGAAACAGCGCGGCCCAGCTCGTCGTCAGGATGGCGGCCATGGTGGCCGGTTATGCCACATTTATCCTGTCCATTCTGATCACGGTAGAGGTGATCTGTCGCAAATTCTTTGGTTTTTCATTTCAGGGTGTTGATGAGTACGGCGGCTATGTCCTGGCGATTGGTGTCAGCCTGAGCCTGTCGTATGCACTGGTCATGCGGGCCCATACCCGTGTGGATGTGCTGATCAACCCGCTGGGGCGTCGCCTGCGGGCAGGCTTTAATGTGCTTGCGGCGGCCATGATGGCGGCGCTGGCCTGCTTTCTGTGTTGGCAGAGCGTGGCAACGCTGCGCGAAACCTTGGAGTTCGACAGCCGTGCCTCTACACCGCTGGAGACGCCGTTGTGGATTCCGCAGTTGATTTGGGTGGCAGGGTTTGCCTTGTTTGCTGTCGTGGCCTTGAGCTATCTGATCCGTGGCTTGCGTTTGGCGGCGGGCGGTCAGGTGGATGCGCTCAATGGCTTGCTGGGTCCCAAGACGACCGACGAAGAGCTGAACGAGGCCTTGGAGGATAGTCAGATGACCCGCTTGTCCGGTCCCGTCCCCGATGCACACATGGAGGTCAAGCCATGATTACCTTGATGGGTATAGCAGGCGGTTTTGCGCTGCTGTTGCTGTTGCTGGCGGCCGGCATCAGTGTCGCCGTGGCCATTTTTACGGTGGCGACGGCCGGGGTGTTGATGTATCTGAACACCTCTTTGCTGTTTAACTTTGGCAACAATCTGTGGGCGACGCTGAATGATTTTCTGCTGACCGCCATCCCCTTGTTTATTTTGCTGGGCGA
This sequence comes from Alcaligenes sp. SDU_A2, assembly GCF_038237375.1. NCBI lineage: Bacteria > Pseudomonadati > Pseudomonadota > Betaproteobacteria > Burkholderiales > Alcaligenaceae > Alcaligenes > Alcaligenes sp. SDU_A2. Next base: position 3,078,780 of record NZ_CP151273.1, on the reverse strand, counting down.
GATCTTGTTGCGCTGCGGCATTACCGAGCGTATGTACGGGGCCTTGTCGGTGTGGCTGCAACGACTGCCGGGCGGCTTGCTGCACACCAATATCGGTGCATCTACGGTGTTTTCCGCCATGTCGGGCTCGTCGGTGGCCACCGCCGCCACCATAGGCACGGTGGCCTTGCCGGCTTTTCAGCAGCGCGGCTATAACGAGCGCCTGGCTTTAGGTTCTTTGGCGGCGGGGGCGACGCTGGGAATTCTGATTCCGCCCAGCATCAATATGATTATTTATGGCGCGATCACCAACACATCCATCGGCAAGCTGTTCATTGCCGGGATTTTGCCTGGCCTGGCGCTGGCCCTGGCCTTCAGCGCCACGATCTATTTGTATGCCGTGTTCAAGCCCGGGGTCGCGGGGCAGGGCGAGCCGCTGGCCAGCTGGGACGAGAAGCTGGCGGCCCTGAAGGATTTGCTGCCGCCGGCCTTTGTGTTTTTTATCGTCATGGGCAGCATCTACAGCGGTTGGGCCACACCTACCGAGGCCGCCGCTTTGGGCGTGGTGGCGGCGTTGCTGGTGGCTGCGCAGCGTCGCAAGTTGACGCTGACCATGTTGCACGAGTGCTTTCTGTCTATGGCCCGTACCACGGCGATGTTGCTGCTGATTATTGTGGGTGCCTACTTCATGAATTACGTGGTGGGCATTCTGGGGATTCCGGCCGCCTTGTCGCGCTGGGTATCCGAACTGGGATTGAGCCCGCTGACGCTGATTTTGATGTTGGTAGTGTTCTATCTGGTACTGGGCTGCTTTCTGGAAACCTTGTCCATGATGATTGCCACCGTGCCCATTGTGGTGCCTCTGGTCATGCAGTTCGGCTTCGATCCGGTCTGGTTCGGTATTTTCCTGGTGCTGATGATGGAAATATCCTTGATCACGCCACCCGTGGGCATGAATCTGTATGTGGTTCAGGGAGTGCGTGGCCGTGGTGCCATTACCGATGTGATGTTGGGTAGTCTGCCCTTTATGCTGGTCATGCTGCTGTTTGTGCTGGGCATGATTATTTGGCCGCAGGCCGTGCTCTGGCTACCCGACCTGATGATGTCGACCGGGGGTTAAGGTACAGGCCGTGTCTAGTCTGGCCCTGGGCAGTCGCGGGCGCGGCAGCCCCGGTCAAGGCGCATGATGCGCGCCGACACAACGCGAACCGAGGTTCGCGTTGTGTTTTGGTCTGCTACAACGGTGGATCGCCCATCTGCCGGCGATACCATTCGTGGAAGTGGCGCATGCCGTCCTCCAGGGGTGACTGGTAAGGACCGTGTTCGCAGATGCCGCGCTGCATCAATGCACGGCGGCCTGCGTCCATGCGCTCGGCTATTTCGTCATCTTCGATGGCCGTTTCCATATAGGCGGCGCGTTGCGATTGCACAAAGTCGCGCTCGAAGGCCACGATGTCCTCGGGGTAGTAGAACTCCACGACATTGATGGTTTCCTGTGGGCTTTTCGGATATAGCGTGGACAGAACCAGCACATGCGGGTAGAGCTCGATCATGTGGGTGGGGAAGTAGGTCAGCCATACCGCGCCGAAATCAGGTGTCTGGCCGCTGCGGTAGGCGAGTAGATTGTCATGCCAACGGCGGTAGACTTCCGATCCGGGGTTGGCCAGGGCCTGGTGTACGCCGACGCGTTGCAGGCTATACCAATCGCCGAACTCCCATTCTAAGTCGTCACAGGTCACGAATTGGCCCAAGCCTGGATGGAAGGGCGCAACGTGGTAGTCCTCCAGGTAGACCTCGATAAAGGTTTTCCAGTTGTAGTTGCACCGATGGATTTCGACATGGTCCAGCACATAATCGCCAAAGTCGAATTCAGGGCGGGCAAATAAGGAGGCCATGTCGGCCGCAGGGTCGCGGGGGCCCTCGAACAGCAGGCCGTGGCAGTCGCGCAGGCGGTAGCGCTGCAGGTTCAGACAGGGCTTTTCCGAAAAACGCGGTGCGCTCAACAATTGCCCCTGCTCGTCGTAAGTCCAGTTATGCAGCGGGCAGACGATATGATTGCCGGTGCCGGCCAGATTGCCCTGCGCAGAGCCGCTTGCTTGGCCGGGCAGCCCGCCCAGCATCAAAGCCTGGCGGTGGCGGCAGATATTGGACAGCAGTTCGACACCGTTCTGGCCGCGTACCAATACGCGCGCACCGTCTTCTTGGGCCAATGCGCGCCAGTCGCCTCTTTCAGGGACGAGTTTTTCGCTGCCGATATAGAGCGATGACTGCTTGAAAATGAGTTCTTGCTCGCGCTTGAAGAGGGCTTCGTCAAAATAAGCATTGACGGGAAGCTGGGGGCGAGCCGGCACCACGTGTGCCATCCGACCAATGTCGGTCATGATTCCCTCCGCGTGGGTAAGTAGCCAGGGCGGTGAGATATGCTGACAAACCGTGACCGCTGCTGGCGCGAAGAAAAATCGGAACTGGCCGATTGCAAACCGAAAATTGTACCTTATCCCTTGTCTGCGGGCCTTGGGCGGCACCCGCAAACGCGTCAATGCCGTGCGCCCTTGATCTATGTCTGATGCAGGCTTGAGTCTGGGTCAAGGAGACCGCAAGGTACTAACACAGACAGACAAGCCGGCGCTACCTGCACCGGCTTGTCTGCATGGGGCAGACGATGCCGGTCTCAGGCTTTGCCGTCGGCCGATTTGCCCGCCAGGGTGGCGGCATCGACCTGCGGCATTTCTATTTTGACTTCCAGCACTTCCAGCGAGTCCTGGCGATCAAGATTGACCTTGATATCGTCGGGGTCGATTTTCACGTAGCGCGAAATGACTTCCACCAGCTCTTTCTGCAGGCGAGGCAGGTAGTCGGGGGCAACGCCGCCTTGACCACGCTCGTTGATGAGGATCAGCTGCAAACGGTCTTTGGCCACCGTGGCAGACGTCTTTTTGTGACCAAGCAGGAAGGACAGGAAAGACATATTACTTTCCTCCAAACAGGCGCTTGAACAGACCTGGTTTTTCGTAATCGACAAAGCGCAATGGTTTCTCTTCGCCCAGATAACGGGCAACGATATCTTGATAGGCCAGGGACACATCGCTTTCGCGGATGTGGATGACAGGCACGCCCTGGTTGGAAGCCTGCAGCACGGTTTCCGATTCGGGTGTTACGCCGATCAGTTTGATGCGCAGAATGTCCTCGACGTCCTGCAGCGACAGCATCTCGCCTTCGGACACGCGCTTGGGGCTGTAGCGGGTCAGGAGCAAATACTCTTTGATGGGTTCGCCGCCTTGTTCGGCGCGGCGCGACTTGGCAGCCAGAATGCCCAGAATGCGGTCGGAATCGCGGACCGAGGACACTTCGGGGTTGGTGACCACCAGTGCGTCGTCGGCGAAGTACGAAGCCATCAGGGCTCCGGTTTCGATGCCGGCGGGCGAGTCGCACACAATGTATTCAAAGCCCATGCCTTTGAGCTCTTCCAGGGCCTTTTCCACGCCTTCGCGCGTTAACGCGTCTTTGTCGCGGGTTTGCGAAGCGGGCAGGATAAACAGATTTTCCAGCTGTTTGTCACGGATCAAGGCCTGATTCAAGGTGGCCTCGCCCTGGATGACATTGACGAAGTCGTAGACGACGCGCCGCTCGCAACCCATGATCAGATCCAGGTTACGCAAGCCTACGTCGAAGTCGATGACGACGGTCTTGTGACCGCGCATCGCAAGACCGGATGCAAAACTGGCACTGGTGGTGGTCTTGCCCACACCGCCTTTGCCTGAGGTCACTACCACTATACGCGCCATGACAATCGGATTCCTTTGTTTTTCAAGTCACATAATCGTAAAGCATAACCGGCGCTATTTTGGCATCCGCCCTGCGACTTCGCCTAGAGCTTCGCAACAAAACATATCAATTGCGTCGATTCGTGCCGGTTTGCCGTAAAAAACTGCACTATTTTGTTCGTACTGCTGTTTTTGTCCGCCGCGCATTGCGCGCGGCGGCTTCAGGCACCGAGCGGATCTATCCGCAGCTTGTCGCCGTCCAGCGCCACCACGGCGGGCTTGTTGCGCAGTTGCGGGTCCAGCCGTGTTTCGATGATGCGGTAGACCCCGGCGATGGCCACCAGTTCGGGGTCCAGCTCGGTCGTGAATACGCGGGCGTTGGTATCGCCCCGGGCACCGGCCATGGCCTTGCCGCGCAAAGGGCCGTACACATGAATATTGCCGTCGGCGATGACTTCCGCGCCCTGGCTGACGGCACCCACCACGATCAGGTCGGTATGGCGGGCATAGATGCGCTGGCCCGAGCGCAGTTGCCGGTTGATGATGAGCGCCGCCGGAGCAATGGCCGGTGCCGCCTGCGCGGCTGCAGCCTGAGGGGGCGCGGTGGCCGGCTGGGGGGCGACGGACAGTGCCGGTACATCTTGCTCGGGGGCGGCCTGGGTTTGTGGGCGTGCCGGAGGGCTGGACAGCTCTACATTAGGCAGGCCGCTGTCCAGGGCGGCATCGATGTGGTCGGGGTGGGCCACCACGCCGACCGGATGCAGCTTGTACTGGCGCAAGGCGGCAATCAGGGCAGGCCAGTCTACCGTGGCGGCAATGGCACTGGCATCGATGACGACGGGCTCATCCTCGAAGAAGGAGCCGGCATCTTGCATGCGCTGCGCCAGCGCCGCCAGTTGCTCGGCCGTATCGGCCGAGCGCAGCACCACACGCACCGCATATAAGGTAGCGCTCTTGAAGTCCAGGGCCTGTGGCCCTTTGGCGTGAGTCTGTTCGTTCACTTGAGTTGTTGGTGATCGTTGATGAGGGGCTTAGACCCAGGTGTCTCTGAGGGTCGTGGTGCGATTCAGTACGGGTTTGGCCGGCGTGGATTCCACCCGGTCGGCCACGAAGTAGCCCAGGCGCTCGAATTGCCAGTGGGCGTCGGGCTCGGCCAGGGTGCCCGGTTCGATCCAGCCCTGGATAACGCGCAGCGAGTCCGGATTGATGTGCTCCAGGAAATCCTGGTCGCCCGAGTCGGGGTGCGGATGCGCGAACAGGCGGTCGTACAGGCGGATTTCGGCGGCAATGGCATGCTGGGCGCTGACCCAGGTGATATTGCCCTTGACCTTGACCGAATCCGCGCCGGGTGTACCGCTTTTGGTGTCGGGCAGGTATTCGGCGTGTACTTCGGTGACATTGCCGTCCGGGTCTTTGACGCAGCCGGTGCAGCGCACCACGTAGCCGTACTTCAGACGCACCTGATTGCCCGGGAACAGGCGGAAATACTTCTTGGGCGGTTCTTCTTTGAAGTCGTCGCGTTCGATGTAGAGCGTGCGCGAAAAGGGAAACTCGCGCTGGCCGGCGTCGGGCTGGTGCGGGTTGCGTGGAGCGTGGCACAGCTCGCTGTGGCCTTCGGGGTAGTTGGTGATGACCAGCTTGATCGGGTCCAGGATGGCCACGCTGCGGTCGGCCACGGGGTCCAGGTCATCGCGCAAGGCCTGTTCCAGACTGCTGTAGTCGATGTGCTGGGCCGCTTTGGAAACGCCCAGACGGTCGGTGAACAGGCGAATCGCGCCCGGCGTGTAGCCGCGTCGGCGCAGGCCAGCTAGCGTGGGCATGCGGGGGTCGTCCCAGCCCTGCACGTGGTTTTCCTGAACCAGTTGGCGCAGCTTGCGCTTGCTGGTGACCACGTAGGACAGGTTCAGGCGCGAGAACTCGTATTGCTGAGGCAGCGGGTCGGACAGTTGGCCCAGTTCCACCAGACGTTCCAGAATCCAGTTGTAGAAGGGACGCTGGTCTTCAAATTCCAGGGTACACAGGCTGTGGGTGATGCGCTCGAGCGCGTCTTCCACCGGGTGCGCCCAGCTGTACATGGGATAGATGCACCATTTGTCGCCGGTGCGGTGATGCTCGACGTGGCGGATGCGGTACATGACCGGGTCGCGCAGATTGATGTTGGGCGATGCCATATCGATCTTGGCGCGCAGCGCCATGCTGCCATCCGGGTGCTGGCCGTCGCGCATTTCGCGCAGCAGGCGCAGGGATTCCTGGGCGGGGCGGTCGCGCCAGGGGGAGTTCACGCCTTTTTCGGTCAGTGTGCCCCGGTTGGCGCGCATTTGCTCTGCGCTTTGTTCGTCTACGTAGGCATGGCCCGCTTCGATCAGTGCTTCGGCAAAGCGGTACATGTGATCGAAGTAGTCGCTGGCGAAGTAAAGATTGGTTTCGTTTTTGAAGGTCCAGTCAAAACCCAGCCACTGCACCATGTCGATAATGGCGTCCACGTACTCCTGCTCTTCTTTTTCGGGGTTGGTGTCGTCAAAGCGCAGGTGACAGGCACCCTGGTATTCGCTGGCCAGACCGAAGTTCAGACAGATGCTCTTGGCATGACCGATGTGCAGGTAGCCATTGGGTTCGGGGGGGAAGCGGGTGCGGATGCGCGCCGTGTCCGGCTCGGCGCCCTGCTGGACATCGGCCGGGCCGGGCTGTCCGGCCCAGCTTTTCTGGGCATAGCGGCCGGCGCTCAGGTCCTGGTCGATGATCGTACGCAGAAAATTAGAGGCGGGGGCGGGAGTGGAAGCAGAGGTCATACACGTATGAAAAAAAGAAAGCGACAGGCTAATCGGCCATTTTGCCACGTTCTTGTTTTACTGGGGTATTCGCAAACAGAAATGGTCGCGCCGACCTTGCGCGTAACGGTGGCGTCGGCACGCCGATTCGCCCTACACTACCGCTCATTATGACGCACTCCGCCCTTTCTCTTTCTCAGGCTCAGTTCTTCCTTAGTCTGGGCTTCATGTTGCTGTTCCTTGCCCTGGAACTGGGCTTGTCCTGGGTGTTGTTTTATTTTAGAGTTAAAACATTCGGGAGCAGGCACCATGCCTGGATGGGGGCCTATCGTTTCTGGGTGCGCATCTTTGCCTTGGCGTTCATACTCAGTTTCGCTGCATCCATGCCGGTGCTGATCCAGTTCGGCAGTGTGTGGCCGGGCCTGATGGAGCAGGTGGGCGATGTGGTCGGTCCCATGCTGGCCGCATCCATGTTGTCCCTGTTCATTTTCAAGTCCTGCTTTTTGGGGGTGATGCTGTTTGCTCAGCGTATGCTCTCCAATGCGGTGCATACTTTGGTCGTGTTCATGGTGGCGCTGGGCGTGACCTTGACCGCTTTCTGGCTGGTCGCTATTTTGGCCTGGATGCAGGTGCCCACGGGCGTGGATGTGCTGGAAGGGCATTATGTCGTGGTGGACTGGCTGGCGGTGCTGGCCACGCCGGCCTTGCCCTGGTATGGCGGCTTGCTGCTGGCGGGCAGTCTACTGACTGTAGCCTTTTTTATGTTGGGAGTCAGCTGCGCGCAGACCATGCAAAGACCTGTAACGGATAGCGAACGGTTGGCATTTCGCACCGCTCTTTTTCTGGGCGTGGGGGCCTGGTGCGTTCAACTGTTCATGGTCGTGGGCAATGGCTTCATGACCGCCGAGCATCAGCCGGCCAAAGCGGCGGCGACAGCGGCCTATTGGCATAGCGGTGTGCAGCCGGACTTGTTGTTCGCAGCTGCCTCGCCCGGCGTTCAAGAGGGTGTGCTGGGCGCGCTGCGCTGGTCGCATGCGGGTGGGCGCTGGCTGGGGCAGGATGCAGATGGCGTCTTGATCGGCCTGGACCGCTTCGCGCATGCGCTGCCGCCGGTCGCCTTGACGTTCTGGTCGTTTCGTCTGGCTGTGCTCGCAGGAGTGCTGATGCTGCTGGTGTTGGGATGGGCGCTGCTGCGCACGCGTCGTTATGGTCTGGACCCACATTCGCTTTCTTATCGGTCGCGCCAGGTCCTGGTCGGGGCGTCGGTGCTGGGCTGGGTCATGCTGCTGGCCGGTGCCGCCTACGTGTTGTTCGGCTTTGCACCCTACCTGGTTGGCTCCGATATTACGCTGGCCCAGGTGCAGGGCAGCAATAGCGCGGCGACCGTAGCACTGGGCCTGCTGGCTTATGGCTTGGTGTACGCCTTGTGCATGGTCGGCTTTTTGCAGATGCTGCGACATGTCGTGCGTTTTGGCGTTGTGCCTGTTGCTCGTCATCGGGGGCGCGCATGATTGATTCTTTTGCCAATGCCGTGGGCATCGGTGCCCACGATCCCGTCTTTTGGATGCCGCTGGCCTTTCTGGCCCTGTTTTTCTTGATCATTGTGGCCGGTACGGTCCTCGATGGTTTTGACATCGGCGTGGGTTGCCTGTCTTTGCTGGCCCCCGAGTCTTTGCGGCCGCGCATGTTGTCTTTGCTCAGTCCGTGGCGTGACGCAAACGAGTTCTGGCTGTTTTTGGGCCTGGGCTTGTTTGTATGTGCCTTTCCCAAGGCATGGGGCGCGGTCATGGGGCAATTGTATGGACCGCTTTGCGCGTTGGGGGTGGGGGTGTTCATGCGCTCGGTGTCGTTCGAGTTGCGCATGCGTGCGCCGCTGGAGCTGCAATCGCGCTGGCAGACCGGCTTTGCCCTGGGCTCGCTTATTACCGCATTTTCGCACGGCGTGCTGCTGGCGCAGGTCGCTGTCGGCTTTCAGAGCGACGCGGGCTATGTCTGGTTTTCCGTTTTCATGGGTTTTTGTGCCGTCGCTGCATACTGCTTGTTGGGGGCCAGTTGGTTGATCATGCGCGAGGCGGGCGAGTTGCGCGCACGCGCCGTCAGTTGGGGGCGGCGTTCGGTGCGCTGGTTTGCCGCCGGGGCCGTGGGCGTGTCGGTGGTGTTGGCCTTTGTCAATGCCGGTGTCTTGCTGAAATGGACCGACGGCCCTTATTGGGGATTGGTTCTGCTTCTGTGGGCCGTCATCCTGATCAGTTTCGTGTCTATCGAAATGAGCCTACAGCGCATGATCAACAGCAGCTACAGGACCACGGCACTGCCTTTTCTGCTGACCTTGTTCGTCATGGTTTCGGTCATGGGGGGGCTGGCTTTCAGCTTCTTTCCCTATTTAATTCTTGACGAAATGACCATTTGGGATGCGGCCGCGTCGGTGCCGTCGCTGGCCTTGATTTTGTCGGCCATTATTATTGCCTTGCCGATCACGCTGATTTTCAATGTGTGGGTGTACTGGCGCATGTTCGGTCTGTCGCAGCCGCCGCAGCCGCCCAGCTTCAAAGGTTGAAAACATTGTGATCGTTCACTCCGTTCTGTCCATGCGCAAGCGTCTGCAAGGGTTCCGATGGTTGTCGGATATGCCGGCCATGCTGGCCTGGGCGGTGGTGGCGGGGGTTCTGGGGGCGTTGGCGACGATTGCGTTCCATCAGGGCATGAAGCTGATCCAGCAGTGGGTTACGGGGCAGCATGGCGGTATTGTTGCGGTGACCGAAGGTTTGTCCTGGCCTGTCCGTATCCTGTTCCCGACGGTGGGCGGGCTGTGCGCCGGTGTGCTGCTGTGGTTGGCCGGGCGCTTGCCGTCCAAAGGCAATTCGGACTATATGGAAGCGGTGGCCATCGGCGATGGCCGCCTGTCTGTGCGCCAGGGCTTGCTGCGTTCGCTTTCCTCGTTGATGACGGTGGCCTCGGGCGGTTCCATCGGTCGTGAGGGGGCGATGGTGCATCTGGCTTCATTGTCGGCCTCGGCCATAGGCCGTTTTACCTTGTTCAGTCAGGCGCGTCTGCGCCTGCTGGTGGCGTGCGGCGCGGCAGCCGGGGTGGCCGCCGCCTATGGCGCGCCGATTGCCGGTGCCGTGTTTGTGGCCGAAATCGTGCTGGGCACCATGAGCATGAGCAGCTTCGGCCCGCTTTTGATGGCAGCGGTCAGCGCCCATATCACGATGCGCACATTGGGCGATTATCACGCGCCCTACGAAATGACGGGCATTCAGGCCATCGGCGGCATGGATATCCTGCCGTTTCTGGTCCTGGGAGCCTTGATCGGCGTGGCGGCCCCCGCCTTTCTGAAATTAATGAATCTGTCGCGCAGTCTTTTCAAGCGTACGGGTCTGGGACTTCCGTTGCGTCTGACTTTGGGCGGCCTGCTGCTGGGATTGTTGCTGGTGTTCGTGCCGCGCGTGGCCGGCAATGGTTTCAGCGTGGTGTCGTCCATGTTGCACAGCGACTGGGCCTGGCACGCCGTATTGTTGATGTTGTTTTTCAAGGTGCTGGCCACCGGGCTGACGGTGGGCTCGGGCGCGGTGGGCGGCGTGTTCACGCCGGCTATCTTTGTGGGCGCGGCCTTCGGTACTTTGTTCGGCAAGCTGACCCTGATGCTCTTGCCCGGCCTGGATGTGCCGCTGTATCTGTTTACCTTGGTAGGCATGGGTGCCTTTCTGGGCGCGGCGACCAGCGCGCCCTTCATGGCTATTTTGATGCTGTTCGAGATGACGCTCAGCTACCAACTGGTGCTGCCTCTGATCGTAGCCTGTGTCATGGCTTATTTTGTGTCGCGCGCCGTGGCCGAAGTGGCCATGTACGAGGTTACTTTGGTGCGCGAACGCGATGCGCTGCTGCGCCACAAGTTACGTCACACCACGCTGGCTGAGCTGATCCGGCCTGCCGATACGGTGGTCAGTACTACTACGCAGGTGCGCGAGGCCTTGCAGATGTTCCTGGAGTACCCCGTGCGCTATCTGTATGTGGTGGACGAGCATCAGGTTTACCAAGGGGTGATCGCGCAGCAGGATCTGACCCGCATGTTGCTTGATGACAACGATGCCCAACAGCGTTTGGTAGGAGACATTTTGCGCATGGACTTTGTCAAGACGCTTTATCCCGACATGAGCCTGGATGAAGCACAGGAGCATTTTGTACACTTTCTGGGTGAGCGCCTGCCGGTGCTCAATGGCGATGGCTCCGGTCGGCTGATCGGCGTGGTTTATAAATCCGCCGTGCTGGAAAAATATTCGGCCATCAAGCGTTCGCTGGACGCCAGCGGCGAAGTGATGCTGGACGCCCGCCGCTGACTTTCTGGTTTTTGTAATCATGCACATCCTAGTTCGCGCCCATGTGTCTGCGGGGGTGCTGATGTTCTGTTTGACTGGCATGTTGTTCGGTCCGGCCGTCGCCGCGCAGAACAGCATGGGCTTGGAGCGCCTGTCCTCTACGCAGGTGTATGGGGTTCAGGAGGCCCAAGCGGTTCCTGCTCAGGAGCTGCCGCCTCCGACCCCGTTCTTTGATCCCGCTCAGTGGCAGGACGACGCGCAACCTACATACGACACGACCCCAGCTTTGTCGTTTTCCGATCTTAGTCTTGCCGGTTCGGAAACGGCCAGTCTTGCCCGCTCCATTCAATACAGCAGGCAGTCATCGCCGCTCTGGCGGGCACGCTGGTTGCGTAGTTCCGCCGACCAGGTCTGGGTCTTTGGCGAGCGCAATTGGCGCTACGTGGGTGAGCAGGGTTTGGAGCTGACCTTGGGCAACGACACGATCGCCGGTGCCGACTGGGCGCAGCCAGTGTCTATGGGCGGGGTCAATCTGACTCAGGCGTTCGAGCAGGGACCGGGCGGTCCTTGGCGTTATGCGCTGGCTCTTGGCGCCTTGGATGCCACCGGCAACCGCGACAATGGCGATCTGGTCTACGGTGCCACGGCCGGCAGCTTGCTTGTCAGCACTGATGTCGCCACCCATACGAGCGTGGACGCGCAAATGGAAAGTGCCCGCGATTTTTCCATGACCGGGGTAGGAGCCACCTATCGCTCGCCGGATTGGGGCGTGTGGCAGGCCAGCGTGGCGCGGGCGTCCCATTCGCTGGGTCAGGGTTGGCGTTATCAGGCGGCCTATGGCATGGATGTGCTGGATGATTTGCGCCTGGAATGGCGGGGTGAGCGCTATCAGGATCGCTTTGTCGATCTAAGCCGTTACCAGGGTATGAAAATGGCCGCTGCCAGTCGTCGGCAGGTGCTGGGAGCGACGGTGCCTCTGCGCCGTTGGGGCGAATTGAACACACAGTACGAGGTGCAGCACCCCCTGGCCGGTGGCGTGAACCGCTATGTTGGGGTGTCGCAGCAGTTCTGGTACAGTCCCAGCCTCAGGGTGGGTTTGCAGGCCCGCCGTCATCTGGAAAGCCGTCAGTCCAATGTGGCTTTGCGTTTTTCTGTTCCGATTTTTTAAGCAGGCGGCATGGCCCAGTCAGCACTTGACGTTCTACAGGAAGTTTTCGGTTACGACAGTTTTCGGGGGTTCCAGCACGAAATCATCGAAACCCTGATCCAGGGGGGCGATGCGTTGGTGCTGATGCCCACCGGAGGCGGCAAGTCCCTGTGCTACCAGATCCCCGCGTTGGTGCGTCCTGGCACGGGCATAGTGGTATCGCCTTTGATCGCATTGATGCAGGATCAGGTCGATGCCCTGACCGAACTGGGCGTGAATGCGGCTTATCTGAACTCGTCTCAGGACTGGCAGACCGCCCGCGAGGTCGAGCGCGAATTTTTGACCGGGCAACTGGACCTGCTGTATGTGGCCCCCGAGCGCTTGCTGACCGACCGTTGCCTGGATTTGTTGGCGCGCGGCACTATTTCCTTGTTTGCCATCGACGAGGCTCACTGTGTGTCGCAGTGGGGGCATGATTTCCGGCCGGAGTACCTGGGCCTGGACCTGCTGGCGCAGCGTTGGCCGCAGGTGCCGCGCGTGGCCCTGACGGCCACTGCGAATCAAGTCACGCGGGTGGAGATCGCCCAGCGCCTGAAACTGGAGGATGCGCGTCACTTTGTCGCCAGCTTCGACCGTCCCAACATTTGCTATCGCATCATCGAAAAGAACGAGGTGCGCAAGCAACTGCTGAATTTTATTCGCGAGGAGCATGCCGGGCAGGCCGGTATTGTGTATTGCCTGTCGCGTGCGCGAGTCGATGAGACTGCGGACTTTCTGTGCCGCAATGGCATCAATGCTTTGCCTTATCACGCCGGTCTGGATGCCCAGTTGCGGGCCACCAATCAGGCGCGTTTCTTGCGCGAGGAAGGGGTGGTCATGGTGGCCACCATTGCGTTCGGCATGGGGGTGAATAAACCGGATGTGCGCTTTGTCGCTCACATCGACCTGCCCAAATCGGTGGAAGGGTATTATCAGGAAACGGGGCGGGCAGGACGCGATGGCGAACCGGCCACGGCCTGGCTGGCCTATGGTTTACAGGACGTGGTGCAACTGCATCGCATGATCAACGAGTCGCAGGGGGACGCGGCGCATCGCCGTCAGCAGGGGCAGGCCTTGGACGCCATGCTGGGCTTGTGCGAAACGATCTCCTGCCGCCGTCAGCGATTGTTGGCCTATTTCGGGCAACAGATCGAGCCTTGCGGCAATTGCGACACCTGCCTGGAGGCTCCGCAGGCCTGGGATGGCACGGTGGCCGCCCAAAAAATGTTGTCTACTATTTATCGGCTCTGGCGCGAACGGGGCCAGCGTTTCGGGGCAGGGCATCTGATTGACATTCTGCGCGGCAAACTGACCGACAGAGTCAAGGAAAACGAACATGATCGCCTGACCGTATTTGGCGTGGGCACCGATTTGTCCGACCAGGCCTGGCGGGGCGTGCTGCGCCAGTTGCTGGCTCATAATCTGGTGGCGGTCGATACCGAAGGCTATGGCACCTTGCTGTTGACCGACGCCAGCCGCGAGGTGCTCAAGGGTGAACGCACCTTGATGTTGCGCCGCGAAACCGTGTCGCGCGGCCCGGCTGCGCATCGCACGCGCGGGCAGGCCAACCAGGGTCCGGCCCTGGAGCCGGAGCAGCAGGTGCGTTTCGAGGCGTTGCGTGTCTGGCGTGCCGCCACGGCCAAAGAACACGGCGTGCCGGCCTACGTCATTTTTCATGATGCGACGCTGCGCGAGGTGGCCGTGCGCTGCCCACGTTCGCAGACCGATCTGGAACATATCACCGGCATAGGGGTGCGCAAGCGCGAGGCCTATGGGGAAGCGTTGCTGCGCTGTGTGCAGGAGATCCATCCGCAATAGCAGGCCGCATTATTTACCCGGTTTGAGCCGGGTTTTTCTTGACAGGCGCTGCGCCTTTTTTCCAGTCGGCCGACAGGGCGCACAAACCGTTGATATTGAAGCCTATATCAATGGTGTTGCATTTTGAAGTGAAAACAGCGCCAACTTGAAACACTATATGTAGTAGAATTCAGGCTATCCTTCACTAGATGTGGTGCCCAGGGGTGGAGCTTGGCGTTTTGTCAAGTGTGCACGTATCTATATCTGATTTCCGAGACTCACCATGCAAAAAACCGAACAATTGATGGTCACCAAGCGGGATGGCCGGACAGAGCCGATCAATCTCGACAAAATTCATCGCGTCATTGACTGGGCCGCGGAAGGACTCAATAATGTGTCGGTGTCGCAGGTCGAGTTGCGCTCGCATATTCAGTTCTACAACGGCATTCGCACCAGCGACATCCACGAGACCATCATCAAGTCGGCAGCCGACCTGATTTCCGAAGACACGCCCGATTACCAGTATCTGGCTGCCCGGCTGGCTATTTTCCATCTGCGCAAGATCGCCTTCGGGCAATTCGAGCCGCCCGCTCTGTACGATCATGTCCAGCAGTTGACCGAGGACGGTCGCTACGACCCGCATCTGCTGGCTGATTACAGCCGCGCCGAATTTGACGAGCTCGATCAGTACATTGATCACTGGCGCGACATGAATTTCTCGTACGCCGCCGTCAAGCAGCTCGAAGGCAAGTATCTGGTTCAGAACCGGGTCACCAAACGCATCTACGAAAGCCCCCAGTTCCTGTATGTGCTGGTGGCCATGTGCCTGTTCGCCAAGTATCCGGCGCAGACCCGCTTGTCCTTCATCAAGCGTTTTTACGATGCCGTCTCGCAGTTCAAGATTTCCCTGCCTACGCCTATCATGGCGGGCGTTCGCACGCCTACGCGCCAGTTCAGTTCGTGCGTGCTGATCGAGTGCGATGACAGCCTGGACAGCATCAACGCCACCACCAGCGCGATTGTGCGTTACGTATCGCAGCGCGCTGGCATCGGCATCAACGGTGGACGCATCCGCGCCGTGGGCAGCGAGATCCGCGGCGGCGAAGCCCAGCACACCGGCTGCCTGCCTTTCTTCAAGATGTTCCAGGCTGCCGTCAAGTCCTGCTCCCAGGGCGGTGTGCGCGGCGGTGCCGCCACCTTGTTCTATCCTTTGTGGCACCTGGAGGTCGAAACCCTGCTGGTGCTCAAGAACAACCGCGGCGTGGAAGAAAACCGTATCCGTCACCTGGATTACGGTGTGCAGATTAACCGCTTGCTGTATCAGCGTCTGATCAAGGGCAGCCACATCACGCTGTTCTCGCCGCACGATGTGCCCGGCCTGTACGAAGCGTTTTTTGCCGATCAGGACGAGTTCGAGCGCCTGTACGAGCTCTACGAGCAGGACCCGGCCATTCGCAAGCGCAGCCTGCCCGCGCTGGAACTGTTTTCCCTGCTGATGCAAGAGCGTGCCAGCACCGGCCGCATCTACATCCAGAATGTGGACCATTGCAATACGCACAGTCCGTTCCGCCCGGACGTGGCTCCTGTGCGTCAGTCCAATCTGTGCATGGAAATTGCGCTGCCTACCAAGCCCTTGAATGATTTGAACGACCCGGACGGCGAGATTGCG
This sequence comes from Alcaligenes sp. SDU_A2, assembly GCF_038237375.1. Taxonomy (NCBI): domain Bacteria; kingdom Pseudomonadati; phylum Pseudomonadota; class Betaproteobacteria; order Burkholderiales; family Alcaligenaceae; genus Alcaligenes; species Alcaligenes sp. SDU_A2. The sequence goes on along the minus strand of NZ_CP151273.1, from coordinate 3,063,301 downwards.
CTGTGTACCTTGTCGGCCTTCAACCTGGGGGCGCTGGAGTCGCTGGACGAACTGGACGGCCTGGCCGACCTGATCACCCGGGCTTTGGATGCGCTGCTGGATTACCAGGACTACCCGGTCAAGGCGGCATTGAGCGCCACCGAAAAGCGTCGTTCTCTGGGTGTGGGCGTCATCAACTATGCCTATTATCTGGCCAAGAACGGCACCCGCTATTCCGATCCAGCCGCTTTGGGCCTGACGCACCGCACGTTCGAGGCCATCCAGTACTATCTGCTAAAAGCCTCGGTGCAATTGTCCCGTGAATACGGCCCCTGCAAGGCCTTTGACGAAACGACGTATGCCGCTGGCCTGCTGCCGATCGATACCTACAAAAAAGATGTGGACGGTATTTGCGACGAGCCGCTGCATCTGGATTGGGAAGCCTTGCGTGCCGACATCGTCAAGCACGGTTTGCGTAACTCCACCTTGACGGCTTTGATGCCTTCCGAAACCTCCAGTCAGATCGCCAATGCGACCAATGGTATCGAGCCACCGCGTGGGCTGGTCTCCGTCAAACAGTCCAAGGACGGCATTTTGCGTCAGGTGGTGCCTGACTTCGAGCAGCTAAAGGATCAGTACGAACTGCTCTGGCGCATGCCCGGCAACGAGAGCTATCTGAAGCTGGTCGGCATTATGCAGAAGTTCGTGGACCAGTCCATTTCGGCCAATACCAATTACGACCCGCAGCGCTTCGAGGGCGGCCGTGTGCCCATGAAGCAATTGCTCAAGGATTTGTTGCTGGCTTACAAGTATGGCGTCAAGACGCTGTACTACCACAATACGCGCGATGGTGCCGATGACGCCCAGGGTGAACTGGAAGACGATGGCTGCGCCGGCGGCGCGTGCAAGATCTGACGGAGCGCAGACCATGGCATACAGTATTTTTTCAAAAACCGATAACGATCAGCTCAAAGAGCCGATGTTCTTCGGCCAGCCGGTCAATGTGGCGCGCTACGATCAGCAGAAGTATCCGATTTTCGAGAAGTTGATCGAAAAGCAATTGTCTTTTTTCTGGCGTCCCGAAGAAGTCGATATTTCACAGGATCGTATCGACTATCAGAACCTGCCCGAGCACGAAAAGCATATTTTCATCAGCAATCTGAAATATCAGACACTGCTCGACTCCATCCAGGGCCGCAGCCCCAACGTGGCGTTTCTGCCCTTGGTGTCGCTGCCCGAGCTGGAAACCTGGATCGAGACCTGGGCGTTTTCCGAAACGATCCATTCGCGCTCCTATACCCATATCATCCGCAACATCGTCAATGATCCGTCCATTATCTTTGACGACATTGTGCGCAACGAAAACATCAAGCTGCGCGCTACGGATATATCGTCTTACTACGACGACCTGATCCACGACACCATGCTGTACTCGCGGTTCGGTGCGGGAGAGCACGTCATCGATGGTCAGACTTACAAGGTCAACGAGTACGAGCTCAAGAAAAAGCTCTACTTGTGCTTGATGAGCGTGAACATCCTGGAGGCGATTCGCTTTTACGTCAGTTTTGCCTGCTCGTTTGCCTTTGCCGAGCGCAAGCTGATGGAAGGCAACGCCAAGATCATCCGCCTGATTGCGCGCGACGAAGCGCTGCACCTGACCGGCACCCAGCACCTGATCAATATCATGCGTTCGGGGCAGGACGATCCCGAGTTCGCCAAGGTTGCCAAGGAACTGGAACCGGCGTGCTTCCAGATGTTCAAGCAGGCTGCCGAGCAGGAAAAGCAGTGGGCGCAGTATCTGTTCCGCGATGGCTCCATGATTGGGTTGAACAAGGATATTCTGGGCCAGTACGTGGAGTACATCACCAACACCCGCATGGCGGCGGTGGGCTTAAAGCCGGCTTTCGAGGGGGCCAAGCATAATCCCATTCCCTGGATCAATACCTGGCTGTCTTCCGATACGGTGCAGGTCGCTCCCCAGGAAGTGGAGCTCAGCTCCTATCTGGTGGGGCAGATCGATGCGGAAGTGTCGGCGAACGACTTCGATGGCATCGAACTATGAGCCTAGTCCGGACAACTGATACTCAGTTTCGGTTGCTGGACGGTGAAACCTTGTTGGAAGGCTTGGAGCGTACCGGCCATCAGGTCGAGTACCAGTGCAGGAGCGGCTATTGCGGCTCCTGCCGCATCCCTCTTGTCTATGGACAAGTTACCTATAAAGAACAGCCGCTGGCCTATGTGGCTCCGGGCGAAGTTCTGCCATGCTGCTGCACGGCCGCTGAACCTATTTCTGTGGACTGTCAGCGCATGCCCAAGGCCCAAGAGGAAAACGAGGGGCAGCTCAGCTTTTCAGGGCTGAGCGCTTGATCCCTTGGCTTGCCGCTAGGTGGCCAGGCGTTTTTCTTCCAGTTTTTCCCAGCGTTCAAACAACAGCTCCAGCTCTTTATTGAGCTGCTCAAGCTGGCGGTTGATCTCGTCTGCCCGGCTGGAGCCGTCCTTATACAGATCGGGCGCGCTCAGTTGATTGGCCAGTTCGGCTTGCTGGCCTTCGATGGCTGCAATTTTCTCGGGCAGGGCGTCCAGTTCCTTTTCTTCCCATGGGGCCAGGCGGCCTGTTTTGGCGGCCATGCCGCTGCGTTCGGCAGCCGGCTTGGCGGGGGTGGCAGCAGTCGGGGTGCCGGCCGCCGCAAGGGTATCGGGCTTGGTTTGCGGGCGTTGCGCCAGCCACTCGTCGTAGCCCCCTACATACTCGCCCCAATGGCCATCGCCTTCGGCGGCAATGACCTGGGTGACCACATTGTCCAGGAAAGTGCGGTCGTGGCTGACCAGCAGCACGGTGCCGGTGTAATCCTGAATCAGGTCTTCCAGCAGTTCCAGGGTTTCGATATCCAGGTCGTTGGTTGGTTCGTCCAGGACCAGCACATTGGTGGGCTGGGCGAACATGCGCGCCAGCGCCAGCCGGGCGCGTTCGCCACCGGACAGACTGCGTACCGGAGAATGGGCGCGGGCAGCCGGAAACAGGAAGTCTTCCAGGTAGCTCATGATGTGTTTGCGCTGATTGCCAATTTCCACCCACTCGCTGCCAGGGCTGATGGTGTCGGCCAGCGTAGCGTTTTCGTCCAGTCGGCTGCGCATCTGGTCAAAATAGCCAATATTGAGTTTGGTGCCGTGGCGCACGATTCCGGCATTGGGTTCTTGTAATCCCAGCATGATGCGCAGCAAGGTGGTTTTGCCTGCGCCGTTGTGCCCAATCAGGCCGATGCGGTCGCCGCGCATCAGCACGGTCGAGAAATCTTTGATGAGTACGCGGTCGTCGTAGCCGTGGCTGACGTCTTGCAGTTCGGCCACCAGCTTGCCGGAGCGCTGGCCTTCGGAAATGGCGAATTTGACATCGCCCGAGCGTTCGCGCCGTTCGGCGCGGTCGCGGCGCAACTGTTCCAGGCGACGTACTCGGCCTTCGTCACGAGTGCGCCGTGCTTGTACGCCCTTGCGAATCCAGACCTCTTCTTGGGCGAGAAATTTATCGAACTTGGCGTTTTGCTGTTTTTCCGCTTCCAGCCATTCGGCCTTGCGCACCTGCCATTCGGAGAAATTACCGGGAAAACTGAACAGCTTGCCGCGATCCAGTTCTACGATGCGCGTGGCCACCACGTCCAGAAAGCGTCGGTCGTGGGTAATGATGACGGCGCTGCCTTTGAAGCCCAGCAACAACTGCTCCAGCCAGAGTATGCCGTCGAAGTCCAAGTGGTTAGTCGGTTCGTCCAGCAAAAGCAGATCGGGTTGTTCGACGACGGCGCGCGCCAGGGCCACACGCTTGCGCTGTCCGCCTGACAGGCTGGCGGCGCTGGCCTGCGGGTCCAGGCCCAGTTTGTCGATCAGGGTGTTGGCCCGGGCGGGGCGCTGCCAGTCTTCGGTTTCAGTGAAATCGCCGCACAGGATGTCGTATATGGTTTGATCGGGGTCCAGTTCGGGCTCTTGCTCGACAGTGGCCACCTTCAGGCCGTTCAGGCTTTGTACCTGACCGTCGTCAGGAGCGATGCGTCTGTCCAGGATTTTCAGCAGCGAGGATTTGCCTGCCCCGTTGCGTCCGATCAGGCCGATGCGTTCGTTGCTTTGTATGGTCAGATCGGCGTGGTCCAACAGGGGGTGGTGACCGAATGCCAGTTGGGCATCGCTCAGGGAAATCAGGTTAATGGACATAAAACTCCAGATAAATCGGCGTGTCGTGCGAATTTCAGTATTGTCGCAGGTTACAATGCGCTTGTGAGGCAGGCTGGGCAGTCGCGGTGCGCACGCATCGAGGAAGGTCCGGACTCCACAGAGCAGGGTAGCGGCTAACAGCCGTCCGGCAAACCCGGCTTATGCCGGGCAAGCCGAGGACCAGGGCCACAGAGACGAGACCACGGCAAGGGTTCGCCACGGCGGACACAGATACGGCCATCTCCGTATTTCCGGCATCGCAAGGTGCGGGGTGCTGTGGGGTGAAACGCGGTAACCTCTACCCGGAGCAATACCAAATAGGCATACGCAGGCTTTTAGCCCGAAAGGCGGCTCGTCTTAGTATGCGGGTAGGTAGCTAGAGCCGTCCAGCAATGGCCGGCCCAGAGGAATGATTGCCGGCCGGCGGGTTCCCGCCGGCATACAGAATCCGGCCTATAGGCCTGTCTCACACTCTCTCCGGCGCTCGCCACATTTCGCACATATTTCAATCATTTGAAATCAATTGTTAGGGACCGCAAAGCCCGGACACGACCTGCCTGTGTCCTTGCTTATAACAATTCACTTTGACTGCGTCCTGCAATTTCTTGATTTAACAGAGAAATTTTTAACTGCCGATTCTCTAATAGTACGCTAAGTGCTTGTTGTGATTGAAAAAATTGCAACTTGCGTCTTGACCGTATGCGCTTTCCGCCGTAGAGTGGGGAAAAGTAGGAAATAGTGTAAAAAAGTGGGGGGAAAATGTTCCAGGGCAGCAGCGCACTCACCATCGATGCAAAGGGGCGGATGTCGATTCCGACCCGGCATCGTGACGCGCTGGTCCAGCAGGAACAAGGTCGCCTGACGCTGACTCGCCACCCCGATGGCTGCTTGCTGGTTTATCCGCGCAGCGTCTGGGAAGAAAAGCGTGAACAGATCGCCCGTTTTCCCATGAGCGCACGTTTTCTGCAGCGCCTGCTGCTGGGTAGCGCCCAGGACGTCGATCTGGATTCCGCCGGCCGGATACTGATCGCCCCCGAGCTGCGCAGTGCCGTGGGCCTGGAGCGCGATGCCATGTTGTTAGGCATGGCAACCCATTTTGAATTGTGGAATGCCCAGGAACTGGAACGCCGTCAGGCCCAGGATCTGGCGGCTGGCTCCACCGACGTATTCGAATCATTTTCTTTCTGAGCAAGTCATGACGCTGGTACATCGATCCGTGCTGCTGGAGCCTACGGTAGCGGCCCTCGTTGATCCGTCATTCGAGGCCCGGCGTTGGACACAAGCGCCAACGGCGCATGCGGTACGCGATGGCGTGTTCGTGGATTGCACCTTTGGACGGGGTGGGCACAGCCGCCTGTTGTTGTCTTATCTGGGCCCCAAGGCGCGCCTGATCGTATTCGATAAGGACCCGCAGGCGATTGCAGTGGCACGCGACCTGGCGGCTCAGGATGCCCGCGTCACGGTGCTGCACAGCGGCTTTGGCGACCTGGCCCAGGCCTTGGACGATATCGATGCCGGTCCGCTGGACGGCGTCATGATGGATCTGGGCGTGTCTTCGCCTCAGATCGATGATGCAGAACGAGGTTTTTCGTTCATGCGCGAAGGTCCGCTGGACATGCGCATGGACACCAGCAGCGGCCCGACCGCTGAACAGTGGCTGGCGCAAGCCAGCGTGGAAGTCTTAAAGGAGGTCATTGCAGAATATGGCGAAGAACGGTTTGCTTTCCAGATTGCAAAGGCGATTGTTGATCGCCGCCAATCCCGCCCGCTGCATACAACGCGTGATCTCGCCGAGCTCGTCGCCGGTGTCGTCCGCACGCGCGAAAAGGGTCAACATCCGGCAACCAGGACCTTCCAGGCTATACGGATTTACCTCAATCGTGAGCTCGAAGAGCTCGCGCATGCGCTTCCGTCAATTCTAAGCCGGTTGGCACCGGGGGGGAGGCTCGCGGTGATTGCATTTCATTCGCTGGAAGACCGTATGGTCAAGCAGTTCATGAATGCGGCGGCGCGTCCCGCGCAGGAGCAGTCGCGCCTGCCTATCCTCGAAAAAGACATGCCCCAACCACTGGTGCAGTCCTTGGGCCGGGTGCTGCCCACCGATCAGGAAGCTGCGGATAATCCGCGCGCGCGTTCGGCCGTATTGCGGGTTGCTCAGCGCACCACCACGCCTATTCCTGACGATTGGATGCGCAGCGCCAGCGAACGCTTGTTGCAGCAGGCCGCCTACAGCCGCCAGCCGGTCGGGCGTAGGGGACGCCGATGATGCGCCTGGTCATCGTCTTGGCTCTGGCTCTCATGCTGTCGGCCATTTCGCTGGTCACGGCGCGCTATCAGGCGCGCGAACTGTTTGTGCAGACCGATCGCCTGGCGACCAAGGCCCGTGAACTGGATACGGACTGGCGCCGTCTGCAGCTTGAGCGTGCCGAGCTGGCACGCAATGCCCGCGTGGATGATATCGGCCGCAACGAGCTGCACCTGGTGCTGGGCTCGCCGGATCGCACCTTGTACCTGCAAGGTGGGGAGTTGACCTCCAGTTCCCCGCAACAAGGGGAGCGGCCATGAGGCGATATGGTTATCACGAAAATCCCGTCCTGAGCGTGCAGGTGCCATTCTGGCGTTCCCGCCTGGTCCTGGTGTTGTTGTTTCTGGGTTTTGGTGCCCTGATTGTCAAGGCCTTGTATTTGCAAGGTCTGTCCACCGAGTTCTTGCAACAGCAGGGCGAGCGTCGCTACGAGCGCACGCTTGTGCTGCCGCCTATGCGTGGCAAGGTATTTGACCGCAGCGCTTCGGTTGTATTGGCTTCCAGCGTGCCGGTGCGCGCTATCTGGGCAATTCCGGATGACGCGCGCAATGCCGGGCCCGAACAGATTGCTCAGATGGCCAAGCTGCTGGGCATGGGCCTGCCCGATGTGCAGCGCCGCCTGTCGGTGGAAGATCGTAACTTCGTCTATATAAAAAGACAGGTCGATGTGGATACGGCGGCGCGTATCGCGGAACTGAAGATCCCCGGCATTCATCAGCAGGAAGAGATGCGCCGCTTCTATCCGGAAGGCGAAGTCATGGCGCATGTCCTGGGCTTTACCAATATCGAAGATCAGGGCATAGAAGGCATCGAGCTGGCGTTCAATTCGGCCTTGTCCGGCACGCCGGGTTCGCGCCGCGTCATCCGCGACCGCCTGGGCCGGGTGGTGGAGGATGTGCGGGCGGTGATTCCGCCCACCCACGGCCAGGACCTGCATTTGTCCATCGATGCAGGTTTGCAGTTTGACACCTACACGGCCCTGAAAAAAGGCATGGAAGACGTCAACGCCAAAGCAGCCGCTGCCGTGGTGCTGGATGTCAAGACCGGCGAAGTGTTGGCACTGGTTAATCTGCCTACTTACAACCCGAACGACCGCGATGATCGCAAGGGCGCGGCGCTGCGCAACCGTGCCCTGACCGATACCTTCGAGCCTGGCTCCATCATGAAGCCGTTCACGGTGGCCTTGGCCTTGGACATTAATCGCATCACGACCAGCACCCAGTTCAACACGGGCAATGGGCAGTACCGTTACCAAGGCAATACCATCAGCGATGTCAGCCGCAACGGCGTGCTGGATGTGGCCGGCATTTTGCGCCGCTCCAGCAATATCGGCATGACCATGATTTCCGAGCGTCTGACTTCGCAGGAAATGTGGAACAAATTTACTGAATTGGGTTTTGGGCGTTCGCCCCAGGCGGACTTTCCCGGTATCGCCAGCGGCCGTCTGCGTCCCTGGGAGCGATGGCGCCCCATCGAGCGTGCCACTATGGCCTATGGCTATGGCCTGTCGGTCTCGCTCTTGCAGATGGCGCATGCCTATACGGCGTTTGCCCGCAATGGCGATATGGTGTCCATGACCTTGCTCAAGCGCGACGGCAAGCCGGCCAGTGTCCAGGTGTACACGCCGCGTGTTGCGGGTCAGATCCGCGAAATGCTGGAGGCGGCTGCCGGACCGGATGGCGCCCGGCGCGCCCAGGTACAAGGCTATCGCGTGGCCGGCAAGAGCGGAACGGCGCGCAAGATAGTGGATGGCCGCTATAGCCGGTCTTTGTATCGCGGCTCTTTTGTCGGCTTTGCGCCGGTATCCGATCCTCGCATTGTGGTGGCCGTCACGATCGACGAGCCGCATAGCTCCAGTTATTACGGCGGGCGTATTGCCGCGCCGGTTTTTTCAGAAATTGTGGCCCGGAGCCTGCGACGCCTAGGTGTGCAGCCCGATGCGCCCATTGAGTCGCTGGTGGCGGTTGGCCCCAGCGGGGAGGAAGTACGATGAATGCCGCAGCAGTATTGGAATGGCTGGCGCAGCATGTCGCGCCGACGGCAGACTTGTGCCTGGACTCCCGTCAGATCAAGGCAGGGGATGTGTTTTTCGCATGCCTGGGGCATGGCGGCGATGGCCGACAGTACGAGGCGCAGGCCGTGCGGCAGGGGGCAGTGGCGATTGTGCGCGAACAAAGTGAACAAGCCGCCGATCCGGGTGTGCCTGTTCTGCAGGTGGCCGGACTGAACGCCTTGCTGGGCGAAGTCGCCCACCAGTGGTGGGGCCGTCCCTCCGAATCCATGACCATCGTCGCCGTTACCGGCACGAATGGCAAGACCTCCAGTGTGCAGTGGGTCGCCTCGGCCCTGAATCATTCGCACGTTCCCTGCGGCACCATAGGCACTTTGGGCGTGACCTTGCCCGATGGCTCGAACCTGGGCGGTGTGCTGACCACGCCCGATGTGCTGACGATGCATCGCAGTCTGGCTGCGATTCGCGCTCAGGGCGGCAATGCCGTGGCGCTGGAAGCGTCTTCGATCGGCCTGGAGCAAGGCCGTCTGGATGGCGTGCGTATCGATATTGCCGGCTTTACCAATCTGACCCACGACCATCTGGACTATCACGAGACCATGCAGGCCTACAAAGAGGCCAAGCTGCGTTTGTTCGGCTGGCCGGGCCTGCGTAGCGCCGTGGTCAATGCCGACGATGAAATGGGCCGCGAATTGATGCAGGCCGAACTGTCGGCGCGTGTGGTTTCGTATTCGATGAGCCAGCCAGACGTGGATCTGCTGGCCGACGATGTACACACCGGTGCCGACGGACAGGTATTTAACCTGATCACGCCCCACGGCACAGCGCAGATCCTGACCCATCTGTTGGGCGAACACAATGTCGCCAATCTGTTGCTGGTCGCCGGCGTGTTGCAGGAGGTGGGCTGGCCTGTCTCTAAGATCGCTCGCATCATGGCTAAATTAGTATCCGTGCCAGGGCGTTTACAGATCGTCGATCCTTTGATTGCGGCCGGACGTCAGCAGCCGGTTCCTCTGGTTGTTGTCGATTACGCGCACACTGCCGATGCGCTGGAGCGCGCGTTGGAGGCCTTGCGCGATGTGGCCAAGGTGCGCGGTGGCAAGCTGGTCTGCGTCTTTGGTTGCGGCGGTAACCGCGATACGGCCAAACGGCCTGTCATGGGCGAGATCGCAGCCCGTTTGGCCGACTCAGTCATCGTGACCACCGATAACCCGCGTTTCGAGGACCCGGCCGAGATCATCCGCCAGATACTGGCTGGCATGCCGGGCACTGCGCATGTGCAGGCTGATCGCGCGCGCGCCATTCTGGCCTCGGTATGGGCGGCCAAGCCCAACGATATCGTCTTGCTTGCCGGCAAGGGGCACGAAACCTATCAAGAGGTGCGCGGCGAGCGCCATGTGTTCGATGACCGCGATTGGGCGCAGGCCGCATTGTGCTGGTTGCGTGGCGCGCGCCTGAACAGCGATACCCGCAAGCTGACCAAGGGAGATATTTTCCTGGCTCTGCACGGCGAACAGTTCGACGGCCATGACTACCTGGACAAAGCCAAAGAGCAGGGCGCTGCGGCAGCGATTGTGGCCCAACGTCAGGCGTCGGTGGATCTGCCCCAGATCGTGCTGGGCGATACGCGCCATGCATTGCTGGCGCTGGCTGACCAATGGCGGGCCCGTTTTGCCATTCCCCTGATCGGTGTCACCGGCAGCAATGGCAAGACCACGACCAAGGAAATGATCGCCGCCATTTTGCGTACCTGGCTGGGCGAAGCCCACAGTCTGGCAACACAAGGTAACCTGAACAATGATCTGGGCGTGCCATTGTCGGTTTTGCGTTTGACCCCGGACCATAAGGCGGCTGTTCTGGAAATGGGCATGAACCATCCCGGCGAGATCGCCGTGCTGGCGGCCATCGTGCGCCCTACGATCGCCCTGGTCAACAATGCTCAGCGCGAACACCAGGAATTCATGCACAGTGTGGAAGCGGTGGCGCGCGAAAATGGCACTGTCATCGACTTTCTGCCGCCGGATGGGCAACTGGTCATTCCGGCCGACGATGAGTTCAGTGCGCTGTGGGCCGAGCAGGCCGCCGAGCGCCGTGTGTTGCGTTTTGGCCTGAGCGGACAGGAGGACGTGTTTGCCGCGGATATGTTCGTCGAGCCGGCGCGCACCCGTTTTGTGCTGAATGTGGCCGGTCGCAGCGCAGCGGTGGCGTTGAACTCTCCGGGTCTGCACAATCTGCGCAATGCGCTGGCGGCGGCGGCTTGCGCGCATGCGGCCGGCGCGCCGCTGGAGGCGATTGTGCAAGGGCTGGAAAGTTTCCGTCCTGTATCCGGGCGTATGCAGCCCAAGCTGCTGTCCACGGGCTATCAACTGATCGACGATACCTACAATGCCAATCCCGATTCCGTGCGCGCTGCTATCGAAGTGTTGGCACAACTGACGGGGCGTAAAGTGCTGGTGCTGGGCAATATGGCCGAAGTGGGCGAGAACAGCTCCGAGCTGCACGCCGAAGTCGGTGCCTATGCCAAGGAGCGCGGCGTAGACGAATTGCTGACGCTGGGCGGCGATGCCAGCCATGCCGCGCAGGCGTTTGGTGCCCGCGCCCATCAGTTCAATGGCTTCGAGGATATGGTGGCCTATCTGCTGGCCCTGGAGCCTGCCCACATTCTGGTCAAGGGTTCGCGTAGCGCGCGCATGGAGCGCGTGGTTGCCGCCCTGGAAAACCATTTTTCCAATCTTGAAGGGGCGACGAATGCTTCTTGAACTGGCGCGCTGGTTGTCGGATTCCCATATTCGCGCCTTCGGTGTGTTCGAATACATTACGCTGCGCGCCATTCTGGCGTGCGCAACCGCCCTGGCCATTGGCCTGCTGTGCGGGCCCTGGGTGATTCGCAAACTGACCGAACTGAAGATCGGACAGGCGGTGCGTGCCTATGGCCCGGAGTCGCACCTGCAAAAGAACGGTACGCCCACGATGGGCGGCGTGCTCATTCTTATCTCTATCGGCGTCAGCACCTTGCTGTGGGCCGACTGGACCAACCGTTTCGTCTGGGTCGTCTTGTTGGTGACTTTCGGCTTTGGCTGGATAGGTTGGGCCGACGATTACAAAAAAGTCGTCAACCGCGATCCCGAGGGTATGTCTTCGCGCCAGAAGTTCTTCTGGCAAGCCCTGATCGGCGTAGTGGCGGCGGTCTACCTGAGCTTTGCCGTGTCCGTGCCGGCCAGCACCGATCTGTGGCCGCTGTTCAAGGAATGGGTGCTCAGCGGCTTTTCCATGCCGCTGCCCGCGCAGGCCGATCTGATCGTGCCGTTTTTCAAGTCGGTCAGCTACCCGCTGGGCGTGCTGGGTTTCGTGGTGCTGACCTGGGCCGTGATCGTCGGCTCCAGCAATGCCGTCAACTTGACTGACGGTCTGGATGGACTGGCCATCATGCCCACCGTCATGGTCGGTAGCGCCCTGGGTATCTTCGCCTACGTCGTGGGCCGTGTGGATTATTCCAAGTACCTGTTGTTCCCTTATATTCCCGGCGCAGGCGAACTGATGGTGATTTGCGCTGCCATTGCCGGCGCGGGTCTGGCTTTCCTGTGGTTCAACGCCTATCCCGCTCAGGTTTTTATGGGTGATGTGGGTGCCTTGGCTCTGGGTGGTGCGCTGGGGGCCATTGCCGTGATTGTGCGCCAGGAAATCGTGCTGTTCATCATGGGAGGGGTGTTCGTGGTGGAAACTCTGTCCGTGATGTTGCAGGTGACCTGGTTCAAGTACACCAAGATGCGCTATGGGCAGGGCAGGCGCATATTCCGGATGGCACCGCTGCACCACCACTTCGAGGTGAGCGGCTGGAAAGAAACACAAGTGGTGGTCCGCTTCTGGATCATCACCATGATGCTGGTCATGCTGGGCCTGTCTACCTTGAAACTGCGATGAATGGTCTGACTTTTCCTTCGATCCGCGCCGACGGCGTCACGCTCATCCTGGGGATGGGCGAGACAGGCCTGGCCGCTGCCCGCTGGTGCCTTGCCCACGGCGCAAACGTGCGCCTGGCCGACACGCGTGAACAGATCCAGGGACAGGACGAGTTGGCCGCTTTGGCGGGCGTAGCATTGGATAGTCGCCTGGGGGAACAGGCTTTGCAGGCGGCCACCTTGCAGGATGTGCATACGGTGGTAATCAGCCCCGGCTTGTCGCCGCTGCAGGCTCCCATCGCAGCCTTTCTGGCGCAGGCGCGTCAGCAGGGTGCCGAGGTCATCGGCGAAATTGAACTGTTTGCGCGCGCTTTGCGGGACCTGAGCGAACAGGGGCGCGACAGCCAGGTGCTGGCTGTGACCGGCACCAATGGCAAGACGACCGTGACCGCCATGACCCGCCATATTCTGGAGCAGGCCGGTGTATCCGCGCGCGCCGTTGGCAATATCAGCCCGGCGGCACTGGCAGCTTTGTACCAGGCCTTGCAGGACGATGCGCTGCCGCAGGTCTGGGTGCTGGAGCTGTCCAGCTTCCAGCTGGAAAGTGTCTTTAGTCTGCAGGCCCACGCCGCGGTGGTGCTTAATATTTCTCAGGACCATCTGGACTGGCATGGAGACATGCCGGCTTATGTCCAGGCCAAGGCCCGCTTGCTGGGCATGTCCCGGTTGGCGGTGGTCAATCGCGACGATCCGGCCGTGATGGCGATGGTCGACGATGCCGCGCTGCCAACCGTGCGCAGTTTTGGGCTGGATCGGCCCGCGCTGACCGGCGATATGGGCTTGGGCGTGGATGGCGGCATGGAGTGGTTGTTGGCCAGCGATCCGCAGGATTTCGATCAGCCCGTGGCGGCTGCGCGTCGACGTAAGGGCGACGATGCGCCCGCCGTTCGTCTGCCCGGACGCCTGAACCGCCTGATGCCGGTCGAGGCCCTGCAGGTCAAGGGGCGTCACAATGCCCTGAATGCCCAGGCCGCCTTGATTCTGGCGCGTAGTCTGGGGCTGGGGTGGGCCGAGCTGCTCAATGGCCTGCGCAGCTATCGCGGCGAACCGCATCGCGTAGAACTGGTGCGCGTGCTGGACGGCGTTCAGTATCTGGATGACAGCAAAGGCACGAATGTGGGTGCCACTGTGGCGGCTTTGCGGGGCCTGGATCAGCGCGTCTGGCTGATCGCCGGCGGACTGGGTAAGGGCCAGGATTTCGGGCCGTTGGCACAGGCGGCGCGCGGCGGCGTAGCGGAAGCGTTTCTGATCGGGCGCGATGCGCAGCAATTGGCGCTTGCTCTGCAAGCGCAGGATGTGCCGCATCGATTTTGCGATGGTCTGGACGCGGCTGTCCGGCAAGCCGCCGAACAAGCACGCCCGGGCGATGTGGTGTTGCTGTCGCCGGCCTGCGCCAGCATGGATATGTTCAAAAGCTATCACCATCGCGGCCTGTGTTTTGTGGCCGCCGTGACCGAGCTGGCCCTGGACAAGGGAGAGGCAGCATGAGCCTGTTCGCGGAACTGACTTCCGGTGTCAATGCGGTGCGCCCTGGGCGCACCGCATTGCCCACGTTCGACCGGGCGCTGTTGTCAGTCACCTTGATGTTGACCTTGTTTGGGTTGCTCATGGTGTATTCGGCCTCCATCGCCTTGGCCGATGGGCCGCGCTACGAAAGCTATGGCCGTTACTATTTTGTGATCCGTCACGGCCTGTTCATTGCCGTGGGCGCATTGATGGCGGTATTCGCCGCTTCGATACCGATGCGGGTTTGGCAGAAGCTGACCATCCCTGTGTTTGTGCTGGCTATTTTGCTTTTGATCGTGGTGTTGATTCCGGGCATAGGTCGTGAAGTCAACGGAGCGCGGCGCTGGCTGCCGCTGGGCATCATCAATTTTCAGCCTTCCGAACTGATGAAGGTCGCCATGGTGCTGTATGCGGCCGACTACACGGTGCGCAAGCAAGAGTATTTGCAGTCTTTTCTGCGCGGCTTCCTGCCTATGGCCGTTGCCTTGGGCTTTGTGGGCGTGCTGCTGTTGATGGAGCCCGACTTGGGTGCCTTCATGGTCATCGTGGCGATTGCCGTGGGCATTCTTTTTATCGGCGGCATCAATGGCAAGCTGTTTTCGGCCTTGCTGGGCATTCTGGTGGGCAGTTTCTTACTGCTGATCTGGATTTCGCCCTGGCGTCGCGAACGCCTGTTCGTCTATCTGGACCCCTGGAACCCGGACAATGCCTACGGCAGCGCCTATCAGCTCTCGCACTCGCTGATTGCGCTGGGGCGTGGCGAATGGTTTGGCGTGGGCCTTGGGTCCAGCGTGGAAAAACTGCATTACCTGCCCGAAGCGCATACGGACTTCATCGTGGCTGTGATCGGCGAGGAATTGGGCTTTGTCGGCGTGTCGGCACTGGTGCTGACGTTCGCGTTTCTGGTGTGGCGCAGTTTCAGCATAGGCCGGCAAGCCATCGCCATGGAGCGTATTTTCAATGGCATGGTCGCCCAAGGCGTGGCCGTCTGGTTCGGCGTACAGACCTTCATCAATATCGGCGTGGTGCTGGGACTGTTGCCCACCAAAGGCCTGACGTTGCCTTTGGTCAGCTATGGCGGCTCGGGCATTGTCATGAACCTGGTGGCGTTGGCCCTGCTGTTGCGGGTGGACATTGAAAACCGTCAGATGATGCGGGGGAAACGCACATGAGCGCCCCAACCATTCTGATCATGGCCGGCGGCACAGGCGGACATATCATGCCAGGCTTGGCCGTTGCCCAGGCCATGAGCGAACGCGGCTGGAATGTTGTCTGGATGGGCCATCCGGAACGCATGGAAGGTAGCCTGGTGCCCCAGCATGGCATTAAAATGCTGCCGCTGCGATTTGCAGGCTTGCGCGGCAAAGGCGTGGGGGCCTTGTTGAAACTGCCCTTTACCTTGCTGGGTGCTTGCCTGCAGGCGCGGCGCTGCATCAAGCAGGCGCAGCCCGATGTGGTGCTGGGCATGGGCGGATATGTTGCCTTTCCCGGTGGCTTGATGGCGTTTTTGATGCGTCGCCCGCTGGTGGTGCACGAGCAAAATGCGGTTGCCGGCACGGCCAATCGGTATCTGGCCAAGATGGCCGATCAGGTCCTGACCGGTTTCCCCGGTGCTCTGCCGGGTGCCGTCACCGTGGGCAATCCGGTGCGTGATGCGTTTGTGGATCAAGGCGCGGCCGTCGAACGCTATGCGCAGCGTCAGGGGCCGTTGCGGGTGCTGGTGGTCGGCGGCAGTCTGGGTGCGGCGGCACTAAATACCGTCGTGCCGCAGGCCTTGGCATTGATTCCTGCCGGGCAGCGTCCGCAGGTGACGCATCAGTCGGGCGAGCAGCATCTGCAAGCGTTGCAGCAGGCGTATGCACAGGTTCAGGTACAGGCCGACTGCACGGCCTTTATCGGCGATATGGCGCAAGCCATGAAAGAGGCCGATCTGTTGATTTGTCGGGCAGGTGCCATGACCGTGGCCGAGGTGGCCGCTTTGGGTGTGGCAGCCTTGTTTGTGCCTTTGCCGCATGCCATCGACGATCACCAGACGGCCAACGCCCGGTACCTGAGCGAATGCTCGGGGGCCTGGTTGAAGAAACAATCGGAATTGACACCCCAGTGGCTAGCCCAATGGCTGCAGACGCTGGGCCGTGAAGAATTGAGTCGCGTGGCCAGCCACGCACAGGAACATGCACAGTTGAATGCCACGCAACACATTGCCGAAGCATGTCAGCAGGCGGCAAGGAGGGCGGGATGAAACACCGCATTCAACGAATTCATTTTGTAGGTATCGGCGGATCGGGCATGAGCGGCATTGCCGAAGTCATGCTGAATCTGGGCTTTGCCATCAGCGGCTCCGATATTCAGGAAACGGCGGTAACACGCCGTCTGGAGAGCCTGGGCGCGCGCATCATCATCGGCCACAAGGCCGAGAACGTGGCAGGCATGGGGGCTATCGTCACCTCCACCGCCATTGCCGGCGATAACCCCGAAGTGCTGGCCGCCCGGGCTGCCCGTATCCCTGTGGTGCCGCGAGCATTGATGCTGGCCGAGCTGATGCGCCTGAAGCGCGGCATTGCCGTGGCCGGCACGCATGGCAAGACCACCACGACCAGCCTGGTCGCCAGCCTGCTGGCCGCCGGCGAGCTGGACCCTACGTTTGTCATCGGCGGGCGTCTGAACTCTGCCGGTGCGAACGCGCGTCTGGGGCAGGGCGAGTACATCGTGGTCGAGGCTGACGAATCCGATGCCTCCTTCCTGAATCTGTTGCCCGTCATGGCCATCGTGACCAATATCGATGTGGACCATATGGACACCTATGGTCACGACGTGGCGCGTCTTAAAAGCGCCTTTATCGATTTCACGCATCGCCTGCCGTTCTACGGCAGCGCCATCCTGTGCAGTGATGACGCCAATGTGCGCGAAATCATTCCTTTTGTATCTCGTCCTGTCACGACCTACGGCATAGACAGCGATGCGCAGGTGCGGGCGGTCAATATCCAGAGCCGCGGCACGACCATGTGTTTTGATGTGCAGCGCAAAGGGGCGGGAGGCGATCTGCCGGTGCTGTCCGTATGTCTGAATTTGCCGGGTCGGCACAATGTACTCAATGCTTTGGCGGCGATCGCAGTGGCCACCGAGCTGGGCGTCGATGACGCCACGATTGCCCGTGCCCTGAGCGAATTTACCGGCGTGGGCCGGCGCTTTTCTCTGATCGGCGACTTTCCTGTTTCCGAGCGACAGGGCGGCGGCACGTTTACCGTTGTTGACGATTATGGTCACCATCCTGTCGAAATGGCTGCTACCTTGGCGGCCGCACGTGGCGCATGGCCGGACCGGCGCATTGTGCTGGCGTTCCAGCCGCATCGCTATACGCGTACCCGCGATTGCTTCGAGGATTTCGTGCAGGTGCTCAGTCAGGCCGATGCGGTGCTGCTCAGCGAGGTCTATGCCGCCGGCGAGCCGCCTCTGGTGGCCGCCGACGGTCGCGCGCTCAGCCGCGCCGTGCGCGTGCTGGGCAAGGTTGAACCGATTTTTGTCGCGGAAATCAATGATATGGCACAGACCGTTCTGGACTTTGTCCGCGACGGGGATGTGGTGTTGGTAATGGGAGCAGGGTCCATCAGCCGGATTCCTGCCCAATTGGGAGAAATGGCATGACAGCAGATTTTGGCCGAGTAGGCGTGTTGTACGGCGGCAAGTCTGCCGAGCGCGAGGTATCGCTGATGTCGGGCCAAGGGGTTCATGATGCCTTGCGCAGCATGGGTGTGGATGCGCATCTGTTTGACATGGGCGAAAAAGGCCTGGCCGATCTGGCCCAGGCTGGTTTTGACTGCGTGTTCATTGCGCTGCATGGCCGCTTCGGCGAGGACGGGACATTGCAAGGCGCGCTGGAATGGTTGGGTATTCCCTACACTGGCAGCGGCGTCATGGCTTCCAGTCTGGCCATGGACAAGATCATGACCAAGCGGGTCTGGCAGCACGTGGGCCTGCCGACGCCGGACTTTGTCGAGTTGACCGACGCCTCGGGCGTGGCCGCCGCCGTCGAGCGTCTGGGCGTGCCCATGATCATGAAGCCCCCGCATGAAGGCTCCACCGTAGGTGTGGTGCGTGTGGATCAGGCCGATCAGGCACTGGCAGCGTTTCAGACCGCCATGCATTACGACACCGTCGTGCTGGCCGAGCAATTTATCCGCGGCCGCGAACTGACCGTGCCCATCATCGGCACCGGCGAGCATGCGCGTGCCTTGCCGGTTATTGATATCGTCGCCCCGCAAGGCAATTACGACTTCGAGCACAAGTATTACTCCGACGAAACCCAGTATTTCTGCCCTGCCGACTTGTCGCCCGAGCTGACGGCCCAGGTGCAGGATCTGGCCGTGCGCGCGTTTCAGGCGTTGGGTTGCGAAGGCTGGGCGCGGGCCGATTTCATGCTGGACGAGCAGAACCGGCCCTGGCTGCTGGAGATGAATACCTCGCCCGGCATGACCAGCCATTCGCTGGTTCCCATGGCTGCCAAAGCCCAGGGAGTCAGTTATGCCCAGCTGTGCGTGAACATTTTGGCGACGGCGCGCTGCAAAGTGCAGGCCATCGCCCGCAGCGTGTAAACCCAAGGAGCCTGGAACATGTTTTCCGATGCCCGCCTGACCAATCTGATCGCTAACACGCTGGCGCTGCTGGCCGTGTCGGCGCTGGTCGTCGGGGTCATCATCTGGGCTGTGCGTCGTCCGTATTTCAATATCGAGCGTATCCAGATCGAATCGTCGCAAGGCGAACCCTTGGCCTATGTCACGCCCGAAGGCGTCAAGGCCACGGTAGCGGGCCGTCTGGAGGGCAACTTCTTTACGGTCAACCTGGACAAGTCCCGTGCCTTGATCGAAACCGCGCCCTGGGTGCGGCGTGCTCAGATCCGGCGGGTCTGGCCCAATACGCTGCAAGTTCGCATCGAAGAGCAGCAGCCGTTGGCCTACTGGAATGAGAACGACATGATCAACACCTGGGGCGAGGCGTTTGCGGCCAATCAGGCGGTGGTGCCCGACGACGCGCAACTGCCGCAGTTAAGCGGTCCGCCCAATTCCGAGCGGCTGGTGGTGCAGCGCTATGCGGAGCTGGCGCGCTGGTTCGGCCCCCTGGATGTGCAGGTGCGCGAGGTCGCGCTCAGCCCACGTTATGCCTGGGACGTGACGCTCTCGAACGGCACGCAACTGAATCTGGGCCGCGATCCTGCGGCCGATATTGCCGACCCGCACGGACGCAAAGGGGCTTTGCCCTTTGCCGTGCGTATTGAACGATTTGTGCAGGCCTGGCCTGGCCTGATGCAGCGCTTGGGCGACCGCACGCTGCAAAGCGCCGATTTACGTTATCCGAATGGCTTTGCG